>NZ_JANFNY010000002.1 GCF_024437745.1 Roseomonas sp. GC11 | reverse complement strand
CCGCGGCGTCGAGCCGCCCGGCGCGGTGGGCGGCATCCAGCGCCGCCAGCGCCCCGGCCTCCACCGCCGCCGCCCAGCCGCCGATCCCCGCCCCATCGCCGGCGATGGCGATGCGCGGGTCGCTGCTGGCGCCCCATTCATCCACCACCGGGCGCCAGCAGAGCTGCGCCGCGTCCCAGGCGTGCTCCAGCCCCATGGCGCGGGAGATATGGGTGGAGGGGATGACGCCCTCATGCAGCAGCAGGGTGTCGCACGCTGTGCCGCCGCCATCCCAGGTGAGGCGCTGCACGCGCCCTTCGCCATCGGCGCGCAGGCCCTGCACGCCGGAGACCACGCGCATCCCCGCCCGCCGGGCTTCCCAGATCAGGGCCATGCCCTTCAGCAGCAGGGCGCGGCCGCCCCACAGGCCGGTCCACAGCCCCTCCAGCGACAGGGCGCGGCGCAGCGCGCCGGGCGGCGTGGTTTCCAGCAGCAGGGCCGGGGGGGCGCCGGCCCGCGCCAGCTGCGCCGCCAGCAGCCACAGCAGCGGGCCCTGCCCGGCCAGCACCAGCCGGCCCTGCGGCACGAGCCCGCCCTGCTTCAGCAGGATCTGCGCCGCGCCCGCCGTCATCACCCCGGGCAGCGTCCAGCCGGGGAGGGGCACGGGGCGTTCCTGCGCGCCGGTGGCCAGCAGGATGCGCGCCGCCCGCACCTCGCCCGGGCCATCCGGGCCGCGCAGGGAGAGGGTGCCGCTCCCGGCATCGATGTGCCAGACCGTCGTCTCCGGGCGATAGGCGATGTTGGGCATGGCGCGGAAGCGGCGCGCGAGGCGGGCGCCCGCCGTGGCGTATTCGCCGCGCAGGGCGGGGTCCGCCGCCGCGCGCTCCACATTGCGGAAGATCTGGCCGCCAGGGGCGGGCTGCTCGTCCAGGACCACCACCGAGAGGCCGAGGCCCGCGGCCTCCAGCGCCGCGCTCAGGCCCGCCGGGCCAGCGCCGAGGATCGCCAGATCAAACATCATCGGGTGCGTCCTGTGCGGGGGAAGGGAAAAGGAAAAAGGAAAGGGCGGGGGGAAAGGAATTTCCCCCCGCGCCCCCCAATCTTTTTTTCTGTCAGGGGGCTGGTCACAGGGGGGCGCGGGCGCCGCGCTGGGGGGCGATGCGCATGCCGGGGGAGACCGTCACCAGGCAGCTCTGGCGGTTCGGGGTGCCGTCGATCTCGGCGAGGCAGTCGAAGCAGACGCCCATCATGCAATAGGGCAGGCGCGGCGCGCCGGTGACGGGGGTCTCGCGCAGGGCGGGCAGGCCCGCCGCCAGCACGGCGGCGGCGGCGGAGGCGCCCTCCGGCACGCGCACCGGGGTGCCATCCACCAGCACCTCCACCGTCGCCGGGCGGGTGTCAGGCCGCGTTGCGAACATCGAAGCGCCTCGCAGAGAAAGGGGTCATCTCAGGATCCAGGGCGCCGGCGGCGATCATCGGCGCCAGGCGGTTGGCATGGGTGCCGGCCAGCGTCACGCCGGAATGGCAGTTGGCGGTGAAGGCACCGGGGAAGCGCTCGGACTGGTCGTAGATCGGCAGCCCGTCCGGCGCCATGACGCGCAGGGCGGACCAGGCGCGCACCAGATTCAGCTCGGCGATCCAGGGGAAGGAGAGCACGGCGCGCTGCGCGATGGCGCGCATGATCTCGGGCTTCTGGCCCAGGTCGAACCCCGCATCCTCCTTGCTGTCGCCGAGCAGCAGGGCGCCTTCCTCCGTCTGGCGGATGGTGGTGCAGGGCATGGGCAGCACCTGCCGCGCACGCTCCGTCACCAGGATCTGCCCGCGCTCGGGCCGGACGGGGGCGGAGAGGCCGAAGCGCGGGGCGAGTTCCGCATTGCCGAGGCCGGCGGCGAGCACGAGGCGCGGCGCGCGGTAGGTGGTGCCGCCGGCCTCCACGCTGAAATCATGCGGCGCCGCGCTGCTGCGCTCCACCCGCGCATTGGGCTGGTAGCGCCCGCCCAGCCCGGTGAAGCCGGTGTGCAGCGCGCGCAGCAGGAAGAGCGGGCTGGCATGGCCGTCATAGGGCGTCCAGCTCACCCCCACCACCTTGGGGCCGAGGCCGGGCAGCATGTCGCGCGCCTCGGCGCCGCGGATCATGCGGTATTCCATGCCGAGATTGCCGGCCTCGCGCTGGAGGCGGGCCATCTGGGCGCCGCGCTTCTCGAATTCCTCCTCCGAGAGGCAGAGATGCACGCCGCCCGGCTGGTGCAGCCCGGTGCCGAGGCCGGTGCGCGCCGCGAGATCGGCCGCCAAAGCGGGCCATTCCTCGGCCGAGCCGCGCGTCCAGCGCTGGTAATGCGGCGCGCCGAGGCCCTTGGACTGCACCCAGACCAGCCCGAAATTGCCCCGGCTGGCGCGGAAGGCGATATCGCCCTCATCCAGCAGCAGGGTGGCGAGGCCCTGGCGTTGCAGGCCATAGGCGATGGCGGCGCCCACCAGGCCGCCCCCCACCACCACGGCGTCGAAGCTCTCGGTTCTCATGCGCGGGGGGTCTCCGTCAGCGGGCGGGCTGCTCTGTCCTGCGTAGAACCCTTGGCCCCGGCAGGCAACGCCCCGCCGCCGGGCAAAAATCCTGCCGCCGCATCAGGCTGGTTGTCTTGAGAGGGGCTTTGCCCCTCTCAAACTCTCCCCACCAAAGGCCTGAGGCCTTTGGAAACCCAACGGAAGGCGGGTGCAGGGGACCCTGTCCCCTGCTGGGGGAGTTTGAGGGGGCAAAGCCCCCTCAAGGCCGCAGGCGGCCCTGAAAGCAACTTGCGGCATGGCTATTGCTCTGAAATCTTGCCGCGACTTTCGGAGAGGCAGGGCAACGATGCGCATCACCATCCTGGGCGCCGGCGTGATCGGCGTGGCGAGCGCCTACTGGCTGCAGAAGGCCGGCCATCAGGTGACGGTGGTGGAGCAGCGCGAGGGGGCCGGGCTGGAAACCAGCTGGGGCAATGGCGCCATCATCCATGTCAGCTCCGTGCAGCCCTGGGCGGCGCCGGGCGTGCCGCTGAAGGTGCTGAAATGGCTGGGGCAGGAGGATGCGCCGATGCTGCTGCGCCTCTCCGCCCTGCCGCGCATGTGGCGCTGGGGCCTGGATTTCCTGCTCGCCTCCCGCCCGGCGGCGCATCAGGCCGGGGCGCTTTCCAACCTGGAGCTGGCCCTGCTCTCCGCCCGCAGCATGGCCGAGATCCGCGCCGAGACGGGGGTGGAGTATGATTGCGCCACGCAATGCGTGCTCAAGACCTTCGCCGATGACGAGACGCTGGACGCCGCCCAGGCCGCGCATCTCGCCCTCGCCCCGCACGGGCTGGTGACGGAACGGCTGGACCGCGAGGCCTGCGTGGCGCGCGAGCCCGCCCTCGGCCCCGTCTCCCACCGCATCGCCGGTGGCCTCTACTTCCCGCAGGACGAGGTGGGGGACTGCAACAAGTTCAGCCAGGGCCTGGCCGCCTGGTGCGCGGCGCGTGGCGCCACCTTCCACTACGGCACCCGCGTGCGCGGCATCATCACCCAGGGCGGGCGCGTCGCTGCCGTTTCCACCAGCCTGGGCGAGATCGAGAGCGATGCCGTGGTGGTGGCCCTCGGCAGCCACTCGCCGTCGGTGCTGGCGCCGCTCGGCATCCAGGTGCCGGTCTATCCGGTGAAGGGGCTTTCCGTCACCACGCCGCGCAGCGTCTGGCCGGAAGGGCCGCGCATGGCCATCCTCGACGACAGCCGCAAATTCGCCCTGACCCCGCTCGGCGACCGCTACCGCATCGTCGGCTCGGCCGAGGTGGCGGATTACGACACCACCCCCTCGCCGCGCCGCATCGCCGCGCTGATGCGCAATGTGGGCGAGCTGTTCCCGCAGCTGGCGCTGGCCGACTCGGCGCCGGGCGCGGTGCGCTGGGCCGGGCTGCGGCCGATGGTGCCGAATGGCCGGCCCTGGATCGGCCCCACCCGCATCCCCGGCCTCTACCTCAACACCGGGCATGGCCATACCGGCTGGACCATGGCCGCCGGCTCCGGCCGCCGCCTCGCCGGCCTGCTCGGGGATCGCGCGAACGAGATGGCTCCGCTGGCGTGACAACTGGCCGGTTTCTTGCTGACCTTCCCGCAAGACATGCCGCCAAGGCATGCCGGGAGACAGAAGGGGACCGCATATGAGTGAGCAGGATGACACCAAGCCCAGCCTGGAGCGCCGTGGCCTGTTTGGCATCGGCGCGGCGGGGGCGGCCCTCGGCGGCGCGGCGGCGCTGCTCGCGCCGCGGGCGGCCCTTGCCCAGGCCGTCGGCAAAAGCCGCCTCTATACCATCAAGGAACGCGGCCGGCTGATCGTCGGCACCGGCAGCACCAACCCGCCCTGGCATTTCGAGGGGCCGGACGGCAAGCTCCAGGGCATGGATATCGACCTGGCCCGGCTGCTGGCCAAGAACCTCTTCGACGATCCGAACAAGGTCGAGTTCGTGCTGCAGGGCTCCGACGCCCGCATCCCCTCGCTGATCACCGACAAGGTGGACATCGTGGTGCAGTGGATGACCGTCACCGCCGGGCGGGCGCAGCAGGTGGAATTCACCATTCCCTATTACCGCGAGGGCGTCTCGCTGCTGCTGCTGGCGCGCGGTGGCAAGTACAGGAACTTCGACGAGATGAAGGCCGCCGGCAATGCCGTGACGGTCGGCGGCATGCAGAACGTCTTCCTGGAGGAGTGGATCCACAAGGCCCTGCCGCAGGCCAAGGTGGACGCCTTCGAAAGCCCGGATGCCACGCTCCAGGCGCTCAATGCCCGCCGTGTCGATGCCTACCTGGCCGACCAGTCCGCCGCCCGCTGGCTGATGCAGCAGGCGCCCGGGCGCTTCATCGATGCCGGCTATGGCTGGATGCCCAATTCCTACGCCTCCGCCGTCAAGCCCGGGGACCCGACCTGGCTGAACTGGGTCAACACCGTCTACAAGGAAGCCATGATGGGGGTGGATTTCGATTACTTCGCCGCCTCCTACAAGAAGTGGTTCGGCATCGAGCTGCCGACGCCCAAGGTGGGCTTCCCCAGCGAATTCGCCTGAGCGCGGCCAGGGAGGGCGCCGCCCTCCCTGGACCCTCCCGCCGGGGGAACTGAGTTCCCCCGGACCCCCGCATCCGCGCGCCAGGGCTGGGCATGATCGATTATCATTTCGACTGGAGCGTCATCAGCCGCAACAGCGGCCGCTTCGCCGAGGCCCTCGGGCTGGGGCTGGGGCTGGCGGTGCTGTCGCTGGCCATCGGCTGCGCGCTGGGGCTGGCCTGCGCCTATGCGCGGCTCTCGGGCAAACCCTGGCTGGCATGGCCGGTGCGGGGCTATGTCGAACTCATCCGCTGCACGCCGCTGCTGCTGCTGATCTTCTTCATCTATTTCGGGCTGCCGGAACTCGGCCTCTACGGCATGGACAAGTTCCAGAGTTTTGTGCTGACCCTCTCCCTCTATGCCGGGGCCTATATGTGCGAGGTGTTCCGCGCCGGCCTCGCCTCCATCCCGAAACAATATGTGGAGGCGGCCAAGGCCATCGGCCTGCGGCCCTGGCAGCGCCAGCGCTGGGTGGTGCTGCCGGTGATGATCCGCATCACCCTGCCCAGCATCAGCAACAACCTCATCTCGCTGTTCAAGGACACCTCGCTGGCGGCGGCCATCGCCATCCCCGAGCTGACCTTCACCGCGCGGCAGATCAACGCCAACACCTTCCGCGTCATGGAAGTCTGGCTGACGGCCAGCGCCCTCTACCTCGCCACGGCCTGGCTGCTCGCCGCGCTGCTGCGCCGGGTCGAGCGCCGCTACGCCAGCATCCGCTGAGAGGCCCGGCCGCCATGGATCTGCAACCCGGCGATTTCCTCTTTGAACTCTGGCAGGCGCGCTTCTCGCTCTGGGCAGGCATCGTGGCGACGGTGAGCAGCTCCGCCCTCACCATCCTCGCCTCCACCCTCTGCGGCACGCTGCTCGGCCTCGTGCTGGCCTATGGCGGGCCCATCGCCCGCGCCCTGGCCAGGCTCTATGTCGATGTGCTGCGCGGCATTCCCGTGCTGGTGCTCATCCTCTTCACCTATTACGGGCTGGCGCTCTTCGGCATCAACGTGCCGGCCTTCTGGGCGGGGGTGATCGCGCTCTCCGCCTTCGCCACGGCGCATGTGGCGGAGACGCTGCGCGGCGCGGTGGAATCCGTGCCCGCCGGGCAGATGGAGGCGGCCAAGGCCATCGGCCTGCGCTTCCCGCAGCGCCTGCGCGACGTCATCCTGCCCCAGGCGCTGCGCCGCATGCTGCCGCCCTGGGTCAATACCGGGCTGGAGGTGGTGAAGGGCACCACCCTGCTCTCCGTCATCGGCGTGGTCGAGCTGCTGCTCGCCAGCCAGCAGGTGATGGCGCGCAACTACCTCATCATCGATTTCTACCTGACCGCCGGGGCCTTCTACCTGGTGATCAACGCCGCCATCGCGCAGCTTGGCGCGGCGCTGGAGCGGCGCTTCTCCTATCTGCGCTATTGAGGGAGGGCCGCATGGCCGGGAATGTGCTGCTGCAGGCCCGCAAGGTCCATAAGAGCTTCGGCGAGACCGAGGTGCTGAAAGGCATCGACCTCGATGTGGCGCAGGGGCAGGTGGTCTCCCTGATCGGCGCCTCCGGCTCCGGCAAGACCACCTTCCTGCGCTGCGTCAACCTGCTGGAGGAGCATGACGCGGGCGAGATCCTGCTGGATGGCGAGCCGGTCGGCTACCGCATGGAGGGCGGGCGGCGGAAGCGGCTGAGCGAGGCCGCCATCTCCGCCCAGCGCGCGCGCATCGGCATGGTGTTCCAGCAGTTCAATCTCTTCCCGCATCTGACGGCGGAGGAGAATGTCATGCTGGGCCTGACCAGGGTGCTGGGCAAGCCCAAGGCCGAGGCGCGCGAGATCGCCGGCCACTGGCTGGCGCGCGTCGGGCTGGAGGCGCGGCGCGGCCACTACCCCTATCAGCTGTCCGGCGGGCAGCAGCAGCGCGTGGCCATCGCCCGCGCCGTGGCCATGCAGCCGCGCCTGCTGCTCTTCGATGAGGTGACGAGCGCCCTCGACCCCGAGCTGGTGGCCGAGGTGCTGGCGGTGATGCAGCAGCTCGCCGAGAGCGGCCAGACCATGCTGCTGGTCAGCCATGAGATGCTCTTCGTGCGCGATGTCTCGCACCACGTGGTGTTCATGGATCAGGGCCGGGTGGCGCAGGCGGGGCCGCCGGCGGAGATCTTCGGCAACCCGGAGAGCGAGCGGCTGCGCAGCTTCCTCGGCCGCTTTCACGGCCTTTTCGCCTTATAAGGCGTGGCTGGCTTGAGGGGGCTTCGCCCCCTCAAACTCCCCCAGCAGGGGACAGGGTCCCCTGCACCCGCCTTCAGGGGGGCAGAGCGACCACATGGCCACCGGCGCCCCGCCCGGATGCGCCGCCCCGCTGTGCCACGGGACGGCGGCAGCCCGAAAAAAATTACTTCGGAGCCTTCACGTTCATGGCGACGGTGTATTCGTCCGCGCGGGCCTCGTAGGTCAGGCCGCCGCGCATCGCCCAGATGTTCTTCTGCATGTGCAGCGTGATCAGGGCGACATCGTCCATGGCGACGCGCATCGCCTTCTTGAAGATCTCCTCGCGCTTGGCGTCATCCGCCGTGCGCAGGCCCTCTTCCACCAGCGCGTCCACATCCTTGTTGGTGTAGCCGCTGAAGTTGACGGTGCCGAAGCCCTTCTCCGGGATGCGGGTGGTCAGGTTGCCGCGCAGCGCGCTGGAGGGCTCGCCCGAGGTGGCCCAGCCGATCAGCATGGCGCCGATCTCGTTCTTCGCCTGGCGCTGGGCCAGGACGGAGAAGGGCACGGCCTCGACCGTCGTCTTGACGCCGATGCGCTGCCACATCTGGCCAATGGCCTGGATGATCTGCGCGTCGTTGACGTAGCGGTTGTTGGGGCCGGTCAGCGTGATGCTGAAGCCGTTCGGATAGCCGGCCGCGGCCAGCAGGGCCTTGGCGCGGTTCAGGTCATAGGCCGGGGCCGGCAGGTCGGCCACATAGCCATTGGCGCCGGGCGGCATCATCTGGCCGGTGGGCAGGCCGGCGCCCTGCATCACGCGGTCCACGATGCCGGCGCGGTTGATGCCGATGGACAGCGCCTGGCGAACGCGCAGGTCCTTCAGCGGGTTCTTGTCCAGCTTCTCGCCATTCGGGCCGCTGATATAGGGCGAGTTGCCGTCGCGCGCCGTGTCCAGCTTCAGGTAGATCGCGCGCAGGCTCGGGATCTCGGAGAAGCTGATGCCCTGGGTGGTGCGCAGGCGCGGAATGTCGGAAGGCGGCACGACGTCGATCATCTGCACGTCGCCCGACAGCAGCGAGGCCACGCGCACGCCGTCATTGGTGACGAAGCGGTAGACGACTTCCTGCCAGTCCGGCTTCTCGCCCCAGTATTCCTCGTTGCGCGTCATCACGACGCGGTCATCCGGGGAGAAGCTCTTCAGCCGGTAGGCGCCGGTGCCGATCACCGCCTTGCCGTTGTTGAAGTCGCCGGTGGAGACGTTATCGCCCACCGCCTTGCAGATGATGAAGACGTTGTTCAGGTCCTGCGGCAGCAGGGGATAGACGCCATTGGTCTTGAAGCGGATCGTGTGGGGATCGACGATCTCGCTGGCGATGATGGCGCGGGTATAGATCGAGAAGGAGCCCGGGCTGTTGATGACGTTGGGCACGCGCTTCAGCGTGAACACCACGTCCTCGGCCGTGAACTCCTGGCCGTTGCTGAACTTCACGCCACGGCGCAGCTTGAACTCCCAGGTGCTGTCATCCAGCATCTTCCAGGATTCGGCGAGGCCCGGCACCAGCTTCGCCTGCGCGTCGCGGTGGACGAGCTTATCGAAGAAGTGCTCCGCCACCATGTTGTTGGGGGAGAGCGTGTGGTAATGCGGGTCGAGCGAGGTGGGCGGGGCCGCGACGGCCAGGCTCAGCGTCTGGGCGGCGGGGCCCGCGGCGCGCGCCGGGCCACCGGCTGCCAGGGCGGCGGCCGAGAGCGTCGTGGCCAGCAGGGCGCGGCGGCTCAGCGCGGCGCGGGTGACGGGGCTCTGCATCAACATTCTCCGAGACAGTCTGTCGTGTGAAGGCCGGGTTCCTGCCCGCCGCCTGTGCCGGTGGCTTGGGGCGGGGGATTGGCGCATGCGGGGCGGGCCTCGTCAACGGGTCGTGAACTCCCCCTTGCCCCCTGGCGGGAAGCTTGCTGCACTCCGCTTGGGCGCGCTGCCGCCGCGCCGTGCAGATAGCAGGGGCAGACCGCAGGGGATGGATGACCAACCCGAATAGTTTCGAGGGCCGACCGGAGAAGCAGGCGCGCTGGGATGGCCGCTATATCGGCCTGGCCCACCATATCGCCCAATGGTCGAAGGACCCCCGCGCCAAGGTCGGCGCCGTGCTGGTGCAGCAGCGTTTTTCCCGCATCGTCGCCACCGGCTTCAACGGCTTCCCCGCCAATGTGGAGGACAGCGCGGAACGCCTCCAGAACAAGGCGCGCAAGCTCCAGATGATCCTGCATGCCGAGCAGAATGCCCTGCTCCATGCCGGGCGGGACGCGCGGGACTGTGATGTCTATGTGGTGGGCAAGCCGGTCTGCAATGTCTGCGCGACGCTGCTGATCCAGTCCGGCGTGCGCCGCGTCATCGCCGCCGCGCCGCGGCCTGGCACTTCCTCCTACTGGGACCAGGTGGGGCTGCTCGCCATCGAGATGATGCGCGAGGCGGGGGTGGAGTTCGTGCCCATCTCCAGCGCCCAGCTCGACGCCATCGGCCTCAACCGGGACGAGGCCCGCGCCGCCGAGGACCCCTATGCCGCGCGGCAGGGGGTGTTTGATTTTGGTTTGTTTGAATAGTTTAGGTTGCTTGAATGGAATATCATCTTCTTTTTCTGAAGAAAAAGAAGCAAAAAGACTTTTTCAGGCTGCCGCCGTCTCCCGGCACGGCGGGATGCTGCACTGATAAAAGTTTTTTGGTTCTTTTTTTCAAAAAAGAACATTTTTTCTGAAAATTCCCTGGCTCCGCGCGGGTCTACCGCCCGGGGTGGCATCGGCGCTATATCCCCCCTCCCGGATGGCGCGTGCGGAGTGAAGCCCTTGCAGAACCTTGATTCTTCTCAGGAGACCGGCCCGGCGGCCGAGGCCCGGCGGCGGCGCACCTTCGCCATCATCGCCCATCCGGACGCCGGCAAGACGACGCTGACGGAGCAGCTTCTGCTGCTGGGTGGCGCCATTCAGATCGCCGGCGCGGTGCGCGCCAAGGGGGAGCGCCGCCGCACCCGCTCGGACTGGATGAAGATCGAGCAGGATCGCGGCATTTCCGTCGCCACCTCGGTGATGACCTTCGAATATGCCGGGCAGGTCTTCAACCTGCTCGACACCCCGGGCCACGAGGATTTCTCGGAGGATACCTACCGCACCCTCTCCGCCGTGGACGCTGCGGTGATGGTGATCGACGCCGCCAAGGGCATTGAGAGCCAGACCCGCAAGCTCTTCGAGGTCTGCCGGCTGCGCGATATCCCCATCGTCACCTTCATCAACAAGATGGACCGCGAGGCGCGGGAGCCGCTGGAGCTGCTCGACGAGATCGAGAAGACCCTGGCGCTGGACGTGACGCCGGCCACCTGGCCGATCGGCTCGGGCGGCACCTTCGCCGGGGTCTATGACCGGCACGATACCAGCCTGCGCCTGATCGCCGAGGGCGGCGAGCGCGCCGTGGCGCTGGAAGGGCCGGAGGATGCGCGCATCGACGCGCTGCTGCCGCATGGCCAGGGCGATGTGCTGCGCGAGGGCATGGAACTCGCCTCGGTCTATCCGGATTTCGACCTGGCCTCCTTCCGCGAGGGGCATCTGACGCCGATCTATTTCGGCAGCGCGCTGCGCGGCTTCGGGGTGAAGCACCTGCTGGACGGGCTGGCGCAGTTCGCCCCGCCGCCCTCCGCCCGCAAGGCCGATGTCCGCACGGTGGAGCCGGAGGAGGAGAAGCTCACCGGCTTCGTCTTCAAGATCCAGGCGAACACGGACCTCAACCACCGCGACCGCGTGGCCTTCCTGCGCATCTGCTCCGGCCGGCTGCGCAAGGGGGCGCGGCTGAAGCAGGTGCGCACCGGCAAGAGCATTCCCGTCAACGCCCCGCTCTTCTTCTTCGCCAAGGAGCGGCAGGTGGCGGAGGAGGCGTGGCCGGGCGATGTGGTGGGCATCGCCAATCACGGCGTGCTGCGCATCGGCGATACGCTGACGGATGGCGAGGAGCTGAATTTCCGCGGCGTGCCGAGCTTCGCGCCCGAGATCCTGCGCCGCATCCGGCTGGACGACCCGATGCTGGCCAAGAAGCTGCGCAAGGCGCTGGACCAGCTGGCCGATGAGGGCGTGGTGCAGGTCTTCCGCCCGATGGATGGCAGCCAGCCGGTGGTGGGCGTGGTGGGCCAGCTCCAGCTCGACGTTCTGGCCAGCCGCATCCAGGCCGAATATGGCGTGCAGGTGGGCTTCGACGCCACGTCGTGGTCCACCATGCGCTGGGTCTCGGCCGAGGACCGCACGGTGCTGGAGCGCTTCCTGCGCACCGCCCCGAGCCAGATGGCCGAGGACCACGACAATGAGCCGGTGGCCTTCTTCACCTCCGACTGGGGCCGCCGCCGCGCCGAGGAGGAGTGGCCGCAGCTGAAGTTCCTCTCTCTGCGTGAGCAGCACGGCGTGGAATCCGGCACCAACTGAAGAAAGTTTTTGGTTCTTTTTTTCAAAAAAGAACATTTCTTCAGGAAGACACCCACTCCGCGAAAGCGGGGTCCCGCAGAAGCGCCTCGCGCATGCCGTGGACGATGCCCTGCTCCAGCCGCGCGCTGGCGCCGGGCAGATCCTCCGGCAGGGGCACGGGCTGGGCGCGATGGCCGAGCACGGCGCCGAGCCAGAGGGGCGGCTCCACCGCCTCGGGCGTCAGCAGCAGCAGGGAGCAGCGGGCGGGCAGGCGGGAGAGCGCCTCCTCCACCACATGCCGGGCCTTGCAGGGCCGGGCGAGGCGCCGGGCGGCGAGGGTGCTCCACCCCGCCCGCAGCGCCGCGGCATCGCGCAGCCCCAGCAGGCAGAGCGCGGCATCCTCCGCCACGCGGGCGCGCAACAGCGCGAGGAGGCCGGGCGCCAGCCCTGCCTCCTCCACCACCAGGCATACAGAACTCCAGGCCGAGGCCGGCTTCAGTTCGTCGAGGCCGGCCCCCGTCGCATGATCCGTCCAACCCATGGGCGCGCTCCGGGGTGAGAGAGGCGATGGGCCGTCGTGGTGGCGTCCTTGTTGTTGGTGCTGCCGCGGGCGGCAGGCGCCCCCTCCCCATGCGGGGGAGGGGGAGGTCAGGCCCTCAGTGGAAGGCGTTGTGGTAGGCGTTCAGCGCCGGGGCGCCGCCGAGGTGGACGTAGAGGATCTTCGAGCCCTTCGGGAACTCGCCCTTCTTCGCCATGGCGATCAGCCCGGCGATCGACTTGCCCTCATAGACCGGGTCGGTGAGCATCGCCTCCAGGCTGGCGGCGGCGCGGATGCCGGCGATGGTCTCCTCATCGGGCAGGCCGTAGTCGGGGCCGGCGAAGCGCGGGTCGATGATGATTTCCTCATCGCGGATCTCGCGGTTGAGGCCGATCAGCTCCGCCGTGGCGCGGGCGATCTTGGTGACGGCGGCGCGCGTCATCGCCTCGTTGCAGGCGGTGTCGATGCCGATCAGCCTGCGCTTGCGGTCCTGGGCGCCGAAGCCCACCACCATGCCGGCCTGGGTGGAGCCGGTGCAGGTGGCGGTGATCACCGTGTCGAAGAAGACGCCCATCTGCTCTTCCTGCGCGGCCACCTCATCGGCGAAATGGGCGTAGCCCAGGCCGCCGAGCGGGTGGTCCGAGGCGCCGGCGGGAATGGCGTAGGGCTTGCCGCCCTCGCGCCGCACCTCGTCGAGGGCGCGCTGCCAGGTTTCCTTCACCTCGGTCGAGTAGCCCTCGCCCTCCAGCACGGTGGAGGCGCCCATCAGGCGGGAGAGCAGGATATTGCCGACCTTGTCGTAGGCCGGGTCTTCCCACTTGGTCCATTCCTCCTGCACGAGGCGGCACTTCATGCCGAGCACGGCGGCCACGGCCGCCACCTGCCGGGTGTGGTTGGACTGGATGTTGCCGATGGAGACCAGCGTGTCGCAGCCCTGGGCCAGGGCATCGGCGGCCAGCCATTCCAGCTTGCGCACCTTGTTGCCGCCGAAGGCGAGGCCGGAGGAAATGTCATCCCGCTTGGCCCAGACCTCGACGCCGAGTTCCTGGGAGAGGCGCTCCAGCTTGTGGATGGGCGAGGGCCAGAAGGCCAGCTGCTTGCGCGGGAACTTCGCTTCGAGATTGAGCGCCATGGTGAGCCACCCCGGATGGTCGTTGTGCGATGCGGAAATCCTAGGCCAGGCCCGCTCGGAGGTGCTTTTTTTGTTAAGGAATTTTTGACATTCTTCTTCCGTGTTTCCCGTGAAACCAAACCTTTCCCTTCACGAAAACGGCGCTCATGGCAAAGAATCTTCACCCTTCCGACGCTGAGCCGCAGGAGCTGAGCGCGCTCGACAAGCGCATCCTGCGCCTGCTCCAGAAGGACGGGCGGATGAGCAATGCGGAGCTGGCGCGGGAGGTGGGGCTGAGCCCGGCGGCGTGCTGGAACCACACGAAGCGGCTGTTCGAGACAGGGGTGATCCAGGGCGTGCGGGCGCAGATCAACCCGCAGGCGGTGCAGCGCGGCACGCTGGTGCTGGTGGGCGTGGTGCTGGACCGCTCCACCCCCGAGGTCTTCGCCGCCTTCGAGGACTCGGCCCGTGGCATGAGCCAGGTGCTGGAATGTGTCCTGGTGGCTGGCGAGGTGGATTACTTCATGAAGATCCGCGTGAAGGATCTGCCCGCCTTCAACCGCCTGCACAGTGAGCGGCTGATCGCCATGCCCGGGGTGCGGCAGGTGCGCACCTTCTTCGTGATGAACGAAGTGAAGACCGACGGCCTCCTCCCCATCTGAAAAAGTTTTTTGGTTCTTTTTTTCAAAAAAGAACTTTTCTTTGTGCTGTTGTCTTTCTCTCTTCCTGCGTCATTCTCCCCCGCGCATGAGCCCTCTCGCCCGCGCCGCCCTGCTGACGCTCGCCGCCGCTTTCCTCTTCAACCTGGAAACGGTGATGGTGAAGGCGATGCAGGACGTGCCCAGCAACACCATCCTGCTGGCCCGCGCGCTGGGGCAGATCGCCTGGGTGCTCCCCCTGGTCCCGCGCGAGGGCCTTGGCATCCTGCGCACCCGCCAGCCGCTGATGCAGGCCCTGCGCGGGGTGTTCTCGCTCGCCTGCTGGGGCCTCTATTACGCGGGCTTCCTGCACCTGCCGCTGGCCACGGCCACAACGCTGTCCTTCACCTCCGTCCTCTTCGTCACCGCCCTGGCCGGGCCGGTGCTGGGGGAGCGCGTGGGCTGGCGGCGCTGGGCGGCGACGCTGGTGGGGTTCCTCGGCGTGCTGCTGGTGGTGCGGCCCGGGGTGCTGCCGCTCGACTGGCCCCTGCTGGCCTCGCTCGGCTCCGCCTTCTTCGGCGCCGGCATCGTGCTGACCACCAAGGCCCTGGCCCGCACCGAGCGGACCGAGACCATCATGCTCTATATCGGCCTCTTCACCACGCTGGGCAGCCTGCCGCTGGCGCTGCCGGGGCTGGCCTGGCCGGGCTGGACCAATGCCGCGCTGCTGGCCGGCTCCTCCATCCTGGGGCCGGCGGGGATGCATCTCTGGATCAACGCGCTGCGCCTGGCCGATGCCTCGGCGCTCTCGCCCATCTCCTATGTGCGGCTGGTCTTCGCCGCGCTGGCCGGGGCGCTGCTCTTCCATGAGGCGGTGGACCTCTGGCTGGCCGGCGGGGCCGCGCTCATCGTCGGCAGCGCCATCTACATCACCCGCCAAGGCGGCCGGTAAGCCCGGCGGCCGGTAAGGTGGCGGGATCGTGCCGCGGCACGATATAGGCCGGGCAACCCCATCCTCCGGGAGAACCCCCGCCATGTCCGCCCTGCCCCTCGCCGATCTTTCCGCCCGCCGCCCGGATGGGGAAACCATCCCGCTCGCGGCCTATCAGGGGCAGGTGCTGCTGGTGGTGAACACCGCCAGCGCCTGCGGCTTCACCCCGCAATATGCCGGGCTGGAACAGCTTCAGCGCGACTACGGGCCGCGCGGCTTCAACGTGCTGGCCTTCCCCTGCAACCAGTTCGGCAACCAGGAGCCGGGGGATGACGCCAGCATCGCTACCTTCTGCGCCACGCGCTTCCAGGTGAGCTTTCCCCTCTTCGCCAAGGTCGAGGTCAATGGCGCCGGGGCGCATCCCCTCTTCCGCGCGCTCAAGGTGGCGCGGCCGGGCCTGTTCGGCACCGAGGGGATCAAGTGGAACTTCACCAAGTTCCTCATCGACCGCCAGGGCGAGGTGGTGGACCGCTTCGCCCCCGCCACCAAGCCGGAGGCGCTGCGGGAGGCGATCGAGAAGATTTTGTAAGAAGGAAAAGAAAAGAGTTCTTTTTTGGAAAAAAGAACCAAAAAACTTTTTCAGTTTGGCGGCCCGCTGTGACGGGAGACGGCGGCAGCCTGAAAAAATCATGCCGGATTGACGGAGCGCCACGGCTTTCGCAGCCTTTCCCGGAACAAGGGGGCGAATCCCGATGGCACTGAAGGAAGAGAGCGCCGCGGCGCAGGGCATGGCGGGGCCCGTGCTGGTCTGGGGCGCGGGGGCGATCGGTGGCACCGTCGGGGCGGCGCTGGTGCGCGCCGGCCACGCGGTGGTGTTCTGCGATATCGAGGCGGAGCATGTCGCCGCCATCCGCGACCCGGCGCGCGGCCTCGCCATCGAGGGGCCGATCGAAAACCACACCATCCACGCCCCGGCCTGGACGCCGGAGACGATGAAGGGCCGCTTCCGCCGCGTGCTGCTCTGCGTGAAGGCGCAGCACACGGCGGAGGCGGCGCGCGCCCTGCTGCCGCATCTGGCGGAGGATGGCTTTGTCGTCTCCCTCCAGAACGGGCTGTGCGAGCCGGTGATCGCGGAGGTGGTGGGGGCGGCGCGCACGGTGGGTGCCTTCGTCAATTTCAGCGCGGACTGGCTGGCGCCGGGGCGCGTGCTCTATGGCGGGCGCGGCGCCCTGGTGCTGGGCGAACTCGATGGCCGCATCACCCCCCGGCTGGAGGCGCTGCACCGCCTGCTGGCGCTGTTCGAGCCGAATGCCGTCACCACCGGCAATATCCAGGGCTACCTCTGGGGCAAGCTGGGTTATGCGGCGATGCTCTTCGCCCAGGGCATCGGCGAGAAGGGCATCGCCGACGCGCTGGCGCGGCCGGAACTGCTGCCGCTCTGGCGCGAGCTGGGCACGGAGGTGATGCGCGTGGCGGCGGCGGAGGGCGTCACGCCGCTCGGCTTCAACGGTTTCGACCCGGCGGCCTTCGCCCCCGGCGCGGCGGAGGCGGCGGCGGCGGCCAGCGTGGCGGCCATGGTCGCCTTCAACCGGCCGAATGCGAAGACGCATTCCGGCATCTGGCGCGACCTCTGGGTACGGCGGCGCCGGACGGAGGTGGATGCCCAGCTTCTGCCGGTGGCCGAGGCCGGGCGGCGCCACGCCATCCCCACCCCGGCGCTGGACCGGCTGATCGCCCAGGTCCATGCCTGCGAAACCGGCGCGCGCCCGATGGCCGACGCCAATCTGACGGAGCTTCTTCTGAAGGAGCTTCTGGCGCCATGAACATCCGCTTCGACGGCGTGGTGGTGGCGGTGACGGGGGCCGGGCACGGCTTCGGCCAGGTCATCGCGCGGGATTTCGCGGCGATGGGCGCGCGGGTCTTCGCCTGCGACCTCTCGGCGGAAGAGCTTGCGGCCACCGCCGGGGGCACGGCGATCGCCACCGAGGCCTTCGACCTGACGGCCCCCGGCGCGGCGCGCGGCTGGATCGGCCGGGTGGAGGCAGCCGCCGGCGCGCCGCTCGGCGTGCTGGTGGCCAATGCGGGTGGCGTGCGCGGCCAGGTGATGCGCCCGGTGGACGAGGTGCCGGAGGCGGACTGGCACGCCCTGTTCGACATCAACCTGCATGCCTGCTTCAACCTCTGCGCCGCCGCCGCGCCGGGGATGAAGCGCGCCGGGCGCGGGGCGATCGTGACGATATCCTCCGGCGCCGGGCTGCAGCGCAGCCTGACCGGCATCCAGGCCTATTGCGCCGCCAAGCACGGGCTGGTGGGGCTGACGCGGCAACTGGCGCATGAACTCGGCCCGCATGGCATCCGGGTGAATTCGGTGGCGCCGGGCTTCATCCCCTCCAACCCCGCCTCCATCGCGCAGTTCGAGAGCTATGGCGCGGAGGGGCAGAAGCGGCTGGTGGAGGGCATCGCGCTGCGCCGCCTGGGCGAGGCGCAGGATATCGCCGATGCCGTTACCTTCCTCGCCAGCGAGCGGGCGAAGTGGATCAGCGGGCAGGTGCTGAGCGTGGACGGGGGGAAATAGCGCCCCCCGCCCTGATCGGGCTTCGCCTCAATCGGCCGTGGCGCCGCTGGCGCGCACCAGCGGCACCCAGAGGTCGAGTTCGCTCTTCAGGAAGGCGGCGAAATCGGCGGGGCTGCCCTTCTCGATGGGGGGCAGTTCCATCTCCTTCAGCCGCTGGGTGGTGGCGGTGTCGGTGACGGCGGCGCGCACCGCCTCGTTCATCCGTGCCACGATGGGGGCGGGGGTGCCGGCGGGGGCGAAGACGCCGAACCAGGAATAGGCCTTGTAGCCCGGCAGCCCGGCCTCGGCGGCGGTCGGCACCTCCGGCATCAGGGTGGAGTGCTCATCCGTGGCGATGGCCAGGCAGCGCAGCGCGCCGCTCTTGTGGTGCTGGGCGATCAGCGCCGGGGTGTCGAAGCCGATGCCCACCAGCCCCGCCACCAGGTCGTTCATCATCGGCGCGCTGCCGCGATAGGGCACATGCGTGGCCTCGGCGCCGATGGCGTTGAGGAAGCTGACGGCCGCGATATGCGCCGAGCCGCCGGCCCCGCCCGTGCCATAGGCATACTTGCCCGGATTGGCCTTCAGCAGCGCGATCAGTTCCGCCAGCGTCCTCACCCCCAGCGAGGGATGCACGGTGATGCAGATGGGCACCAGCACCGTGGGCGCCACGGCGGTGAAGTCCTTCACCGGGTCATAGGGCAGGCGCTCGCGGTAGAGACCGACGGCGAGGACATGGGTGGAGATGGTGCCCATCAGGAAGACCGAGCCATCCGCCGGGGACTTCGCCACGGCATCCGAACCCAGCGTGCCGCCGGCCCCGGCGCGGTTCTCGATGACGACGGGCTGGCCCAGCACCTCCTGCATCTTCGGCGCGAGCAGGCGGGTGGAGACATCCGTGCTGCCACCGGCGGCGAAGGGCACCACCATCCGCACCGGGCGGCTGGGCCAGGGCGCCTGGGCGAGCGCCGGCATGGCCAGGAGGGCGGGAAGCGTGAGGGCGGCGCGGCGCGTCAGCATGCGGGGCAGCATCCGAATCGGTGAGGAAAGCGGATGCTGCGATGCAATATGATGGGGCGTCAATGGCGGTTTATGTAGAAAAAATCTTCTTTTTCTGAAGAAAAAGAAGCAAAAAGACTTTCTTTCAGGCTGCCGCCGTCTCCCGTCACAGCGGGCCGCTCAACTGAAAAAAAGTTTTTTGGTTCTTTTTTTCAAAAAAGAACATTCTTCCCTGACAGAAAAAATCTCACACGCTGGCCAGCAGCCCGGCGAAGAGGCGGGCGCGGGGGACGAGGCTGTCCACCAGGATATGCTCCTGGAGCGTATGGATGCCCGCGCCCTGGAGGCCGAGGCCGTCCAGCGTCGGGATGCCCAGGGCGCCGGTGAAATTGCCGTCCGAGCCGCCGCCGGCGCTGTCATGGGGCAGCGGCAGGCCGAGCCGCCCGGCCAGGCCCTGCGCCATGCGATACAGCGCCAGAGTCGCCTCGTCCGGCTCCCAGACGGGGCGGGTGACGCCGCGGCGCACCTCCAGCAGCACATCGCCCTGGGCGGAGAGGCTGAGCATCTTCTCCACCGCGCGGTCCAGATCCTCCTGCCGGCGGGCCATGGTCAGGGCCTCGGCGTCGCAATGGGTGGCGACGCAGTTCACCCATTGCCCGCCATGCACGACGCCGACGGAGAAGGTGCAGGACTCGGTGGTCATCGCCTCGATGGCCAGCACCTGGCGGCACATCTCGCGGATGGCGCTGCGCCCGTCGGAGAGGGCGGCGCCGGCATGGCTCGGCCGGCCGGTGACGCGCAGGTTGAAGCGGGCGATGGCGTAGCGCCCCGTCACCACGCCGCCGTCGCGCTGGGCGGGCTCGGGCACCAGCACCACCTCGTGCCGGCTGGCCTCGGCCTCGATCAGGTCGCGGGTGGAGGGGCTGCCCACCTCCTCATCGCCGGTGAGCAGGAAGGTGACGGGGCGGCGCGTGGCGATGCCGGCCTGGATGATGGCCGCCATGGCCTGCACCGCGACATAGGTGCCGCCCTTCATGTCGCAGATGCCGGGGCCGAAGCAGCGCGCGCCGTCACGCCGGAAGGGCAGGGCTTTCAGCGTCCCCACCGGGTGCACCGTATCGAGATGGGCGAGCACGAGGATGCCCCCCTCCATCTCCCCGTCCGGGTGGGGGAAGCGGGCGCGGATGCAGTCGGAAAAGCCCATCCGGCCGGGAATGCGCTCGATGCGGGCGCCGAGCAGGGCGAGGTCGCGCGCCGCCACGGACATCATGCGGTTGACCGCCGCGGCATCGTAGGTCGGGCTCTCGCATTCCACCCAGGGGCGCAGCCCGGCCAGCAGGGCCTCCGTCTCGAAGGGCAGGGCGAGGGCGCGCAGGGCCTCGGGCTGCTCGGCCGGGGGTGTCTCGGCGTCCATCGTGCTCTCCTGTCCTGGGAAGCGTGGCGGTGCTCGGTGCCGCAGCCTGCGGCCGGGTGGGGGCGCTCCGCAAGGGGGCCGCGCGCGAAAGCGCGATGGTGCATCCGCGCCCCGGCTGCGCCATCATCCGTCCTGATGACGACAGATTATGTTCCCCCCCGCCGCATCGTGCCGCAGGCCGGGCCGCATCTCTGGACCGGCGAGGCGCTCTCGCCGGCGGACTGGATGCTGCCGCTCGGCGCCGGCACCGCGGCCGAGATCGAATCGGCGCTGGCCACGCCGGGCGCGCCGCTGGCGCGGCTCTCCCCCCTGCTCGGGCAGGTGGTGGAGCGGCTGGGCCATGGCCAGGGTTTCGCGCTGCTGCGCGGCCTGCCCTGCCCGGCGGAGCCGATGGCGCTGCTCGGCCTGCTGGGCAGCCGGCTGGGCCGCCCCGCCGCCGTGCCCGCCGCCACCGGCCCCTGGCACACCGAGCCGTGCGACATCCTGCTGCTGCTCTGCCGCGAGCCGACGGAGATCGCCCTGCTCTCCGCCGCCGCGCTGCACAACATCCTTCTCGGTTCCGACCGCGCGGCGCTGGAGGTGCTCTACCGCCCGCTGCCGAGCGGGGGGGATCTGGCGCTGCCGGTCTTCGCCGTGTCGGGCGGCACTTTCTCCGCCCGCTGTGACCGCGCGGCGCTGGACCCGGCGGCGCTGGGCGGCGCCCTGGCCTCGCTGGAGCTGGTGGCGGCCGAGCCTGGCCTGCCGCTGAAGCTGCCGCTGCGCCCCGGTGATGTGCTGGCGGTCAACCCCTTCCTGGTCTGGGCCAGCCGGGCGCCGGGGCTCTCCGCGCTGCCGCTGCGCGCCACGCCCTCCCGCCTGGAGGGCGGACCCTTCGCCGTGCTCGCCGCTGAAAGCTGAACCCGCCATGCGCATCCTCGTCGCCAACGCCAACACCACCGTGGCGATCTCCGAACTCTGCGCCGCCGCCGGCCGTGCCGTCGCCGCGCCGGGGACGGAGATCCTCCCCGCCACGCCGCGCTTCGGCGCCGCCGCCATCTCGACGCGGGCGGAGAACATCATCGCCGGCCACGCGCTGCTGGAACTGCTGGCCGAGCATGCCGGGCAGGTGGATGCCGTGGTGCTGGCTGTCAGCCATGACACGGCGCTGGAGGCGGCGCGGCAGATCATGCCCTGCCCGGTGCTGGGCATGACGGAGGCCGCCTGCCTGACCGCCTGCATGGTGGGGGCGCGCTTCGGGCTGGTGACGCTGGGCGGGGTGGAGACCTATCGCGAGCTGGTCGGGCGGCACGGCCTGTCCGGGCGGCTGGCGGCGCTGGAGGGCGTGGCCGCCACGCCGCAGGACGCGGTGCGCGAGCCGGAGCGCGTGCGCGCCCTGGTGGCGGAGAGCATCGCCCGCATGGTGGCGCAGGGGGCTGACAGTGTGATCCTGGGCGGCGCCGCCCTGGCCGGTATGGCCGCGCGCATCCCGGACAGCCCGGTGCCGCTGCTGGACGGCATCGCCTGCGCGGTGAAGCTGGCCGAGGCCATGGTGGGGCTGGGCCTGCCCAAGGCCAGCGCCGGCAGCATGGCGCCGCCGCGCGGGCGGCAGGTGAGCGGGGTCAGCCCGGCGCTGGAGTCGCTGCTGCGGTAAGCGCGGCAGGGGGCGCTGCCCCCTGACCCCCGCCGGGGTGGCACGGCCACCCCAAATCTCCTCTGGGGACCCCGCGATCAGTGGGCGCCAAACTGATGGCGGGGTCCGGGGGGACCCTGTCCCCCCGGCGGAGGGGTTCGGGGAGGCGGAGCCTCCCCGGAAGCGTTCAATCGAGCTTCGCCCCCGAGACGCGGACGACCTCTTTCCACTTCGCGTTCTCGGCCTCGATGAAGCGGCCGAAGGCGGCGGCGTCGAGCGGGCGCGGCTCGGAGCCGACATCGCGCAGGCGGGTGATGGCGCCGGCCTCCTTGCAGATATCGAGCACCAGGCCGGAGAGGCGCTCGGTGATCGCCTTCGGCGTGCGGGCATGGGCCTGGAGGCCGAACCAGGCTTCGGCCTCGAAGCCTTCCACCCCGGCCTCGGCCATGCTCGGCACGTCGGGCAGGGCGAACCAGCGGGCCTTGCTGGTCACCGCCAGGGCGCGCAGGCGGCCTTCCTGGATATGCGGCAGGTAGGGCGGCAGGTTGTCCACGGCGAGGTCGATGCGGCCGGCGATCAGGTCCGGGATCACCGTGGCACTGCCGCGATAGGGCACATGCGTGAACTTCGTGCCGGTGCGGACCTTCATCAGCTCGCCGCACATATGGCCGGAGGTGCCATTGCCCGGGGTGCCATAGGTCATGTCCTCCTTCTTCCCAGCTTCCAGCAGCTGGCGGATATCGCGGATGCGGCTGTTGGCGGGGACGACGACGACATTGGCCAGCGAGTTCACCAGCGCGACCGGCGCGAGGTCGCGCGGGTCATAGGGCATCTTGCTGTAGAGGTACTGGTTGATGCTGGCGGTGCCGATGGTGCACATCAGCAGGGTGTGGCCATCCGGCTCGGCCTTGGCGACCATGTCGCAGCCGAGCAGCCCGCCGGCGCCGGGGCGGTTATCGACCACCACCGGCTGGCCGAGGAGGGGGCTCAGCCGCTCGCCGATGACGCGGGCGGTCACATCGGTGGCGCCGCCACCGGGGAAGGGCACCACGAGGCGAATGGGGCGGCTGGGATAGGCGGGCTGGGCGCGCAGCAGGGAAGGCGTGGCCAGCAGGCCGGCCCCGGCCAGCACGAGGCGGCGGGAGAGCGTCATTGCGCGATCCTTCTTGAACGTTCTCCCCAATCCCTAGACGTGCCCGGCTGTCGCAGCAAGCGGGGGTGGCGCTCAGTTCACCCGCGTGCCGGAGCGGCGCGCCACTTCGGCCCATTTGCGCATCTCGGCGGCCAGGAAGGCATCGAAGGCGGCGGGGCTGGTGCCGCCGCCGGGGGTGAGGCCGGGTTTCAGCGCCCCCATCTCGGCCAGCCTGCCCCAGCTCGCGGGGGTGGCGATGAAGCTGTTCAGCTCGGCGTTCAGCGTGTCGATCACGCCGCGCGGGGTGGCGGCCGGGGCCTGGAGGCCGAACCAGGCGGTGGCCTCGACGCGGGGCAGCCCGGCCTCGGCGGTGGTGGGCACGCCGGGCAGGGCGGGGCAGCGCGCGGGGCAGGTGACGGCGAGCGGGCGGATCTTCTTCTCCCGCACCAGCCGCAGGGCGGAGGGCAGGTTGTCCACCGCCACGTCCACGCGCTCCGCCGCCAGTTCCTCCAGCATGGGCGCGGCGCCGCGGAAGGGCAGGTGGCTGAGCTGGAGGCCGGCCTCGACCTTCAGCAATTCCCCGGTCATGTGCAGCGTGGTGCCGAAGCCGGAGGAGCCGATGGTGAGCTGCCCCGGCCGGCGCTTCGCCAGCACCACCAGCTCCGTCAGGGTGCGGGCCGGCAGGCCGGGGCTGGTCAGGATGATATTGGGCACGCGCATCAGCAGGCCGATGCTGGCCAGCGCCTCAGGCCGGAAGGGCATGGCGGCGCCATAGAGCACATGGTTGATGGCGCCGGAGGAGGGCCCCTGCATCAGCAGGGTATGGCCATCCGGCTCGGCGCGGGCGACGTGGTCGGCGCCCAGATTGCCGGCGGCACCGGGGCGGTTCTCCACGCGGAAGGGCTCGCCCAGGCGGCGGCGCAGGTGGTCGGCCAGGATATGGGCGGCGATGTCGGTCGTGCCACCGGCGGCGAAGGGCACGATGACGCGCACGGGCCGGCTGGGCCAGGCGGCGGCCCGCGCGCGGCGCGCGAGGAAAGGCAGGGCAACAGCGCCGAGCAGCGCCCGGCGAGGCAGGTGCGGCATGACGGTCTTTTCCCGGCGGCAGGCTTTGATCCGTCTCCTGCCGGATCCGGGCGCGGGCGGGCAAGCGGATTGCGCCGGGCGCGGTGCCTCAGGAAAAAGTTAAGGAAAAGAAGGTTCTTTTTTGGAAAAAAGAACCAAAAAACTTTTTCAGCCGGCGTCCCGCCGCAGGTCTGAGGCGGGACGCCAAACCGGAGGAAATCAGCGGGTGGTGCGCACTTCGGTGGCCAGGGTCATTTCATCGACGCGCGGTATGTAGGTGAGGCCGCGCTTCAGCGCCCAGATGCTCTTCTGGGTGTGGATGGGGATGATGCCCGTCTCCTGCATGGCGCTGCGCATGGCCTCCTGCATCAGCTTCTCGCGCTCGGCATCGTCGAGGCTGAGCAGGCCGCGGGCGGTGATGTCGTCCATCGCCGGGTTGGAGTAGCGGCCGAAATTGGACAGGCCCAGCCCGCGCTCCTGCGAGCGGGTGCCGAGCACGGCGCGCAGCGAGGTGGAGGGCTCGCCCGTCGAGTTGCTCCAGCCCAGCAGATAGGCCGAGGAGTCGAAGCGGTTGAGGCGGCCGATCAGCGTGGCCAGCGGCTGGGCATCGACGGTGGTCTTGATGCCAATGCGCGTCCACATCTGCGCCACCACCTGGATGATCTGCCCGTCATTGACGTAGCGGTCATTCGGGCCGCGCAGGGTGATGGTGAAGCCGTTGGGATAGCCGGCCTCGGCCAGCAGCTTCCTCGCCCGCTCAGGGTCGAAGCGCGGCACGGGAATGCCAGGGTCGTAGCCGAAGGCGCCCTGCGGCATGAACTGCCCGGCGGGGATGGAGGAGCCCTCCATCACCCGGCTGGCGATGGCCTCGCGGTTGATGGCGATGGACAGCGCCTCGCGCACGCGGCGGTCCTGCAGCGGGTTCTTGCCCAGCTTCTCGCCATTCGGGCCGGTGATGTCCGGCGTGTCGCCCTCGCGGGAGGTGTCGAGGCCGAGGAAGATCAGCCGCAGGCTGGTGCCCTCCACCACGTTCACCCGGTCATCCTTGCGCATGCGCGCCAGGTCCTGGGTGGGGACGTTGTCGATCATCGCCACATCGCCCGAGAGCAGCGCGGCCACGCGCGAGCCGGCATTGGTGATGATGCGGTAGTCCACCTTCTCCCACTCGGGCTTGCTGCCCCAGTAGCCGTCATGGCGCTGGAGGGTGACGCGGTCATTCGGCGCATAGGCGACGAAGCGGAACGGCCCCGTGCCCACCGCCACCTGCGGGCTGTTGAAGCTGGCGGAGGCGACATTCTCCCCAAGGCCGCGCGGCAGGATGAAGATGGCGGCCACATCGCTCGGCAGCAGCGGATAGGGGGCCGCCGTCTTGAGGCGCAGGGTGCGGGCGTCCACCACCTCGATGCCGGTGATGGCGCGGGTATAGACGGCGAAGCTGGAGGGGCTCTGCACCGTCGGCACGCGCTTCAGGCTATAGGCCACATCCTCCGCCGTCAGCGGCGCGCCATTGTGGAAGGTGATGCCCTCGCGCAGGCGGAATTCCCAGGTGGTGGGGTCCACCGCGCGCCAGGATTCGGCCAGCCCCGGCACCAGCCGCGCATTCTCGTCCCGCTTCACCAGCGTGTCGAAGATATGGTGCGAGAGCATGATGCTCGGCGTCAGCGTGTAGTAATGCGGGTCGATGCTGGCCGGCGGGGCGGAGATGCCCATGGTCAGCGTCTGCCCCTGGGTCTGCCCCTGGGCCCGCGCCGGGGCGGCGGTCCCGGCCAGCAGGGCGATGGCGCCGGCCGCGGCCAGCAGGGCGCGCCGCGGGGTGCCAGGCGCGCGCCGCGCGGGGGTGGTGGGGTTGCGGCTCATGCCTGGTTCTCCTCCTCGGTCCAGCCCAGTTCCTGCTGCACCAGGCTCGCCCAGTAGGCGGCGCCGAGGCCCAGGATCGCGTCATTGAAGTCGTATTTCGGCGTGTGGACGTTGTGGAAGCTGCCGTCCGGGTTCACGCCATTGCCGATGCGCATGAAGACGCCCGGCTTCTCCCGCAGCATGAAGGCGAAGTCCTCGCCGCCGGTGGAGAGGGTGACCTCCCCCACCTTGTCCTGCCCCACCAGGGCGGCGGCGGCGGCCACGGCCACCGGCACCTTCTCCGCCGCGTTGACGGTGGGGGGGCAGAGCTCCTCATAGCTCAGCGTGGCGGTGCAGCCCTGGGCGGCGGCCAGGGTCTCGGCCAGCTCCTGCAGGCGGCGGCGGATGATGGCCTGGTCGCCCTTCTCGAAATAGCGGGCGGTGCCGCGCACCACCACCTTGGAGGGCATGACGTTGGGCGAGCCGTAGCTGCCGCCCGCCACATGGCCCACCGAGAGGGCGGCGCTGGCCGTGGGGTGCAGGTTGCGCGGCAGGATGGTGTGGAGGGCCAGCAGGAAATGCCCGAGCACCACGGTGGCATCGGTGGCGAGGTGCGGCGCGCCGCCGCCATGGCCGCCGGTGCCGTGGAACTCCACGCCCCAGAAATCCGCCCCCGCCAGCACCGGCCCGGGCCGGGTGGCGAAGGTGCCGACCGGCAGCCCCGGCGAATTGTGCATGCCGTAGACCGAGTCCACCGGGAAGCGGGTGAAGAGCTGGTCGCGGATCATGGCCGCGGCGCCGGTGCCGGCTTCCTCGGCGGGCTGGAAGATGAAATGCACGGTGCCGGCGAAATCCGGGCTGCCGGCCAGATACTTCGCGGCGCCGAGCAGCATGGCCGTGTGCCCGTCATGCCCGCAGGCGTGCATCTTGCCCGGCACGGTGGAGGCGTGGGCGAAGCCGTTCTCTTCCTGGATGAACAGCGCGTCCATGTCGGCGCGCAGGCCGATGGCGCGCTGCCCCGGCCGCCTGCCCTTCAGCGTGCCGACGACGCCGGTGCCGCCGATGCCGGTGGCCACCTCGATCCCCCAGCCGCGCAGCTTCTCGGCGACGAGGGCGGCGGTGCGGTGCTCCTCGAAGCGGGTTTCCGGGTGGCGGTGGATATCCTGCCGGATCTCTTTCAGTTCCGGCTCGAAGGCTTTGATCGCGTCGAGGATATCCTGCCGCATGGTCTTTCTCCCGGTGGTCCCGCAGGGGGTGCAAACTGCGGCGCGGCTTGCCGCCGGTCAACCGGCGCTTATTATGGATTTTTGTCCCCTATGATGGAATTCCTGATGCCGGGCGCCATCGGCGCCCGGCCCTGGCAGAGAGAAGAAGGGGGCCTGGGGGAATTCATTCCCCCAGATTTTTTCAGTTATTTTTCAAATCAATGGACGGCCCATGCCCGAGATCCGCGACGCCACCGAGGCTGATCTTCCCGCCATTCTGGCGATCCTGAATCAGGCGATCCGGGAGACGCTGGCGGTCTGGCACACGGAGGAGGCGACGCTGGAGGCGCGCCTGTCCTGGCTGCGGGAGCGGCAGGGCCGTGGCCTGCCGGTGCTGGTGGTGGCGGAGGGCGATACGATCCTGGGCTTCGCCAGCTATGGCGATTTCCGGCCCTTCGCCGGCTATGCGCAGACGGTGGAGCACTCGATTTACGTGGACCCCGCCGCGCAGGGCCGCGGCCTGGGCTCGGCGCTGCTGGCCGCGCTGCTGGAGCGCGCCCGCGCCGCCGGGCTGCATGTGATGGTGGGGGCCATCGAGGCGGGGAATACCGCCTCCATCGCCCTGCACCGCAAGGCGGGCTTCGTGGAGGCCGGGCGGCTCGGCGAGGTGGGGCGGAAATTCGGGCGCTGGCTGGATCTGGTGTTCATGACCCGGACGGTCTGAAGGCTGGGGGCGCCGCCCCCAGGCCCCCGCTGGGGAGGCAGGGCCTCCCCAGACCCCGCCTTCAGTGTCCCCGCCTTCAGTTGGGCGGGTAGATGTCGCGGTAGGCGTGCCAGGTGGCGTGGCCGATCAGCGGCAGGGCCACCACGAGGCCGAGGAAGAACGGGATCAGCGCCAGGCCGGTGAAAAGGACGATCAGCCCGGCCCAGAGCGCCATCGGCCGCCAGTTCTCCATCACCCCCTGCCAGGAGGCGATGATGGCCTCCACCGCCGAGATGTCGCGCTCGATCAGCATCGGGATGGAGAGGGCGGAAATGCCGAAGGTGAGGGCGGCCAGCAGCGCCCCCGTGGCGGTGCCGGCGATGAGGAAGGGAATCAGCCGCTCCTCCCGCAGCATGGCCAGCGGCAGCATCTCCAGCGAGGGCGCGAAGCCCGGCCCGAAGCAGAGGGCGAAGAGCAGCCCCGCCAGCCGCACCCAGAAGAGGTGGATCAGCAGCAGCACCACCCCCATGAAGGCCAGCTGCGAGCCATTGCGGCGGAAGCCCTCCGCCACGCCGGACCAGCCCGCCGGCTCCCCGGCCTGGCGGCGGCGGGAGGCCTCGTAGAGCCCGGCGGCCAGCAGCGGCGCCACCAGGAAGAAGCCCGCCGTGCCCGGCAGGATCACCCAGAGCATATGCGCCTGCTGGGCGAAGAGGCAGAGCGCCCAGCCCGCCGCCGCCAGCACCGCGCCATAGGTGAGCCCAAGGCCCGGATTGGCCCAGAGGTCGTTCCACCCGGCGGAGAGCCAGACCCAGGGCTGGTCATGCGGCACCTCGCGCGGGCGGGGCAGCGGGCCTTCCAGGGAACCGGCGGGCGGGGCGTGGCTCTGCGTGCTGTTCATGGTCTTTGCCTCCCAGTCTTGTCTGTCTTGCCAGTCTTGCCTGTCTTGTCTGCCTTGCCGCCCCGTCTTGCCGTCCTGGGCAGGACTGGCCCGCGGCAGCCTAGCCCCGGAACCCTTCCCGGAAACTTGATGCGCATCAAGGACAAGCTGCGCCGCCATCGGCTTCCCTGCGGCAGCAGCGCGCCCCGGCCCCGACGCCCGGCGTGCGACCGCGCGGGGGCGGCTCCCCCGGGGCTGGACGGAGACAAAACGATGCCAGAAGGAGGCCACGCCGCGCGCCTCGCCGCCGAGATCGGCACCCTGCGGCAGGATTCGTATGTGGAAGGGCCGATCAAGGCGCTGGCCATCGCCACCATGTTCTGGGGCATCGTCGGCTTCCTGGTGGGTGTCGTCGTCGCGTCGCAGCTCGCCTTCCCGCTGCTGAACCTCGACCTGGAGTGGACCACCTTCGGCCGGCTCCGCCCCGTGCACACCAGCGCGGTGATCTTCGCCTTCGGCGGCAACGCGCTGCTCTGCACCAGCCTCTATGTCGTGCAGCGGACCTGCCGCGCCCGCCTCTTCGGCGGGGATGAGATGGGCTGGTTCCTCTTCGCGGGCTACCAGTTCTTCATCGTGATGGCGGCGCTGGGCTATGTGCTGGGCGTCACCCAGGGCAAGGAATACGCCGAGCCCGAATGGTATGTGGACCTCTGGCTGACGGTCGTCTGGGTGACCTACCTGGTTGCCTTCGGCGGCACGATCATCAAGCGCGAGGAGCCGCATATCTATGTGGCGAACTGGTTCTTCCTCGCCTTCATCCTCACCGTCGCGATGCTGCATATCGGCAACAACATCTCGCTGCCGCTGTCGCTCGGGCATGTGAAGTCCTACGTCGCCGCCTCCGGCGTGCAGGATGCGATGATCCAGTGGTGGTATGGCCACAACGCGGTGGGCTTCTTCCTGACCGCCGGCTTCCTCGGCATCATGTACTACTTCATCCCGAAGCAGGCGGAGCGGCCGGTCTATTCCTACCGCCTCTCCATCGTCCACTTCTGGTCGCTGATCTTCCTCTACATCTGGGCCGGGCCGCACCACCTGCACTACACCGCGCTGCCGGACTGGGCACAGACGCTCGGCATGGTGTTCTCGATCATGCTGTGGATGCCCTCCTGGGGCGGCATGATCAACGGCCTGATGACCCTCTCCGGCGCCTGGGACAAGCTGCGCACCGATCCGGGGCTGCGCTTCTCCGTCGCCGCCGTCGGCTTCTACGCCATGGCCACCTTCGAGGGGCCGGTGATGTCGATCAAGGCGGTGAACTCGCTCTCCCACTATACGGACTGGACGATCGGCCACGTGCATTCCGGCGCGCTGGGCTGGAACGGCTTCATCACCTTCGGCGCGCTCTACTGGCTGGTGCCGCGGCTGTGGGGCAAGACCGAGCTGTATTCGAAGAAGCTGGCCGACTGGCACTTCTGGATCGCGACGCTCGGCATCGTCCTCTACATCACCGCGATGTGGGTCTCGGGCATCATGCAGGGCCTGATGTGGCGCTCCTACGACGAGCTGGGCTTCCTCCAGTATTCCTTCGTCGAGACCGTCGCCGCCATGCATCCCTACTACGTCATCCGCATGCTGGGCGGCGTGCTCTACCTCACCGGCGCGATCCTCATGGCCTACAACCTGTGGCGCACCGTGCGCGACGAGCCGGCGAAGCAGCCCGCCGTGACCGCCGCCCTTCCCGCAGCCGCTGAATAAGGAACTGAAAAAAATGTTCCGCCGCTTCAGCCACGCGCTGATCGAGAAGAACCTGATCCTGATGGGGGTGCTCTCCCTCATCACGGTCTCCATCGGTGGCCTGGTGCAGATCGTGCCGCTCTTCGCCGTGGAGACGACGATCGAGCGCGTGGAGGGCATCCGCCCCTACACGCCGCTCGAGCAGATGGGCCGCAACATCTACATCCGCGAGGGCTGCTACACCTGCCACAGCCAGATGGTGCGCCCCTTCCGCGACGAGCTGGAGCGCTATGGCCACTACAGCCTCGCCGCCGAGAGCATGTACGACCACCCCTTCCAGTGGGGCAGCAAGCGCACGGGGCCGGACCTCGCCCGCGTCGGCGGCCGCTACTCGGATGACTGGCACGCGGCGCATCTGCGCAGCCCGCGCGCCGTGGTGCCCGAGAGCGTGATGCCGCCCTATGCCTTCCTCGACCGGCCGCTCGACTACCGGGACGTGGAATACCACCTGCGCGGCCTGCGCAGCGTCGGCGTGCCCTACACGGACGAGATGATCGCCAACGCCAAGGCCGACCTGGAAGCCCAGGCGCGGCCGGAGATGGACGGCACCGCCTTCGCCCGCCGCTATGCCCGCGCCCGCCAGGGCGTCTTCGATGGCGATGCGCGCGAGATCACCGAGATGGACGCGCTCGTCTCCTATCTCCAGATGCTCGGCACGCTGGTGAAGTTCAGCGATGTGACGCCCGAGCGCGTCCGGCAGCAATGAGGGGGCCGCGGCCATGGATCTCGTCTCCCTCTACCCGCTGCTGAAGACCCTGTGGGTCGTGTGGTTCTTCCTGCTGTTCGCCTTCATCCTCTTCTGGGTGATGCGGCCGGGGACGCGCCGGACCTACGAGGCGGTGGCGACCATCCCCCTGCGTGACGAGGCGCCGCGCCCGCGGCAGCCGCATCGGAGCGTCTGACGATGCCGACCAAGATCGAGAAGGACGCCGTCAGCGGCCGGGACACCACCGGCCATGAATGGGACGGCATCAAGGAACTGAACACGCCGCTGCCGAAATGGTGGCTCTATGTGTTCTACGCCACCATCGCCTTCGCGGCGGTCTGGGTGGTGCTCTACCCGGCGCTGCCGATCAGGGGCGCCACGGGGCTGACCGGCTGGACGGCGCGCGGCGCCATCCAGCAGGAGATGGCCGAGCGCGCCCAGCAGCAGGCCCCGGTCCTGGCCCGCCTGCGCGAGGCGACGCCGCAGCAGATCGTGGCGGACCCGGAGATGCGCGCCTATGCCCTCGCCGGCGGGCGCGTCGCCTTCGCCAACAACTGCGCCGGCTGCCATGGCGCGGGCGGGCAGGGCGCGCCGGGCGGCTTCCCGACCCTCGCCGATGACGACTGGATCTGGGGCGGCAAGCTCGACGACATCAAGACCACCATCCTGCACGGCATCCGCAACACCGAGGATGACGCGGCGCGCAGCAGCATCATGCCGCGCTTCCTCGCCGACGGCCTGCTGAAGTCCGCGCAGGTGAATGATGTGGCCGAGCATGTGCTGAGCCTCTCCGGCCGCGCGAAGGATGCGGCGGCGGCGCAGCGCGGCGCCGCGCTCTTCGCCGAGAACTGCGTGGCCTGCCATGGCGAGACCGGCCGCGGCAACCGCGAGATGGGCGCGCCCAACCTCGCCGACCAGGTCTGGCTCTATGGCGGCGACAAGGCTTCCATCGTGCACAGCATCTCCTATGCCCGCGCCGGCGTGATGCCGGCCTGGGGCGCGCGGCTGGACCCGGCGGTGGTCAACATGCTCACCGTCTATGTCCATGCGCTGGGCGGCGGTGAGGCGGAGTAACGCCCGATGAGCAGGATCGACCCCAAGGGCGTTGCCCCCCAGGAAGAAGGCTCGCTCTACGCCAGCCGCCAGAAGGTCTACCCGAAGGCGGTCCAGGGCCGGGTGCGGCGCGCCAAGTGGGCGATCCTGATCGCGTGCCTCACGCTCTACTACCTCGTCCCCTGGCTGCGCTGGAATCGCGGCCCGGGGATGCCCGGCCAGGCCGTGCTGGTGGATATCGCCAATGCGCGGATTTTTCTGTTCAATATCGAGATCTGGCCGCAGGAAATCTATTTCATCACCGGCCTGCTGGTGCTCGGCGCCATCGGGCTCTTCGCCGTCACCAGCCTGTTCGGCCGCGTCTGGTGCGGCTTCGCCTGCCCGCAGACGGTGTGGACCGATCTCTTCATGTGGATCGAGCGCCGCATCGAGGGCGACCGCAACGCGCGGATGAAGCGCGATGCCGCGCCCTGGTCGCGCGACAGGTTCCTGCGCAAGCTGGCCAAGCATGCCGCGTGGCTCGCCATCGCCGCCGCCACCGGCGGCGCCTGGATCATGTACTACCAGGACGCGCCGACGCTGGTCGCCAGCCTGCTGACCGGCGGCGCCAGCCTGCAGACCTATTTCTTCTTCGGCCTGTTCACCGGCACCACCTACCTCCTCGCCGGCTGGGCGCGGGAGCAGGTCTGCACCTATATGTGCCCCTGGCCGCGCTTCCAGGCGGCCATGCTCGACGAGAACTCGCTCGTCGTCACCTACCGCGCCTGGCGCGGCGAGCCGCGCGGCAAGGCCAAGGCCGAGGGTGTCGGCGACTGCGTCGACTGCCGCGCCTGCGTCCATGTCTGCCCCACCGGCATCGACATCCGCGACGGCCAGCAGCTCGAATGCATCGGCTGCGGCCTCTGCATCGATGCCTGCGACGAGGTGATGACCAAGCTGAACCGCCCGGCCGGGCTGGTCGCCTTCGAGACGCTGGCCAACCTCGCCGCCAGCAACGCGGCCACCGCCAGCGTGGCGCCCGGCCCGGTGCGGCAGGTCTGCGGCATGAAGGCGCGCCAGCCGGTGCGCTTCTCCCGCCCGCGCACCTGGCTCTATGCCGGCGTGCTGGGCGGCGTGGTGGCGGTGATGCTGACCGCCTTCGTCCTGCGCGAGACCGTCACCATCGCCGTGCTGCGCGACCGCGCGCCGATCTATGTGCGCCTCTCCGATGGCAGCATCCGCAACGCCTATACGCTGAAGCTCGGCAACCGCAGCCGGCCCGAGGCGGCGCTGACCCTGGTGCTGGACGCGCCGCCGGGCTTCCGCCTCGCGGTGCAGGAGGCGCCCGCCGATGCCCAGGGCCGCCCCGTGCTGGCCATGCAGCGCGAGAGCCTCACGCAGTGGCGCGTGCTCGTCACCGCCCCGCGCGGCGCCACCCTGCCGGAGAGCACGCCCGTGCGCTTCCGCCTGCTCGGCGCCGATGGCGCCACGGCGGTGGATGAGCGCAGCGTCTTCCTCGCCCCCAAATGACTGTCCCCCGAGTGACGGAGTAGCCCCATGTCCGGCACCATCCCCTTCGACCCCCGCCGCGGCCGCTGGATCCCCTGGGTCTTTGTCGGCGCGCTCGGCCTCGTCATCGCCGTCAATGGCGTGCTCATCTGGAAGGCGCTGTCCACCTTCACCGGCGTCACCCAGGGCCACGCCTATGACCGCGGCCTCGCCTATAACGACGTGCTGGCCGAGACGGCGCGGCAGGAGGCGCTGGGCTGGAATGCCACCCTCCGGGTGGAGGGGGAGCGGCTGGTGGTCGAGCTGCGCGACCGCGCCGGCGCCCCCGTGCCCGGCGTGCTGCGCGGCGACATGGAGCGCCCGCTGGAGGGCGGCACCGTGCCGCTGGAGATCGCCGCCGAGGGGCCGGGCCGCTTCACCGCGCCGCTCGCCCTGCCGCGGCGCGGGCAATGGGAGGCGCGGCTGGTGATGACCGGCCCGCGCGGCGAGGAATTCGATATCCGTGAGCGGGTGGTGGTGCGGTGAACGTCATCGCCCCCGCCCCCTCCGCCAGCCGGGCGCCGGCCGCCTGCGCGCATTGCGGCGCGCCGCTGCCCGCGCTGCTGTCCGCGCCGCGGCCGGCCCCACTGCCGGAGGGGGCCGGCCGCTTCTGCTGCGCCGGCTGCGAGGGCGCGCATGCCCTGGTCTCCGGCCTCGGCCTCGATGCCTTCTACCGCCGGCGGGAGATGGCGGCGGGCGCCCTGCGCCCGGCCGATGCCGCCGCTGAGGTCCCCTCCGACACCGATTTCGCCGCCCTCGCCACCCCCGGCCAGGGCGGCACCCACAGGCTGGAGCTGATGGTGGGCGGCCTGACCTGCGGCGCCTGCGTCTGGCTGGTGGAGCAGGCCCTGGCCGCCGATCCGGAGGTGCTGCGCGCCCGCGCCAGCCTCTCCGCCCGGCGCCTGACCATCGACTGGCGCGGCGGGGCGGAGAAGGCCAAGGCCCTGGCCGCCCTGGTCGCCCGGCTGGGCTTCCGCCCCGCCCCCTGGTCCCCCGCCTGCCTGCGCGCCACCGAGGATGCGGAGGGGCGGGAACTGGTGCGCGCCCTCGGCATCGCCGCCTTCGGCATGATGAATGTCATGCTCGTCTCCGTCGCCGTCTGGGCCGGGGGCGACATGGGCGCCGCCACGCGCCACCTGATGCACTGGCTCGCCGCGCTGATCGGCCTGCCGGTGGTGCTGGTGGCGGGGCTGCCCTTCTACCGCTCCGCCTGGCAGAGCCTGCGCGCGGGGCGGCCGAACATGGACCTCGCCGTCTCGCTCGGCATCCTGGCCAGCACGGTGATGTCGCTCTCCGAGACGCTGCGCAACGGGCCCTACACCTGGTTCGACGGGGCGACGGCGCTGCTCGCCCTGCTGCTGGCCGGGCGGGTGCTGGACCGCGCCGCCCGCCGCCGCGCCCGCCAGGCGGTGGCCGAGCTGCTGGCGCTACAGGATGGCACGGTGCAGCGGCTGGAGGCGGGCGGCATCACCACCCATTGCCCCGCCGCCGCCATCCAGGCCGGGGAGCGCATCCTGCTGGCCAGCGGCGAGCGGCTGCGCCTCGATGGCGTGCTGGAGGCGGAGGAGGCCCTGCTCGACACCGCCGCCACCACGGGCGAGAGCCTGCCGCGCCGCTTCCGCCGGGGCGATGCCCTGGCCGCCGGCATGGTGAACCTGGGCAACCCCTTCGCGCTGCGCGTCACCGCCGCGGCGGCGGATGGCTCGCTGGCCGCCATGGCCCGGCTGCTGGAGCGGGCGGAGCAGGCGCGCGGCCGCTTCGTCTCCATCGCCGACAAGGCGGCGCGCTTCTATGTGCCGGTGGCGCATGCCGTGGCGCTCGGCACCTTCCTCGGCTGGTGGCAGGGCGTCGGCGTCTCCTGGCAGGAGGCGCTGGTGCCCGCCGTCGCGGCGCTGATCATCACCTGCCCCTGTGGCCTCGCCATCGCCGTGCCGGCGGTGCAGGTGGCGGCGAGCGGCGCGCTGTTCCGGCGCGGCGTGCTGGTGGCCTCCGCCACCGGGCTGGAGCGGCTGGCGAGCGCCGGCCATGTCGTCTTCGACAAGACCGGCACCCTGACCGAGGGCCGCCCCGTGCTGCTGGAGGAGCCGGGCCGCCCCGCCTCCGCCCTGCGCGAGGCCGCCGCCATCGCCCGCGCCTCGCGCCACCCGCTCTCCCGCGCGCTGGTCGCCGCCTGCCCGGAGGCGCCGGCCGCGCCGCCGGCGGTGGAGGAGGTGCCGGGCCATGGCCTGCGCGTCGCCACGCCGCAGGGCGAGATCCGGCTGGGCAGCGCCCCCTTCATCGGCCTGGCGCAGGAGGATGAGGGGCTGACCCTGTGGTTCGCCCGGCCCGGCCTCTCCCCGGTGCCCTTCCGCTTCGCCGACAGGCTGCGCGAGGATGCCGCCCCCGCCATCGCCGCCCTGGCCGAGCTTGGGCTGGAGGCGGAACTCGTCTCGGGCGATGCGCCGCCGGCTGTGGAGGCCGCCGCCCATGCCGCCGGCATCGGCCCCTGGCAGGCCCGTGCCACGCCGGAGGAAAAGGCCGAGCGCATCGCCGCCCTCTCGGTGGCCGGGCGCCGGCCGCTGATGGTGGGCGATGGCATCAACGATGCCGCCGCCCTGGCTCTGGCCCATGCCTCCGCCACCCCGCAGGGGGCGACGGACCTCGCCCAGACGGCGGCGGATTTCGTGCTGCGGGGGGAGGGGCTGTCCGTCCTGCCCTATGCCATCCGCGTGGCGCGGCGGGCGCAGCGGCTGGCGCGGCAGAATATCGCGATGAGCTTGATCTATAACATAGTCGCCGTGCCCTGCGCCGTGTTCGGATACGCCACGCCGCTGATCGCGGCGCTGGTGATGGCCTCTTCCTCCATCATCGTCATCCTCAACGCGCTGCGGGCGGGGAAGGTGAAGTCATGAGTGCGCTCCTGCTGCTGGTGCCGATGGCGCTCTTCCTCGGCCTGCTGGCGCTGCTGCTGTTCCTGTGGACGCTGCGCAGCCGCCAGTATGACGACCTGGACGGCGCCGCCGCCCGCATCCTCTTCGACGATTCCCGCCCCACCCACCGCCGAGGCCCGCCATGAGCCGCACCCGTATCTTCTTCCTGGTCTTCTCCGCCCTGATCGCCCTGGCCGGGCTGCTCCAGGCCGGCGTCTCGATGGATGGGGCGCTGACCCTCTTCGCCCTCAGCCTTTTCGTCTTCGGCGTCGGCTTCGCTCTTTTCCTGGTGAAGCTGACCTATGACGAGGCGGATGCCCGCAAGCATTGAGGGAAAAAGGTCTCGTTCTTTTTTGAAAAAAAGAACCAAAAAACTTTTTTCAGATGGCGTCCCGCGGATGGCCTGAGGCGGGACGCCAGACTGAAAAAAGTCTTTTTGTTTCTTTTTCTTCAGAAAAAGAAAAATCTTCCTTACCTGAAAATTTCTCTTTCCCTGCCATGAGCGGCCGCGCGGCCCCCGCGTCCCACCTTTCAGGATAAGTCAACCCTTTTGGCGTTGACGCATCTGCCTTGGGCGCTCATGGTCCGCCGCCCGAAAGACCCTTACCCTGGGAAAACCCGACCTATGCCTGCGATCACGCTGCCCGACCAGTCCGTCCGCGTCTTTGACGAGGCCGTGACGGGCACGACCGTGGCCGCCGCCATCGGGCCGGGCCTGGCCAAGGCCGCCCTGGCCATGCAGGTGGATGGCGTGCTGCGCGACCTGTCGCATGTCATCGACTCGGATGCTTCCCTGCGCTTCATCACGCGCAAGGACCCTGAGGCGCTGGAGATGATCCGCCACGATGCCGCCCATGTGCTGGCCGAGGCGGTGCAGGAGCTGTTCCCCGGCACGCAGGTGACGATCGGCCCGGCCATCGAGAACGGCTTCTATTACGACTTCGCGCGCAACGAGCCCTTCACGCCGGAGGACTTCCCGAAGATCGAGGCGAAGATGCGCGAGATCGTCGCGCGCAACGCCAGCTTCGTGCGCGAGGTCTGGCCGCGCGAGCAGGCCATTGCTTTCTTCGAGGCCAAGGGCGAGCGCTACAAGGCCGAGCTGATCCGTGACCTGCCGGAGGATGCGCCGATCAGCATCTACCGCCAGGGCGAATGGCTGGACCTCTGCCGCGGCCCGCATATGCGCGGCACGGGCGATATCGGCACGGCCTTCAAGCTGATGAAGGTGGCCGGCGCCTATTGGCGCGGCGACCACCGCAACGCCATGCTGAGCCGCATCTACGCGACCGCCTGGCGCGACCAGAAGGAACTCGACGCCTATCTCCACCAGCTGGAGGAGGCGGAGCGCCGCGACCACCGCAAGATCGGCAAGGAGATGAGCCTCTTCCACCTCCAGGAGGAGGCGGTGGGCTCGATCTTCTGGCACCCCAAGGGCTGGCGCCTCTACAGCACGCTGCAGAACTACATGCGCCGCCGCCTGGACGCCGCCGCCTACCAGGAGGTGCGCACGCCCCAGCTGGTGGACCGCCGCCTGTGGGAGGCCTCCGGCCACTGGGACAAGTACCGGGAGAACATGTTCATCGCGACCGTGGATGACGAGTCCGAGAAGGACCGCATCCTGGCCCTGAAGCCGATGAACTGCCCCTGCCATGTGCAGATCTTCAACCACGGCCTGCGCAGCTACCGCGAACTGCCGCTGCGCATGGCCGAGTTCGGCGCCTGCCACCGCTACGAGCCCTCCGGCGCGCTGCATGGCATCATGCGCGTGCGCAGCTTCGTGCAGGATGACGCGCACATCTTCTGCACGGAGGACCAGATCGCCGCCGAGACGGTGGAATTCGTCGCCCTGCTCTCGGCCATCTACCGTGACCTGGGCTTCCCCGAATTCCGCGTGAAGTTCTCCGACCGGCCGGAGAAGCGCGCCGGCACGGATGCCATCTGGGACAAGGCCGAGGGCTCGCTGAAGGAAGCCTGCCGCATCGCCGGCGTCGAATACGAGCTGAACCCGGGGGAGGGCGCCTTCTACGGCCCGAAGCTCGAATTCGTGCTGCGCGACGCCATCGGCCGGGACTGGCAGTGCGGCACGCTGCAGGTGGATTTCGTGCTGCCGGAGCGGCTGGATGCCGAGTATGTGGGGGAGGATGGCAACCGCCACCGTCCCGTCATGCTGCACCGCGCCATCCTGGGCAGCTTCGAGCGCTTCATCGGCATCCTGATCGAGCAGCATGCCGGGCGCTTCCCGCTCTGGCTGGCGCCGGTGCAGGTGGCGGTGGCAACCATCGTGGACGAGGCGGCGCCCTTCGCCCGCCAGGTGGCGGCGGCGCTGCAGAAGGCCGGGCTCTCCGTCGAGCTCGACCTGCGCAATGAGAAGATCAACCGCAAGGTGGTGGACCATATCGACCAGCGCGTGCCCGTGCTGGCCGTGATCGGCCGCCGCGAGGCGGAGGAAGGCAAGGTGGTGCTGCGCCGCCTGCCCGGGCGGGACCAGGTGACGATGTCGCTGGAGGAGGCCGTGGCCACCCTTGCGGCGGAGGCCACGCCTCCCGATCTGAAGCCCAACGCAGAGGTTGCAGCGGGCTGACCCCTGCACCATAAGACAGTCTGATTTCGTTCCAACAGCGACAGGAGCCGACTCTGGCCCGAGGCCCTATTCCGAACCAGCTGCCGCCCCGCGACGGACCGCGGGTGAATGAGGAGATCCGCGTCCCGCAGGTGCGCCTGATCGACCAGGACGGCGAGATGATCGGCGTGATGAGCGCGCGCGAGGCCCTGCTGCGCGCCTATGAGGTGGGCATGGATCTCCTGGAGATCAGCCCCAACGCCGTGCCGCCGGTCTGCAAGATCCTCGACTACGGCAAGTATAAGTACGAGCAGCAGAAGAAGGCCAACGAGGCCCGCAAGAAGCAGAAGATCGTCGAGATCAAGGAAATCAAGGTTCGCCCGAACATTGATGACCACGATTACGAAGTGAAGATGCGGGCCGCGAAGTCCTTCATCGAGGAAGGCGACAAGGTGAAGGTCACCCTGCGCTTCCGCGGCCGTGAAATGGCGCACCAGGACCTTGGCGTGAAGGTGCTGGAGCGCATCCGCACCGAACTGGCCGAGCTCGCCAAGGTGGAGCAGATGCCCCGCCTGGAGAACCGCCAGATGATCATGGTGCTGGCGCCCAAGTAACCCGTTGGGGCCGGGCCTCGTGCCCGGCCACCCGCGCCCATGCCGTGGCGCCCGCCGAGCGGCATCTTAATTCTGTGGCGGCTTTTCCGTGGCGCCTTTTCCGTGGCGCCTTTTCCGTGGCGCCTTTTCCGTGGCTCTGGCAGCAAGGCCAGGGCCTTCTTTTTGGCCCCACTCTTAACACTTTCATCCCCTATCCACCCCTAGGACGAGGACAGGGATGCCCGGCAGCCGGGCCAGCCCTCCTGGCCGTCTTCCCTGGCCGCCCCATCGGGCGGGAGGAATCTGGATGAAACGCGCTCTCCTGGCCTTGTCGGCGGCCCTGCTGGCCCTGCCCCTGCTCTCCGGCCGGGCCATGGCGGAGCAGGCCATCGTCTCCGCCCCGCTAAAGCTCTTCGCCGGGCCGGGCGGAGACTTCCCCGTGGTCGCCGGCATCGAGGCCGGCTCCACCGTCGAGGTCTTCGGCTGCACGCAGGATTATGCGTGGTGCGATATCGGCATCGGCCCGGATCGTGGCTGGCTGGATGGCAACTATCTGCAAATGCTGACGCAGGAGCGCGGGATGGTCTCGCTGCCCCTGGTCGCGGCGGTGGTGGGCATCCCGCTGGTGGGCTTCGCCCTCGGCAGCTATTGGGACTCCTATTACCGCGAGCGCGCCTGGTACCGGGAACGCTACCGCTGGGAGCAGCGCTACCCGCCGCCGGCCTATTACCGGCCACCGCCGCCGGGCTACCCCTATCGCCCGCCGCCACCGCCGCCGCCCGGCTATTACCGGCCACCACCGCCGCCGCCGCCCGGCTATTACCGGCCGCCGCCACCGCCGCCGCCCGGCTATTACAGGCCGCCGCCACCGCCGCCGCCCGGCTATTACAGGCCACCACCGCCGCCGCCGCCCGGCTATTACCGGCCACCGCCGATTGCCCCGGAGTTCCGCCCGCCACCCATGGCCCCCGGCTTCCGGCCGCCGCCAAATACGCCGGAATTCCGGCCTCCACCGCCAGGACCTGGGTTCCGCCCGCCGCCGCCCGGCGCCGGATTCCAGCCGCCCCCCCGGCGCGACCCGCCGCCCGCGCCCCCGCCGCCGCGCCCGCCGGGCATGGATCGTGGGCCACCACCAGGGCCACCACCAGGGCGCCCGCCCGGTGGACCACCCGGTGGACCACCCGGCGGGCGCCCGGATCGCGACAGGCCGCCAGGGCGGTAGATGGTTTAGGGAGTTTGAAAGAAAGGGTTCTTTTTTGGAAAAAAGAACCAAAAAACTTTTTCAGTTGGCGTCTCGCGGATAGCCGGAGGCGGGACGCCAGACTGAAAAAAACTCAGCGGCCCGGAAAGGCCAGATCCAGGCCGCGCGCGCGCCAGCCGGCCTCGTACATGGTCTTGTCGATCAGGCCCGAGGGGTCGCCCTTGCGCGGGGCGAAGGCCAGGGCCGGGGCACGGTCCCTGCGCCAGATGGTCACCAGCCGGCGCAGTTCCGCCAGCGGCTCCGCATGGTCGTCCACGCGGAGGTCGAGATCGGGGAAATCTTCCGTCGTCACCAGCTTCATGGCGGCGGATTGCCGGCCGCGGCGGTCGCCGCCGGCGGCCTGCCCGGCTTCCAGCGCCGCCATCAGCCGCTCCGGCAGGGGCAGGGTGGCGGCGGCGCGGAAGCTGGCGGCGGTGTCGGCCACCACGGCCGGGCCGGCCAGCATGTTGCCCGCCACCGAGAAGCCCGGCCCGGCCTCGCTGCCCGCCCAGGACACGCAGCTTTCCCCCGTCCAGACGGCGGTGTTGCCGTGGATGTCCACGGCGTGGATCTGCCGCATGTCGCTGCCCTTGTCCCCGGCCAGGGCGCCCTGGATGGCGTCCGCCGGGTGCAGGCCGCGCGCCAGGCCGTCCAGCACCGCCGGCGCCAGATAGCGGTTGGTGAAGGACTGGGTGGACACCGCGCCAACGCCCGCCCGCACATGCGGGCAGGAGGCGCCCACCGCGAAGGCACAGGTGGTGACGGCGACGGCGAAGGCCCCCGTCCCGGGATCATGCGCGACGATGGACCAGGTCATGGGCAAGCGCTCCTGCGGGCTCTGGACCGCCACGGTGGCGGGGGCGGGCGCGCGGATCAAGAGGGGTGCCACCTTCGCAACCCTGTTGTGGCGCGCGAAAGCCTTGCCATCGAAACAGGACTGTGGTGGAAGCCCGCATGACCGACCTGACCTCCCCCAGCGTCCATCACGACCGCATCCTCATCCTCGATTTCGGCAGCCAGGTGACGCAGCTGATCGCGCGGCGCCTGCGGGAAGCCGGGGTCTATTGCGAGATCTGGCCCTTCACGGCCGAGGCCTCGCGCATCCAGGCCTTCGCGCCGCGGGGCATCATCCTCTCCGGCGGCCCGGCCAGCACGGTGGATGAGGGCAGCCCCCGCGCGCCGCAGGTGGTGTTCGAGATGGGCATCCCCGTCCTTGGCATCTGCTACGGCCAGCAGACCATGTGCATGCAGCTCGGCGGGCGGGTCGAGAAGAGCGACCACCAGGAATATGGCCGCGCCTATGTCGAGGTGAGGGAAGCCTGCGCCCTGACGCGCGAGCTGTGGTCCCCCGGCGCGCGCGAGCAGGTGTGGATGAGCCATGGCGACCGCGTCGCCGCCCTGCCCGAGGGCTTCCGCATCGTCGCGGTGAGCGAGGGCGCGCCCTACGCCATGGTGGCCGATGATAGCCGCCGCTTCTACGGCATCCAGTTCCACCCGGAGGTGGTGCACACCCCGCATGGCGCGGCGCTGCTGAAGAACTTCACCCATGGCGTCTGCGGCTGCGCGGGCGACTGGACCATGGCCGCCTTCCGCGCCGAGGCCATCGCCCGCATCCGCGCCCAGGTCGGCAGCGGCAAGGTGATCTGCGGCCTCTCCGGCGGCGTCGATTCCTCGGTGGCCGCCGTGCTGATCCATGAGGCGATTGGCGACCAGCTGACCTGCATCTATGTCGACCACGGCGTGATGCGCGCGGGCGAGACGGAGCAGGTGGTGGCCACCTTCCGCGACCGCTTCAACATCAAGCTGGTGCACCGCGACGCCTCGGACCTCTTCCTGGGCCAGCTCGCCGGCGTCACCGACCCCGAGAAGAAGCGCAAGACCATCGGCCGCCTCTTCATCGAGGTGTTCGAGGAGGAGCAGGCCAAGCTCGGCGGCGCCGACTTCCTCGCCCAGGGCACGCTCTACCCGGATGTGATCGAGAGTGTCTCGGCCACCGGCGGCCCCTCCGTCACCATCAAGTCCCACCACAATGTCGGCGGCCTGCCCGAGGACATGCGGATGAAGCTGGTGGAGCCGCTGCGCGACCTGTTCAAGGACGAGGTGCGCGCGCTCGGCCGCGAACTCGGCCTGCCGGAGGAGATCGTCGGCCGCCACCCCTTCCCGGGGCCGGGGCTGGCCATCCGCATCCCCGGCGAGGTGACGCGCGAGAAGGTGCAGCTCCTCCAGAAGGTGGACACCATCTACCTGGAAGAAATCCGCGCCGCCGGCCTGTACGACGCGATCTGGCAGGCCTTCGCCGTGCTGCTGCCGGTGCGCACCGTGGGCGTGATGGGCGATGGCCGCACCTATGACCAGGCCTGTGCCCTGCGCGCTGTCACCAGCACCGACGGCATGACCGCCGATGTCTATCCCTTCTCGATGGAGTTCCTGACCCGCGTGGCCGGGCGCATCGTGAACGAGGTGCGCGGCATCAACCGCGTCACCTACGACATCACCAGCAAGCCCCCCGGCACCATCGAGTGGGAATGATTTTGGCGTGTCCGAGCGTATCCGATACTACGCCAGAGTTCGACATAACCCACTGATAAAAATAAATTTTCCTGTCGTCATCTATCGATGTCTATCGGTGGGCATAGATCGGAGCCGTCGGCCCCGCTGACGGCCCTTGCTCATATTGATCGCGGCGAAATTTGGAAGTACCGTCAGGAGAGATGAGGCTCCTGACGGTACTTTTTTTACGCTAAGCTGCTGACAATACGCAGACTTTTCCGACGAGAGCCCCCAAAAACCGCGTGACGGTACTTTTTGGAGGTGGCACAGCATGTTGACGGATGCAGCGATCAAGGCACTGAAACCTAAAGAGAAAATGTACAAGGTGACGGACCGCGACGGCATGTATGTGCGCGTCGCACCGTCAGGCGCCCTTTCGTTCAGGCTGGACTATCGGCTGAATGGGCGGCGCGAGACGGTCTACTTGGGCAAATACGGGCGAGACGGAATCTCGCTGGCGCGAGCCCGGGAGCTCTGCCTGGATGCGAAGCGAGCGATCAGCGAGGGCCGGTCGCCAGCCATTGAGAAGCAGCGCGAAAAGCGTCGTATCAAGGAAGCGAAGAGCTTCGGCGAGTTCGGCGAAAAATGGCTGGTCAATGCACCGATGGCGGACAGCACCCGAGCGATGCGTCGCTCCATTTTCGAGCGTGAGCTACTGCCAGTCTGGCGCAACCGCCTTCTCACGGAGATCACGCCAGACGATCTTCGCGCCCACTGCGGGAAGATTGTCGATCGGGGCGCGCCGGCGACAGCGATCCATGTCCGGGATATCCTGAAGCAGATCTATGGCTTCGCGATCTTGCATGGAGAGAAGGTTGCCAATCCGGCCGATGACGTAGGCCCCGCATCGATCGCGACATTCACGCCAAAGGATCGGGCGCTCTCGCCTGCGGAAATTCGAGTGATGTTGAAGGAGCTGGAAAAGGTCGCGACGTTGCCGACGATCCGGCTCGGAATGCGGCTCTTCTTGCTGACGATGGTGCGCAAGAGCGAACTGCAGGACGCGGTGTGGGACGAGGTCGACTTCGAGAACGCCGTCTGGACGATTCCCAAGGAGCGGATGAAGCGGTCGAAGGCGCACAACGTCTATCTGTGCCGCCAGACTCTCGACATTATGATTGCGCTCAAGACCTGCGCCGGCAACTCCCGGTATCTGCTGCCTTCGCGTTACGACGCCGATGCTCCAATGTCTCGAGCGACTTTCAACCGTGTCACTTATTCCGTTGTGGAGCAGGCCAGGGAAGATGGGCTGCCGCTCGAGCCATTCACGGTCCACGACCTGCGACGGACTGGATCGACCCTACTCAATGAGCTGGGCTTCAATCGCGACTGGATCGAAAAGTGCCTGGCGCATGAAGACGGTCGGTCATCGCGGGGCGTATACAACAAGGCGGAATATGAGGTGCAGCGCCGCCATATGATGCAAGAGTGGGCCGACATCGTGGACGCTTGGGTAGATGGCCGGAAGCATGCCCCAACTCTGCTGCCGCCGGCTATGCCTCTGATGGAGCTTGATCCCGCGCTTTAACGGGACGCGTCTTCCGCTTTGTGACATCGGGGTGCTGAGCGCGACGAACAGGCGCCGCTCGCCGTGTCTCCAGCCATCCTTCGACTTCGGCCAGGTCCCAGACAATGCATCTTGGGGAGAGCGCGAAGCGTCGCGGGAATTCACCACGCTGCTCCATTTCATAGATCGTACTGTCAGCCAGTGGCACCATCTCACGCAGTTGGTGGCGCCGGATGGTTCTCCTGATTTGCCTCGTTTCCGCTATCGCCATCTCAATCTCCATCGTTGCTAGGGCGATTGAGAACGATAGCTGCTGATACTGGAAGCCCCTCCGAAATGCGGTGCGGCATTTTCGGGCCGTAGCGTACACATTGGCGGGCTCCCCTTGGCCGTCAGGTGCAGCATAGGGGGCGAGTACGCGCTGATGGTCGAGCCCAAAAGGTGTGAGCCCTGGGAACATCCGAGAGTATATCGACACGCAAGCGTTGGCGCGGGCGTCAGTGACACGCGGGGCTCCACGCCAGAGTCGATTGATCCCGCGACACCGCGCGGCACTTATTGATGTTCTCGAGTACGAAAGCGTGCAGGTGAAGTCCTTCTGATGCTACGAGGCCCTATCCATGGTGATCAGAGGTTGCGTTAGTCACTTCTGTCCGGCAGGCAATAAATATACAACGAGTCCCAATCGGCATGCCGGATGCGGCTCATTCGTTTCTCGGATTATCGAAGATTTCGGTCAAATTATCGCTTCTACAAATTCGACAAATGCTCGAACTTTTGCCGAGTGTTGTTGACGAGGAGGATAAAGCGCAAATAGCGGAAAGCGCTCACCAGGCCAGTCGGGGAACAAGTCGACTAGCCGACCCTCGCGAAAATGATGCTCTGCACCTACAGGGGGTATCTGACAAATGCCGACGCCAGCGAGACATGCCCACAGCATCGTAGCTGCATCGGACGTCATGAGGCGTGCGTTGGTCTTGATTGGAAGCACCTCATCGCCACGCCTGAACTCCCAATCATAGGCTCGCGATCGCAACGGATCCCAAAAGTCGATCGTGTCGTGGGTAGCGAGATCAGATGGATGAGCCGGTTTTCCTCTGCGCTCCAGGTATGATGGCGACGCGGCTGTTATAACTCGCATGTCGGCTAGCTTGCGAGCGATCAGCGTCTCAGGTGGGTCGCCGAACCGAAGAGCCATATCAAAGCCGTCGGCAACGAGGTCGCCTACGGCGTCCCTCATAATCATTTCGAGCCGCACCTCGGGATAGCTGGCTAGAAATTCCCCAAGGCGATTGGACAGGATGGTCTGTGATACGATCGGGGCAACGTTGACCCTTAAGCGGCCGCGGACCACTCCAGCTGAGCCGGAAGCCTCCATCGCTGCCTGTTCAATGCTGTCCAAATGCGGGCCGACCTGTTCATAGAACCGTCGCCCCTCTTCAGTCAGCCGCAGTGAACGGGTTGTCCTGTCCAGAAGGCGCACGCCGATCCTAGTCTCGAGCCGAGCTATAGCGCGCCCGACCCCGGAGGGAGTTAGGCCGAGAGCTTCGGCAGCGCGAGCCATCGTTCCTGCTTCGACAACGGCCATCAACACTGTCACGCCGGAGAGCAGGCGGCTGTCGTAACTCATGTGAATTCCGGACTTTGAGTCAAATCTATGCAGACATAATAGCGCTAAAATCCACAATGCAAATATGCGAAGACCCTAGCGAAGAGATTTTCGTTAAAGGAACTTCAGATGTTTGCAGTGACTGCGGCCACGGGCCGCGTGGGCGGCGCTGCCGCTAGCACCCTTGTGGATCAGGGGAAGGCCGTCCGGATCATCGCGCGCGATGCCGGCAAGGCTCAGGCCTGGGCAGATCGCGGATGTGAGATCGCTTTGGCCACGATGGAAGACCGCGACGCCCTGACGAAGGCGTTTTCGGGATGCGAAGGCGTGATGCTCGTCGTACCGCCGAGCCTTGATCAGCCGGAGGATCTGCCGAAAGCGCGAGCCATCGTCGCGGCCTATCGCGCGGCGATCATGGCGGCGCGTCCGGGCAAGGTCGTCGCTCTGTCGAGCGTGGGTGCTCAGTCTACGCAACGCAATACGATCAGCGAACTCACCATCCTCGAGAAGGAACTGGCGGACGTCGATCTGCCGATCACCTTCCTGCGGCCCGCCTGGTACATCGAAAACGCCGAGTGGGATGTGGCCAGCGCGACGAATGAGGGCGTCATTCACTCCTTCCTTCAACCGGTCGACCGGGCGCTTCCGATGGTCTCTGTTGTTGATGCCGGCCGGACTGCAGGTGAACTCCTGATGGAGGACTGGACGGGGCACCGTATCGTCGAACTGCATGGCCCGGGCCTGGTTTCGCCGCAGGACATCGCCAGGGCCTTCGGGAAGGCGCTGGGGCGTGATGTAGGGGCCCAAGCTATTCCGCATGCGGCTTGGGAAGGCATCTTCCGTCAGCAGGGGATCAAGGATCCCGAGATGTGGATGAATTGCCTCGATGGCTTCAACGAGGGCTGGCTCTCGTTCGAGGACGCAGGAACGACCAAGCGCGTCGGCCGGATCGGTGTCGAGGAAGCCATCGCCGCGATCGTTCGCCGCAACAGCAAGACCATGGCGTTGGTCTGAAATGCCCTGGGCGTCGACGACGGTTCGCGTCGAGACGCCCAGGCCCGCAGACACAGCCACTCGAAGGAAGATCCGCGTTGCGACCCGCTCGGCTTCGTCGACGACGCACGCAACTTGCGGCCCTGGCGCGGGCGGTTCCCGCGCCAACGATCATCGCAAACGCAACCATCCTGTTCGCAGAGAGCGCCATGACCGAAGAAACACCGTTCAATACGCCTCCCCGCGGCCTCAGCCGCAAAGGCTTCATGACCAACACGCTCGTCGGAGGAGCGGCGATGCTGGTCATGGCGCGCTCTGCCTGGGCTCAAGGCAGCGTGTCACGCGCTCCCGGGGCAGCAAGCCGACCGATCCAGGGATGGGACAAGATCTTTCCCCAAAACCCCAAGGTCAACTGCCAGAAAGTGACCTTCAAAAACCGTTACGGTATTACGTTGGCGGCTGATCTCTATGAGCCGCAGGGACGGGCCAATCAGCGGCTGGCGGCTCTTGTGGTCGACGGACCCTTCGGTTCCGTCAAAGAGCAGGTCTCGGGTCGCTATGCGCAAATGATGGCTGAGCGAGGCTTCGTGACCATCGCATTCGACCGGTCCTATACTGGCGAGAGCGGCGGCGAGCCACGCAATTTGGCTTCACCTGAGATTAATACGGAAGATGTCAGCGCGGCCGTCGATTACGTCGGCTTGCTCCCCAATGTGGATCAGCAGCGCATCGGCGTCCTCGGGATTTGCGGCGGTGGTGGCTTCGCCCTGAATGCGACGGCGGTCGACAAACGCATCAAGGCCATCGTCGCCATCAGCATGTACGATATCTCCCGCCTGATGGCCAATGGCTACTACGACAAGGTCGACCTTGCGGGACGCACGGGCATGCTGGAGCACATCAGCCAGCAGCGCTGGGTGGATGCGAAGAATGGTGCGCCGGGCGCCGGCCCAAGCTTCCTGCCGGCCACGCTTGATGGTGTTACCGATCCCGTCGTGAAGATGTATTTCGATTTCTATCGGACGCCGCGCGGCTTCCACAAGCGGTCGCTGAACTCCGAAGGCGCCTTTACCGCCACCACGCCGCTGCCCTTCGTAGACATGCCCATGCTGACGCGCATTGCCGAGATCTCGCCGCGTCCTCTTCTGCTCATCGCTGGGGAGAAAGCCCATTCCCGCTACTTCAGCGAGGATGCTCTTAGGGCGGCGGAGGAACCGAAGGAACTGCTGATCGTCAAGGATGCCATTCACACGGATCTATACGACCGGGACGACAAGATCCCGTTCGACCGAATCGACGCGTTCTTCGATCTGCATCTGAAATCGTAATTCCCTCTCGACAACGCCAAACTTGATCGCCCTCTGCGACGAGGGCAGCACAGAGGTGAACATGTCTGCTAATTCAAAGGTCTGGTTCATTACCGGCACGTCACGTGGTTTCGGCCGTGTCTGGGCAGAGGCTGCTCTCGCTCGTGGCGACCGAGTGGTTGCCACGGCGCGCAACATTGGCGCTCTCAAGCCCATTGTCGAGCAATACGGTAATCAGGTTCTTCCACTGGAACTTGATGTCACCGATCCCACCTCGGCAAAGCGCGCCGTTGGGGCCGCAGTCGCACATTTCGGTCGACTTGATGTCGTCATCAACAATGCGGGCTATGGTCTCTTCGGCATGGTCGAAGAGGTGTCTGAAGCACAGGCGCGCGAGCAGTTCGATACGAATTTCTTCGGCGCGCTTTGGGTCACTCAGGCGGCGCTGCCGCACCTGCGCGCACAAGGTAGCGGCCACATTATCCAGGTGTCTTCTATTGGTGGCGTCACGGCATTCCCGTTCTTCGGCATCTACAACGCGTCAAAGTGGGCCCTTGAAGGCATGAGTCAGGCCCTTACCGCCGAGGTCAGAGAATTTGGCGTCAAGGTAACACTGATAGAGCCGATGCCATACGCCACGGACTGGTCAGGCCCCTCGGCAAAGCAGGCTGAACCTATGGACGAGTACGATGGTGTCCGCACAGGCATCCTTCAAATGTTCGGCACAATGACGCCCGGCGATCCACAAGACTCTACCGCGGCAATGCTCAAGCTGGTCGACACTGAGAATCCGCCGCTTCGCGCGTTCTTCGGAAATGGCGCTCTCGAAGCAATTGAGAATGATTACACGGAGCGCCTCTCGGGATGGCGGGGATGGCGAGACGTCTGCGATGAGGCTTTTGGGCCGAACTAAGCGCGGTAAGATCGAACGCCCGCAAATTACGGGCTGGTTCTGACGTGCGACGGACCAAAACCATGCCGGATATTTCACTCGATTTTAGATATTTAAAGTATGCGCTGTCGATAGCTGACTTTGGTAGTTTCCGTCGCGCAGCGCATCATCTTGGATTATCCCAATCGACGTTGAGCAGGCGCGTTCAGATGCTGGAAAGCCGACTGGGAATCGAGCTCTTCGAACGCAACAGAAAGGGCGTCAGCATCACCGAAATCGGACATCGCTTTCTGTCGGAGGCTCGCTTGGCCGCTGAGGTGATGGAGAGGGCAAATCGAGAGGTGCTGGCTGCAAAGCGCGGGCATTCTGGCCAAATATCTGTCGGACTTATAACGTCTTTAGAGTATGCCGGATTTAATAAATGCATAGAAAGCTTCGTAGAGCAGTTCCCAGACATTGATGTTTACGTAGAAGACTCCACCTCTGAATCGAATATAAACGGCGTTATAAAAGGGTCTGTTGATATAGCGTTGATTTCTGGTGCAGAGTGCCCGCGTGGATGCGACATGCACATACTATCAGATGATAAAATTTGCGTTGCGATCTCCATGAAATCACATTTTGTAGAACATGATTACGTATTATGGAATGATTTAAAGTCAGAGAAATTCCTAGTCTCGTTCCGAGATGCAGGTCCCGACGTGAGGGGAATAATCATCAGGAATTTATCATCTCTTGGATTTTTCCCGAAAATTGTCATTCATGACGTTGGTCGAGATAATTTGCTGCATATGGTAGGAAGTGGACTCGGCATAACTCTGGTGCCGTTGTCAGCTACAGCCACTGTTTATCCTAAGGTGAAATTCGTCCCTATAAAGGATGGTGGCGACACAGTGGTGTCCAGCCTCGTTTGGCGACGAGATAACAAGCGGGCTACGTTGAAAAACTTCATTTCTTTGATCCAATCGTCACTCTGACCCAAGGTTTGATTTACTCGCAAGAAGAGCTCTTTTTGCTTTAACGAATGCACGATCGGTGGTGATGAACCGCTGTACCATTGGGGCGATGAGCTTCGCGGGATCGGCGACCGGGCGGCCGGTCTCGCGCGCCAAGACTTCGCCATAGGCGACGAGATCCCGATGTACAGGAGCTGGCAGCTCGACCGTCACCTTGACCGGCTTGTCGTCGGCGATCGCACCGAGCTTCAGCTTCGTCATTTTACGCTCCGTAAGGTTCGAGCACCAGATCGCGGGTGACGATGACGCGGACGGGGAAGCCCGGTCGGATCGTCAGCGTCGGCGCAATGTTGAGCTGGCGGCGGATGATCTGCTGGCCGGCGTCGTTGATCGTGTCCTGACCGCCGTTGCGGATAGCCTGGATCAGCCGGTCGTCGTCGTTGGTGGCGAGTTCGGCGCCGACGCTGAGCAGCGTCGAGAGGCCGGCGGCCTTCGCCAGATCCCACCAGTGGTAGTCAACGCCGTCCTGAAGACCGGCGTAGCCCTCGGCGTCCGCGCCTGGTTGGCGCTCGAGCACGATACTGCGGCCGTTCGGGAAGATCAGGCGGTTCCAGACCAGGAGAACGCGGCTCTGTCCGAATTGGACGTTGTTGTCGTACTGGCCGATGACGCGGGTGCCCTGGGGCACGAGCAGAATGCGGCCGGTCGGGCTGTCATAGATGTTCTCGGTGACCTGGGCTGTGATCTGACCCGGGAGGTCCGAACGGATGCCGGTGACCAGCGCGGCCGAGATGACCGCGCCCGCCTGCAGGATGTTCGGCGATGCCGGCGCGGCGACGCGGTCGGCCGCAACGGTGCGCCGGTCGACCGGAGCGTTGAGGAACGCGTGTTGGCGCTCCTGGGCCGTAGGCGTCGCCGCCGGCGCGAGGCCAAGGCTCGTTAGATCGGGCTGCGCCAGGGTCGGCGTGCTCGTCGTCGCCGGCGTCGTTGTGCGCGCCTCCGAGGCCGCAAACAGCCGGCTGGTTCGCGCCGTCTTGATCTCCTGCAGCTGGCGCTGCTCTTCCGGGCTGATACCGGGCTGCACTGGCGCGACGCCGGGCGTCGGCACGGGCTGGCCACGATTCTGAGCGCTGACGATCGGCCGACCGAGATCGCCGGGCAACGGAGGCCCGAGCTGGGGCACGCCGGTATAGTCTCGCGGCAGGCCCTGGAGGCCGTCCGCGGTCGAGCGGTTGTCGGTCGAATAGAGTTCCTCGTGCGGACGCCCGGCGTTGCGGGCCTGGAGCGCGTAGACCAGTGCGCCGCCGAGGCCGAGGCTCGCCGCCAGGCCGAGCCCCGCCAGTACCTTGCGCGACAGCCGCGTGACACGCGGAGCCTCGGCGCGCAGCCGCATCGGGGCGGCCGCCTCCGGCGCCGATCCCGTCAGCGGCGCGCCGGCTTCTTCTTCATCGTTCCGGTCATCGGTCACGACGCGGGCCTCCCGTCGGTGCGCGTGATCCGGACACGCTTCTGCGTGTCGCCGGAGCCGAAGCGCAGCTCTGCGGCTGCGAACAGCCGGTCGACGATCATGTAGTTGTTGCGGACCCGATAGTTGACGAGTTCAGAAGTGGTGCCCTCGGCGCCGACGACGAAGAGCGGTGGCATTTCGCCCTGGCCGATGCCCCTCGGGAATTCGATGAAGACCTGCCGGCCGTCGTCATAGGCGCGCAGCGGCCGCCACGCGGCGCGGTCGCCGGTCACCTCGTAGCGGAAGTTGATGCGCGAGAGATCGACGCCGGTGGCCACCGGCTGGGTGGCCTGTGCCTCGGCGTTCTGGCGGCGCAGCGCGATGAGTTGGTCCTGCGGATATTGCCAGGAGACGGAGGCCATATAGGTGCGCTCTGTCGAGCGCAGCTCCATGTGATAGGTGCGCAGGTTGGTGTTGATGACGAGATTGGTCATAAGTTCGGCCCGCGTCGGCTTCACCAGGATGTGCACCTGCAGCGTCGCGCCGGAACCGCTCTGCGTATCGCCGATGATCCATCGCACCGTGTCGCCGGCAGCCACCGGCCCCGAGCCGACGAGCTGCTCTCCGGGCTGGAGCGCGATGTCGGTGATCTGCCCGATGGCCGTGTAGACCTGATAGAGCGCCCCTTGCGTAAAGGGATAGACCTGCATCGAGTTGATGAAGCCATCGCGCACCGGCTGGATGCGGGCGGCGGCATTGGCCTGATTGACCCGCGCCGTGGGGTCGGCCGGCTCGGGCGCTCGCCGCGATTGCTCGACCGGCTTCATCTGTCCGGGCAGCGGAAGGGGCCTCGGCAGTTCGACGACCGTGACGGGTGCCGGAGGATCGACGGTTTGCACGGCGGCCGGCGCGTCGTCGTAGCTGATCTCGGGCGGCTTCTGCGTCGTCGCGCAGCCCGCCACCGCTGTGGCGGAAAGCAGCAAGGCCGCCAATGTGTGAGTACGGAAAGCCGGTTCTCCGGCTTTACGGAAAATCGGCATCGTCATTGCCCCAGCTCCCGTGACCATGAAATTGCGTTGACGTAGATCCCCAGCGGATTTGCGCGCAGCCGGTCGGCGTTGCGCGGAATCTGGACGACGATGGTAAGGATCGCCGTCCATCGGGTCGTTTCGGCGAGCTGGCCGTTCTCGTAGCGGCGCTCGGTCCATGCGACCCGGAAGCTGTCGGGAGAGGCGCGGATCACGCTGGAAACGTCTACCGCGATCTGCTGGCGGCCGACCTTGGTGAAGGGATCGTTCGAGCGCGCATAATCGTTGAGCGCGGCCGCTCCCCGGTCCGTCGTGAAGTCGTAGGCGCGCAGCCAGTTCTGGCGAACGATGATCGCGTCCGCCGGGATCGAGCGAACCTGCTCGATGAAGCGCGCGAGGTGGAATGCGATCTGCGGGTCGGTCGGCTGGTAGTCTGGCGTCGCTGGGGCTATCGCCTGCGCCTGGCCGAGCCGGTCGGTCTGAACGACCCACGGAACGACGGTGCCGCGCGCTGACTGCCAAACCAGCGCGGCCGCGAACCCCGCCGACAGGAAGAGCGAGCCGAAGGCCATATAGCGCCAGTTGCGCGCCTGCACGCGGGCCGAGCCGATGCGGTCGTCCCAGACCTGGGCGGCGCGCTGGTACGGCGTTTCGGGTTCGGGAGCTTTTCCATAGTGCGTCGAGGGTCGTCGAAACATCAGCGGTCACCTTCGGAAAGATTGATGGGGGAGCCGCCGCCGTGGCTGTCGCCGCTGCGCACCGCATGGACGGTGGTCGAGACTGCGTGGCTCATCTGTTGCGAGCGCTTCATGCGGCGGGCCCAGGCAGGCGGTTGATCGCCGCCACCGGCAGGGCTCGGTGCGGCATCGTTCGCCGCTTCGCCAACGGTGCCCATGGTCGAGGAGCCCCCGGTCGACTCGAAGGCGGACCGGGCTCCATCGGCGAAGCTGGAGCGCATGCTCGACGCGCGCTCGGCCGCGCGCCGAAGCGGCGATGTGGCAGCGGAACCGGCGGCCCGGGCGACGCCGCCTAGGCCGCTAACCACGCCCGAGGCGCCCGTCTGCCCTGCAGCGCCCAGGCTGTATGCGGTGGAAGCTCCGCCCGCGAGGGCAGCGCCTCCGCGGGCGGCGGCCGCGGCGCCTCCTGCGAGCGCCGAACCTCCGGAAGCGACAGCGCCGACTGTGGCAGCTCCGGCCGCGACCATGCCACCTGCGGCAAGCCCGGTTCCGACCGCAGCGCCGGCGCCGAGCTGCGGGCCTCCGGACACGAGGCCGTTGGCGATGCCGGGGCCAAAGATGCCGAGGCCGAGCAAGGTCAGTGCCGCGAGCACGATCGCCATCGCCTCGTCGATCGTCGGTGTGCGGCCGCCGAAGCCGGCGGTGAACTCGGAGAAGAGGCTAGATCCGATGCCGATGATGACGCCGAGGACCAGCACCTTGATGCCGGAGGAGATGACGTTGCCGAGCACGCGCTCGGCCATGAAAGCGCTCTTGCCAAAGAGACCGAAGGGAATGAGCACGAAGCCGGCGAGCGTCGTCAGCTTGAATTCGATCAGGGTGACGAAAAGCTGGATGGCGAGGATGAAGAAGGCGAGCAGCACCAGTGCCCAGGCGAGCAGCATCACCGCGATCTGAATGAAGTTCTCGAAGAAGCTCCAATAGCCCATGAGATCGGAGATAGAATCGAGCAGCGGCCGCCCGGCATCGAGGCCGGTCTGGGCGACCTTTCCGGGTCTCATCATGTCCGCGATTGTGAAGCCGGTCCCCGACGCCTTGAGGCCGAGGCCCGCGAAGCTCTCGAAGATGATGCGGGCTAGGTTGTTCCAATTGCCAAACAGGTAGGCGAAGACGCCGACGAACAGCGTCTTCTTGACGAGGCGCGCCATGATGTCGTCGTCGGCGCCCCAACTCCAGAACAAGGCGGCGAGCGTCACGTCGATCACGATCAGCGTGGTGGCGATGAAAGCCACTTCGCCGCTGAGAAGGCCGAAGCCGCTGTCGATGTAGCGGGTGAAGACCTCCAGGAAATGGTCGATGACGCCGGTGCCGCCCATGGTTTCAACGCGCCTCGTTCATGTGGGAGTCGATCGCTGGCGCGGTCTCGTTGGCGGCGGGGTCGCGGGCGGCCGGAGGGTTCTGCGGCTGACCCTGCGGGCCGGGCGCCTGCGGAGCCGGCTGCGGCTGCAGGGCCTGCGACGGCTTCAGGAAGCGGTCGCGGTTATCCGCCCAAGCCTGAAGGCAGGCGGGATCACGGGTGCCGGCTTCCCCAAGCTGCCGGCAGCGCCGCAGCTCGGTCTTCAGCGGGTCGACGCCCGTTTCGGTTGCCGCGGCGACGCTTCGGTAGAGCCGGGGCTCGTCCTTGCGGGAAAGTTCGATCGCCGTCGCCGTGATCGCGAAGGTCACGAAGCCGATGGCGCCGATGCGAGCCAGGATCTTTCCGTCCATCGCCGCGCCCTCAGTTGCTGCCCAGGAACATCTGCGCGTTGCCGGGCTGGTATCCGACGCCCGGCGTCAGGAAGCGGCGGCGCTGCTCGCGGCCCTGCTCGGCGGCGGCTGAGCGCTCCGCCTCGGCAAGCGCCTGGGCCCGACCGTTGGCGGAGACGACGGCGGTGAGATCGGCGAGCTGCTGGGCCTGCAGCGCGAGAAGCTGGTTGCCCGCCTGCGTCGCCTGCAAGGCCCCGGTCGCGCCCTGACTCTGGCCGACCAGCGCCGACATCTGCGTGCGGTTGGTGTCGATGTTGCCGACGACGCCAGCCTGGACGCGCATCGCGTCTTGGAGTCCCGACACCGTGTTGTTCCAGCGTTCCTTCGCTTGGGCCAAGAGTTGCTGGTCTGACGCGTTCATCGAGGCACTTCCGGCCCCGTAGTTCGTGCGGAAGGCCTGGTCGATGTTCTGGACGTTGTAGGCGATGCGTTGAGCCTCGCCGAGGAGCTGCTGGGTCCGCTGAACCGACTGCTGAAGCTGCTGGAGCGAGGAGAACGGCAGGCTCGTGAGGTTTCGCGCCTGGTTGATCAGCATCGTCGCTTCATTCTGAAGCGACGTGATCTGGTTGTTGATCTGCTGCAGCGCGCGGGTCGCCGACAGCAGGTTCTGCGCATAGTTGGTGGGATCATAAACGATCCACTGGGCCGAGGCCGGCGCGATCAGCACGGGCGACACCGACAGCGGCGCGGCGAGAATGGCGGCAGCGAGCGCCGCGCGAGGGACACGCATTTTCATGGCTGGCTCTCCAGGTTGGTGAGGTTGGGAATGAGGTCGGCCGCCCAGTCGACACCGCGATGGCGCAGCCACGCCGCGAGGAAGCCATCTCGCCCGTGTTCAGCGACGATGCGGTCGATGGCGGCCTGATCAGTCTTGGAGGACGCCGCGCAGAGCGCGAGCGCGACATCGGCGAGGCCCAACTCGAACAGCCGGTTGCCGCGGCGGCTTTGGCAGTAATAGTCGCGCTTGGGCATGGCCCTCGCGAGGATCTCGATCTGCCGGTCGTTGAGGCCGAAGCGCCGGTAGATCGCGGTGATCTGCGGCTCGATCGCCCGTTCGTTCGGCAGCAGGAGCCGGGTCTGGCAGCTCTCGATGATGGCGGGCGCGATTGCCGAGCCGTCGATGTCGGAGAGCGATTGGGTGGCGAAGACGACGCTGGCGTTCTTCTTGCGCAGCGTCTTCAGCCACTCGCGGAGCTGGCCGGCGAAGCCCTCGTCGTCGAGGGCAAGCCAGCCTTCGTCGACGATGATGAGCGTCGGCTCGCCGTTCAGGCGGTCCTCGATGCGGTGGAAGAGATAGGAGAGCACCGCCGGGGCCGCGGCCGTCCCGATCAGGCCTTCCGTTTCGAAGGCCTGGACGGTGGCGACGCCGAGATGCTCGCTCTCGGCGTCGAGCAGCCGGCCATAGGGTCCGCCGACGCAATATGGGCGCAGCGCCTGCTTCAGGTCGTTCGACTGCAGCAGCACCGACAGGCCAGTCATGGTGCGCTCGGCAACGGGCGCGCTCGCCAGCGACGACAGCGCCGTCCAGATCAGTTCCTTGACCTCGGGCGTCACCTGCACGCTTTCGCGCATCAGGATCGCGACGATCCAGTCGGCGGCCCAGGCGCGTTCGGCCGCCTCGTCGATCCGGGAGAGCGGCTGAAGCGCGACGCTGTCGGCCGAGCCCTCGGAGAGGCCGCCGCCGAGGTCGTGCCAGTCGCCGCCCATGGCGATGGCGGCGGCGCGGATCGAACCACCGAAGTCGAAGGCGAAGACCTGCGCGCCGGCGTAACGGCGAAACTGCAGCGCCATCAGCGCCAGCAGCACGGACTTGCCCGCGCCGGTCGGGCCGACCACCAGGGTGTGGCCGACGTCGCCGACATGGATGGAGAACCGGAACGGGGTGGACCCTTCGGTCTTGCCGTAGAGCAAGGGGGGCGCACCAAAGTGCTCATCCCGTTCCGGCCCCGCCCACACCGCCGAAAGCGGGATCATGTGGGCGAGATTGAGCGTCGAGATCGGCGGCTGACGGACATTGGCGTAGACGTGGCCGGGCAGCGATCCGAGCCAAGCGTCGACCGCGTTGATCGTCTCGGGCATCGCGGTGAAGTCGCGGCCCTGGATCACCTTCTCGACGAGACGGAGCTTCTCCGAGGCGACGCGGGGATCGTTGTCCCAGACGGCGATCGTCGCGGTGACATAGGCCTGGCCAGCATAGTCTGCGCCGAGTTCCTGCAGGGCCAGGTCGGTATCCGCAGCCTTGTTAGCGGCATCGGTATCGACCAGGGCGCTCGCCTCGTTGGTCATCACCTCCTTGAGGATCGCGGCGATCGACTTGCGCTTGGAGAACCACTGCCTCCGGATCTTGGTTAGGAGCTTGGTGGCGTCGGTCTTGTCGAGCAGGATCGCCCGCGTCGACCAGCGGTAGGGAAAGGCGAGACGGTTGAGATCGTCGAGGATGCCGGGCGTCGTCGCGGTCGGAAATCCGACGATCGTCAGAATGCGCAGATGGGCCTCGGCAAGGCGCGGCTCGAGGCCACCAGTCAGCGGCTGATCGGCGACCAGCGCGTCGAGATACATCGGCGTCTCGGGAACGCGCACGCGGTAGCGCTTCGCCGAGACGGTCGAGTGCAGATAGGTCAGGGTCTCGACATCATCGAGCCACCCGCACTCCGGCATGAAGGCTTCGACGAGCTGCAGGATGCGATCGGTGCGGTCGACGAAGCCGCGCAGCGCCTCCCAGGCGTCGACGCCTCGCTCGGCCTTGCCTTCGTAAAGCCAGCTCTCGGCGCGCGCGGCATCCTCGGCCGGCGGCAGGAAGGTGAACGTCAGGAAGTAGCTCGACTCGTAGTGGACGGCGTCCTCTTCGAAGTCGGCCTTCCGCTCGGCATCGACCATGGCCGAAGCCGCATCGGGAAATCGGCTCGCCGGATAGGCGCCGACGGCGTGGCGTTGCGCTTCGACGAAGATCGCCCAGCCGCTACCGAGTCGGCGGAAGGCGCTGTTGAGCCGACCCGCGACGGCAACCAGCTCGGCCTGCACGGAGGAGTCCAGGTCGGGTCCGCGGAAGCGCGCGCTACGCTGAAACGAGCCGTCCTTGTTGAGGACCACGCCGGGAGCGACCAGCGCCGCCCATGGCAGGAAATCCGCGAGACGGTTTGAGGTGCGGCGGTATTCGGCAAGGTTCAGCATAGGCGCGCCTCAGACGTTCAGGTGACCGGGGATGCGGAGATGCCGGCGACCAACGTCGACGAATTGCGGGTCGCGCTTGGCCGCCCAGACGGCGGCGAAATGGCCGATTGCCCAAAGACCAAGGCCGACCAGCCAGAGGCGCAGACCGAGACCGAGAGCGGCAGCGAGTGTGCCGTTGAGGATGGCAATTGCTCGAGGCGCGCCGCCGAGCAGGATGTGCTCGGTCAAAGCCCGGTGGACCGGGACGGTGTAGCCCGGCACGTCGCCGCCGCTCTCGATTAGGCCCGCCATCAGACGAGCGCTCCGCCGCCGAACGAGAAGAAGGACAGGAAGAAGCTCGACGCAGCGAAGGCGATCGACAGGCCGAAGACGATCTGGATCAGGCGGCGGAAGCCACCCGAGGTATCGCCGAAGGCAAGCGTCAGACCGGTGACGATGATGATGATCACCGCGATGATCTTGGCGACCGGCCCCTCGATCGATTCGAGGATCGATTGCAGCGGTGCTTCCCACGGCATCGAGGAGCCGGAGGCGTGGGCGGCCGGGGCCAGCAGCACACTGGCCAGGATGACGGATGCGGTTGTCGCTACATGGCGACGAAAATGCAGGGTACGGCGGATCATGCGGGTTCTCCTTCGGGGGGCTCGGTTGCGGGGCGGACGCGGTAGTCGCCGTCAGGGCTAAGCCCCTCGACGCGACCGAGTTCGGCCAGGCGCCTGGTCGAACCGCGGCCCGAGAGGACCGCGACGAGATCGATCGTCTCGGCGATCAGCGCGCGCGGGACGGTGATGACGGCTTCCTGGATAAGTTGCTCGAGGCGCCGCAGCGCGCCGAGCGCGGTGCCGGCGTGGATGGTGCCGATCCCGCCCGGGTGGCCGGTGCCCCAGGCCTTGAGCAGGTCGAGCGCCTCGGCGCCGCGCACCTCGCCGATCGGAATGCGGTCTGGCCGAAGGCGCAGCGACGAGCGGACGAGATCGGAGAGCGTCGCCACGCCGTCCTTGGTCCGCATGGCGACCAGGTTCGGCGCGGCGCATTGCAGTTCCCGGGTGTCCTCGATCAGCACCACGCGGTCGGAGGTCTTCGCGACCTCAGCGAGCAGCGCGTTGGTCAGCGTCGTCTTGCCGGTGGAGGTGCCGCCGGCGACGAGGATGTTGCGGCGGTCGGCGACCGCCTGGCGCAGGATCTCGGCCTGCTCGACCGTCATGGTGCCGGCGGCGACATAGTCCTGCAGCGTGAAAACGGCCACCGCAGGCTTGCGGATCGCGAAGGCCGGTGCGGCCACCACGGGCGGCAGCAGGCCCTCGAACCGCTCTCCCGTTTCCGGCAGCTCGGCCGAGACGCGCGGATTGCCCGCGTGGACCTCGGCGCCGACATGGTGGGCAACCAGGCGTACGATGCGCTCGCCATCGGCCGCCGAGAGCCGCTGCCCCGTGTCGGAAAGGCCTTCCGAAAGCCGGTCGATCCAGAGACGGCCGTCAGGGTTGAGCATCACCTCGACGACGCCGGCCTCAGCGAGAAACCCAGTGATGGCAGGGCCGAGCGCGGTCCGCAGCATGCGGGCTCCGCGAAGTATCGCCTCAGATTTCTCGGAATAGACGGCCACGTTGTCCCCGTTCTTGGCGGGACCGCGTCAGGCCGTCCCTGGATCGGGGATGATTAAGAGAACCGGAAAATGGTCTTCGGCAACAGGTTGTTTTGCTTGTCGTGCCGTGGCGTACAAAGACAGGCGTTCGGCGGAATCGCCGAATACTTGAGTCGCCGCAATCACTGCTTATTGCGCGTCGCGCGCGGGATCGCTGTCCTGGGGACTCCTAGCGTCGCGTCAGACCAAGACGCGCCGGCCCAGGCGAACTTGCGACTAACGTCAGGGCCGCTAGATATGTCCAAGCTTCTTAAGTCGACGGACAAAAGCGTCGTAGGATTGCCGAGCTTGTGCGACGCGCTCGGCGAGTTCGCGTTTCAACTCGTCGTACTGCTCAACCTTCTTCACCTCGGAGGAGACCATGTCCCGGTCGATGTTCATGTGTGGGGCTAAGCAATACCGGTAGTCCGGATTGGGCCCTTGGTTGTCGGGGAACACGAAGAAATTCGGTGCGACAAAATGGTGTAACGCCATTGCATCGGTGGAAAACGTATTGAAGAGAGCCGCCGTTTTTGTGTCTTGGAGAGCGTTAGCAGCGTCCGAGAACTGATTGTACGCGCGATAGAAGTGCGTATCGAAACTCGAGCGATAAGAGTGGTCGTCTAGAAGATCATCGAAATAGCGTTTCACTTCCCGCGCTGCCGGAGGGGATCGGGCGATCGTCTCTTTGTCGATTGCCAGACGGTGCGCCCATTTATCGAGCACGAAGAATTTGAATGCCAGGATTGATAGGCCGACTACGATCAGGATAGCCGCTACCCAATAGTTGGCAGACGAGTCGATCTTGACGTCGATCTTTCCGAAAACGAACGCAGCGATGGGTAGCCACCAAGGCCCGGCAAGCGCCGCTATGCCGCCGGCCAGGAACACCATGCCGACGGCGACGAATAGATGGCGACTATAAGAAAAGGACCAACGCCCCGATTTCTGGTCATGGGAAATGTGGATCGACAATGCTGTAAGTCTCCATTCTACGGCGTTGCTGGGGTACTATTAGCATATCCGTCAGTTGTCGCCGCTCACCGCGTTAATGTCTTCGGAAATCTCCTGCCGGAGCTTAGGACCCTTGGCGAGCCTGCGGCCGACCGCTGCGACGAACGCGTCGTAACGCTCACCCGCCTGGGCGCGTGCTGCCGCCTGCGCGGGCTCGGGCAGCGGCGGGTTGGTGGTCAGCCAGAACCGCACGAACACGGCGAGCATCTCGATCGAGATGCCGACGTCCCGCTCCATTCGGGTCATGCGACGGTCGAGCTGGTCGAGGCGCTTGGTCGTCGCCGCTTCTTGGCGCTCGGCAGCATCCGGGGAGAGGAAGGATGCGATTGCCGCCTCGGCGATCAGCGAGCGAGATTGATCGCGCCGGGCCGCATGGGCAGCGAGCGCCTTCATGACCTCGGGTTCGAGATAGACCGACAGGCGCTGCTTCTTCGATGGATTGGCCATGGGCGCCTCACAGCTCCATGCCGTCGTTCGGGTCGAGCGAGACCTGACGCGCCACGCCCTGCATGATCTGGTTGGCGCGGCTGATCCGGGCCGCGTCGTCATCGGCCTCGTCGTCGAATCCGCCGTCGAACTCGTTCTCGATCGGCGCCTTCTTCTCGACCGGCGCGGCGCGTTCCAGCTCCGGTTGGTAGCGACGTTCCGATCCGGTCGGATCTTCGTCACCACCATCCTCGATGACAGCCGCGCCTGGCGACACCGCGCTCGCCGGCCGGGCTGGAAGTGGTAGACGGCTCCAATCGTCCATTCCCGGCTGCGTCGGCCTGGTGACCGCCGGCGGCGCCGTGATCCGATCCTTGAAGCGGCGATCCTCGTAGTAGCGCGCCTTCTTCGCGCGGATCGGCGGCGTGCCCGCGACCATGACGATCTCGTCGGCGGGCGGGAGCTGCATGATCTCGCCGGGCGTGAGCAGCGGCCTCGCGGTTTCCGAGCGCGACACCATCAGGTGACCGAGCCACGGCGAGAGCCGATGGCCGGCATAGTTGCGCATGGCGCGCATCTCGGTCGCGGTCCCGAGTGCGTCGGAGACGCGCTTGGCGGTCCGTTCGTCGTTGGTCGCGAAGCTGACGCGGACATGGCAGTTGTCGAGGATCGAGTTGTTCGGCCCGTAGGCCTTCTCGATCTGGTTCAGCGACTGCGCGATCAGGAACGCCTTCAACCCATAGCCCGCCATGAAGGCGAGCGCGGATTCGAAGAAGTCGAGCCGGCCGAGCGCCGGGAACTCGTCGAGCATCAGCAGCAGCCGATGCCGGTTGCCCTTGGCCTTGAGATCCTCGGTCAGACGCCGGCCGATCTGATTGAGGATGAGGCGGATGAGCGGCTTGGTCCGGGCAATGTCCGACGGCGGCACGACCAGGTAAAGGCTGGTCGGCTGCTTGGCACCAACGATGTCGGCGATGCGCCAGTCGCAGCGGCGCGTCACCTCGGCTACGACGGGATCGCGATAGAGGCCGAGGAATGACATGGCGGTCGAGAGCACGCCGGAGCGTTCGTTGTCGGATTTGTTGAGCAGCTCGCGGGCGGCCGACGCGATTACCGGATGCGGTCCGCTCTCCCCGAGATGGGCGGTCTTCATCATCGCCGCCAAGGTGGATTCGATCGGCCGCTTCGGATCGGAGAGGAAGGCGGCGACGCCGGCGAGCGTCTTGTCCTCCTCGGCATAGAGCACATGCAGGATCGCGCCGACCAGCAGCGCGTGGCTGGTCTTCTCCCAGTGGTTTCGCTTTTCGAGGCTGCCTTCCGGATCGACCAGGATGTCGGCGATGTTCTGCACGTCGCGGACCTCCCATTCGCCGCGGCGCACCTCGAGCAGCGGATTGTAGGCGGCCGACTTCGCGTTGGTCGGGTCGAAGAGGAGCACGCGGCCATGGCGGGCGCGGAAGCCTGCGGTCAGCGTCCAGTTCTCGCCCTTGATGTCGTGGACGATCGCCGAGCCAGGCCAGGTGAGCAGCGACGGCACGACGAGGCCGACGCCCTTGCCGGACCGGGTCGGCGCGAAGCACAGCACATGCTCAGGCCCGTCGTGCCGGAGATAGGCGTGGTCGAACTTGCCGAGCACCACGCCGTCCTCGCCGAGCAGGCCGGCGCCGCGCACTTCGTCATGGCGGGCCCAGCGCGCCGAGCCGAAGGTCTCGGCATTCTTCGCCTCGCGGGCTCGCCAGACCGACATGCCGATGGCGACGGCGATTGAGATGAAGCCGCCGGACGCCGCGATATAGGCGCCCTCGACGAAGATCGGCGGCGCGTAGGCGTCGTAGAAATACCACCAGGGGAAGAAGGACCACGGATAGTAGATCGGCCAATGACCGAGCATGAACCAGGGCGGTCCGAGCTGGGGCTGGAAGCCGAGACGGTAGGCTGTCCACTGCGTGGCGCCCCAGGTCGTCAACAGGACGATGGCAAAGACCGTGAGGATCTGGCCCCAGAGGATCTTGGTAGCGGACATGGCGAGGTCCTTTCGCTTGGGATGGTGATCACAGGCCGAGCCCCCTCTGGCGGCCGAAGCTCCAGTCGACGCCGCCGTCGCTCCGGGAGACGCCGGAGACGTGACGGCCGAGCTGCTTCTCGATTGATGGCGTCCAGGGCACGAGGCTGAAGCCGAGCCCGTCGTCGATCATGGCGAAGCGGCCACTCGCGAGGTTCAGCCGCCGCTGGTAGGTGCCGGTGACATATTCGCCGGACTCCGGCTTGACCTGCGGCCGTCCGGTCTCAGCGGCGATGCGCTGGGCAACCGCCTCGAGTTCGCGACGTCGCAGCGTGTCGACCAGGCCGGGCTGGAAACTGACGCCACGCTTTTGGTGTTCGGCGAGGCCCTGGCCAACAAGATGCTCGGCTCGCCGGTCCATGGCGTCACGCACCTCGGCGCCGAAGCCGCCGCCGAGAGCTGCCGGCTCGCGGGCGATATTCTGCCGGTCGAGCCAGGTGGCGCCAGTCGCGGTGACCTGCCGCTCGATGTCGAGGTCGGAGCGCACCGCGATCGCCACGCGGCGCTGGCCGCGCGCGTCATCGAACTTCCGAAGCTCAACGATCGAGCCCGGCGCGCTGTCGCCGGCCGCATCGAGATCGGGCAGCTTGATGTGATGGGTGCGGCCGTCGACGCCGTCGACGACGGCGAAGGCCGTGCCCTTCAACTCGTCGTCGAGGCCGCGGGCGACCAGACGCCCGATCACCGGATCGCTGAGGCTCTCGGACGCGAGCACATAGCTCGCCGCGCCACGCTCGATGCCGCGCTCGGTCAGACCGTGGTGGATGCGTTTGATGATGTCGCCGCGCTCGCCGAGCTCGCGCAGGGTCGCCTCGGCTTTGTTCGAAATGGTCCATTGTCCCGGCCCGATCTCGTCAGCGAGCCCGAGCCCTTCGAGCCTACGCAGCCGTCCGATCTTCAGCGCATGGAACTCGTCGGGCTGTTGATCGGGATGCGGGGTGAGATCGATGACGCCGGTGCGATAGGCATCGCGGGCGAGCTGGCGATCGAGGTTGGTCCAGCGGTCGGCGTCGATCTGGCGCTCCAGCGTCCGCCGGATCTCCTGATCGGTGCGCGGCCCCAGCTCCTGGGTGATCAGGTCGCGCGCCCGATCGCGCATGCCCTCCTTTATATAGTCGCGCGAGATGACCAGGTTCTCGCCGTCGTCGCGCACGCCGCGGACGATCAGATGGACATGCGGATGCTCGGTGTTCCAGTGATCGACCGCGACCCATTCGAGCCGCGTGCCGAGGTCCTTCTCCATCTGGCCGACCAGCTCACGGGTGAAGCCCTTGAGATCGGACATTTCCAGCGCGTCGTCCGGCGAGACGATGAAGCGGAAATGGTGGCGGTCTTCCTCGGACCGCTCCGCAAAGTTCTTGGCGTCGACGTCATCCCCGCCCGGACCGAACAGCCGGGCCTTCTCCCCGTCGCGGGTGACGCCATCGCGGCGGAGATAATCGAGATGCGTCGAGAGCGGCGCGGACCGCGCGCCATGACGGACGACGCGCGCCTTGATGACCGCACCGCGCGAGCGCGCGGTGATGAGGCGGTTCGCCTGGATCGAGGCGCGCTGTCCGCGCCCGAACCGGGACCGCGCGCCCGACCCGATCTTCCCTTGCCGGGAGACGCTGCCGCCGGCGCGCTGAGCGGCCGCGAGCGCCTGGGCGATGAAGGGCCGCGCCCGCTGCGCGCTGGTCGAGCGGATGCGGCCTGGCCGGATGCGAAAATCGTGCTCGTCGGTCATGCCCGACGCTCCGCACATCGCGCCAACGCGATGATTCTGCTTGAGGATGCGCCGATGCGCAGGCTGCGCCGATCAGGCGCACCTCGCGAAATCGCGCCATAACCCCTTGAAAAAGCACAACCGAACCAAGGCGCACATCGCGCCCCTTTATCCTGCCATCGTGCGGTTGTGTTTCCGGTCCTCCCTCCCAACGCCCTCCACACTGCGCTGGGGTTCGCCACGCTGCGATGGACGGGTGAGACAGTCATCGCGGGCCTGCAGGCTCCCGGCGGGAGACGAACAGGCCGCCAGTCGGGTTCGCATCGGCCGCCGCATCACGTGGTGTCGCCGCGGTGTCGCCGTCACGCGCCCGCGCATCGGCCCGTACCGGATCTGCGCCCGGACCGCGATCAGAGGCGCCGATGAAGAGCGGTGCGCGCGTCCACGCCAGCGGATCGGCAGCAGCAACAGTGACGATGGCCGGAGACGCTTCGCCGCCGACAAGGGGCGTGAGCTGGGCGACATAGGCGCGCGTCTCGGCCGGCAACGCGCGGCCGTTCGCGAGGTAGTCGTCGTACCGTCCGGGTCCGGCATTGTAGGCGGCGAGAAAGCCCGGCGCGCCGTAGCGATCGTAGAGTTCGCGCATATAGGCCGTTCCCGCGATGATGTTGTCGCGGGGATCGAACGGATCGCTGCCAAGGCGATAGCGGGTGCGCAGATAGGCCCAGGTGTCGGGCATGATCTGCATCAGGCCCATCGCGCCCTTGGGCGAGACGGCGCGCGCGTCGTTGGCGCTTTCGACACGCATGAGCGCGCGAATCCAGGCGACCGGAACGCCAAACCGCTGCGAGGCCTCGCTCACGAAGCCGGCGAGTTGGGTGCTCGCCTCGGCCGGAACCGGCGGCACGGTCTGAGCCTGCGCCGGCGACATTGGCGAAGCGGCGATCGGCAGGCCGGAAAAGAGAAGGAGGAGCAGCCGGGAGGCGGCACGGGACTTGTCCGTGCCGCTCCGATGATGCTGCGATCGATGCGGGCCGCGCACCGCTCAGTCCTCGCTGTCGCGCGTGTTGGGGCGCGGCTTGGCGGGCCGCGACCAATGCAGGCCCCAGGTGGAGTTGTCGTCGCTGGCGCGGAAGAGATTGGCGCGCAGCGGACGTGGGAACAGCGGGCTGTCGAGCTGCACGGAGACGTAGTCGCCGGCACGCTCGCCGACATGCTTCCAGCCGGCGCCGACCTCGCTGCCTTCCTCGCCGTCGAGCAGCACACGGTAGTCCGGCGCATTCTCGGCATCGGACGCCTCGGCCGGAACAAGGACGAGTTCAGCATCGATGCCGAGCACGGTGAGCCGCCCGGAATAGCCGGATTTGGTGCGGGTGAATTGGCCGATCTGCGTCATGGTGGTCTCCTTCGGTGGGGGATTGGAGGCGGCAGGTCAGTGGGTCGGCGCGCGCCAGACGTAGCGGCCGTCGCCGTCTTCATCGGTCCAGAGCGGGGTCGCCCGGCCGATCACGGTGCTGGTCGGCAGCGGGCCGAAATAGCGGCCGTCGAGGCTGTCGGGGACCAACCAGTTCATCAGGAAAAGCTCGTCCTCGCCGATGCGGCGGCAGCCCTGCCAGACGGGCAGCGGACGGCCGAGATGATCGCGGTCGAGCGCGTCGCCCATCGGCACGCCGTCGACCGTGATCGCATGATCGCGACGGCAGACCTGTTGTCCCGGCACGCCCGCGACGCGCTTCATCAGCGGCACGCCGCGACCGATGTAGCCGCGCTCGACCATGAGGGCGGCGAACTGCTCGGGCGCACGGACGGCGACCAGGTCTGTGACTTCGAGATGGCGCGTGGGCGCGATGCTGTAGAGGCCAATCGGCGTGCTCGCGGACGCGTTCCAGATGAGCTTGGTCGGGAAATGGACGAACGATACGATCGCCACTCCCATGGTCATCACGTAGGTGACCATCACGTAGCCGAAGCGGCTCATGCGCCGACCCTCCGCCGCAGGAGGAACGCCTTGTGGTGGCCGATCGTGTACGGGCGCGGCGGCTGGCCGGCCGTCATGCGGTTGTGGACGTGCCGCCAATGATCGGGCGAGACGTCGGCCGCATCGATGCCGGCGGCCTCGATGGCGTCGATCATCTGCAGCACGCGCTCGACCTTCGGCCAGCCCTCGACCTTGAGAAGGATGTCGCCGCCGGGCCGCACGAATGGCACGGTCTGCTGCGGTTCGCTCGGCAGCGCCGCGCGCAGCACGTCGAGGTGCGAAGCGATGGTGCCGTGGTCGTTCGCGGCCCAGCGCACGAAGCCGAACACGCTGTCCGGCGCGAAGCGCAGCACGCGTCGGCGGCGGTCGAGGATCTGCTCGCCGACCTCGCGGCCGAACCTGATCCAGTTCTCGATACGCTTTTCGATCCAGGTCAGTTCGACCTCGGTCAGGTGAATTGGCGGCGGCGCGGCTAGACCTGGCGCGCCGCGCGTATGGATTGCGCTGGCGCCGGTCATGTCGCGTCTCCGTTGCTGGGGGAAAATTCGCGCGCGAGCAACTCGCGCAGCATGTCCGCCACGGTGACGCCGCGCTGGAAGGCCGCGATCTTGATCCGGGCGCGCTGGTCCTGGGTGACGTCGATCGTCAGCCGCGCCGAATAGACGGCAGGGTCGACAGCCCGCGCCGGGGCCGCGTCGGCGGCCTTGATCCAGGTCTCGGGATCGCCGCCCGGCCGGGTGGCGAATCCGCGTTTCGGAGGCGTAGCCGTCATGGTGCGATCCTCCCGATCTCGCTTACCAGCGCGGCGATCTCGCGAGCGGCGGCACTGTCGCTGTCGATCTCACCGACAAGCCGGCCGGTCTGTGCGGCATCGGCAAAGGCGACGCGCTGGCCGACCGTGGTGGTAAGCAACGGCGGGTCATGGTCGGCGAGCGTCTCGGCGGTCTCGCGGGCGATGACGGTGCGCGCGGCGCAGCGATTGAGGACGAAGCGCGCCACGATCTGCGGCCGGTAGATTCGAGCCTCGCCGAGCAGCGACAGCATCTCGGCCGAGGCCCAGCCATCGAACGGCGACGGCTGCACCGGGATCAGCACCAGGTCGGCGGCGAGCAGCGCCGAGCGCACCAGCCCGGCGACGCGCGGCGGCCCGTCGATGATGACGTGGTCGACGTCGCGGGCAATCTCCGGCGCCTCGCGATGCAGTGTGTCGCGCGCCAGGCCGACGACACCGAAGAGGCGAGGAAGGCGTTCACGCGCCCGCTGCTGCGACCAGTCGAGCGCCGAGCCTTGCGGGTCCGCATCGATGAGGGTGACGCGCTGGCCGCGGGTCGCCCATTCGCCAGCAAGGTGGAGCGCGATGGTCGTCTTGCCGACGCCGCCTTTCTGGTTGAGCAGCGCGACGATCATGACGGTCTCCCGGCGATCGGGGACTCATCCACCCGCGACGAAAATGCGGCTTGCGTTAGAAAGATTCCGAAGGAATCTAGGTTAGAGAAGTTACGGAGCCCACAAGCTGCTGATTCAGCGAGCGGATTCGGCGATTCTGGTCCCCGATAGCACGAGGATCGGGTCCTCGATGGCACGATGGGTCCGGTCCCTGATAGCACGAGACGATTCACAGCTTATCCCCAGGGCGCTTGGTCGAGCGGCGGCGCTGGCGGGGGATGCCGAGCGCGTGCGGATCGATCGGTTTGAAGGAGAGGATTTCGGGGCCGCCGAGGCACTGCTCGATGGTCAGGCGATAGCCTGGCAGCGGCTGTCGGCGGACGATGTCGCGCAGATCGTAGGCGAAGTGCTTGAGCGGCGAGAGCGAGCCGGACTTGGCGTGAAGATGCGGGAAGTCAAAGCTCCAGCCGAACTCCTGCTTGCCGCCGTGCTTGCGCACGAGGCGATAAAGCCAGCGCTCAAGACCGCCCGTCAGATCGAAATAATCGCGGTCGATGGTCAGCACGAGCGCGTCATCGAGAACGGCGGCGTAGAACCAATCCGGCACGATCAGTTCGAGGCCCAGCGGCCGGCCTTTGCCATCGGCGCGCTCCTTCCACTCGTTGATCCAGGAGAAGCGGTGCAGCCGCCGCTCGGTCGGCTGGCGGATCGATGTCGCCACCGTCGTCGACTGGAGCCGGTCGAGCGCGGCCTTCAATCGGTCGTAGTCGCGCAAGCTGACGCCGCGGCCTATGAACTGCAGAATCTCGTAGGGCGTGGTCGCCATAAGGCGCGACGGGCGAAGTCCGTGGTCGCGCGCCTCGACGATCTGAGACGCGGCCCAGATCAGCACGTCGGCGTCCCAGATGGTGGCCATGCCGTGCTCGGGGACGGCCTCCACACAGATGACGACGGAGCCGGCCTTGAAGTTGATCGGCGCCAGTCGCTTCGACTTGCCGAGGGCGAAGAAGGGGTATGCCATCAGGTCTTGAGCGTCGCGGGGTGCGAGATTACCGGGCAGAGCCCGAAAGAGATCGAGCTGCTCGCGTTCGCTGTGGTGATGGCGCGCCGACATCGCGAGGAGCTCAGCGCGGGATGCGGCCAGCAGCGGTAGGCGCGGCCGCCTGGCGCTTTGCCGGAAGGATGGTCCCGCCGCGCGGATCGGACGTCGAAGTGACGAGACCGCGATCCGCCCAGGTCTGGAGGTCGTCGATCGAATAGACGACGCGACCACCGAGCTTCCGATAGGTCGGACCGGTGCCGTAGGTGCGATGCTTTTCGAGCGTACGTTCGGAAAGGCCGAGGAAGCGGGCCGCCTCCTGCGTTCTTAGGTATCGTGGCGGTAGATTGGCGGCTTTTTCGGCCATGATCGAACCTCCGTGGTCTCGCGGGAGGCCGCTGCGAACGAGCGGCTGGTTGCGAGCACGGTGGCGCGAAGACGGCGCCTCGGACGATGTCGAAGTAAGGAAGCTAAATTCGACACCCGGGTGGGTGTCAGCGTTCGCGTCGGGGACGGCGCAGCAGCGCCCGGTATCCGCCGCGAACGAGCTTCATGCCGTCGCGGGCGAGACGAATGGTGGTTTCGCGGATGGCGCTGCCGACCCAGGACGCGGCGTCGTTTTCATGTTGGGGGAAAAGAAATTGGGCGATGGCCCGGTAGGTGGCGCCCGTCTCGCGAGCGTCGATGGCGCGTAGCATCTGTCGCGCCCGCTGGAGCCGCTGCGGCGTTATGCGCGGATCTGGAAGCACAGCCCGGCCCGTCGCGCCCGACCAGAACCGGCCCAACGCCGTCAGGCGGTCGGGTGTCATCTCGTCGAGCGGGATGACCGCGGCGAGCGCGTCGCCTTCTACTCGACCCGTAAGGCTGACATCGAAGCGCTCGCCGTTGAGGTTTAGTCGGAGAAGCGCTGCGCCGCGGTCTTGGACGGCGTGAGCGCGAAGACCATCAAGGGTGAGATGAGATTCTCCGGATAGCGCGTGGCCGTCTTGGAGAATGATCGCCGCCGGATCGGTTTGCGGAGTCCAAAAGATCGGTTGCGCGAGCCCCGTGACGTGTGGATCTGCAGCGAAAAGACAACCCCCATTGCTGCGCAAAAGTGGTCGCAATGTCGTCCGTTATTCGTCCAGAGGATAACAGCCCTTGAAAGGCCACCCGATAATCCGGGTTTCTCCGGAGAAACTCCCAAGCGAGTTCGCTAGTCGTCAGTTTGTCGATGTAGTCATAGGCAGTCTCGGACCGCCAGCTTTCTTCCTCCGACATCCTCCGCCACCTCCGCGCAATGTTACGCAACGCGAGTTGTGAAGCGATGACGATTCCAAGTTGATTGCCTGCTGGGAAGAACGAAGTCGGATCAACGTGATGCAGGTGCTGCATCACCTCAATGGAGACGCGGCCCAAGGAGCTCGCTGTAGCCGTTCCGGGTCATCCATTTGGCGCGGCAGAGGTGAGTGGCGTGCACGTGTGCGGCGCGCTCTGGATCAGATTTGGCACAAATGCCGAACAGCACTTTGACGACTTCTTTCCAGTCTGCTCCCTCTGCGTCAGCGTCTAGAAGCCGCAGGTAAAGCTTCAGATGCGCCTGGTCATAGGCGGTAAGCGCCGCGCCGTTAGGCGGCTGGTCCAGAAAGTCTTCTTTGATCACTGAGTCCCCCGTCCGTAGATGTATCCATTTTGAGGGGGATTGTTAACGTAGTTTTGAGAGCAGAGGTCATCGCCCGAGCGTGCACACTGCGGCGGGGCGGGGTGATCCCCCGCTGACGCGTCAGCCGTCTCTCTTCCTGTTGACAAGCATCACTCCTACACCTTGGTCGGAGTTCAGGAAGACGATCCCACCAGCTTCGAATGCGCGCCGAACCTCATCACGCGTGCTCTCATACACCTCGAGTCCGCTTTCGGACTCGAGGCGCTTCAGCGCGGTCAAAGATACGCGGGCCCGGTCAGCGAGCGTCTCCTGTGTCCAACCCAGCAACGCGCGTGCGGCCCGAGACTGTCGGGCGGTGATCATGCATGATCACCTCCCACTCCGACCCAAGCGCACGCCAGAACTACGACTATAATAGTCGTTCTTTGGCATCGAGGCCAGCTTGAACGGTCTCGATTGCGTTGGCACTTCCGTTCAGGAGTGTCCGACTGATTCGGTCGCCTTGGACGCCGAAGGCCCCGACCTCCCGGCCGGGGCCTTGCGCGTTGCCTCAGTCGCCGCGCCGCCCGTTGGGGCGAGACCAGATCAGCGAGAAGGTGTCGCCGTCCTCATCGTCGAAGAGGTTGGCGTAGATCGGGGCGTTGAAGCTCGGATCGTCGAGCTTGAGGCCCAGATAGTCGCGGCCCTCGTTGGAGCGCTTGGACCAGGCGGCGCCGATCTCGGCGCGACCGACCAGGACCCGGTGGCTAGGGGCGTTCTCGCCGGTGGCGCGCTGGTCGGGGACGATGCGCACGTTCTTGGCCTGGACGCTGAGGGTGACGATGTCGCCGGTGAACTCGTTCGAGCCGGTCTTCTTGAAGGTGCCGATGGTCGCCATTGTAAGTCTCCGTTTTCCGTTCCCGAGCCCGCACCATTGCGGCCTCGATGGCGATCGGCAGGCCGGAGGCGATCGACGGCGCACCCCGAAGGGGCCTGACAGCTAAGGAGGGCTTTCTTGCCTCGCGAGGAATGACGGCGCAGCCGGCAGGGGAAGAAAGTTTGACGCGGCTGTTGCGTCATAGGCGATCGAGGCGAAGCCGGCCTTCGGCCAGATCAGGCCATTGAAGAGGCCGTTTGGAGCGGTCGAGGCACGGTCAGATAACGGAGAAGATGGCGGCCGTCCCGCAACAGCAAACCGGCGCCACAGCACGCTCACCGACTTCGTCTCCTCCCGCCAGGTGGACGCCGCCGCATCCGGCCGTCGTACAGCCACCGCCGAGGTCGCCGCGCCGATGTCCGCTGCCCGCCTAGACACGGCTCAGCTCTCGCAGCGCTCCAACGAGAACCGCCTTTCCGGACCAGCGTCGATCCGCGTCGCACACGCCCATCGTTCCGGCATCAGACGACGGGAACGACCACGGCCACGGTTGCCCTGATCCTCCTGACGGCGATGACGGAGATCAGGCCCGTGCAAGGTCCCGGCCGGATGGGGCCGGAGCCGCCGCCATTCCAGCGACCCGCACGAAGGCGGTGATGCCGACCGCGACCGCGCCGATGACGCATAAGGTGATCTGCCACGCGTCGGACGGCATGAGGTGCTTCACGATGCCATGGGTGGCATGGAAGCCGGCGATCGCCGCCGGCGCCACGAAGGCTGCGGCCAAGATCAGCTTCAACCACATAGGCCGGACGAAGGTGATGAGCAGATGGCGGGCGGCGAGCGTGATCGCCGCCGCGACGGCGCCGACCAGGATGGCGCCCGGGATGCCGGCGCCCGTGCCGTACGCCCAAGCGCCGGTGGTCACGCCGATAAACGCCGGCAGCGCGAAGACGGCCAGCGTGAACAGCAGCCAGCAAAGCAGGCCTATCGCTGCGAGGGATGCAAGTATTGCGAGGATGAACATGGCGGTGGCCTCCGTATGGACAAGGTCTGACGGCCGCGCCTTCCACCACCACCACGGCGCGGCTGAAGTATAGCGCAAGAGCGCGCGTGCCGGGAGCGGAAACCGGCGGGGATTTCCGCTCGTGCGACCGGGTCGCCCCGGTCAAGGGGCGAAGGGGTCGATCTCATGGACGATGGCGGCGATGTCGCCGTCATATTCGCTGGCGGGCGTGACCGACAGCGTGCCGTCGCCAGCCTGGTAGATGATGATGGCGGCCATCAGCGTGGTGGCGAGGCTGAAGGCGAAGGCGTGGGCGTCGTTGAGGGACATCGATCCGGCTCCTGTTCGAGCGGAGGACCATCCCCCGCTGACAGGCGCCCGATGTGTCGGGCTGAGCGCTGCAATCACCGCGCAGGCGAAGCCGCAGCGGAGGCATGCTTGCATAGCCGACCCTTTACGGGTTGATGGCGTCAAGCGATCAGTCTGACCAAGGATCAGCGCAAATGAAGCGGGGAACGGGTTTTCGCGGCGGAGCCGGTCAATGCCGCGAGACGCTCAGTCCAGTTCGATCGTCTTGCCTTGTTCCTTCTCAAGCCGGTTCAGATATTTGTTGAGGCTGATCGTGACGAAATGCTCCGTGTGAGCGACGGCTTCCAGAAAATCGTCGATCTCGTTGACCGGCACTGCCATCGTCCAGAGATGTCGGATGATGAGCCGCTTGGGCTCGTCCTTGACTGCGAGCGTGAGGCGGACGATGTCCGACGCATCCGTGTGCGCGGCAATCGAGTTGCGAAGCGCGATCAGACGTTCATGGACCTGCTTTCCGTCATCTGACCCCTCATAGACCTTTTTGGCGTCGAGCATCGGGATGCCGGAGCCAGAGGACGCGTAGCACCGGCAAGGGGCCATGATCCCAGCGATGAAGAAGGCCTGTTGGCGCAGCGAGTCTTCCATTTCGCCGAGGTCGGCCGGGTGGTCACGCACCCACTCAAAGTTGGAGCGCGCATTGACGAGGTGCATCAGCATGTGCGTCCACGACGAAAGACGCTCGAATCCGGGGGGATCGAGCGTAAAGCCTTCGGCGACGATAGGTGCCATATGTGTTTTGTAGTCATCGTCTGTGATTGTGCTCATCGAAGCCCCGCTTTCAGTTCATTGGGTAAGTAGAAGCGCCGTCGGCTACGTTCCAGTGTTCCGCCAGCTTGGTAGAGGCGGCGCTTACGCGCCGCCGAACTTCCAGACCGGGATGCCGAGCTTCTTGGCCTTGTCCGCGAGGTTGTCGTGGATGCCGGTGCCCGGGAAGTGCATCACGCCCTTGGGCACGATCTCCAGGATCTCGTCGTTGCGCTTGAAGGGCGCTGCGCGGCCGTGCTTCGTCCAGTCGGGCGCAAAACCGATCTGCGGGACATTGCGGTTCTTCGCCCAGAGCGAGGCGATCTTCTCGGCGCCCTTCGGCGACTTACCGTGAACGAGGACCATGTCGGGGTGCTTCTCATGCACTTGGTCGAGCTTGGCCCAGATGAGCCGGTGATCGTTGAAGTCGAGCCCGCCGGTGACGACGATCTTAGGGCCGGGCGGAAGGAGAACCTCCTGATCGGCACGCTTCTTCGCCATCAGGAAGTCGCGGCTGTCGATCATCGCCGAGGTGAGTTTGCGATGGTTGACCTTGGATCCGCTGCGCGGGAGCCACGGCTTGCCGATCTGGCGTTCGTAGTGTTCGGCGGCCTGGTCGCGCATCAGCTCGAAGGCGGCCTGGCGTTCGATTAGTGTCTGGCCCTCTGCGATCTGCCGCTCGAGTTCGACCGACTTCACCTCGCTGCCGTCCTGTTCGCGCTGCGAGCGCTTCTGGGCCTGCTCGTTGTCGTCGAGTTCGCGAGCGATCCGGTCGGTGGCGCGGTGGAAGACGTTGACGGTCGACCAGAGGAGATCGTCGAGGTCGGGTTCGAGGCGCGTGTCCTCCAAGGTGGAGATCAGGGCGTCGAAGATGTCGGCGACGGCGCCTGCGACCGCATTGCCATCCGGAAGAAGCCGCTGATCCGGTTCGTCGGAGAAGGGTCGATAGCCGTGGAGCTGCAGTTCGTTGAGGACGTAGTCGGTGGGTGAGGATTCGTGGTGCGGTTCGAAGTCGTCGTGCGCGTCCATGGGATGCTCCGTCGATTGGACCGCGACCGTCGCGGCCTTCATGGCGACGAAGCCCACCGGCGGGACGGCCTTGCACCCGGAGCGTGAGCGCAGGGCCGGAGCGTGAGCGCAGGATGGCGAAGGCCGGCTATTTTGCTTCGCGATGGAAAGGCGCGGCACGCGCCGCCGGAAAATAGTCGGCCGCCGCCATTGCCGGGCCGGCTCGACTGTGGGCCGATCGCCCTCTTGAAGGCCGAAGCGCGGTCCTCTCAGACGGCATGGTGCATCCGGACGTGCATGGCGGCGCCGCCGCCACCTTCCTCCCTGCCGGCTATGCCGCCAGCGCCATGAAACGCGCCACGTCCTGCGGCCCGATCTGCATCCGGGTCTGGCTTCTGAGCGCGTCGATGCCGAGGGTACGGAGATCCTCGTTGAAGTCGCCGAGTTGGGGCGAGATGGCGATCGCCTCAATCCCGGCCACGTTCGCCCGTTCGACCAAGCTGTCCCGCGCGCCATCACCGGCCGGATCGTCGTCGCGGAGGATGTAGAGCCGCCGCAGCGTGTCCGGGAAAAGGATGGCGGCGAGATGGGCTGCGGAGAGCGCCGCCAGCATCGGCATGTCGGGCAAGACCTGCCTGACGGACAGGACGGTCTCGATGCCTTCGCCGGCCGCCATCACCTCGCTGCCGATGCCGAAGCGAACAGCGTTGCCGAGAAGATCGCCCATTGCCCGCCTCGGCGTGTCGAGCGGCGCCTTGTCGCGTTGGCGGGGATCGAGCCAAGTGCGATGCGCCCCGGTGATCTTGCCGTCGAGGTCTGTCACGGCCGCGATCATCGCCGGCCAGGTCTCGGTCGGCGAATGCTCGTCGGGCCGATAGTAGCAGCGCGGGTGGAAATGCAGGCTTCCGGTTCCGCGTAAATCCGTAATGCCGCGTTCGCGTAAATACGCCTGTACGAGCGTGCCGTAGATCGGCTGCGACATGCGGACCAGCCGAAGGGCGGCCTCGGGCGACCCATGCGGCGCGGGGCTTTGCCGCGGTTGCGGGCGAGATTCCGGCTCCGGCGGTGGCATGCTCAGGAAGGTCCGTGCCTCGTCCGTGACGTCCTTGAAATCGAGCAGACCGCAGCTTTCGCGGATGACATCGAGGAGATCGCCATGCTCGCCGGTCGCCGCGTCGGTCCATTTGCCGGCTGGGCCTCTGGGCGTGTCCTTGAGCCGGACGTACATCGAGCGGCCGGGCGTGTTGCGCACATCGCCAACCAGCCAGTAGCCGCCCTCGCGGCGTCCGCTGGAGAGGTAGTGCCGGCACACTGTTTCGGCACGATCGGCGAGGCGACGTGCAAGATCATGCGGATTTTGGGTCATGGTCGTTTCCCATGCGAAAAGGCCCGCCGTCTCCGGCGGGCCAGTCTCGCAAGTCGTTGACGTTATTCGGCCGCGACCGCGTGGGGAGCGGCGTCGCCGATCTCATCTTCCGCGAGCGGCTCGTCTTCGACCATGGCCGTTTCGCCGCCGATTGCCGTCGATTGTTCGACCGCCTCAACAGATTCGTTGCTCACGGTGGGCTCGACATTCGCCGCGCCCCGATCGGCGGTGCGCAACGGTTCGGGCAACCAGCCGGTATCGGCCAGAAGCGTTTCCGCCTCGGCCGCCATGTCGCCCTTCTTCAGATGCTCGATCCGATCGGCGGCGCGCTGCCCCTTCGCCTGGGAAACCGCCTGAAGGATGCGAGCCTTCGTCACCCTGCCGAGGAAGTTGTCCACGGTCGGCTTCCACCCGGCCGCCGCCATGTCGAGGTCGACCGTCTGGGCCAGCCGGTCGGCATGGGCGGCAGCACGGGGGCGCCGGTTCCAGGGCTCGTACACGGCGTTCACCGAAAGGCTGACGATGTGGGCGAATAGGCCCGCCTGGCTGTCGCCGTCCCATTCCTGCAGCGCGTCCCAAAGGTCGGCCGATTCCTTGGGAAGCGCCTTCGACCAGCCATCGTGCCGAGCCCGGATCGCCTCGGCCGATGCGCTGTCGTTGAGCCCCGGCGCCTGCGTCCCGAAGCTGACGCTCTTCAGATCGAGTTCGAGGCAGCTATCCGAGCCGTAGTGGTAGAAGGTCTTCAACGTCAGGACGTGCAGCGCCGCGACGAAGGCGACGTCCGGTCGCTCGCCGAGTGCGTTGCGCAGGCCAAGCGTCCGGTGCGAGGTCAGCTCGGTCATCAGGCGGTCGGATATGGGCGAGAGACCCTCATCCTCCTCCGGCTCGGCGTCGGGCTCCGCCGTCGCGACTGAATCGTCGTCCTCGTAGCTGGCGGCCATAGCGCGTTCATCGTCACCGTCCGCGTCCGTCTCCGACGCAGGCTCAGCCGGCAACTCATCTTCCGGCCGGACATAGCCGCGCCCGACGCGAAGCTGGCCGTCGGCGCCGATGCTGATGAAGGCGCCGGCGCGCGCGATCTCGGCGGCGTCGAACAGCACGGGACGGTCGTCGAAGCCCTCGATCAGCGTCTCCAGCTCCGACAGGCGCTCATCCACTTCATCCGGAAGCTCGTCGGCGTCCTGGTATTCCTCGGACAGCCGGTCGAACTCGGCCTGGAGCGCGTCGCGGCTCGCTTCCTCCTCGGCCGACAGCGGCATGGCCTCGCCGCGAAGCTGGCGCAGGCCGAAGGCATGGCCATAGGCGAAGTCGGGCGCTACCTCGATCCACTTCCAGCCTTCGGCGGCGATCGCCTCGGCGTCCGCCTTCAGCTTATCGGCGACCATCTGGTCGATCAGCGGAACATCCTGCAGCCACCCGCCATCATCGCCCTGGAACAGGTCGCGCAGCACCGTGCCGCCCGCCGCCACATAGGCGTCGAGGCCGATGAACTGCGCCCGCTTATCGGAGGCGCGGACCGCGCCCTCGGTCAGCATGCGGCGGATGACGTAGGGCTGCTTATCGTAGGAGACCTTCAGGCGCTCGAACACCTGCTCCTGGCGCTCATGGTCGCCCGAGACGGTGAAGGCCATGAGCTGATCGAGCGTCATGCCGTCCTCGGCATAGACGTCGAGCAGCGCCGGTGAAACGGACGCCAGCTTCAGGCGCTGCTTCACGACGTTGACCGAGACGAAGAAGGCGGCGGCGATCTCCTCCTCCGACTGGCCTTTCTCGCGCAACGCCAGGAACGCCCGGAACTGGTCGAGCGGGTGCAGCGGCGCTCGCTGGACGTTCTCGGCGAGCGAGTCTTCCTCGGCAATGCCGCTGTCGCGGACGATGCACGGCACCGACGCGGTCTTGGCGAGGCGCTTCTGCTTCACGAGCAGCTCCAGCGCCCGGTAGCGCCTGCCGCCGGCCGGGATCTCGAACATGCCGGTCTCGACGCCAGCCTGATCGACGACCGCGCGCACGCTGAGGCCCTGCAACAGGCCGCGGCGGGCGATATCGTCGGCCAGCTCCTCGATCGAGACGCCGGCCTTCACCCGCCGGACGTTCGACTGGGAGAGCAAGAGCTTGTTGAAGGGAATGTCGCGCGAGGGCGAGAGGGTGATCTTCTGAACAGTGGCAGCCATCGGGATGTACTCCGCGACGAGCGCCGAAAGCCTCTCTCTCGGCATCAACTCGTCACGAAGCGCAGCGCCGCCCTCTCACTCTGGAGGGCAGCGCCGCAGAACCGACGACTTCCAATTAGCGCACCTTCGACTCCCAATTAGCCGGCATCGGCTGAAAGCCGGAGACGCGCCTTTCTGCATCTCCGGCTTTCCGGGACTCAGGCCGCCCGGTCGAGCAGCTTCTTGGCCCGCGCCTCCAGGTCGAGCCGAGCGTCCTGCTGAGTCTTATCCCGCGCGACCGCGGTGATGCCCTGCACGAAGTCGAAGACGCTCTCGGGCTTGCGGCCTTCCTCGGCCAAGACGGTCTCGATGATCTTCGCCGTCTCGGCCTTGGAGAAGCCGCGCTTGCGCAGGAAGTGACTGCGGTCCTCGTCGGAGCGGGCGACAATCTTTTCCCGGGCCGCTCTGATGCCGTTGACGAAGGGGAGGGGCGAGGAATTGGCGAAGCGGGTCAGCGCCGGCGCAGCCTCATGCGCGAAGCGGGAGGCGGCATATTTCGAGTGGCGGATGGTGATCTCGTCGAAATCCTCGACGCCCCACAAATTCCGATTCTGACAAACGGCACGGAGATAGAAGCTCGCCATGCCGAGCGTCTTTGCGCCCACCTCGGAATTCCAGCAGTAGAAGCCGCGGAAGTAGAGGTCGGGCGAACCGTCGGGCAGCCGGCCGGCCTCGATCGGATTCAGATCGTCGACCAGGAAGAGGAAGATGTCGCGATCGGACGCGTAGAGCGTCGTGGTGTCCTGGGTGATGTCGACGCGCGGATTGTAGATCCCGGTCGACCAGTCGAGTACGCCCGGCACCTTCCAGCGGGTGTCGCCCGTGCCGTTGCCGGCGATGCGCTGCACGGCCGCGACCAGCTCGTGGTCGAAGATGCGGCCGTAGTCGGGCCCGGTGACGGCGCGCAGCTCAACGCGGCCATCTTCGATCTCGAGCGTCTTCACCTGCTCGGCGCGATGCGAGGTTAGTCCATATTGGAGGTTGATTCCGGCGAGTGGCGCCGGAAGCTGGCGCAGGTAGGCCGCCGGTGCTCCGACCAGGCTGGCGAGTTGGCCGAAGCTCCAATGGGTGGGCGCGATCGGCGTGTCGGACCCGGGCAGCATCAGCACCAAGCGCTCGGCATCGTCGCGGCTCGCCTCGACCCGGATCGCCGCGCTTTCGACAGTTCGGGTACGGCTCCGCTCGGTCCGGCTACGGACGGCAGCATAGAGGTCCGACAGAGACAGGTAACGCTCGTCCGCCGGTCGCGAGAACCATTCCGACGATACCCGGCTGATCCGCTCGCCGCGGCTCACATCCACCTTGTAGCCGCCAGCGCGGTCGCGACCGGCATCCAGAATCTCCACATGGGTCATGGCTAGTCTCCATGACGGGCGCCGGAGGCCTCTCCTCCAACCTTCAACCCGTCACGGAAAATCGGTCCGCACTCTCACTCTCGGGGGCGTTGCGGGGTCTCCCCGCAGAAGGGGTCGGCCGAGACCTAGGGCTCGGCCGCAGGGGAAGGCTTTCCCCTTATCGATCCAATCTGACTCGCAGTCGGCGAGCACGCTCCCGGAAGGCTTCCTCGCCTCCTTCCAGGATGTCGCAGACCGCCTTGCGGATCTCAGCGTTCTCCAGCCCGCCAGCCCTATAGGTGATCGGCGGAAGTCCGCCCGCTGGATGAGGTCCGGCGTCGGCAACGATGATTTGATCCGCGTCGGTGTTGATGACTAGGTTGGCGTTGTGGGTGACCATGATCACCTGGCGCTTGGCCTTGGCGGCGATGAACAGACCCACCAGCTCCTCGAACACCGATTTGGGGTCCAAATTTTCCTCGGGCTGATCGATGATCAGAGGCCGGTCATCCGCGTCGTCGAGAGCCAGATAGAGCAGGAGAAGCACGATGCCGCGCGTTCCCGGCGACAACTTGCGGATGTCGATTCCGTCGTAGACAATTTCATAGCGCACCGAGATGTGGTCGGTGTCGAAAAGCCAGTGAGCGAACTGTTTCAACCAGGCCCTGAACTCCACCTGCTGGTTTTGAGCATAGGGCGCATGGCCAATCAGGTCTCTCATATATTGGGCGATGAAACTGGCCATCGCTGCCTGAACATCGGCGGCAGATCCTGTCTCCCAGGCCGGCCGCAGGGTAGTTTCGGCGAGGCCGATCAGCGCTCCGCGGCCTTGAAACGGCCCGGCTTTGCGGCGATCGAGCAGGTTTTCCTCGGCCACCGTTCCCCAAGCGGCGACATCGACGACGCGGCGGACGGAAAAGCCGAGCTTGCGCAGCGTGCCGGTCGATGCCGTCAGGCGAGCCATCAAGGGGGCATAGAGGTCCGCGAGCGCGGCCTGCTCGCTGATGATCGCTTGAAACACCCGGCCGTAGGCGGCATCGCGCTCGGCCTGAAGCAGCCGTCGGCGCTCGGCGGCGCCTTGGGCGTCGGTCAGTCTTGTCTGAAGGTTTTGCAGCGCGGCGTTCTCCAACGCGATGCGCTGTGAGAGCGCCGCATATTGGCTTCGGACGACATTGTCAGCGCTGACCAACGCCTCCAGTCGGGTCATTTCGGCAAGAAGAGTGTTGAGTGGAAGTTTGGACAGGTCGGCATTGTCCGGAAAGTACGGCGTGTTCGGAGGCGGCGGAGGGAGCGGCACGCCCGTGAGCGCCGCGATCTGCTGGTCGGCCCAGGCAACGTAGCCGGCGAGACTCGTGTCGACCGGGCCTTTGTAGATAAGCAGGAATTCATCCCATTGCTGCGGGCTCAGGCCGCTGTGCTGGTGCCGCTCGATGGCCTGCCGCAAAAGTTCGGGCGCCTTGGTTACGCGCGTGCTGGCGACCTCGTCCTGCAGGGCGAGGAAGGTGCGACGTTGATTGCCGTAGGCCTGAATCGTCGCGCGAATCGCCTGGACGGCCTGACTGATCTGGGTATGCCGTTGCGCTTGCGCTTCGGTCCCCTTGAGGACCAGCTTGGCCAGATCCTGGTTGTAGCTCTTGATCTGGCCGTCCTTTTGCGTGACCTGTAGGGACAGACCCGCCACCGCCGCCTCTTTCTCGATCTCGGTGGCGATGCGCTCGGATATGTCGGCGATCGCGTCTGCTTCCCGTTCGCGGGCCTGCTGGAAACGGGCGGTCCGAAATCCGCGCAGTTCGGCGAAATCAATGGCTCCGTCGCGGCCATCCTGCGGATGGGCCTCGAAGATCACGCGTTCGATTTCGGAGATCAGGCCGTCGGACACGCCAGAGGAGGAACAAAGCTCCTCGACGAACTGCTGAGAGAGGTAACGCGCACGGGGGAAGGCGAGATGGCCGTTGGCGTCGCGGCCGTCCAGGAAACGCGTGACCGAAGCGCCGCCGCCCCAAGCCAGCGTCGTGGTCGCGTTGCCGAGAAGCTTGCGGGCTCGCACCAGAAAAGAGGGGCTGATGTTCTCGTTGGCTCTCCAGGCCGCCGGCGTGATCGCGTCGCAGCCGGCGGCGATGACGTCGGCGAGCGCGGTCTTGCCGGAGCCGCGCGCGCCGATGATCGCAACGAGGCCGGGATTGAGGGGAATCGCAGGTGTCGCCGCCCAGCCAGCATCGGCGATCGCCACATGCGAGATGACCTGCGAAGGCATCGCGGTGCGCGGCGGCTCAGCGCCGACATAGGCGCGACCTTCCGGGTCGATGCACGCCTGACGCAGCGCGTCGAATTCGAGGCCGCCCTTGATCCACGAGTAGCGATCCTCGACCGGCTGTCCGACGGTCTGCTGGTCATGGGCATCGCTGCCGTGAAGGCAAGGTTTGCAGCCATCGTAACGCTCCCGAAGCTGATCGAGTGTCACGCCGCGGCGCCCGCACCAGAATTCACGCTGCGCCACGCTGCTCGAAAAGATGATGTGCGCGAACTTCTCGATTTCCTGGCGCATGGTCGCATCGGCGGCCTGGCGCAGGCCAGACGTTCCGTCGCCGGCCGCGCCCGCGACCGCGACGAGGATGTTCGCCTTCGCCCAGTCGCTCTCGCGCATCACACGTCGAAGCTGGTCGAAATTGACCTTGAACTGCGTCGCGCCATGCGCGAGCGCCGCCCGATCGTCGATAATGCTGGGGTCGGCCTTCTTGCCGAGCGAGATCAGATCCTGGCGGGTGCAGTTGAAGGTATCGCCGTGCGCTTGGAACTGCAGGCGCTGAAGGATGCGATGCAGCTCGTCGACGTGCCTGGGGTCTTCGGGGCTGACAAGAAGATGAACGTTGACGAAGCCGGTTTTCGCGGCGACGTCGAGGCGCAGTTCGACGTTGGGAAAAATGAGCTGAACATTGGGCAGGCGACCCGCCGCCTTATATCCCAGGATGGTCTGATAGGCATCCGTCAAATAATAGTCCGTCACCGCGATCGCCTCGACCTTCGGCGTGACGGCTTCGAGCGTGTCGAGGTAGGTTTCCCAGGGCGAGCCGCCGCCGAACTGATTGTTCAAGACGGTGCCAGGCGCGTGAATATGCGGTTCCCAGCGCCGCCACTCGGATCCCCGACTGATCATATTCCCTCCGCTGATCCCGGTCGTTCTTCGCCGTAACGGCGTTGCCCCGGGCAATGTATTCGACTGCAATATTGAAGTTTTTAACCGTTACATGAGCGACCAGCACGGAGTAACGTCGAGCATTAGCGGCTCACGCGAAACGCCCATCCAAGCTCGTTACGCTGGTCGTTGAGGCCGTCCGAATAATCATGAAGAACGGACTCGATTTGGTGCTCGCTCAAGGTGCAGGGGTTCTCCAGCGCCGTCTGATCCCACCCGATATTCCAGATCGTCAGCAATTCGGGTTTGTCGCTCCAGCGCGGCAGGAAGAAGGTGATCGCCATCAGCGTCGGGAACTGCCGCAGGATACCGATCTGGGTCTGATGCCCCGCAAGATTGCTCTTTCCTTCAAACTCCGGGAGCGAGAGGATCTGTTCTCCGGGGGAGCCGAGCGCGATCTGCCACAGCTCTCCGCTCACGCAGCTTTCAGCGGGTGGGCCGGCGTGGAAGAACACCGGCAGCAAGCCGGACGGACCCTGCGCGACGCCGCTGAGGCGCCCAAGATCGACCACGAGCACCGTAGGGCCGTATTCGATCTGCCCGGCCTTGATGTTGTTGCTGATCTTCTGGATCGTGTCGTCAATCCGCGTGACGGAGTCGGCGTCGGGCAAGTGCCCTGAAATCTCGTGCGGCTTTCCGAAATGGATGCCGGGTTGCCGTGCGCGGCCATCCAGCTCGGCCGCGATCTCAAGCGCTTCGTGACCGATTTCCTTGTGACGTCGAAGCGGTTCGGCGATTTCGAGCGCCTTGACTTCGAAATAGAGGTGTCCGGCGGGATGCGGGTAGCGAAAGTCCGGCCGCTTCGCCTGATGTCCTCCGGTCCCCGGCGTGCGTTCGAGCACGACGCCGCGGTCTTTCATCGCCAGGTAGAAGGATGCTTCCGAATAGGCCTCATAGGCCTGTGCCATCTGGACATGGTCTTCGGGCCCGGTCACCGCCTTGAGCTTGGCGCGCAACTCGCGGTCCAGCGCCGCCAGCGTGGCGTCGCTGGCGGCGTCCAGATTGATCCGTTCGACCTGTTCGCGAGTCATCATCATGATGGGAACGGAGACGGTCAGACCGGACAGCAACTGCGACACGCGAACGAGTTCGTCGATGGATGTCGTCGCCATCATCGGCCTCACGCGCGGCGCAGCATCCGCTCGACGCGGACGCGTTGATAACCATTGGCATGCACCTGCTGGCGCAGTTGGCCGAGGTCACGAACCCCGAACGCCACGGCGGCTTTGATGGGGCTGGCGAAGGTGGCGTAGTAGGTCCAGCGCACACCGACCGGGAGGGGCGCGTTCTGACGGCGATCGGTGATGGCGATGTCGCGCGGATCACTCGTGTTGCGGAAGGCATGGAAGGTGAACCAGTCCGGCCGCCGGTAACGCGCGGCCTTCATGAAGGGCACCGACTGCACCTTGACGTCGCCCTGGTCGAGCACCCAACCGCGCTGCTCCAGAATCTGCCGCACCATATGGCCGATCATCTGCTTGACGCGGTCCGCCAGCACGTCTTCGCGGAACGCCTCGAGAAGCTGCTCTTCGATACCTTCGACGGCCGGCTTGCTGAGCTCCGACGCCGTCTCGAGGCGGGCGACGTTCTCAGGCAGTGTCAGGAAGGTCCAGATCTGCTGGCCGAGTTCCGACGCGTACAGCGACGCAAACTTTTCAGGGTTGTAGATGAACATAGCGGACCTCCATTTCAGGCAAATATGCCCGGTCATCAAGGTCCGGTCAAGATGACCTCAACCATAATGTGGAGCGCCTTGAAGACTGTCAGAAAACTGCGTATATTTCTGACAGGAGTTAGCGATGCAGCGACTGACCGAACAGATTCTTGCTTACGCGGAGGGTTTGCCCGAGGGCGCGCCCGTTTCCGCAAAAGGTCTCCTGCACCTTGGCAACAGGGCTGCCATAGACCAGGCATTGTCGCGCCTTGTCGAACGGGGCCAGCTGATGAGGGCCGGTCGAGGTGTTTATCTGCGTCCGATCTTCAGTCGGTTCGGCATCAGGTCGCCTTCGGTCCAGCAGGCGGTCGAGGCGCTCGCTAATCAGCGTGGCGAGGTCATCGTGTCGAGCGGCGCAGCGGCGGCGAATACGCTCGGGCTCACGACGCAGGTGCCGGTGAGGTCGGTCTATCTGACCTCTGGCCGCAGCCGGACGATGAGCCTGGGTAAGCAAGTGGTCGAGCTTCGGCACGCGCCACGTTGGCAGCTCGCCCTGGCCAATAGGCCCGCCGGCGAGGCGGTTCGCGCGCTCGCCTGGCTGGGGCCTGAGAAGGCCGAAGCCGCGTTAAAGGCCCTGAAGCACAAGCTTCCTTCGACCACGTTCCAGGAGCTGGTGGCGGTGGCGCCGCAGCTTCCGACCTGGCTGGCGCGTAGCGTCGGGAAAGCCGCGCATGGCTGACGTGTTCCACGCTCTGTCGGCTTCGGACCGTAGCGACGTCTTGGGCATCGCAGCCGATAAATCCGGTCGCCCCGCGCATCTTCTCGAAAAGGATGCATGGGTGGTCTGGGCGCTGTCGGCGCTCTACGGCTCGGCGCTGGGCGAACATCTGGTCTTCAAGGGCGGTACGTCGCTGTCCAAGGCCTACGGAGTGATCCGGCGCTTCTCCGAGGATGTCGACCTGACCTATGACATTCGCGCAATTGCCCCCGATCTCGTCGGCGAGAACGGCGAGGCTCTGCCGCGTTCACGCAGCGAGGAGAAGCGCTGGTCGAGCGAAGTACGAAAGCGCCTTCCGGAATGGGTGGCCGGAAAGGCCCACCCGACGATCGCCGAGGCGTTAGCGCGCGAGAACCTCGCCGCGGCGGTTCGCGCCGACGGCGAGAAACTGTTCATCGACTATGAGGCGACGGCCACCGGGACGGGCTATGTCGCGCCAAGCGTGATGCTCGAATTCGGCGCGCGCTCGACTGGCGAGCCGGCGAGCCTGCGCGATGTCGTCTGCGATGCTGACGGGCTGGTCGAGAATGTCGTCTTTCCAACCGCCCGGCCTCGGGTGATGCATGCGGAGCGAACCTTCTGGGAGAAGGCGACCGCGATCCATGTCTTCTGCCTGCAGGAACGACTGCGCGGCGAACGCTTCGCCCGTCACTGGCATGACGTGGTGCGATTGGACGAGGCAGGCCTGGCAGACGCCGCGTTCGCGGACCGGGATCTGGCGGGCGCCGTCGCGCGCCACAAGTCGATGTTCTTCGTCGAGAAGGGGGCCGATCGCCAACCGATCGATTACGCCGCTGCGGTCAACGGGGGTCTGCGTCTCGTACCGACCGGGGAAGCGCTGAAAGCGCTCGGCGATGACTATGCGCACATGGTCGATGACGGCCTGCTGCTCGATGACGCCGAATCTTTTGAAGCGTTGATGGCGCGCTGCGCCGACATTGCCGAGCGCGCCAACCGCGGCAATCAAACATAGGAAGCAGGGGGCAACAGTGTGCGGATATCACGGGTAAAAATAAGCAATTTTGCCAACTTCTCGGACATCGACGTCGAGACGGGCGAGAGCATCGTCATTGTCGGCGAGAACAAGGTCGGCAAGAGCAACTTCATCCGCGCCTTGCAATTGATCCTCGATCCCGGGCTGTCGGAGCGTGACCGCCAGCTCGGGCTCGAACATTTCTGGGACGGCCTGGGCGAGAACAAGCTCGGCGAGACGATTGAGATCTCTGTCGATCTGACGGATTTCACCGGCGACCCGCGCCTGATGGCGCACCTCAACGATTGCGTGATCGACCCAGGCCCTCCCATGGTCGCGCGCCTCACGTACCGCTTCCAGCCAAAGGCAAATCTCGGCCGCAATCCTGAAAGTCTGGCCGACTACGAGTACGTCATTTTCGGCGGCGACGATCCAGATATGGCGATCGGATCGTCCTTGCGCCGGATGCTGCCGCTCGATGTCCAGATCGCGCTCCGCGATGCCGAGAAGGACCTGTCGAGCTGGCGAAACTCGCCGCTGAGGCCCCTGATCGAGCAGTTGGCCGCCTCGCTCGACGAAGACGCTCGTGACGAAATCCAGGAACAGGTCAATGAGGCTCAGGCCGAGTTAGCCGGCCATGCCGAGGTGGTTGCTACCGCGCAACGGATTAGCGACCGCCTGATCGCCATTGCGGGTGAGCAGCACGCCGTTCCGCTCACGCTCGGCCTCGCTCCAACGCGGGTCGATGCGCTGCTGCGCAGCCTGCGCTTGCTGATCGACAATGGCGCGCGCGGCATTGGCGACGCCAGCCTGGGCACCGCCAACCTGATCTTCTTGGCGTTGAAGAGCCTCGAGCTCGATCGTTTGGTGACTGACGGCGAGCGAGACCACACCTTCTTCGTAGTCGAAGAGCCCGAGGCGCATCTTCATCCGCATGTCCAGCGGCTGGTCTATCGCTACTTCCTCGGCGGCGCAGCGGATGATCAGGAAGACGCGCCGCCGCTCACCACCATCCTCACGACGCACTCGCCGCATATCGCGAGCGTCACTCCGATCCGCTCGATCGTCCTCCTCCGCCACGACGCCGGCGAAGACGCGACGACCGCAGTCTCCACGGCGACAGCTCCGCTGACCGAGCGCGATGAGGCCGACCTCCAGCGCTATATCGACGTCAGCCGCGGCGAGATCTTCTTTGCGCGCGGCGTCATCCTCGTAGAAGGCGACGCCGAGCGGTTTCTCGTTCCCGCATTCGCCGAGGCGCTGGGCATACCGCTCGACATGTTGGGCATCACGGTCTGCTCGGTGAGCGGCACCAATTTCACGCCCTATGTGAAGTTGCTGGGGCCGCAGGGCCTGAACATTCCGCACGTCATCCTAACCGATCGCGATCCGAACGGCGCGAACCCGCCGCTGGTGCGCCGCCGCCTCATCAATGTGCTGCGCCTGGTCGAGAACGGCGTGAACTATACGCCGCTGGACGCCGACGCCGTGATCGCCCGTGCCGAGCCACGCGGCTATTTCGTAAACAGCAACACGCTTGAGCCGGAGTTGTTCTGTGACGGCCTGGCGGAAGCGATGCAGCAGGTCATCGAGGAGGAATTGTCGATCAACCAGGCGACCCGCGACCTGATTCAAGGCTGGGTCGACGACACTGACACGCTCGATGAGGAACGCCTGATCAAGCTCATCGAACGGATCGGCAAGGGGCGCTTCGCGCAGGCGCTGGCGCCCCACGTCGATGAGGATACGTGCCCGGACTATATCCGGAGGGCGTTGGAGCACATTCGCGATGCCCTTGCGTAGTGTCAGCGCCGCATATCTCGCCCAAGCGGCGGACTTGGCCAGTAACCCGGGCCAGCAAGCCGCCTATGACTCGACTGGCCATTGTGTCGTGCTCGCGGGTCCCGGCAGCGGCAAGACCAAGACGCTGGTGCTCAAGCTTGCCCGGATCATGGCTGAAGATGTACGCGCGCCACGTGGCGCGGCATGCATCACCTACAGCCAGGAGTGCGCACGAGAGCTGACGCGCCGGTTGGAACGGCTCGGCCTGCGAGAGGCGCCGAACCTTTTCATCGGCACGGTCCATGGCTTTTGCCTGCGGCATCTCTTGATGCCCTATGGCCGGCTTGCCGATCTGCCGGTCCCGTTTCCGCTCGCGGTCGCCACGCAACGTCAGAGCGACCAGGCGATGAAGCGGATCGGCGACAGGCTCTTTGGCGTGGGTCATCCGAACAAGCCAATGGACCTCGGACGTCATCGGCGGTCAATCCTCGACCGGACCTCGGAAGACTGGACCAGGGAGGAGGGGCTTGCGGCCTGGGCTGAGGGCTACGAAGCCGAGTTGCGGCGGACAGGCCTCGTCGATTTTGATGACCTCGTGATTTTCGGTCAGCGGCTGGTCTCAGAGCACGATTGGGTGCTCCCGTTGCTCCAGGCGAAATTTCCGGTGCTCGCGGTCGATGAATATCAGGATCTCGGCGTCGCGTTGCACTGCATCGTCAAGCGCGTGGCCTTCGACGGCGGCGTCCGCCTCTTTGCGGTGGGAGACCCTGATCAATCGATCTACGGATTCACGGGTGCGGATGGCGCTTTGCTGCAGGAGTTGGCCGAGCGCGACGACGTCGAACGCGTCCAGCTCCAATTGAACTACCGCTCGGCCTCGCGCATCGTCAGCGCGTCGGAAATGGCGCTCGGCGAAGCGCGAGGCTATCAATCGAACGATCCCGATCGCCAGGCGGTGATTGCCTTCGTTGAATGCGACGATGGGCTGGAGGGGCAGGCCGCGCACGCGGTTGCCGAAATCATTCCCGCCGCGCTCGCCGCCAAACCGGGACGCGCGCTCGGCGACATCGCCATTCTTTATCGGGACTATCGCGCCGGCGACGTGGTGGCGGAAGCCGTAGCGGCAGCGGGGTTCGACTTCGTGCGCGTCGACACGGCCGCGCCTTATCGGAAGGTCGCGCTTACGAGCTGGATCGAGGATTGCGCGGCATGGTGCGCGGGTGGTTGGCGCGAAGCGCGGCCGCAGTTGCGTGGCTTGCTGGACCGGTGGGTCGGCTTTCATCGCGCGCGAATTTCAGATGCGGAGGCCAGCGCGGAATTGCAAAGCCTAACCCGGCTTCTCTGGTCGCTCCGGGTTGAAGAGGGGCTAGCGCGAGACTTCGTCGCGGCGCTGCGGGCAGGAATGCTCGACGCGCTGATGGCGGCCGAGCCAAGCTTGGCGGATCAGTGCGAACAGGTCGATCGCATGTCGACGGCGCTCGCTGTTGGCGGGCCGCTTGCTGATCTCGATCTTGCAAGCCTTGGCGGTCGCGATGGCTCACCGCTCCACCTCAATCTGTTGACGCTGCACTCCGCCAAAGGCTGCGAGTATGACGTGGTGATCATGGTAGGGCTTGATCTGGGCAGCTTGCCTTGGCGCAACGAACTTCCTGCTGCTCGTCGAGAAAGCCGCCGCCTGTTTTATGTGGGGCTGACGCGGGCCCGCGATGAAATCCACATGCTGTATTCTGGTTATGTCGATACGGCACGCGGGAGGATGTATTGGGGCCGCTCTCCATTCCTGAACGAGCTTGAAGCACGAATGGACGAGGCCGAGGGCAACTAACGATGCTGTCATTCCGCGAAGCGCAGACCATCCAAGAATTGGCCAATCCTTGGCGCATAGTGATGGCGGCGATCTGACCATGTCTACGGATCTCCGTGCCAAGATCGCCAACTTCTTCCATCCGATGTCTCACGCTGCGCTGGACATAGAGCCGTTCCGCATTGCGGGACTGGAGATTCCACGTGGGGATGGATTTTCGAAGAGCCAGCGGATTGATGCTGCGCTGGACAACCTCTCGGAAATGGAGATGGCGAAGCTAGCGCTGAAGCTCGCTCAAGGACGAGATGACGTCGCCCTGGACGAGGCAGGTCGCAAAGTACTCGAAGCCGACGAGCCGCCATTGACCCGTATCACGCGTCGTGATGTTGCGCGCGTGTTCGGAGACGACCTGGCCGGCGAGGCCGACGTACTCGAGTTGGTCGGCCGCTATTTCGTTATTTCCGATCCATTTGAGGAATTATTTGGCGGTAGCGGAAGCCTCAGGAACAAGATCGAGCGTCATATGGTGCGAAACGCGGGCGACTGGTCGGTGGAGTTCCTCTTCGGAGAGATCGGCGCATTCGATTGTTCGCGGGCGCGGTTCGGCGCTTTGCTTCAGGACACGGTCCACCCATTGGCCCGTTCAGGGGAGGAACAACTTCGGACCGTAACCGCACTCAACAAGGTTCTCGCTCGGGATGGTTACGAGCTGGCGGTGGATGGCGATGAATCGGGACATCCGATCTATACATTCCGGCCCATAGTGCGGGGTGTAGAGGGGCGTCCTAAGAACCTGATTTTCGCGTCTCGCGGCCCGAAGCCGGAACTTGGCTTTGCCGATGCCATCAACAACGACATCGTTATTCTCTCCGGGGAGGAAAGCTGCCTCGTATATGACCGTCCAATTACAGCCGCGAATGGCTTATTATGGTCAGAGCTAGTGACATGGTGGTCTGAACAAGGATCAGGCGGTGACGCCGTTAGTCTCGGTAAGCGCCTGCAGGAGGCTCTCGCCTCCGATGCTGAAAGAAAGATCTTCGCGACCTATTTCAAAACCTATCGAAACAGCGTGGCCGACGCTCTTCCTGCACTGTTGCCTCAAGTTTATCTGCACTACGATCCGGCTGTCGTAAAAATGCTCCGCCACCGTTTGCCCCTGATACGCCAACGCATGGATTTTCTTCTCTTGCTTCCCGGCCGCCAGCGGGTTGTGATCGAAGTGGATGGGAAGCATCACTTCTCGGAGGGCGAAAAGCCTTCGCTGAAGATCTACAGCGCGATGGTATCGGCCGACCGCGAACTGCGTCTGGCTGGCTACGAGGTTTACCGATTTGGTGCCAATGAACTGGTTGGCACCGGATCCGAAAAGGTAATCCAAGATTTTTTCGACAAGCTATTTCGTCTACATCGAGTGACTACAGCATAGATTGAAGCCTTGACATTTAGCATCTCCGTACTCGCTAGAATGGATGTTCACCAACCTAGGATATTTTTGGTCTGCAATCGAGATCGGAGAAGGCATTCATGGATCGGCTCACTCTCAACTACGTCTGGAAGCAGAAACCAATTCCGGTTGTTCTGCGTCGGACCGGACGTGGTGAGAAGCTTCGGGTTCGACTGCCTTTCGCCGATGACAATCGGCAATGGTTGCAAAACGGTCGGCGGACGACACCAGAGTGGATCAGCGGCGAGCACGCGTATTGGGAACTGCCGAAGTCCTGGTTCAACGATTTCGTGGATCGAGCATTGCAGCGCTACGGCCGGGTTTACATCATCCAGCCTTATCGCGAGCAGGAGATCTGTGCGCGCGCCTGTCAGGAAGCACAGGGGCACGAATGTCAGTGCTCCTGCATGGGCGCCAACCACGGCACTGGCAATGACGGAAGCTGGTTCGAGGTCTCCGACACCTTCTCAACCCGCTGGGGTGAGCGCGAGCTCGCCTGTCGTTTGCTCACGCTCCGGTAGGAAAGAGTTCATGGATTTTGTTCATATTGCCATTTCTGCCCGCCTAGCCCACGGCGATCTCGTCGCCGCCGACGCTGCCCTCGAAGCCGGCCCCACCGACGACGGCGTCAGGCTCATTCTGTTGAAACAGCTCCTGGTGTCCTGCGCGAACGTCACCGATCTCGAGCTGATCTGTCGTGCACTCTACAAGGATCATCCGGCGATTTCCGAGATCATCACGCCTCATCGGCGCAACTTCGAATTCGCCAAGTACATCCGGAACATCGCGGTTGGTCACGTCAACCCGGCGCTCAGCCAGAAGACCCTCGAATGGCGGCCCGAGCTCAACGCCGTTCTGACGCAACCTGGCGCGCCGGCCGAGGCGTTTCTGGGCTTCGCGGTGTTGGAGAGCGCGATCAACACCTTCGTGGATGGCGAACGGCACCGTATCTTTAACAGCGATACCGATCTGGCTTACCCGCCAGACCTGACGCGATTCCTCAATTTCTTGGGGTCGACCGTGCATGTCGGGATCGCTTACTGCGCTGCGGTGGCCGCCGCGGCGCTCAAGCATGCCAACTTACCCGACTTTAACCAGAACTGGCTGGAGTTGTCCGCGAAAGCGGGCGCCACTGACTTCGCCTTCATTACGCGCAAGGGTTAGGGATGGCTGACGATCTCGACCACCTCGACGACCTGCCGAAGCGTGATGCAAATCATGTCACGGAGGAGAAGGCGGAAACGGCCTTCCAGGCACGTCTAGCGGCGAGTGGTCGCTTCATCCTCCAACGCGCCGACCGCAAGGACTATGGAACGGACTGTGAGATCGAAGTCGTCGATCAGGAGCAGGCCACCAACGTCAGGGTCCACGTGCAGCTCAAAGGGACCGAACGCCCGCTCAACGCGGATGCCTCTCTCAGCATTGAGGTCAACCGCTCGAATCTGAATTACTTGCTGATGCACCCGCACAGCTTCTACGCCGCTTATCACATCCCGACGTCGTCGCTGCGCATCTGCCCAGCGGAGACTGTTCTCCACCAATACGAGCACGCGGGAAAAAACTGGACCCACCAGCAATCGCTCACCGTCAATTTCACTGACGAGCTGACGAACGCGCGGCTGGATCGGCTGGCCACTGTGGCTAGATCTGCTGCGCGGGCGGCGCGCGATCGTCGGATCGAGCAGACCCGGGCGGCGCCTGGCGACATCGCTGGCCTCGTTCGGCGCGGTATTCCGGACATCCATGTCCCGGACGATCCGGCCGTGGCTAGCCAACTCCTTGCGCACCTCTACGATCAGGACGCCGACACGGTGATCAGCGTGGCCTTCGATCGGTTCGCAGCAGTGCTCGGGGTGGGCAACGAACCCATGGGGCCCGCTTACATGGCTGAGGTCAACCTGGGGATGGCGGGGTTAAGTCGGTCGCGCGCCCGGATCGAAGACGCCGTGAAGTTTTTCAGGAATCAGCTCGACCTAGGCCGCTACGAGCGGGGGAGCCTTCACTACACGATCGGCAACGCCTTCTCGGCGCTCGGCCAGGAGGAAGACGCCAAGGCCGCCTATGAGGCGGCTCTCGCCGATCCCGCGTTCGCCAATACGCCGGACCTAGCATCCCAAGGCCATAAGAACCTCGGGACGAGCTTTGAGCGGCTCGGAGATGAGAAGCGAGCAGTCGAGCACTATCGCGAAGCCTTGCGGCTGAACCCGCACCTTCCTGAAGCTCACAATGCCTTGGCCCAATTCTACGTGCGCCACGGCGAGTGGAAGCACGCCCTCGCGCATCTGGATCAGGCCGTCTTCACCGACCCTACCCGCGCCAAGGCGGCAGGCGTTGCAGGGTGGAGAGCAAACGTGCTCTTCAACATGGGAGAGGGGAGCGCGGCGTTCCGTGAGATCAATGGCCTCCTTGTCCAGGCTGACTGCGAGCCATGGATCTGGCCGTTTTTCGCACGGCTGGTGGCGAGCTTCGGTCGGACAACGACGGAGAATGCGCGCCAAGCGCTGGGCTTCTGGCACCGCTACGTCGGCGCCCACCCCGAGACATCTGGTGGCCGTCGCGAGCTGCTGTTGGCGACCTTGTACCTGCGAGCGGAGGGAGAGGATGTTAGCTGGACCTACGCGGAATTCCGCGCCGAGTTTGATCGCCAAATCGAGCACCTCGACGACAAGGATGAAGTCGCCTTTTTATGGGATCGCCTTGGGCACTGGGCGCAAGATGAAGCGGACTGGGCCGAGGCTGAGTTCTGTTTTCGGAAGGCCTACGATCTGACGGGCGGTCACTACGGCTACTGTCTCGGGACCGCCCTCAACTTTCTCGGTCGGTTTGAAGAGAGCCTGCCCATCTTGCGCGAACAGGCCGAGCGCATCCAGCCTGACGCCATGAGCTGGTTTCAGCTCGGCGCAGCCTACGGCGATCTTGGCCAGTCCGCGCAGGCCATCGACGCCTATGAGAAGGCGCTCGCGCTGGATCCCGATTACGACTTGGCGATGTTCAATCTCGGCGGCACTCACTGGAACAGGGGCGAGAAGATTGAGGCTTTGGCAATTTGGACGACGGCCATCGACCGCTTCCCAGATCACGAGCTCGCCGCCAAACTCCGACGTGAAATGCCGGTATTCTTTCCGCCCTATCCCGGCCGATGAAGCCCATCTTCGGACAACACGGTTCTTGATCAGTGAAGGGGGGCGCCGACCGATCATCGGCCGCCATAGCTCGCGATGTCAGCTGTTCGTGACGGTACTTTGATGAAGCTGATTAAGCGTTATTGCGTTTCGAGATCGAGGGGTTTTGAGCCTGATCGACCTCGATAGATATCGACAGCAGACAAAAAATTCTGGGGCGATTTCTATTTAAAATCAAGAGCATATCTTTTTGACGGCCCGAGCGTCGGCTTCCGGCACTACAAGATAGAAAAAAGCAAGCTATATCAAAGACCTAACTGGTCCTTGAACGATCGAGTGGGAATGATTTTTTTTCAGGCTGCCGCCGTCCCGTTGAGAAGCGGGACGCTGCACGGGGCCGGGGTGCTTCCGGTGGAGTGGCGCGTCCCGCGTGGCCACGCTGGCGCGGCAGCCTGATAGAAATCCGGGGGAATTCTTTCCCCCGGACTTTTTTTTATACCTTTTCCCGCGCCGCCGGCCGCATCCGCTCGGCGACGACCATGCCGATGGCGCCGGCGAGCATCAGGATGGCCATGGGCCGGGCGGAGCCATCGGCGAGGTGGCTGAGCAGGATGCCGCTGGTGCCGGCGATGCTGAATTGCAGCGTGCCCATCAGGGCCGAGGCGGAGCCGGCCTGTGTGGCGTGGCGGGAGAGCGCGCCCACCGCCGCATTGGGCAGCACGAAGGCAGAGCTGCCGACGGCGATGAAGATGGGCCCCATCAGCCAGATCCAGTGCGGGGGTCCGCTGAAGGCGATGGCGGCCAGGGCGATGGTGGCGGCGAGGATGACGAGGCTGGCCAGCCGCACGAGGCGCTGTGCCCCGAGGCGGAGCAGCAGGGGCGGGTTGAGCTGCGAGGCCAGGATGAAGCCCGCGGCATTGACGCCGAAGAGCAGGCCGAAGCGGGTGGGGTCCAGCCCGAACATGCCGACGAAGACGGCCGCCGAGCCGCCGACATAGGTGAACATCAGGAACATGCCGGCGCAGCCCATGGCGACATGGGTGAGGAAGCTGCGTTCGCGCAGCACCTGGAGGTAGCGCAGCAGCAGCGCGCCGGGGGCGAGGCGCAGGCGGCGCTCGGGCGGCAGGGTCTCGGGCAGCAGGCGCCAGACCAGGAAGGCCGAGAGCACCGCATAGGCGCTGGAGAACCAGAAGATGGGCCGCCAGCCGCCGAGATGGATCATCAGCCCGCCGAGGCCGGGGGCGAGGATGGGCGCCGCGCCCATGACGAGCATCAGGCGCGACATCAGCCGGGCGGCGGCGTGGCCATCGGCGAGGTCGCGCACCACGGCGCGCGGCAGCACCATGCTGGCTGAGCCACCGAAGGCGGAGAGGAAGCGGAAGAAGGCCAGCATCTGGATATCGGTGGCGAGGGCGCAGCCGATGGAGCCGGCGAGGTAGACGAGCAGCCCGGCGATGAGCGGCCGGCGGCGGCCGAGCCTGTCCCCCAGCGTGCCCTGCACCAGCTGCCCGACAGCCAGCCCCATGAACCAGGCGGCCAGCGTCAGCTCCGCCGAGCCGTGCGGTGCGCCGAAGCCCTGCTCGATGGCCGGGAAGGCGGGCAGGTACATGTCGGTGGAGAGCGGCCCGATGGCGGTGAGGAAACCGAGCAGCAGGGGAAGCCAGGCAGGCATGGGGTCAGGATTCCGCGGGGCAGGCAAGGTGGGGCAGGGCAGGCAGGCGGCTGCCAGGGGAGGAGGCGGCCAGGAGGCGGTGGTTGTGGAGAGAGCGGGCGGCCGGGCCGGCATGTGGCGCGGATGGCCACCCTGGCAATGCGCCCGCCGGCGGCGGGCCGCAAGCGTGGCGGTGCCGCCCTGGCGCGGCGGCGTGACGCGGGTGCGAGAAAGCGCTGGCGCTGGCGGGGAAGTTGCTGGCATCACTTTGCTGTGCGAACCGGTCGCACGACTGCGTTATTCCAACGATACAACAAGTGGCAGAAACCGGACGTCCCTGCCCACGGGATAGGCTGGCCTGTCGCCGGGTGCTCTTTCTGGTGGCGATGCGGCCTTGCGTGGCACCGGTTCGTTCCGGAAACTGCCTCCGCCGCCGGCGTTTTCGCCGGCTCGATAAAACAGGGAGAGCAACATGTTCCGTAATGCCCTCGCGGCCGCCGGCGGGCTGGCCGTCGCCGCCGCCACCCTGCTGGGTCTCGCGGCGCCTGCCTCCGCGCAGCAGGCTTCCGCCGATACCGTCGGTGCCATCCGCGCCCGTGGCGCCGTGGTGTGCGGCGTGTCCGGCAGTTCCGCCGGCTTCAGCCTGCCGGACAGCCAGGGCGTGATGCGCGGCCTGGACGCCGATGGCTGCCGCACCGTCGCCGCCGCCATCCTGGGCGACGCCAACAAGGTGCGCTTCGTCAACCTGACCTCGCAGAATCGCTTCCCGGCGCTGCAGTCGGGCGAGGTGGACCTGCTGGTGCGCAACACCACCTGGACCCTGGCGCGCGAGGCCTCGCTGGGCTTCGAGTTCGCCAGCATCAACTTCTATGACGGCCAGGGCTTCCTGGTGAAGAAGTCGCTCAACGTCAGCTCGGCCAAGCAGCTGGACGGCGCCACCGTCTGCGTCCAGCCCGGCACCACGACCGAGCTGAACCTCTCCGACTACTTCCGCAGCAACAACATGAAGTTCACCCCGGTGGTGATCGAGAGCGTCGAGGAGATCCGCACGGCCTTCAATGCCGGCCGCTGCGACGCCTATACGACGGACGCCTCCTCGCTGGCCTCGTTCCGCGCCACCGCCTCCAACCCGGGCGAGCTGCTGCTGCTGCCGGAGATCATCTCGAAGGAGCCGCTGGGTGCCGTGGTCCGCAAGGGCGACTTCAAGTTCTTCGACATCGTCCGCTGGGCGCATTTCGCGCAGCTGACGGCGGAGGAGCTTGGCATCACCAGCAAGAACATCGAGAGCTTCGCCGACAGCAACAACCCGGATGTGCAGCGCTTCATGGGCAAGAGCGGCGACCTGGGCAAGATGCTCGGCCTCTCGCCGGACTGGGCTGTGAACATCGTCCGCCAGGTCGGCAACTTCGCCGAGATGTGGGACCGCAGCATCACCCCGATGGGCGTGCAGCGCGGCATCAACAACCTGTGGACCAAGGGCGGCCTGCAGTACGCGCCCCCGATGCGCTGAGCCTCGCGCGCCTTTTTTCCGCGCGCGGCGAGCCATTCGCCTGAGGGGCGGGCGCCGCACCGGGCCGGAGTCTTCCGGCCCGGGGTGGTGGCCCGCCTTTCCCGTTTGCGGGCCCGCGGCGGGAGCGGCACACTCCCCGCACCGCCCGACCACACCAGACAGAGAGACACGCATGCGCCGTATTTCCGCCGCCCTGCTCGGCCTGGCCGCGCTGGCCCTGGGCCAGGCCAAGCCCGCCCTGGCGCAGCCCGCCGCCGATACGCTGGCGGCGATCCGTGCCCGGGGCAGCATCGCCTGCGGCGTGACGCCCAACACCATCGGCTTCGCCACGCCGGACAGCCAGGGCATCTTCCGCGGCCTGGATGCCGATTACTGCCGTGCCCTGGCGGCCGCCGTGTTCGGCGACCCGTCCAAGGTGCGCTTCGTCCCCACCACCGCGCCGCAGCGCTTCCCCGCGCTGCAATCGGGCGAGGTGGATGTGCTGATCCGCACCACGACCTGGACGCTGTCGCGCGAGGCGGCGCTGGGCTTCGTCTTCGCCGGCATCAATTTCTATGATGGCAATGGCTTCATGGTGCGCAAGTCGATGGGCATCACCTCGGCGAAGCAGCTGGATGGCGCCAGCGTCTGCGTTCAGCAGGGCTCGACGACGGAGCTGAACGTCACCGACTATTTCCGCGCCAACAGCATGAAGCTGAACCCGGTGACCTTCGAGAATGTCGAGGAGATCCGCAGCGCCTTCGCCGCCGGGCGCTGCGACGTCTATACCTCTGACACCTCGACGCTGGCGGCCTTCCGCGCCGGCCAGGGCCCGGCGGCTTCGGAGTATGTCCTGCTGCCGGAGATCATCTCGAAGGAGCCGCTCGGTCCTTCCGTGCGCAAGGGCGATGCGAAGTGGTTCGACATCGTGCGCTGGACGCATTTCGCGCTGCTGACGGCGGAGGAACTGGGCATCACCAGCCAGAACATCGACAGCATGGCGAACAGCACCAACCCGGATGTGCAGCGCTTCCTGGGCAAGAGCGGTGACCTGGGCAAGATGATGGGTGTGGCGCCGGACTGGGCGGTGCAGGTGGTGCGCGCCACGGGCCATTATGGGGAGATGTGGGAGCGCAACATCACGCCGATGGGCATTCAGCGCGGCATCAACAGCCTGTGGACCAAGGGCGGCCTGCAATACGCCCCGCCGATGCGCTGATTTTTTCTACTCTGGCGCCCTGCCGGCAGCGGGGCGCCAAACTGACAGAAAGTTTTTGGTTCTTTTTTCAAAAAGAACCCTTTTAATCTTTTCTAATTCGACCTCTCTTTTCCCTCGAATTCCCGGATGATGTCCTCCAGCCGTTCCCGCCGCAGCCTTTCGTAATGGCGGCGGTGGTGGGCATCGATGTCGTTGAGCCGGGCCTCCGTCAGCGCCTGAAAATCGTAGCTCTCGCTTTCGGCGATGCGCATGCGGTCGAAGCCCATGTGGCGGAAATGCTCGGGCGAGAAGGAATGCCCGCGCTCGCCGATATAGCGGCCGAAGCTGACGGTGGTCATGACGCGGCTGAGGCCGAGATGCAGGCAGGCGATGCTCTTGGCCGCGTCCTGCGAGGAGGCTTCCGAGGCGATGCTGAGCGGCCTGAACAGTTCGAGGATCGCGCCGTTGGGCCGGTCGCGGTAGTCGCGCCCTTCGAGCAGGGCGTAGTAGGGCCTGAGCCAGTCCATCATCTGGCGCCAGCCTTCGCGGCGCAGGGCGAAGCCCCAATGGTGCTCCAGCGGGATGTATTTCACCACCGGCCCCGGATAGTCGCGGCGGTGGTCACCATAGGCGCCGAAATAGACGATGCGCGGAAAGGCCGCGGTGATGACGCGCAGCCGTTCCAGCGCCCAGAGATACCAGGGCCCCGGCTCCAGGTCGTCCTCGAAGAAATAGCCGATCTCGGCGTTCAGCTCGTCAAAGACCAGCCGTTCCCCGCGCAGGATGTTGCGGGCGATGCCGAGGTTGTGCGGGCTGGCGAGGACGGTGCCGAGCGGGAAATGCCGCCGGAAGGTGGCGATGCTGGCGGCGATATCCTCATCGCGGGCGTAGCGCCGCCCGGTGCGCGGGGAGATGGCGCCATCCTGCACCAGCCAGATATTGGTCGGGTCCAGCACCACGCCGCGCTGCCGCGAGAGCCCGGCGCAGACGCGCTCCAGATAGTCCGGCCGGTCGAAGGCGAAGAGGATGACGGGCGCGCTGACGAGCGGCGCGCCGCTCATGCCGTGGCCTCGCGCCGGAAGCCCGGGCCTGCGGGCGGCTCGGCGAATTCCTCGCTGATCGATTCGACGCGGGCGAGGCGCGGCCCGGCCCGGCAGGCGGTGAGCAGCGCGCCGACGGCGGCGGCATCGCCGGCCACCAGGGCTTCCACGCTGCCATCGGCGCGGTTGCGCACCCAGCCCTGCACGCCCAGCCGGTTGGCCTCCGCCACCATCCAGTCCCGGTAGCCGACCCCCTGGACCCGGCCCCGGATCCGCACCCGCTTGGCGTCCATGCCGCCTCCTCCTGGTCCTTTCCCCTGGCCTCAGCCGCGCGCCAGATCCAGCAGGCGGGCGGCCAGGGCGATATCCTTCACCACCCCGTCCCGCCGCGCCAGGGCCTCGGGATCCTCGCCCCAGAACTCTTGCTGGAAGGCTTCGTCGAGGAAGGCGAGGTGGCAGGCGGTGGCGGCATCCAGCCGGCCGCGCGCCAGGGCGAGGCCCAGCACCAGGCTGCCCAGGGCCGGGATAGCCACGCCCATCGCCGCCAGTTCCAGCGGGCCGAGGGCGGACAGCGCCCGGCGCAGCGCCGCCAGCGAATCGGTTGGCTGCGCCACGGGCATGATGCCGGTGGTGCAGCGCAGCGGGGCATCCAGTTCCAGCGCCGCCCAGTCCAGCAGGGGCTGCCAGCCCTGCGCCTGCCGCCCGGCCAGGCGCGGCTCATCGGCGCTGCGGTAGCAGAGCATGTCCGTCTCGCCGTATTTCAGCAGGGCCTCCACGCTGGCCTGCGGGTCGGGCGCGATGCGCTCCAGCGCGGTGGCGACCACGCGGGTCAGCGGCACCTGCTCCATCGACATGGCGCCGCCCTTCTGCCCGCCGGCGGCCTGCCATTCGGCGGCGACGGCCTCGGCCAGGGAGAGGCGGGGCAGGTGCAGCGGGCCGCTGCCCGGCAGCCGCAGCGGGCGGCCATCCAGCAGAACGGCGAAAAGGCCATCCCCGGCGGGGGCGGCGGTGGCGTGGTCCCAGAAGCGCTTCATGCCGCCCGATTAGAACAAAAGGGCGGGGGAATGAATTCCCCCGCACCCCCTTCTTTTTTCTGTCCGTTCAACCCACGCGGGTGGAGGCGGTGTTGACGTAACCGTGAGAGGCGGGAATCCGTCTCATGCGATGGCGAGCACTTCCGAAATGATCGTTAAAATGTAAAGCTGCACCTGTCACAACCCCGGCAGTCACAGCGGCGGAGATCCACCACCCTGCGTGGCAGCCCATCAGGCAAGGGCAGGTGCCATGACGGTGCTGACGGCAGTTCCCCCCGCGGCGCTGGCCGAGCCGGTGCTGATCGTGCCGGCGGCCGAGGCGCACCTGCCCGGCATGCGGGCGATCTTCAACAGCATCGTGGCCGCCAGCACCGCCGTCTACACGGATTGCGTGGAAAGCGCGGAGCAGCGCGCCGCCTGGTTCGCCCAGCGCCGCGCCCTCGGCTACCCCGTGCTGGTGGCGCTGGGGGAGACGGAGACGGATGTGCTGGGCTTCGCCAGCTTCACCGATTTCCGGCCCTGCTGGCCCGGCTTCCGCCACACGGTGGAGCACTCCGTCCATCTGCGCCCGGATAGCCGCGGGCGCGGCCTCGGCACGCGGCTGGTGGGCGCGCTGCTGGAGCAGGCGGCGCTGATGGGCAAGCATGTCATGGTCGCGTCCATCGACGCGGAGAATGCCCCCTCCCTCCGCCTGCATGAGCGGCTGGGCTTCCGGGAAGTGGGGCGGATGCCCCAGGTGGGGTGCAAGTTCGGCCGCTGGCTGGACCTCGTGCTGATGCAGAAGCAAATCAGCGACGCGATGCCAGGGGTTTGAGAAGAAGCGTTCTTTTTTGAAAAAAAGAACCAAAAAACTTTTCCAGTGCAGCGTCCCGCTATGCCGGGAGACGGCGGCAGCCTGAAAAAAATTCTTCAGAAAAAGAAGGGGATCTTAAAAAGATCCCCTTGCCTGCCTCAGGCGGCCTTGGCTTCGCGCCGGCGGCGGTGCAGCACGAACTCGGTATAGCCATTGGGCTGCGCCGCGCCCTCGAAGACGAGGTCGCAGGCGGCCTGGAAGGCCGGGCCATCGAAGCCCGGGGCCATCGGCACATAGGCCGGGTCGCCGGCATTCTGCTGGTCCACCACGGCGGCCATGCGCTTCAGCGTCTCCTCCACCTGGGCGCGGCTGACGACGCCATGGCGCAGCCAGTTGGCGATGTGCTGGGCGGAGATGCGCAGCGTCGCGCGGTCCTCCATCAGGCCGATATTGTTGATGTCCGGCACCTTGGAGCAGCCCACGCCCTGGTCCACCCAGCGCACCACATAGCCGAGGATGCCCTGGGCGTTGTTGTCCAGCTCCGCCTGCACATCAGCCGGCGCCCAGTTGCTGGTGGAGAGCGGGATGCTCAGGATGTCGTCCAGCTTCGCGCGCGGGCCGCCCGCCAGCAGCTCCGCCTGGCGCGCCGCCACGCTGACCTCGTGGTAGTGCAGCGCGTGCAGCGTCGCGGCGGTGGGGGAGGGCACCCAGGCGGTGTTGGCGCCGGCGCGCGGGTGGCCGATCTTCTGCGCCAGCATGTCCGCCATCCGGTCCGGCATGGCCCACATGCCCTTGCCGATCTGCGACTTGCCGCGCAGGCCGCAGGCGAGGCCGGTATCCACGTTCCAGTCCTCATAGGCCTTGATCCAGGCCGCGCCCTTCATGTCGTTCTTGCGCAGCACCGGGCCGGCTTCCATGGCGGTGTGGATCTCATCGCCCGTGCGGTCGAGGAAGCCGGTGTTGATGAAGGCCACGCGCTCCTTCGCCGCGGCGATGCAGGCGCGCAGGTTGACGGTGGTGCGGCGCTCCTCGTCCATGATGCCCATCTTCAGGGTGAAGGCGGGCAGGCCGAAGGCGGCCTCGATGCGGCCGAACAGGTCATTGGCCCAGGCCACTTCCTTCGGCCCGTGCATCTTCGGCTTGACGATGTAGACGGAGCCGGCGCGGCTGTTGCGCCGCGCCCCGCGCAGGTCGTGCAGCGCGATGGCGACGGTGGCGAGGGCGTCCAGGATGGTCTCCGGCACCTCCTGCCCGTCCAGCAGCACGGCATCCGTCATCATGTGGTGGCCGACATTGCGCACCAGCATCAGGCTGCGGCCCGGCAGGGTCAGGCTGCCGCCATCCGGCGCGGTGTAGACGCGGTCCGGGTTGAGCCGGCGCGTCAGGGTGCGGCCATCCTTCTCGAACTTCGCCTCCAGGTCGCCCTTCATCAGGCCGAGCCAGGCGCGGTAGACCTCCACCTTGTCCGCCGCATCGACGGCGGCCACGGAATCCTCGCAGTCCATGATGGTGGAGAGGGCGGATTCGGCCACCAGATCGGCGATGCCGGCCGGGTCTTCCTTGCCGATCGGGTGGGCGCGGTCGATGCGCAGCTCCAGGTGCAGGCCGTTGTTGCGCAGCAGGATGGCGGTGGGCGCCTCCGCCGCGCCGGCATGGCCGGCGAACTGCGCGGCCTCCTTCAGCGTGGTGCTGGCGGCGCCGCCGCCGGCGAGGGTGACGGCCAGCGCCCCGCCGCGCACGGCCAGCCCCGTGACCTCCGCCCAGCGCCCGGCGGCCAGCGGCACGGCCTGGTCCAGCACGGCGCGCGCGCGCGCGATCACCGCCGCGCCGCGCGCCGGGTTGAAGCCGCGGCCCGGCGCCAGATCGCCCTCCTGCGGGATGGCGTCGGTGCCATAGAGCGCGTCATACAGGCTGCCCCAGCGCGCATTGCCGGCATTCAGCGCGTAGCGCGGGTTGTTCACCGGCACGACGAGCTGCGGCCCGGCCAGGCTGGCGATCTCCGGGTCCACATTCGCCGTGGTGACGGCGACGGCGCCGGGGTCGGGGAGGAGGTAGCCGATCTCCTCCAGGAAGGCGCGGTAGGCGGCGGCATCGACCGGGCGCGCCGGGTGGGCGCGGTGCCACGAGTCGATCTTCGCCTGTAGCGCATCGCGCTCGGCCAGCAGCGCGGCGTTGCGCGGCGCCAGATCGGCCAGGATGGTCTCCAGCGCCGTCCAGAAGGTGGCGGCCTCCACCCCGGTGCCCGGCAGGGCCTCCGCCTCGATGAAGTCCCGCAGCGTCTGCGCCACGTCGAGCGCGCCGATCCGCACCATGCCGGCCATTGGTTTCTCCCGTCTGATTTCCTGCCGGCGAGTTAACCCACATTCCCCCCGCGCGGCAAAGGCAGAGAGTCGGTTCCGCAACGAAGGGCCGCAGAGGGGGGAGGGGATGGACGCGCGCCCCGCAACGGGTGGAGGCTTCCCGCCCGACCCCGCCGCAGGATGGACGCGCCCATGGCCTCCCCCGCCTCTCCGCTCAGCTTCACGCCGCCGGACTTCACCACGCAGCACTGGCACCTGGCCAAGCCCGCCGCGCGCGGCCGGCGCGGCATGGTGGCCAGCCAGAGCCGCGCCGCCGCCGAGGCTGGGCTGGCCGTGCTGGAGGCGGGCGGCAACGCCGCCGATGCCGCCGCCGCCACCGCCCTGGCCCTGGCCGCGCTGGAACCGTGGAATTCCGGCCTGGGCGGCATCGGCTTCGCCGTCATCCACCGGGCGGGCAGCCCCACGGCGGAGGTGCTGGATTTCGGCCCCGTCGCCCCCGCCGCCAGCGACCCGGCGGACTACCCGCTGACCGGGCGGATGAAGCAGGACCTCTTCGCCTGGCCGGAGGTGGAGGGCGACCGCAACATCCACGGCCCGCTCTCCTTCGTCATCCCCTCCGCCGTGGCGGGCTATGGCACGCTGGCGGAGCGCTTCGGCAGCGGCATGGCCTGGGCCGATCTCGTGGCCCCGGCCATCGCCCTGGCCCGGCGCGGCCTGCCGCAGGACTGGTTCACCACGCTGAAGATCGCCAATTCGGCCAAGGTGCTGCGCCTCTACCCGGAGAGCGCGCGCATCTACCTGCCGGATGGCCTGCCGCCGGTCGCGCCCTACCAGGGCAAGCCGGGCTTCTTCCGCCTTGGCCGCCTGCCGGAGACGCTGGAGCGCCTGGGCGCCGCCGGCTGGCGGGACTTCTATGAGGGCGAGGTGGCGGCCTCCATCGCGGCGGATGTGGCGGCGATGGGCGGGCGGCTGTCGCTGGACGACCTGCGCGGCTGCCGGGCGGTGGTGCGGCCGGCGCTCTCCATCCCCTGGCGCGGGCGCTACACGCTGCAGGGCGCGGGCGGGCTGACGGCGGCGCCCACCCTGGCGCGGGTGGTGGCGGCGATGGAGGCCACCACCCCCGGCGCGGCGCCGGATGCCACCTGGTTCGCGGCCCTGGCCAGCGCCATGCGCCGGGCCTATGCCGAGCGGCTGGAGGGCCTCGGCGCCGGCACCGTGGCGCATGAAGCCACCCCGCCCCAGTCCACCCCGCCCGAGCCGGCCGAGACCTGCACCACCCACCTCACCGTGGTCGATGCCGCCGGCAACATGGTGGCGATGACGACGACGCTGCTCTCCTCCATGGGTAGCCGCGTCGTGCTGCCGGGCAGCGGCGTGCTGATGAACAACGGCATGATGTGGTTCGACCCGCAGCCGGGCAGCGCCAACGCCATCCGCCCCGGGGCGCGGCCGCTGTGCAATATGTGCCCCGTCACCGTCTCGGACGGCGCGGGGCCAGTGGTTGGGCCAGTGGTTGGGCCGATGCTGGCGGCGGGGGCCTCGGGCGGGCGGCGCATCCTGGCCTCGGTCTATCAGAGCCTCGCCTTCGCGCTGGATTTCGGCATGGCGGTGGAGGAGGTGGCCCACCATCCGCGCATCGACGTCTCCGGCCCCGATGGCGCCACGGCCGACCGGCGCCTCCCCCCGGCGGTGCTGGCGGCGCTGGAGGCGCAGGGCGGGCTGCAGATTGTGGAACACGCCGTGTTGCCCGTGAACTTCGCCTGCCCCAATCTGATCCTGCGTGAAGGCGACGGCCATGCGGGCATCAGCGACGCGATGAGCCCCTGGTCCGCCGCCCTCGCCCTGACCTGAGACGGGCCTATCCTGGGGAGGACCATGCCGCTCACCATGCCGGAGGAGATCCTGCTCCTCACCCTCGACGACGCCACCGGCAGGCCGATCGGCCTGCCCGGCCCGGCCGCCGAACTGGCCATGGCGGGTGCCATGCTCATGGAGCTTGCCCTGGCCGGGCGGGTGGATACCGACCCGGACCAGCTTTACCTGGTGAGCGAGGCGCCGCTGGGCGAGGCCTCGCTGGATGCGCTGCTCTCCCGCATCGGCGCCACCCAGCCCACCCGGCCGAGCCGCTGGTGGATCGAGCAGCTGATGCGGGAGGCGCCGAAGCTCCGCCCCGTCTGGCTGGAGCGGCTGGTGGCGCGCGGCATCCTGCGGCGGGAGAAGGGGCGCGTCTTCTGGGTGCTCTCCGACCACCGCTACCCCAAGGCCGATGGCGGCACCACCGAGGCGGTGCGCGAGCGCCTGCGGCAGGTGCTGCTCGGCGATGTCATCCCCGATGCGCGGGATGCCATGATGATCGGGCTGTGCCGCATCGCCGGGCTGATCCCCCTCCTGCTCTCCGAGCAGGAAGCCGCCCGCGCCATGGGCCGCGTCGAGCAGATCGCCGCGCTCGAGGAAATGGCCCGGGCGCTGGCCGCCGCCACGCGGGATATCTATGCGGCGCGAGGGTAAGTTTTTCAGAAGGGTTCTTTTTTGAAAAAAGAACCAAAAAACTTTTTTCAGTTGGCGTCCCGCCTGTGGCCTGAGGCGGGACGCCAAACTGAAAGAAAATCTTTTTCTTCAGAAAAAGAAGAATTTCGACTATTTTCTCTTCCGCATCTCGTGATGCAGCACGTAGAGGCCGGCGCCCACGATCAGCGCCGCGCCGGCCAGCATGGCGAGGGTGGGGACATCGCCCCAGACCAGCCAGCCGATCATCATCGCCCAGATCAGCGCCGTGTAGGAATAAGGCCCGAGGGAGGAAACCTGCGCGCTGGCATAGGCCTCGGTCAGCAGCACCTGGGCGAAGCCGCCGATCAGCCCGATGGCCAGCAGCAGCGGCCATTCCCCCAGCGTGGGCGTGACCCAGAGGAAGGGCAGGGCGATGAAGCTGAGGCTGCTCATCAGCAGGGACTGCCACAGCACGATGGTGGCGCTGGCCTCGGTGTCGGAGAGCTGGCGCACCAGCATCGTCGTCATGCCGGAGAACAGGCCGTTCAGCGCGGCGGCGGCGAAGCCGAGGGTGACCATGGCCTGCGTCACCCCCTCCGCCACCGGGTGGCCGCCGCCGAAGGCGCCCTGGCCGAGCGCGATCACCAGGATGCCGAGGAAGCCCACCACCACCGCCGCCCAGCGGTGCGGCCCCGGCCGCTCCCCCAGGAAGGGGATGGAGAGGATGATGACGAAGAGCGGCGTGCAGTAGCTGAGCGCCGTCTGCTCGGCCAGCGGCAGCACGGTGAGGGCGTAGAAGGAACAGCTCATCGCCGAGAGGCCGGTGCAGGCGCGGGCGAGATGGCCGGGGAAGCGGCGGGTGTAGAGCGTGGCGTGGCGGCGCAGCGCGATGGCCACCACCACCGGCAGGGCGAAGGCGTTGCGGAAGAAGACCAGCTCGGCGAAGGGGATGCGGCTGCCGAGCAGCTTCACCAGCGCGCTCATCAGCGCGAAGAGGGCGGTGGCGGCGAGCATGAGCAGCGCGCCGCGCTTCAGGTCGTGCCGGCGCTGGATCATGCGCGGGCCTCCCGGCGGGCGGCGCGGGCGCGCAGCCGTTCCCGGTGCAGGTTGTAGAGCCCGGCGGTGACGACGATGCCCGCCCCGGCCAGGGTGCTGCCGGCCGGGAAATCCCCCCAGATCAGCAGGCCGAGCAGCAGGCCCCAGACCAGGGTGGTGTATTCGAAGGGCGCCAGCACCGAGACGGGGGCGAGGGCGAAGGCGCGGGCGAAGAGGAAATGCGCCACCCCATTGGCCATGCCGAAGCCGACCAGCGCCAGCGCCACGCCGGGCGAGGGCACCCAGGCCAGGGGCGGGAAGGCCGGCAGCAGCAGCAGCCCCACCGGCACATGCGCCAGCAGCAGCCAGAAGGCGATGGTCGCGGCGCCATCGCTGCGCGAGAGGATGCGCGTCCAGATGCGGGTCAGCGCCATCAGCCCGGTGGCGGCGAGCATCATCCCCGCCTCCCAGCGCCACAGCGCGCCGCCGGGCTGGAGCATGACGAGCACGCCACAGAAGCCGAGTGCCGTGCTGGTCCAGCGCCGCCAGCCTACCACCTCCCCCAGCAGCGGGATGGCGAGCAGCGTCATCAGCAGCGGCGATGCGGCGGAGACGGCATAGGTATCGGCCAGCGGCACCGCCCGCGCCCAGGCGATGTAGAAGCCAATGGTGACGACGCAGTGCAGCAGGCTGCGCCAGAGGATGAGGCGGCCATTCACCGGCCGCAGGGGTGCGCCGCGCGCCAGCAGCAGGATGGCGAGGGCGCCGAAGATGCCGCGCCAGACCATGGCCATGGCCGGGCCGACCTGCGGCATGGCCCATTTCACCGCCGCATCCGCCCCGGCGATGACGGCATAGCCGAGCGCGATCAGCCCGATGCCGAGAACGGTGTTGTCCACCACCTCCCGCCGGGGGGGAGGCGCTTGGGGAGGCGCCTGCGGCCGGGGCGGTGGCGCCTCCGCCCCGGCCGGGGGTTTTCGGATGGGGGAGGGCGGGGCCTCCGCCTGGACAGAGGAAGGGGAAGGGGAGGCGGGCGTGGGGTCAGGCAAGGTCGGCCTCCGCGGCCTGGCAGGTGGCGCCGGTATCGTCGCGCGTCTCCAGCCGCAGCCGCGCCCCTGTCCCCCCCTTCTTCTCCCCCTTCTTCTCCCACTGGCCGAGCAGGGTGAGCGGCCGGCCGGCGATCGCCGCGCGCAGGCCGCGGAAGGCGAAGCGCGCCAGCCGCGCGCCCGGCCCTCTCTCCTCCCGCGCCAGGGCCAGGGCATGCGCCGCCAGCCAGGTGGCCTGGAGCGGCCCGTGCACCACGAGGCCGGGGTAGCCCTCCACCCCGGTGACATAGGGGTGGTCGTAATGGATGCGGTGCCCGTTGCCGGTGAGGGCGGAGTAGCGGAACAGCGCCACCGCATCCGGCAGCACCGTGGCGCGGCGGGCCTCCAGCCAGTCCGGCGCGGCGGGGGCCTCGCGCAGGGCGGCGCCGCCGGTGCCGCGGTAGACGATGTCGTGCTCCTCCTCCAGCACCGGGCCGCGCGGGCCTTCCAGCGCGTGGCGGACGGTGACGAAAACCAGTTCCCCGCTGCCGCCTGCCTTCTGGTCGATGCGCAGGATGGTGCTGGTGCGGCGCAGCGTGTCGCCCACGCGCAAGCCCCCCTGGAAGGTGAGGCGCCCGCCTGCCCACATGCGGCGCTCCAGATGGTGCACCGGCGGCAGGAAGCCGCCGCGCTGCGGGTGGCCATCCGGCCCCAGCCCCCCGGCCGGGCGCCAGTCCTGGAACAGCATCCAGTGCCAGAGCGGCGGCAGATCCTCCCCGGGCGGGGGCAGGGGCTGGCCGAGGGTGGCGGCCATGCCTTCGGCGAGGCGGGGGTCCATCCGGTCTTCCCGGCTCTCGGTGCGGCCGAGATACTCCTCGTAGGCCATCCTGCTTCCTTCCCTGCGCCAGGGCCCTGCGCCCGGGACCACCCGGGACCCTTCCGGGCTCTTCCCGGTGGCGATTCCGCCTCTCACGCGATACCGCCGCCACGCGCTCCCGCATAGCGGGCGGGGCGTGGAAATCGCGGCCGGGGCGGTGCTTCCGGGCCGGGCGGACCATTGCCGCGCCGGTCCGGCGCTGCCACAAGGATCGCGTGGACGCCGACGAATACGCCCTGATGGACCGCGCCGAGGATGGCATGTGGTGGTACCGCGCCCTGCGGTCCCGCGCCGCCGCGGCGCTGCGCGGCCAGGCCCCGCCGCCCGGCCCCTGGCTGGATGTCGGCTGCGGCACGGGCGGGCTGCTGCGCCACCTGGCCGCCGCCTTTCCGGGGCAGGCCCTGGCCGGGCTGGAATACAACCCCGCTGCCGCCGCCCGCGCCGCCGCCAAGTCCGGCGCCGCCATCGCCGCCGGCGATGCCGCGCGCCTGCCCTTCGCCGATGGCGCCTTCGCCGCCCTCACCAGCCTGGATGTGCTGTGCCACGCGGCGGTGGCGGAGGCGGCCGCCCTGGCCGAGATGCGCCGCGTGCTGGCGCCGGGCGGGCTGCTGGTGCTGAACCTGCCGGCCTTTTCCTGGCTGGCCTCGGCGCATGACCGGCGCGTGCACAATGCCCGCCGCTACACCGCGCCGCAGGCCGTGGCGCTGCTGCGCGCGGCGGGGTTTGAGGCCGTCACGGCGCGCTACTGGAATGCCCTGCTGCTGCCGCTGATGATCGTGCAGCGCAAGATCCTGGCGCGCGGCGAGGCCGATGCCAGCGATGTCGCCCCATTTCCGCCCTGGCTGGATGCCACGCTGCACGCGGCCACGGTGGCGGAAGCCGCGCTGGCCCGCCTCGGCCTGCGCTACCCGGCCGGCGGGTCCGTGCTGCTCACCGCGCGCCGGCCCGCCTGAGCCTGATCTCCTTCCCCCCCCCCGACCGGAAAGCCGACGCGCATGAGCCTCGCCCACCCGCTTCCCGCCGCCGCCGAGGGTTCCGCCTCCCGTCGCGTCGGCCTCTCCATCGTCGTGCCGGTCTATCGCGGGGCGGAGACGGTCGGGCTGCTGGTCGAGGCGCTCTCCGCCCTGGCGCCGGAGGGCGGGCTGGAGATCGTGCTGGTCAATGACGGTAGCCCGGACAATTCCGGCGATGTCTGCCGCGCCCTCGCCGCCAGCGCCCGCGTGCCGCTCACCTATGTCGAGCATGCGCGCAATTTCGGCGAGCACAACGCGGTCATGACCGGGCTGCGCCATGCCCGCGGCGACTATGTCATCACCATGGATGACGACCTCCAGAACCCGCCCGAGGAGGTGGTGAAGCTCTACGACCATGCCCGCCTCGGCGGCTGGGACGTGGTCTATACCCGCTATGCCCGCAAGGAGCATGAGGGCTGGCGCAACCTCGGCTCGCGCTTCGCCAACTGGGTGGCGGACCAGCTGATGGACAAGCCGAAGGGGCTCTACCTGTCCTCCTTCCGCTGCATGTCGGCGCTGGTGGTGCGGGAGGTGACGAAATACGCCGGCCCCTACCCCTATATCGATGGCATCATCGTGCAGGTGACGCAGCGCATCGACAGTATCGAGGTGATGCACCTGGCCCGCGCCCAGGGCCGCAGCAACTACACGCTGCGCCGGCTGATCCGCCTCTGGCTGAACCTCGCCACCAATTTCTCGCTGATGCCGCTGCGGCTGGCCATGTTCGTCGGCCTCGGCATGGGCGTGCTCGGCATGCTGGGCGCCGTCTTCACCATCATCGAGGCGCTGACGAAGGAAACCCCCTCCGGCTGGGCCTCGGTGATGACGGTGGAACTGCTGGTGGCCGCCGCGCAGTTCTTCGTCCTCGGCGTGATGGGCGAGTATCTCGGCCGCGCCTTCCTCTCGGCCAATGGCAAGCCCCAGGGCGTGGTGCGCGATGTCATCCGCGCGCGGGACGCGGCGTGATGCTGCACTGGCTGGTGCTGGCGGTGGCCATCTCCGCCTCCCTGGTCGGGCAGGTGCTGCTGAAGGCGGGCACGCTGGGGGAGGGCGGCTTCCTCGCCCAGCTCTTCCGCTGGCAGACCATCATCGGCCTCGGCTTCTATGGCGGCGCGGCCATGCTCTACATCGTTGCGCTTCGGAAAATCCCGATGAGCGTGGCGCTGCCCTGCACCGCCGCCTCCTATGTCGTCATCGCGCTGATCGGGCATTTTCTCTTCGGCGAGGCACTGGGCGCGCAGAAGATCGCCGCCATCGGGCTGATCTCCCTCGGCGTGGCGCTGCTCGCCACCGCCTGACCCTGGGTGCGCGCTCTTGAGAGGGGCTTTGCCCCTCTCAAACTCTCCCCACCAAAGGCCTGAGGCCTTTGGAAACCCTTTCTGAAGGCGGGTGCAGGGGACCCCGTCCCCTGCTGGGGGAGTTTGAGGGGGCAAAGCCCCCTCAATCCGGCCGCCGGGTTGGAGAGCGGGGGCGGCTGCGTTAGGTCTGTTGCGGTGCAACACGCGAGGACCCGCATGGCCAGCCAGACCCGAGCCGCCTCTTCCTCTCTCGCCGGGCGGCTCTGGCAGGCGCCCACCCTGCTGCTCTGCCTCGCGGCGCTGTTCTGGTCGGGCAATTTCGTCCTTGGCCGCGCGCTGAATGGCACGGCCTCGCCCTTCTTCCTCGCTTTCTGGCGTTGGGTGGTGGCGCTGGCGGTGCTGCTGCCCTTCGCCTGGCCGCATCTGCGGCGGGACGGGCCGGTGCTGCGCGCCCATCCGGGGCGGCTGCTGCTGCTCGCCCTGCTCGGCGTCGCCAGCTTCAGCGTGCTGGTCTACCAGGGGCTGCGCAGCACCACGGCCATCAACGGGCTGCTGCTGCAATCCGTCATCCCCGTCGCCATCCTGCTCTGCGCCTTCCTCCTCTTCGGGGAGCGGCCAGGGGCGCGGCAGATGCTGGGGGTGGCCTTCTCCATCGCCGGCGTCGCCGCCATCGCCTGCCACGGTTCGCTGGAGGATCTGCTGCGCCTCAGCCTGCATCCCGGTGATCTCTGGGTGCTCGGCGCCGTCCTTTCCTATGCCGTCTATTCCACCTGCCTGCGGCTGCGCCCGCGCCTGCACCCGCTGAGCTTCCTCACCGCCAGCATCGCCCTCAGCCTGCCGCCGCTGGCGCTGGGCTACGCGCTGGAGGGCAGCCACCCCATGCCTGCCCCCGGCGCGCTGCTGGCGCTGGGCTATCTGGCGGTGTTTCCCTCGCTGCTCGCCTATCTTTTCTTCAACCGCGGGGTGGAGCTGATCGGCGCGGCGCGGGCGGGGCAGTTCATCCACCTCATGCCGCTCTTCGGCAGCGGCCTCGCCGTGCTGTTCCTGGGCGAGCGGCTGCAACTCTTCCACGCGGCGGGGCTGGCGCTGATCGGCGGCGGCATCGCCCTCTCGATGAGCCGCTCCAGGGGGGCCGCTCCAGGGGGGGGCCGCTCCAGGGACCTCCCGGCGCGCAAGAACCCCGGCTGATCATTCAACCCGGGCCTGATGGACAAGCCCCGCGCATCCTGCCCCAATACCGGGCAGAATCTGGGGAGAGCCCGGCGCATGGCGGCAGGGGAAAGGCAGGGTGCGGGCGGGCCCGACAGGCCGCGGGGGTGGCACTGGGCCATGCCCCTGCTGGCTCTCTGCCTGGCCGCCTGCACCACCGGCCCGGCCCCTGGCGAGGCGGCGGCGGAGCCCGGCATCTCCCCCTTCTACCACTGGGAGGCGGCGCTGGACGGCCCGCCCGGCCACCTGCTGCGCACCGAGCCGCTGCCGCAGGAAAAGGGCATCGCCCAGGCGGGGTCGCAGCGGCGCATTCTCTACAGCAGCCGCAGCGGGCTGGACGGGCGGCCCATCGCCGTCTCCGGCCTGCTCTTCCTGCCGCCGCGCGCGCCGCCGGCGGGGGGCTGGCCGCTGCTCGCCTGGGGCCATGCCGTGGTGGGGGTGGGCGATGCCTGCGCCCCCTCCTGGACCGGCGCCAGCCCGCGCGCCGAGCGCTATCTCGGCGCCTGGCTGGAGGCCGGCTTCGCCATCGTCGTCAGCGATTTCGAGGGGCTCGGCACCCCCGGCCGCACCGCCTATCTCGACCGCCGGGCGGAGGCGCAGAGCCTGCTGGACGCGGCGCGCGCCGTCATCGGCGAGGATTTCGGCATCGCCAACCAGGTGGTGATCGGCGGGCAGTCCCAGGGCGGGGCGGCGGCGCTGGCGGCGGGCGCGCTGGCCCCGGCCTATGCGCCCGAACTCGCGGTGAAGGCGGTGCTGGCCACTGGCGCCCCGGCGCCAGCACCCGCACCAGCCCCGGCCGGGGATGCCGCGGCGGAGGCTGATCTCTCCCAGCTCTTCTACCTCGTGCAGGGGGCGCGGGGGCAGCGGCGCGGGCTGGCGCCGGAGCGCCTCTTCACCCCGCTGGCCCTGCCGCTGGCCGAATCCGCCGCCACCGCCTGCATGGGCACGCTGGCGACGCAGCTGCGCATGGCCGGGCTGGGGGCGGGGGCGCCGCCCCAGGCCGTGCTGCGCCCGGGGGCGGAGGCGGCGCTGGCGCCGCTGCTGGCCGATCTCGCCTATCCCTCGCTGCGCCTGCCCATGCCCGTCTTCCTCGGCATCGGCGCGGCGGACCGTGAGGCGGCGCCGGAGAGGCAGCGCGCCCTGGCCCGCGCCGCCTGCGCCGCCGGCACGCGCGTGCAGGCCCGCCTCTATGCCGGGGAGGACCACCAGGGCGCCTGGATGGCCTCCCAGCGCGATGCCCTGGCCTTCGCCCGCCAGACGCTGCGCGACGCCCCCGTGGTGCCGGATTGCGACCCGGCGCCGCGCCACGCCTCCACCGGACCCGGATTGACGCCATGAGCCCCCCCTTCCGCCGTGACGACCCGCTGGAGACCGGCGCCGTGGAGGAACTCGGCCGCTTCGGCGGGGTGCGGCTGCGGCGCATCCGCTGCGGCAATCCGGGGCCTTTCACCTTCCTCGGCACCAACACCTACCTGATCGGCGAGGGGGCGGTGGCGGTGCTCGACCCCGGCCCGGAGGAGGCCGCCCACCGCGCCGCCCTGCTGGCCGCGCTGGCGGGGGAACGGATCAGCCACATCCTCGTCAGCCACACGCACCGGGACCATTCGCCGGGGGCGGCGGCGCTGGCGGCGGTGAGCGGCGCCCCCACCCTGGGCTTCGGCCCGCACCAGACGCCGCCCGGCGCCGGCGATGAAGGCGGCGACCATGCCTTCACCCCCGCCATCGCCCTGGCCGATGGCGCGGTGGTGGAAGGGGAGGGCTGGCGCCTCGCCGCCCTGCACACGCCCGGGCACTGCGCCAACCATCTCTGCTTCGCGCTGGAGGGCGGCGGGGTGCTGTTCTCGGCGGATCATGTCATGGGCTGGTCCACCAGCGTGGTCAGCCCGCCGGATGGCGACATGGCCGATTACATGGCCGGGCTGGAGCGGCTGGCGGCCCGGCCGGAAGGGCTGTTCCTGCCAGGCCACGGCGCCCCGGTGGAGGAACCGGCCGCCTTCACCCGCGCCCTGCTGGCCCACCGGAGAGAGCGTGAGGCCAAGGTCCTGGCCGCGCTGCGCGCCGCCGGGCGGGCCACGGCGGCGGGGCTGGTGCCGGCGGTCTATGGCGCGCTCGATCCGCGGCTCGTCCCGGCGGCGGGGCGCAGCCTGCTCGCCCACCTCGTCAAGCTGGGGGTGGAAGGCGCGGCCCGGCGCGAGGGCGAGGCGTGGGTGGCTTAAAATAAGCATGAAAGAATGCGGGGCGCTGCCCCGCACCCCGCCGGGGGGACAGGGTCCCCCCGGACCCCGCCATCAGATCGCGGGGGCCCCAAGGGAAGGTTTGGGGTGGCCGTGCCACCTCGGCTGAGGGGTCTGGGGAGGCGGAGCCTCCCCAGAGAACAAAAAACGGGTTTGGGGAGGCAGAGCCTCCCCAGCGAGCGAAACCTTGATCGCCCGCCGGGTGGACAGCGGCAGGCAACCCGGCCATGCCTGCGCCGTTCAGCCTCCGGTTGAAGGGAGCATCCACCGTGAAGACCCGGTATTCCGCCATTCTGTTCTGGGGCCTGCTGGCCGGCCCGGCCCTGGCCCAGCCGCGCCTGCCTGACCCTTCCTTCGACCTCGTCAACAACACGCCCCGCCCGGTGGAGCAGCTTTTCGTCAACCCCGCTGCCGCGCCGGACTGGGGGCATGACCGGCTGGGCAGCCAGTTCGTGCCGCCCGGCGCCCTCCACCGCGTGCGGCTGGACCCGCGCGGCGGCTGCCTCCAGGACATCCGCGTGGTGTTCCGCGATGGCGCGGTGCAGGACATGCGCGGCGCCGATACCTGCGCCCTGCGCCAGGTCTTCCTCGGCCCGCTGCCGCCGCCCAAGCCGCCCGCCGCCCCTGAACTGCGGCTGGAGAACCGGGACCGCCGCCCCGTCTCCTACCTCTTCATCTCCCCCGCCGGGCAGCCGGACTGGGGGCAGGACCTGCTGGCCGGCCGCCCCCTGCGGGGCGGCGGCAGCCTTGCCTTTCCGTTGCCCCCGGGCGGCTGCATTTACGACGTGAAGGTCGTCTATGCCGATGGCGCCGCCCAGGAACAGCGCGGTGTCGATCTCTGCGCCCGCCCGGCGGTGCGCTTTCCGTGAGGAGTCTCCGCATGCGGATCCCCCCCGCCCTGGTTACTTCCGCCCTTGCCGCCTTCCTGCTGGCCACCCCCGCCCTGGTTGCGCCCGTCCTGGTCGCGCCCGCCCTGGCGCAGCCGGCCCCGGCCGACATGGATGGTTCCTTCAACCTGCGCAATCTCAGCGGAAGGGCGATCGAGCGCCTCTATGCCTCGCCCGTGCGCGCGCGCGCCTGGGGCGAGAACCGCCTGGGCCCGGATGGCCTGGCCGAGGGCGGCGAAACGGCGGTGCGCATGCCGCCGCGCGGCGGCTGCCGCACGGATCTGCGCCTCGTCTTCGCCGACGGGCTGACGGAGGAAAAGCGCGACATCGACACCTGCCGCGACCGCGATGTGGTGATCGGCACCCCCGCCCGCACCGGCACCCTGGCCGAGGGCAGCGATGGCCGCCGCACCGCCCCGCAGGGCGACCCGAGCTTTGATCTGGTGAATGAGGGCACCCGTCCCATCCGCGAGCTCTACGCCTCCCCCACCACGAATGACGACTGGGGCGAGGACCGCCTGGGCGAGGAGGTGGTGGAAGCCGGCGACCGGATGTTCATCCGCCTGCCGGAAGGCCCCTGCGCCTATGACATCCGCATTGTCTGGGGCAATGGCCGCGCCGAGGAGCGCCGCAACATCAACCTCTGCACCACCAGCGAACTCACCTTCCGCTGATTTTTCAGTGGCCGGAACAGGAGGGGCCATACAGCCCCCCACGTTCCGGCTGGCCCCAATGCCGCGTCCCGCTGCTCCACGGGACGGCGGCAGCCTGAAAGAAGTCCCGCTGTTCCACGGGATGGCGGCAGCCTGAAAGAAGAATCAGGCGGGGATGGGGGTCAGGGTTCTGGACGGGGCGGCTGTGGCGCCGCTGCCCGGCAGCAGGGCGCGCCAGATGGTTTCCGGGGTGGCGGGCATGTCGATATGCGTCACGCCATGCGCGCGCAGGGCATCGATCACGGCGTTGATCAGGGCCGGCGGCGAGCCGACGGCCCCTGCCTCGCCCGCGCCCTTCACCCCGAGCGGGTTGGTCTCGCAGGGGATTTCCATCAGCTCCACCTCGATCTCCGGCAGGTCGGCGGCGCGGGGCAGGGCGTAGTCGTTCAGGCTGGCGGAGAGGAGCTGCCCGGTCTCGGGGTCATAGGCGGTGCGCTCCATCAGCGCCTGGCCATAGCCCTGCGCCACGCCGCCATGCACCTGCCCGCGCACGATCAGCGGGTTCAGCGCGTGGCCCACATCATCGACCACGATGTAGCGGCTGGCGCTGACATGGCCGGTCTCCGGGTCCACCTCCACCTCGGCGATGTGGCAGCCATTGGGGAAGGTGTGGGCCGGGATGGCGGCGACCTCGGCGGCATCGAGCTGCGTGGCCGCCTCGCCCCGCGCGGCGCGGGCGCGCTGCGTCATGGCGAGTTCCAGGATGCCGATGCCGCGATCCGTCCCGGCGATGCTGAAGCGCCCGGCGGTGAACTCGATATCCGCGGGCGCGGCCTCCAGCGCCTCGCCGGCAGCCTGCTTGCCCTTCTCGATCACCGTGGCGGCGGTGGCGAGCAGCGCGGTGCCCTCGGAATAGAGGCTGCGCGCGCCGCCGGTGCCGCCACCGGTCGGGATCGCGTCGGAATCGCCCTGCACCACGCGGATCTTCTCGATCGGGATGCCAAGCTGGTGGCTGGTGATCATGGCATAGGCCGTCTCATGCCCCTGGCCGGTGGACTGGGTGCCCACCAGCACCTCCACCATGCCATCGGCGGCGAAGCGGAGCTCGGCGCGCTCCGAGGCATCGCCGCCGGTGGCCTCCAGGTAATAGGCCATGCCGATGCCGCGGCGCCTGCCGGCGGCCTCGGAGGCGGCGCGGCGGGCGGCGAAGCCGGCCCAGTCCGCCTTCGCCAGCGCGGCATCGAGCACGGTGGCGAAATCGCCCGAATCGTAGTTCTGGCCGACCGGCGTGCGGTGCGGCATGGCCGAGGGCGGCACCATGTTGCGGCGGCGCAGCGCGATGCGGTCGATGCCCGTCTCCTGCGCGGCGGCGTCGATCAGCCGCTCGACCAGATAGTTGCTCTCCGGCCGGCCGGCGCCGCGATAGGCATCCACCGGCACGGTGTGCGTCAGCACGCCGAGGACATTGGCGTAGATCGCCCGGAAGCCATAGACGCTGGCCAGCACCTTGGTGCCCGCGCCGGTCGGGATGAAGGGCGCGAAGGTGGAGAGATAGCCGCCCATATCGGCGATGTTGCGCGTGCGCAGGGCGAGGAACTTGCCCTCCGCATCCAGCGCCAGCTCGCCCAGGGTGATGTTGGCGCGGCCCTGGGTGTCGGACTGGAAGGCCTCCATCCGCTCGGAGGTCCATTTCACCGGGCGGCCCAGCTTGCGCGCCGCCCAGCAGCACAGCGCGTATTCGGCGTAGAGATAGAGCTTCATGCCGAAGCCGCCGCCGACATCGGGGGTGACGACGCGGAACTTCTCCGGCGGCAGGTGGAAGACGGCATTGGCCAGCAGGTTCTTCACCAGCCAGGAGCCCTGCGTGCCGGCATGGAGGGTGAATTTCCCCGAGGTCGCGTCATATTCGGCGAGCGCCGCGCGGCCCTCCATGCTGGCGACGACGATGCGGTTGTTCACCACCGTCAGCCGCGTCACATGCGCGGCCTGGGCGAAGAGCGCCTCGGTCGCCGCCCTGTCGCCGGTCTCCCAGTCGAAGCAGGTGTTGTTGGGCGCGCCCTCCCACACCTGGGGCTGGCCCGGCTCCATGGCGGTGGCGAGGTCGGTGCAGGCCGGCAGCACGTCGTAATCGACCAGCACCGCCTCCGCCGCATCCCGCGCGATGGCCAGGCTGTCGGCGACGATGAAGGCCACCGGGTCGCCCACATGGCGGACGCGTTCCACCGCCAGGCCGTAGCGCGGCGTATTGGCGCGCGGGCTGCCATCGCGGTTCTTCAGCGGGATGGCACAGGGGATCTCGCCCAGCCCCTCGGCCAGCCAGTCCTGCCCGGTCAGCACCGCGTGCACGCCGGGCAGGGCGAGCGCCGCCGCCGTGTCGATCGAGAGGAGGCGCGCATGGGCGTGCGGGCTGCGCAGCACATAGCCATGCACCTGCCCGGGCGCCGCGATATCGTCGGTGTAGCGCCCCGCGCCCTTCAGCAGGCGTGGGTCCTCGATGCGCCGCACCGGCTGACTGAGGCCGAATTTCGCCATTGGAGTCCGCTCCCCGCATTATTTCCCGCCCCGTATCATTGGTCAGGAATCCGGGGAGGGGAAGGGGCAGGGCCTCATCACACTGGAGTGGCTCACCCACTTGCGCGCCGCCACGCATGGCGGCTTCTCGCGCGCCGCCACGCGCGGGCAGCTTCTTGCGCGTGGCGGCGCATGGCAGCTTCTTGCGCGCCGTCACGCGCGGGCAGCTTCTTGCGCGTGGCGACGCGCGGGGGCAGCTTGCGCGGCCATGTGGTTCCCTGCACCCCGCGCCCTCACCCCGAAGCTGCTCAGCCGGCTGCCCGACACCCACCGCCAGCCCCGCCGCTCCGCCTGGGCGGATGCCAACCGGGGCGGTGCCCTGCTGCACAGCTTCCTGGAAGGCCCGTGCTTCGACGAGGCCGGCAACCTGATGGTGGTGGATATTCCCTTTGGCCGCATCTTCCGCGTCGGCCAGCGGGTGTGGGAGGCGGTGGCCGAGTATGATGGCTGGCCGAACGGCCTGGCCCTGGGCAGCGCCGGCAGCCTGCTGCTGGCCGACCACCGCCACGGCCTGCTCAGCCTGGACCCCGCCACCGGCAGCATCGCCCCGCTGCTGGAGACGGTGCAGGGCGAGGGCTTCAAGGGCCTGAACGATGTCACCACCGGCCCGGGCGGGCAGGTGCTCTTCACCGACCAGGGCCAGACCGGCCTCCAGGACCCGAGCGGGCGGCTGTGGCGCCTCTGGCCCGATGGCCGGGTGGAGAAGCTGCTGGCCAATGCCCCCAGCCCGAACGGCGTGGCGGTGAACCCCGCCGGCAGCCATGCCTATGTGGCCATGACGCGCTCCTGCGACATCTGGCGCTTCGCCCTGCGCGAGGATGGCTTCGTGGGCAAGGCGCAATGCTTCCTGCGCCTGCCCGGCGGCATGATGGGGCCGGATGGCATGGCCTTCGACCGGCGCGGGCGCCTTTTCGCCGCCAATCCCGGCCATGGCATGGTCTGGGGCGCGGATGAGCACGGCGTGCCCGTCTTCGCCATCGACTGCCGCGACTTCGGCCGCCTGCCGACCAATTGCTGCTTCGCGCCCGATGGCACCACCCTGCTCATCACCGAGAGCGAGAGCGGCAGCGTGCTGGCGGTGGAAATTCCACAGGGCTAGGCAAGAGACCTTCTTTTTCTGAAGAAAAAGAAGCAAAAAGACTTTCTTTCAGGCTGCCGCCGTCTCCCGGCACAGCGGGACGCCGCACTGAAAAAAGTTTTTTGGTTCTTTTTTTCAAAAAAAGAACGTCTTTCCTGAATCCTACCGATGCACAAACACCGGGCAGGCCAGTTCCCGCAGCAGCTTGCGGGTGGCCGAGCCCAGGAGGAAGCTCCGCAGGCCCGAGGTTTCATAGGCCCCCATCACCACGAGGCGCGGGCGGGCGGAGGCGGCCTCGGCCAGCAGCAGATCCGCCGGGCGCTCCCCGGCGACGCCGAGCGGCGTGGCCGCCAGCCCGTGGCCGCGCAGATACTCGGCGGCTTCCCCGGCCAGGGCCTGGGCGTGGGGGCGGTCCTCATCGCTGGTGAAGACCGTCACCGGCGCCTCGCCCGCCGGGCGCAGCAGGGCGAAAAGCTGGAGCGCCCGCATGGCGGGCAGGGAGCCGTCATAGCCCACCAGCACCGGGCCATCCGGGTCGTGGTCCGCCATCTCCGCCCGCGGCGGGACGACGAGCAGCGGCCGCGCGCCACGGTGCAGCAGGTGCTCGATCACCGGGGCCAGGCCGTCCTCATTCGCCTCCTGCCCCAGCGTGCTGTCGCGGCCGATCACCAGCAGGTCGTGCCGCGCGCCGGCCTTCTGCAGGGCGGGCTCCGGCGCGTCCTCCAGGCGCAGCGTGGCGAAGGGCAGGTCCCCGGCGGCGGCGATGAAGGCGGCCAGGGCGGCGCCCGCCTCTTCCTCCGCCCGGCGGGCCAGGGCCTCGTTGCGGCGCTCCAGGAAGGCGGAGGCCCCGGGCGGCACCGCCTCCACCGCGTCCCGCGTGTGCGGCAGGTCGAGCACGCTGGCGGCGGTCAGCCGCGCGCCGCTGCACCGGGCGAGGGCGATGGCGACATCCCGTGCGGTGGCGGCGCCGGGCGTGTCGTCCAGCGCGAGAAGGATGCTGCGGAGCATTGGCGTGTTTCCCCCGTTCCGGTGATTCGGGGGGCAGCCTAGACCGGGTCGTGGCGCCGGCAGAACTCTTCCGCCGGGAGGGTGCGGATTTCTTCCAGTGCGACGCGCAGGCGGTCATCGCTCCACCTCCACCAGGCGATGCGCTTCAGCGCCGCCTGGATCTCGGGCGGGAAGCGGTGGCGCAGCACGCGGGCGGGGTTGCCGACGGCGATGGCGAAATCCGGCACATCCTTCGTCACCACCGCGCCGGCGCCGATGGCTGCCCCCGTGCCCACGGTGACGCCGGGCAGGATGATGGCGCCATGCCCCACCCAGACATCCGGCCCGAGCACCACCGGCTTCGCCCGGCGCCAATCGAAGAACCCGGCCTCGTCCGCGCCCAGGCCATAGGCGCTGGCGCGATAGGTGAAGTGGTTCAGCGCCACGCGCTCCAGCGGGTGGTTGCCGGGGTTGATGCGCACCTGCGCGGCGATGGAGCAGAAGGGGCCGATCGTCGTGTAGATGATGTCGGCATCGTTCACGACATAGGCGTAGTCGCCCATGCTGCACTCGGCCATGCGGGTGCGGGCCCCGACCTCGTTGAAGCGGCCAAAGGTGCAGTCGCGCACGCGGGCGCTGGGGTCGATGAAGGGCGCATCGCCAAGCTGCTTGCGCGCCGTGTCAGGATCCTGGTGCATGGCAGCCGGGTGCCATGCGGGCCATTGCGGGGGGATGACGCTTTGGCGGCGGATCGGTGACGTTGCGGGGCGCCGCCGCCGCCCCAGACAGAGCTTTTGTTCTCTGGGGAGGCTCTGCCTCCCCAGAGAGACCCCTCGGCCGGTGGGGTGGGGTCCCCCGATATTTTCCTTTGGGGACCCCGCCGGCTGCTGGCTCTCAGCCGCGGCGGACGGCGCGCAGCGTGGCCAGTGCCAGGGCGGTCTTCACCAGCGTGCCGGGGATGAACAGCACGAAGCCGGCCATCAGCGCCTTTTCCAGGCCGGTGACGGTGGCCAGCCACAGCACGCCGGGGATGAACATGGCGAGATGCGCGCCGAGCAGCGTGGCGCCCTGGCGCAGCAGGCCGCTGCGCGGGGTGAAGCCGGCCAGCCAGGCGGAGAGGATGAAGCCCAGCAGATAGCCGGCGGTGGGGCCCATCAGCGCGGCGGGGCCGGCGGCGCCACCGGCGAAGACCGGCAGGCCCATGGCGCCCTCAACCACATAGGCGATCAGCGCGGCGGCGCCGAGCGCCGGGCCGCCCAGCGCGCCGATCAGCAGCACCACCAGCGATTGCAGCGTGGCGGGCACCGGCCACATCGGCACGGTGATCTGCGCGGCGGCGGCCATGGCGGCGGAGCCCAGCAGGGCGAGGCCGGCGAAGGCCAGGGCCGGGCGGGCGCGGGTGGCGGTCAGGTGCATCATGCGGGGCGTCCCGTATTTCGTTTTCCGGACGCCTTCCGGGGGGAGGGCGCCAGGGTGGGGCTTGCCACGGCGCCCGCCCCGCCGGCAAGCACCCCGCCTGCCAGCATCCCGCCTGCCAGCGCCAGAAGCTTCTGCATCGCTCCCGGCAGAGCGGCGGCGGCGGCCTCCGGCGAGAGCCATTCCCCCGCCGTGTTCAGCCCCTCCGGTGCGCGGGCGAGGCGCAGCGTCAGGCGCAGCTCGAAATGGGTGAAGCCGTGCCGCGCCTCGCCGGAGGCGGCAGCCCAGGAGGCGGAGGCCGGCAGCAGGGCCGGGGCATGGGCCAGGGCCTCGGCCTCCGTCCACGGCGCCTCGCGCCAGGGGGTGCCGGGCAGGCCGAGCATGCCGCCCAGCAGGCCGGAGGGCGGCCGCCGCTCCAGCAGCAGCCGCCCCGCCGCGTCGGCCAGCAGGAAATGCACGCCGTATTTCACCGGGCGGGCGCGCTTCGGCGCCTTGCGTGGCAGGCTCTCGGCCAGCCCGGCGCGGCGCCCGGCGCAGCCCGCCTGCCAGGGGCAGAGGGCACAGGCCGGGCTGCGCGGGGTGCAGATCGTGGCGCCGAGGTCGAACAGCGCCTGGACGAAATCGGCGGGGCGGGCGGCGGCCTCCGCCTGCTCCATCCAGCGCTGCGCCAGGGCGGCGAGGCGCGGCCGGGCGCCGGGCAGCGGCTCCTCGATGGCGGCGAGGCGGGCGGTGACGCGCTCCACATTGCCATCCAGCGGCACCACGGCGCGGCCGAAGGCGATGGCGCCCACGGCGGCGGCGGTATAGGCGCCGATGCCAGGCAGGGCGCGCAGCCCCTCCACCGTATCGGGGAAGCCGCCGCGCGCCGCCACCGCCTGGGCGCAGGCATGCAGGTTGCGGGCGCGGGCGTAATAGCCCAGCCCGGCCCATTCCTCCGCCACCTCCGCCCAGGGGGCGGCGGCGAGGGCCTGCACGCTCGGGAAGCGTTCCAGGAAGCGGCGCCAGCGCGGCGTCACGGCGGCCACGGTCGTCTGCTGCAGCATGACTTCCGAGAGCCAGATGCGGTAGGGATCGCGCACCGCTTCGCGCCAGGGCAGGGCGCGGCGGTGGCGATCATACCATTCGAGCAGGGCCTGGGCCCTGGGCAGGGGAGCGGGGGACAGCACGGATGCAGGAAGAGGACGAAGCGCGCCGCGGATCAAGCCCCCCCATCTCAGGCTCTCCTGTCTCAGGCCCTTCCGCCGCGGAAGCCGGCTGGCGGGTGGATCGGGGCCTGCGCCCGGTGGGGGCGGTGCTGCCGCAGCTGACGCGGCCGATTTTCCGCAAGCGCAGCCCGGCGGCGGCGCATCTGATCTCCGACTGGGCGGAGATTGTCGGCCCGGTGCTGGCGGCTCAGAGCCTGCCGCAGAAATTTTCCGCCGGCACGCTGACGCTGGGCTGTTCCGGCCCCATGGCGATGGAACTGCAATATCTGGAACCGCAGCTGGTGGCGAAGATCAATACCGCGCTGGGCCAGAAGCTGGTGCAGCGGATCCGCCTGGTGCAGATCCGCATGCCCAGCCCCGCCCGCCGCCCCGCCAAACCGGCCCCGGTTGCCCTGCCCCCCGCCACCGCCGCCCGGCTGGAGGGCATCGCGGACCCTGAGCTGCGCGCCGCCCTGACGCGGCTGGGCCAGGGTGTGCTGCGCGGCAAGCGGACAAGCTGAAGGCGGGGTCCCCAAAGGAAAAATATGGGGGGACCCTGTCCCCCCGGTCTTCTCTTAATTTCTTGCCTTCTTCTCCTACCCTGCGAGCCACCCGCCATCGACGAGGATCTCACTCCCCGTCGTGAAGCTGCTGCCTTCCCCGGCGAGAAAGAGCGCCGCCTCCGCCACTTCCTCCGGCCGCCCGAGCCGCCCCAGCGGATGCCGCGCGATGGAGGCCGCGCGCGGCACCGCCGGGTCCGGGTGGCGGGCGAAGCTGCGGGCCAGCATCGGCGTCTCGATGGCGCCGGGCAGGATGGCGTTCACCCGGATGCCCTCGGCGGCGAAATCCAGCGCCATGGTGCGGGTCAGGCTGAGAATGGCGCCCTTGGCGGCGATATAGGCGCTGTTGCCCCGGCCGCCGGCCCGCGCCAGCTGCGAGGCGACCGTGATGATGGAGCCGCCGCCCTGCCGCCGCATCGCCGGCAGCACGGCGCGCGCCCAGAGCCAGGTGCCGCCGAGATTGGCGCGCAGCACCGCATCCCAGTCCTCCACCGCCGTGGTCAGCACCGTGCCGCCACAGGAGAAGCCCGCGGCCGTCATCAGCACGTCGATGCGGCCCCAGCGCGCCAGCACCGCCGCCGCATCCGCCTCCGCCGCGCCGGGGGCGCCGACATCGGAGGCGAAGGTCATCACCTCGGCGCCCGTGGCCTGGCCCATGGCCTGGCCCATGGCCTGGAGGGTGGCGGCGGCCTCGGCCAGGGCGGCGGCGTCACGGTCCACCAGGGCAAGCCGCGCCCCCTCCCGCGCGAAACGCCGCGCCGTGGCCAGGCCAATGCCCGAGCCTCCCCCGGTGATCACCGCCACGCGGCCTGCGAGTTTCATCGATGGAGTCTCCGAAAAAAGAAGAGGCTTCGATGAAAACAAAAATCCGGGGGAATGAATTCCCCCGGACCCCCATCTTTTTTCTGTCAGGCTGCCGCCGTCTCCCGGCACGGCGGGGCGCCACGGCTCAGGCGCGGCGCAGGCCCAGAAGCTGGTAGAGGAGGATCGCCGCCAGCGTCGCCGTGCCGATGCCACCCAGCGCGAAACCGCCCAGCTTGACCGTCAGGTCGCCCGCGCCGGCAATGAGGGTGACACCCACCGTCAGCAGGTTGCGCGGGTCGGAGAAATCCACCCTGTTGTCCACCCAGAGCCGCGCCATCGCCGCGGCGATCAGGCCGAACACCGCGATGGCCAGCCCGCCCAGCACAGGGCCCGGCACCGTTTGCAGCACCGCGCCGAATTTGGGCGAGAAACCCAGCAGGATGGCGAAGCAGGCCGCCACCACGAAAATCAGCGTGGAATAAACCCGCGTCATCGCCATCACGCCGATATTCTCGACATAGGTGGTGACGCCCGTGCCGCCGCCCGCCCCGGCCAGCATGGTCGCCAGCCCGTCGCCCAGGAAGGCGCGGCCCATGTAAGGGTCCAGGTTGCGGCCGGTCATGGCACCCACCGCCTTCACATGGCCCAGGTTTTCCGCCACCAGGATGATCGCCACCGGGGCGATCAGCAGCATCGCCCCCGCCTCGAAGCGCGGCGCGGTGAAGGCCGGCAGCCCCAGCCAGGGCGCCGCCGCGATGCCGGAAAAGTCGATCGGCTGGCCCAGCCCCAGCCCGTTGGCCAGCACCAGATGGACCAGATACCCCGCCACCGTCCCGGCCAGGATGGAAACGCGCTTCAGCGCCGGCGGCGCGTAGCAGGCCAGCAGCGCCACGGCGAGCAGCGTCGCCACCCCCACCACCACGCTGAAGCCGCTGCCCTGGATGCCATGCGTCGCCACCGGGGCGAGGTTCAGCCCGATCGCCGCCCCCACCGCGCCGGTGACGACCGGCGGCATCAGCCGCTCGATCCAGCCCGTGCCGGTGGCCATCACCACCAGGCCGATGGCGGCATAAAGCGCCCCGGCGGCGATGATGCCGCCGAGGGCCGGGGCGATATTCCCGTTCGGCCCGCTGCCGCCATAGCCGCTCGCCGCCACCACCACCGCGATGAAGGCGAAGCTGGAGCCCAGATAGCTCGGCACCCGCCCGCCGGTCAGCACGAAGAACAGCAGCGTGCCGATGCCGGAAAACAGGATCGCCACATTGGGGTCGAACCCCATCAGCAGCGGCCCCAGGATGGTGGCGCCGGACATCGCGACAACGTGTTGCAGCCCCATGGCGAGGGTCGCCCCGGCGGGCAACCGCTCCTCGGGGCCCACCACGGCGCCGCGCGCGGGCGTCCAGGCAGGGAACAGGCGGGCCATTGGCCTCTCCTTTTTGTGTTTCTGGCGCCGCGCCCTTCCCCCATCCCCCCCACCCCCACAAGTCTTTTTTTCGGGCTGCCGCTCCAGCGTTGAGAAGCGGGCCACGGCATGAGGGCCGCCGCGCCCGTTGCCCCGTGGCCGGCAGCGCCCCGCCCCCGTGCCGCGTCCCACCTCTCCACGCTGGAGCGGCAGCCCGAAAGAAAGGTGGCCTGGAAGAAAAGGAGGGGGCGGGGTAGGAAGGCGGTCGGAAACCGGCGGTTTTGTCCGCCAACCCTTTGAGGAGGCTGTATGTCGCTCTCCCGCCGTTCTCTGTTGCTGGCGCCGGCGCTGATGGTGCCGGCGGTGGCGTTTGCCCAGACGCCGGACCCGCGCCTGTCCGAGCGCTCGGCCGGGCAGGAGGATGCCAAGGTGGTGGTGGAGTATTTCTCCCTCACCTGCAGCCATTGCGCGGCTTTCCACAAGGAGACCTGGCCGCGTGTGAAGCAGGAGCTGGTCTCCACCGGCAAGGTGCGGATGGTGTGGCGCGACTTCCCGCTGGACCAGCTGGCCCTGGCCGCGGCCCAGGTGGCGCGCAGCCTGCCGGCGGAGCGCTATGAGGGCTTTATCAGCGCGCTGCTGGGCAGCCAGGACCGCTGGGCCTTCAACCGCAATGCCGACCCGGTGGCGGAGATCGCCAAGGTCGCCGCGCTGGCCGGCATGACGCGCGAGCAGGTGGATGCCGCCATCGCCGACCAGGGCCTGCGCCGCGCCATCCTGGAGAGCCGCCTGAAGGCGGAGCAGGAATTCAAGGTGAACGCCACCCCCACCTTTGTCTTTGGCACGCGCGTGGTGCCGGGCGGCATTTCCTTCGACCGCTTCGCCGCCGAGGCCGCCGCCACTTGAGCAATTCCACCGAGGAGGCGGGCGGCACCGTGCCGCCCGTCGCGCAGACCCCGGACGGCCTCACCCCGCCGCCCGGGACCGGAAGTGAAGAGCCCGCCGTGCCGGAAGCCCCGCCCCGCGATGCCGCCGCCGAGGCCGCGGCGCGCGAGGCCGCGCTGCGCGCCGTGCTGGTGCGCCTGCGCATCGCCGGCTTCAAGTCCTTCGCCGAGCCGACCACGCTGGAGGTGCGCCCCGGCCTGACCGGCATCGTCGGCCCCAATGGCTGCGGCAAGTCCAATGTCGTCGAGGCGCTGCGCTGGGCGATGGGCGAGACCAATGCCCGCGCCATGCGCGGCGGCGAGATGGATGACGTCATCTTCGCCGGCACCACGACGCGCCCGGGCCGCAATCAGGCCGAGGTGACGCTGCTGCTGGAGGAGGCCGCCGGCCTCGCCCCGCCGCCCAACCAGGAGGCGGCGGAACTTGAGATCACCCGCCGCATCGTGCGCGGCGAGGGCACCGGCTTCCGCATCAATGGCCGCGAGGCGCGCGGGCGCGACGTGCAGACGCTCTTCGCCGATATCGGCAGCGGCGCGCGCTCCTCCGCCATGGTCAGCCAGGGCCGCGTCGCCGCCCTGATCGCGGCCAAGCCCGAGGAGCGGCGGCAGGTGCTGGAGGAGGCCGCCGGCATCGCCGGCCTGCGCGCCCGCAAGCACGAGGCCGAGCTGAAGCTGCGCCAGGCCGAGGCCAACCTGACCCGCGCCGACGACCTGAAGGGCCAGTTGGAGACGCAGCGGCAATCCCTCCAGCGGCAGGCCCGGCAGGCGGCGCGCTACCGCAACCTCTCCGGCCTGACGCGCCAGGCGGAGGCTGATTATTTCTCGCTGCTGGCCGCCCGCGCGGAACGCGACCTGATCGCGGCGCGGGAGGGCTTCGCCGCCGCCCGCGCCCGCACCGGCGCGGCGGAGGGGGAGGCCACCCGCGCCGCCACGCGCGCCTTCGCCGCCGCCCAGGCACTGCCCGCCCCGCGTGAGGCGGAGGCGCAGGCCCGCACCGCGCTGGAGCGCCGCCGCGTCGAGCAGGAAGGTCTGGAGGCCGAGGAACGCCGCGCCCGCGCCGCCCTGGCCGAGGCCGAGGCGCGGCTGGCCCAGTTGCGGGACGACCTCGCCCACGCCACCCGCCTCGCCGAGGATGCCCGCGCCGCCGAGGCCCGGCTGGCGCAGGAGGCGGCGGCGCTGGAAACGCTGCGCGCCGTGCTGCC
>NZ_JANFNY010000029.1 GCF_024437745.1 Roseomonas sp. GC11 | reverse complement strand
CGGCAGCGCCACGCGCCGGGCCCCGGCGGGCGGCGCGCCCTCGCGCAGCGGCAGCAGGTCCGCCTCCACCGCCGCGCCCTCCGGGGCGCGCAGGCCGATCTGCACCTCCAGCGCCCCCTCCATCCCCGGCGGCAGTTCCAGGCAGAGCCGCGCCGGGCCGGGGCGCGTCCAGCAGCCCCAGGCTTCCAGCGGGTGCCAGCCCTCGCCATCGCGCAGCGCCTCGGCCAGGGCCATGGGCAGGCCGGGGGCCTCGCCCTCCAGCCGGGCCAGCGGGTGCGGCAGGCCGGGCGCCGGGCAGGGCGCAGGCGGCGGCGGCGCCGTGGCGGCCAACCGCGCCGCCTCGGTGAGGAAGCGATCCGCCACCGCCGCCCAGTCCCGCCCCGGCGGCCGGATGGCGGCCTCGGCGGCGGCGCGGAAGCCGGGCTCGGTGATCAGGCGGGTGAGCTGCGCCACCAGATCCGGCTCGCTGCCGGGGGCGAAGAACAGCGCGCCCCCCTCGCCCGCCTCGGTCAGCGCCGAATGGGCGGGCACCAGCGCCAGCCTGCCATGCGCCAGGCTCTCGGTGACGGGCAGGCCCCAGCCCTCATGATGGCTGTTGTAGAGGGTGAAGAGGCAGCCCTGGTACAGCGCTGCCAGCTGCGGGTCCGACACGTCGGAGAGCAGCCGCACCTTGCCGCGCAGGGCGGTGGAGGCCTCCAGCAGGCTCATCGCCGCCCCGGCCCGCCAGCCGGGGCGGCCGACGCAGACCAGCAGCGGCACCGCCGCCGCCCCCAGCCGGCGCAGCAGCGCCAGCCAGGCGTTGAACACCATCAGGTGGTTCTTCCGCCCCTCGATGGTGGAGACGAAGAGCACATAGGGCCGGCCGGCGGCGGCGATGGGGTGCGGCTCCGGCACCACGGCGCGCGGCGCGGCATCCAGCCGCAGCACGGCGGCGGGCGGCACCGGCAGGTCCGGCAGGTGGCGCGCCATCAGCGCCCGCATATCCTCCGCCGTGGCCTGCGAGACGGCCACCACCCCCTCCGCATGCAGCGGCAGGGCGGAGAACCAGCGGGCATAATCCTGCGTCACCCGCTCCGCGCAGTGCTCGGGCAGCAGCAGGGGGATGCAGTCATGCAGCAGCGGCACATGGCGCAGCCCGTCCCGCGCCCGCGCCGCGCGCAGGCAGGCCAGGTGGTCCGGCTGGCTCCAGCTGCCGCCGAGCGGCGCCAGCACCGCGCCGGGGGCGAAGCGCAGCGGCGGCGCGGCGGAGAGCACGCCCTCCAGCAGCAGGGCGGCGGCGCGCCACTCCGGGTCCTCCGCATCGGCGCCGCTGGTCATCAGGTGGTCGATGCGGGTGAAGAGCGCCACCGGCCAGTCCCGCCAGCCGCCACCGCCCATACCACCAGCGCCGGGCGGCATGGCGCAGAGGCGCGGCGGCACGGCACGGCCCAGCGCCGCGCGCACGAGGTCGAGCTGCACGCGCTGGATGCCCGAGGGCGCCCGCCGCCCGCCGCGCACCCAGGCGGCGAGGTCGCTGAGGTCGAGCACCACCCCGCCGGCGGGGGCGGTGACGCGCCCGGCCTCCTGCCGCATCAGGGCGGACCATTCCCGCCAGGGGTTCTGCGCCCCCGGCGCCAGCAGCACGGCGCGGGCATAGGCCTCGCGCGCCGCGTCCATCCGGCCGCGCAGCTTCTCGGCATGGCCGATCTGGAGGGGGATATCGGCATCGCGCGGGCGCTGCGCGGCGGCCTCGCGGTAGAGCGCCAGGGCGCCCTCGAGATCGCCCGCCTCCTTCAGGCAATGGCCCTGCTGCACGCGCATCCCGGCATCCTCGGGGCGCAGCGCCAGGAAGGCGCCATAGGCCGCCGCCGCCTCGCGCCAGAGGCGCTGGTCGCGCAGGCTGTCCGCCCGCCGCCGCAGCGCATCGGCATCCTGAACCGGCTCGCTCATCCCTGCTCCCCTCTTCGCGCCACGGATTGCGCCCTCCCGGCGATGTGCCCTTCGCCGCGCGGCACGGCTCCGCTAGGGTCGCGCCCATGCGGTCCCGAATCTATATCGACGGCTATAACCTCGCGCTCGACCAGGGCACAGGGGTGGCCACCTACGCGCGCAATCTGAGCTTCCGCCTGGGCGCCATGGGCGCCGAGGTGGGCGTGCTCTACGGCACGCGCGCCAGCCCCAGCCGGAACGAGCTGATCCGCGAGATCGCCTTCTTCGACAACCGGGTGGGCGATACCGGCAAGACGCTGCGCTGGCTGCGCATGTTCCGCCGCTCGCTGATGGGCCCCTTCGGCGAATACGCCACGCGCATCCCCGTCACCGGCAATGTGATCTCGACCACCTACGAGAACCGCATGCCGCATTTCGACCACCTGTGGAACGTCGAGAACCTTTTCAACCTCGCCCACAACAGCTTCAAGATCTACGGCCGCCAGATCTCGGTGCGGATGCCGCGCCCGCCGCATATCATGCACTGGACCTACCCGCTGCCGCTGCGCATCCCGGGGGCCAAGAACGTCTACTGCCTGCACGACCTCGTGCCGCTGCGCCTGCCCTACACCACCCTCGACAACAAGCGCCGCTATTTCCGCATGAACCGCCAGATCGTGCGCAAGGCGGACCACATCATCACCGTCTCCGAGGCCTCGCGGCGCGATATCATCAACCTGCTCGGCGCCGATCCGGAGAAGGTCACGAACACCTACCAGGCCGTCGACCTGCCGCGGAAATTCACCGACAAGCCCGAGGACGAGGCGCGCGACGAGATCCGCGGCAGCTTCGGGCTGGAGTGGAAGAAGTATTTCCTGTTCTTCGGCGCCATCGAGCCGAAGAAGAATGTCGGGCGGCTGATCGAGGCCTATCTCTCCTCCGGCACCGACCTGCCCCTCGTCCTCGTTGGCAAGAAGGCGTGGCAGAGCGACGAGGAGCTGAAGCTGCTCTTCGACGACCATATCCGCTACCAGGTGCAGGAAGGCAGCATCCTGCGCACCAAGCGGCGCATCATCATGCTGGACTACGCGCCCTTCCGGCTGCTCGTCTCGCTGGTGCGCGGCGCGCAGGCGGCCATCTTCCCCTCGCTCTACGAGGGCTTCGGCCTGCCGGCGCTGGAGGCGATGAAGCTCGGCACCCCGGTGCTGACCTCCAACACCTCCTCCCTGCCGGAAGTGGTGGGGGATGCCGCCATCACCGTCGATCCCTATGACGTGCGCGCCCTCACCGAGGCCATCCGCGCCCTGGATACCGACGCCGATCTGCGCAACTGGCTCTCCCTCGCCGGGCCGAAGCGCGCGGCGCTGTTCGGACCGGAAGCCTATGAGCGGCGGCTGGCCTCGGTCTATGCGCGGATGGGGGTGGATCTCAGCCAGCAGGGGTAAGCGCCAGGGGCTCCGCCCCTGGACCCAGCCGGGGGGACAGGGTCCCCCCATATTTTCCTTTGGGGGACCCCGCCATCAGTGGGCGCCAAACTGATGGCGGTGCAGGGGGCCCTGCCCCCTGCTGGGGGTCAAGGGGGCAAAGCCCCCTTATCCGACCAGGAACCCCGTGATGCCGCCGGCCAGCAGCGCCCGCAGATCGCGTGCCTCCAGGGCGATGCAGCCTTCCGTCGGCGCATAGCCCGGCCGGGCGAGGTGCAGGAAAATGGCGCTGCCCCGCCCGCGCACCACCGGCGCGTCGTTCCAGCCCAGCACGCCGATGATGTCGTAGACGTGATCCTCCCGCCACAGCCGCTCATGCCGCGCCGGGTGGGGCAGGCGGATGCGGGTGTTGTAGGCGGGGTGGGCGGGGTCGTCGCACCAGCCCTCCTCCGGCCCCAGCGGCTCCACCGGCACGGCGCAGGCCGGGGCGGCGCCGCGATCGGCGCGGTAGAGCACGCGGCGCAGCGGCAGCGGGCCGAGGGGGGTGGCGCCATCGCCCTCCTCCTTCTCCCGCCGCACCCCGCCCTTGCCGAGGGCACAGCGCCAGCGCTGGCCACGGAACTCCACCAGCCCCTCCGCGGGGCCGGTGGCCTGGACGCGCGCGAAACCCTCCACGCCGCTCAGCCCAGCAGGTGGCCGAAGCGCTCGGCCTTGGTCTCCAGGTATTTGTCGTTCACGCCATTGGCGTCGAACTGGTGCGCCTCCCGCCCCAGCACGTCGATGCCACAGGCGGACAGGCCCTCGATCTTGTCCGGGTTGTTGGTCAGCAGCCGGACGCGGGGAATGCCGAGGGCGCGCAGCATGGTGGCCGCCACCAGGAAGCCGCGCTCATCGGCGCCATAGCCCAGGGCGCGGTTGGCATCGAGCGTGTCCAGCCCCTGGTCCTGCAGGGTGTAGGCGCGCAGCTTGTTGACGAGGCCGATGCCGCGCCCCTCCTGCGCCAAATAGAGCAGCACGCCCGCGCCATCCTGCGCCATGCGGCGGATGGCGCCGCGCAGCTGCGGGCCGCAGTCGCAGCGCAGGCTGCCCAGCAGGTCGCCGGTGAAGCATTCGGAATGGGCGCGCACCAGCGGCGCCCCCCCCTGCTCCACCAGGGCCAGCGGGTCCCCCACCAGGATCGCCAGATGCTCGATGCCGCCATCCGCCGCGCGGAAGGCGACGATGCGGGCCTCCGGCGCATCCTCGAGCGGCACCCGCGCCTCGGCCACGCGGGTGAGGCTGGTGGCGGCGGCGGCCGGATAGGCCAGGATATCGGCGGCGGGAACGGAGAGCAGGCCCAGCCGCGCCGCCGCCCCCTCCTCCGCCGGGACGGCGACCAGGGCGGGCAGCAGCCGGCCCAGCTTGGCCAGGGCCAGCGCCGCCGGGGCCAGGGCCGGGGCCGCCACCAGTTCCGGGTGCTCAGGCAGCAGGCGCTCCGCCACCGGGTCGGCCAGGCGCTTCAGCGCGGTGGGCTCCAGCAGGGCGGGCGGCAGGCGCAGCGCGGTGACGCCCTCCTCCAGCCGGCGGGCCTCCGGCGCATGGGCATCGGCGCGCTGGATGGCGGCGGGAATGGGGCGCTGCAACACCGCCGCCGCGCGGATCGGCGCCAGCAGCAGGCAGGGCGCGGCATGGCCGGCGGCGGCCAGCTCCGCCAGCCCGCGCGCCCCCACCGTCTCGGCCGCCGCGACCAGCAGGGCACAGCGCGGGCCGGTGACCAGAACCGGGGTGCCACGCCGCAGATCGCTCGCCGCGCGGTGCACGGCGCGCAGCGCGAGCGCCGCCGCATCCGGCACCCTCGGGCCGATCTCCGCGTCATGCCGCAGGTCTGCCGCGGCATTTCCAGTGCTGGTCATCCGTGTCTGTTCCCTGGCGTCCGGGTGGTGCCGACCACGGCACAGCACGCCGTGGGCTCACATGTGGCACCGCGCGCCAACTTGCCAGCCCCCGTTCCGGAAGTGGTGAAAAATGAATCATTCGCGAGGCCTCACCCCCCGGGACTTGCCCCGCCCGGCCTCAGCGGTCACGATAGGGAACTGGTGGCCTTCAGGCCGCCCGGCCATTTCCGGGAGGCAGAATGCCATGGACCGTCTCTGGCTATGTCGGGAGATCACATGACCGGCCCGCGGCCGATCCTGATCGTGGATGATGATGACGCGCTGCGCGTCACCTTGTCCGAACAACTGGCGCTGGATGGAGAATTCGCGCCGCTCGAGGCTGCGACCGTCGGCGAGGCCACGTCGCAACTCCTCTCGGCCGATTCGCGCTGCGATGCCGTGCTGCTCGACGTCGGCCTGCCCGATGGCGATGGGCGCGAGCTTTGCGCCCGCCTGCGGCAGGAGGGGGTGAAGATCCCCATCATCATGCTGACCGGCGCCGATGGGGAACAGGACGTGGTGCGCGGCCTCGATGCCGGCGCCAATGACTATATCGCCAAGCCCTTCCGCATCGCCGAGCTGCTGGCCCGGCTGCGGGCGCAGCTGCGCGTCTTCGACAATTCCGAGGACGCCGTCTTCGTCATCGGGCCCTATACCTTCCGCCCCTCGGCCAAACTGCTGCTGGAGCCGGTGAAGAACCGCAAGATCCGCCTGACCGAGAAGGAAGCGGCGATCCTGAAGTTCCTCTACCGCGCCGGCGGCCGCCCCGTGGCGCGGCAGATCCTGCTGAACGAGGTGTGGGGCTACAACGCCGCCGTCACCACGCACACGCTGGAGACCCATATCTACCGGCTGCGGCAGAAGATCGAGCCCGATCCGACCAACGCCTCCCTCCTCCTCACCGAGGGCGGCGGCTACCGGCTCGACCCGCAGGCAGGGCGCGCCGCGGCGGCGTGATGGCTGGGGAGGCGCCGCCTCCCCAAACAAGCCTGTTGTTCCCTGGGGAGGCTCCGCCTCCCCAGACCAGGTTTCCTTTCCTGGGGAGGCTCCGCCTCCCCAGACCAGGTTTCGTTTCCTGGGGAGGCTCCGCCTCCCCAGACCCCTCGGCCGGGGTGGCAGGGCCACCCCATATTTTCCTCTGGGGGACCCCGCCTTCAGTCAGGCTCCTCAGCACGGCAGGGCAAAAACGCCCCGCTTTCGTGCAGCACCCGCCGTTTCGGCCATGACCGGAAGCCGAAAGAAACTTGTCAGGAATGGGGGGTGGGGGCATGTTCCCGGCGCTTTTGCCCGGCTGCCGCGCCCTCAGAATGCCCTGCGCGGTGGCCGCTCTCCGTCTCAAGGACCTCGACTCATGCGCGTGAAGGACGTGAAGAAGGTGGTGCTGGCCTATTCGGGCGGCCTCGACACCTCCGTCATCCTGAAGTGGCTGCAGACCACCTATCAGTGCGAGGTGGTGACCTTCACCGCCGATCTCGGCCAGGGCGAGGAGCTGGGCCCGGCCCGCGACAAGGCGCTGCTGCTCGGCATCAAGCCGGAGAACATCTTCATTGACGACCTGCGCGAGGAATTCACGCGCGATTTCGTCTTCCCGATGTTCCGCGCCAATGCCCTGTATGAGGGCTGCTACCTGCTCGGCACCTCGATCGCCCGGCCGCTGATCTCCAAGCGCCAGATCGAGATCGCGGAGCAGGTCGGCGCCGATGCGGTGGCGCATGGCGCGACGGGCAAGGGCAATGACCAGGTCCGCTTCGAGCTGAGCTACTACTCGCTGAAGCCGGATGTGAAGGTGATCGCGCCCTGGCGCGAATGGGACCTGACCAGCCGCACCAAGCTGCTGGAATTCGCCGAGGCGAACCAGATCCCCATCGCCAAGGACAAGCGCGGCGAGGCCCCCTTCTCGGTGGACGCCAACCTGCTGCACTCCTCTTCCGAGGGGAAGATCCTGGAGGAGCCGGGCGACGAGCCGCCCGAGCTGGTGTGGCAGCGCACCATCCGCCCGGAGGATGCCCCGGACGTCGCCACCGAGATCACCATCGAGTTCGAGCGCGGCGATGCCGTGGCGATCAATGGCGAGCGCCTCTCCCCGGCGGCGCTGCTGACCAAGCTGAACGCCCTGGGCAAGGCGAACGGCATTGGCCGCCTGGATCTGGTGGAGAACCGCTTCGTCGGCATGAAGTCGCGCGGCTGCTACGAGACGCCGGGCGGCACCATCCTCTATGTGGCGCACCGCGCCATTGAGAGCATCACGCTGGACCGAGAGGTGGCGCACCTCAAGGACAGCCTGATGCCGCGCTATGCCGAGCTGATCTATAACGGCTTCTGGTTCGCCCCCGAGCGCCGCATGATCCAGGCGATGGTCGATGAGAGCCAGAAGAGCGTCAGCGGCACGGTCCGGCTGAAGCTCTACAAGGGCAACACGATCGTCACCGGCCGCACCTCGCCGAACAGCCTCTACTCCATGAAGCACGTGACCTTCGAGGAGGACCAGGGCGCCTACGACCAGTTCGATGCCCAGGGCTTCATCAAGCTGAACGCGCTGCGCCTGCGCCTTGGCGCCATGGCCGGCCGCCGCGGCGGCGAGCTGTAATTTCCAGCTGGCGTCCCGCCTCCAACCGGAAGCGGGACGCCAGACTGAAAAAAGTTTTTTGGTTCTTTTTTCCAAAAAAGAACCCTTCCCTCCTCCCTTTGTCTTCCCCCCGTGTTTTCACGTGAAACCGGGAGTTTGCCGCTGCGTTCTCCTCCCCAGCCCGGCGCGGATGCGCCTGGCCTTGGACCTGAGAAGGAGAAGGCAAGATGGCCCGCATTCCCCTGACTCTCGCCGCTGCCACCCTGGCGCTGACGGCTGGCGTGGCACAGGCGCAGATGGCGGCCCCGATGGCGCCGCCCCGCGCGGCGGACAGTGCCGCGACCTATGGCATGCCCGGCATGGCGCCCGGCGCCACCCCCGTGATCACGCCCCCGGCGGCCCCCGCCCCGGCGCAGCCCTTCGCCAATGTCACCCTGCCGCCGCAGCAGGGCGTGGGTGATGGCGCCTATAATGGCGGCGGCGTGGTGCTGGAGTATCTGCCGGACGGCACCACCCGCGTCGTCCAGTGAGGCGGGGAGCCGGCAAGGCAGGCACGAAAAAAGGGGGGCTCGCGCCCCCCTTTCCCGTTTTCTCCCCCGCTCCGGCGGAGCGGGGCGCCGTTCAGGCGGCGACCGGCTTGGCGCGGCCGAGGAAGCGGTTCAGGTCCACCGCATGGGCGCCGGCGCCGAGGCCCGCCTGCACCAGCATCGCCACGATCCAGAACACCGGGAACTCCCAGCCGCCGCCCTTGGCGCTGAACACCCAGCCATTGCCGGTGTGCTGGAGGGCCGCGCCGATCAGGATCGGCAGGGTCAGCAGGGAGACCAGGCGCGTCCAGATGCCGAGCACCAGGGCCACACCCGCCGCCGTCTCGGCGATGGCGACAATGGCGCCAAAGACCGGCGGGTAGCCCAGGCTGCCGAAAAAGCCCATCGTGCCGGGCAGGCCGAAGGTCATGATCTTCATCAGGAAGCCATGGGCCAGGAACATCACGCCCAGGCTGACGCGCAGCAGCAGGGTGGCGTAGGGGATCAGGCGATCATTGTTCATCGTCGGGGTTCTTTCCGTGGAAGGGTGCGGCCGTGTGCCGCCGTTGCCCCTGATCTAGCCCTTTCCCCCTGCGGGCTTCCAAGCGCGAGCGTGAACGTCCATCATTGGCCGCATCAATGGCAGACCTCTCCTCCTTCGACCTGAACCTGCTGCGGGTCTTCGACGCGGTGGCGCGCGAGCGCCATGTGACGCGCGCCGCGCAGCTGCTGAACCTGTCGCAGCCCGCCGTCTCCAACGCCCTCTCCCGCCTGCGCGTGGCGCTGAAGGACGAGCTGTTCCTGCGCCGCCCCGGCGGGGTGGAGCCGACGGAACTGGCCCTCTCCCTCACCGGCCCGGTGGCGGAGGTGCTGGACCGCCTGCGCGACACCCTGGCCGTCCACGCCCCCTTCGACCCCGCCACGGCCGAGCGCGTCTTCCCCGTCGGCCTCTCCGAATATGCCGAGGCGGTGCTGATGCCGCCGCTGATGGAACAGCTCGCGCGCGAGGCGCCGGGCTGCCTCGTCAGCGTCCGCCATGCCGACCGGGTGAACGCGCTCCAGATGCTGGAGGCGGATGCGGTGCAGCTGGTGGTGGGCATGCTGCCGGAGCCGCCGGCGCTCTATACCCGGCTGCGCCTGCTGCCCGAGGCTTTCCTCACGCTGATGCGCCCCGGCCACCCCCTGGCCGAGGGCGAGATGACGCTGGAGCGCTTCACCGCCTGGCCGCATCTGCTGCATTCGCCCAATGGCTCGCGCGATGGGGCGCTGGACCAGCCGCTGCGCGAGGCCGGGCATCCGCGCCGGCTGGCGGCGGTGGTGGCGCATCTCTCCGCCGTGCCCGGTATCCTGAAGCGGACGGATATGGTGATGACCCTCTCCGCCCGGCTGGCTCAGCAGCTGGCGGAAGCGCATGGGCTGGCCCTGCGGCCCTGCCCGGTGGCGGTGCCGCATACCCGCCTCTCGATGATCTTCCCGCGCCGCTTCGAGGCGGATCAGGGCCATGCCTGGCTGCGGCGGCTCATGCTCTCCGTGGCGCGCGAGGCCACGCCGCAGGCACAATGCGAGTCGCTGCGGGCCATGGGGGCGCTGCCGCCGGCCGCGGACTGATCAGAAGTCTCTGGGGAGGCTCCGCCTCCCCAGACCCCTCCGCCGGGGGGACAGGGTCCCCCCGGACCCCGCCTTCTGTCAGCCCCAGGGGCCGCGATTCTGGCGCCAGGGGCCCTGGCCGGACGGGGGAACAGAGCCGCCACGGCGCGGTGGGGCGGCGGTCTGGCCGGCCAGTTGCAGCAGCGCGGCCACCCGGTTCTCGGTGCTCGGGTGGGTGGAGAAGAGATTGTCCATCCGCAGCCCGGCCAGCGGGTTGATGATGAACAGATGCGCCGTCGCCGGGTTGGCCTCCGCCGCGTGGTTGAGGAAGGCACCCCGGCCCTGCTCCAGCCGCCGCAGGGCCTGGGCGAGGCCCAGCGGATTGCCGCTGATCTCCGCCCCCGTGCGGTCCGCCTCGTATTCACGGGCACGGCTGATGGCCATCTGCACCACCATCGCCGCCAGCGGCGCCAGGATCATCAGCAGCAGCGAGGCCACCGGCCCCGGCCCGCGCTCCTCCCGCCCGCGCAGCCCGCCGAACAGGAAGCCGAACTGCGCCAGCATGCCAATGGCGCCGGCCAGGCAGGCCGTCACCGTCATGATCAGCGTGTCGCGGTTGCGGATATGCGCCAGCTCATGGGCAAGGACGCCCTCCACCTCCTCGGGCGGCATGCGCGCCAGCAGGCCGGTATTCACCGCCACCGCCGCGTTCTCCGGGTTGCGCCCGGTGGCGAAGGCGTTCGGCTGGTCCTCATGGATCAGGTAGAGCGCCGGCATCGGCAGCCCCGCCCGCTGCGCCAGCCGCGCCGTCATGGCGTAAAGCTCCGGCGCCTCCTGCGGGCCGACAGGCTGGGCATTGTGCAGGCGCAGCACCATCCGGTCGCTGCCCCACCAGGCAAAGAGATTGGTGGCGCAGGCGATGCCGAAGGCCAGCACCATGCCGCCCCGCCCCCCCAGCGCGCCGCCCACCGCGACGAAGAGGGCGGTCATGGCGGCCAGCAGCAGCGTCGTGCGCAGAAATCCGTTCATGGCCTCTTCCCGTTAGCACCCCTCCCCCCCCAGATGGGGGGCATGACGAAGCCAGAACAAGAGGCCACCCCCACGGCCGCCTCCACCCCCGCTGAAGCCTCCGCTGAAGCCGGAACCGAACCCACCCCCGCCGCCCCGGCGGAGAAGGCCCCCAGGCCCACCCTCCCGCCCGAGATCGGCGGCCCCGCCGGGCCGGAGCCAACCCGCTTCGGCGACTGGGAACGCAAGGGACGCGTCAGCGATTTCTGACCCCCACCCCGCCGGGGCCGACCCCGACTCGGGCAGCCCCCACTCGGGCGGCCCCGGCGGCGACCGTTTCGATCAAAAGCGGAACGGAATTGTGGCCCCCCGCACCACGCCACCCCAAAATCCTGTGGCCAGCCGCGTCGGCGATTCGTTCGCACGACTCGGATCAGCGGCTTGATTCATCAGCATTTGCTGAAAAAGCCGTTCGCCCTTTGTTTGGATGGCCTCCCCGGCCTCCCGCGCCCTGGCATCAGGCCCTGGTCAGAGCTCAATTTTGAAATACTATAACGTATCAATTTGAGATCCGACCGATGCCCCGCACCTTCCGCATGGCCCTGCTCGCCACGGCCGCGACCCTGCCCGGCCTGCCCCTCGCGGCCCAGGACCTGGCCCTTCCCCCTGTCTCCGTGACCGCCAGCCCGGTGCAGAGCGGCCAGGCGGGCAGCTTCGTGCCGCTGACGACGCTGGACCAGCCGGCCCTCGCCCAGTCCGGCGCCCGCAGCATCGCCGAGGCGCTGGAGAATGAGCCCGGCCTCGCCGCCACCAGCTTCGCCCCCGGCGCCAGCCGGCCCATCATCCGCGGCCTCGACAATTTCCGCGTCCGCCTGCAGGAGAATGGCTTCGCCGCCGGCGATGTCTCCGCCTATGGCGAGGATCATGCCCCGCCCCTCGACCCGCTGGCGGCCGAGCGCATCGAGGTCATCCGTGGCCCGGCCTCCCTGCGCTGGGGCTCGCAGGCGATTGGCGGCGTGGTGAACCTCCTCAACAACCGCATCCCGACGGAACTGCCGGACAGGGCGGCCCAGGGCCGCGTCACCGGCGGCTGGAGCAGCGGCAGCCGGGGCTGGGATGGCGCCGCCAGCGGCGAGACGCGCGCCGGCAACTGGGTGGTCCATGGCGACGTCTCCAGCCGCCGCGACCATGATTACGGCCTGCCCGGCGGCGGCAGCCAGGCCAACAGCTTCGTGCGCACCGACAGCCAGGCCCTCGGCCTCAGCTATATTGGCGAACAGGGCTTCATCGGCGGCGCCGTCTCCCATATGCGCAGCCTCTACGGCATCCCGGGCGGGGAGGAGGCGCAGCTCGGCACCCGCATCGACATGGAGCAGATCCGCTGGTCCAGCCGCGGCCTCTACCGGCCGGAGGCCGGCCCCTTCCAGAGCCTGGCCTACTGGTTCGGCCTCACCCGCTACCAGCACCAGGAAATCGGCCTGGAGCATGCCGACGCGGCGGGGGGTGACGAAACGGCGGGGGGCGCCGTGGTGCATGGCGGCTTCCGCAACCAGAGCTGGGATGGCCGCATCGAGGCACAGCACCGCCCGCTGGCCAGCCCGCTCGGCCTGCTCGATGGCACGCTGGGCCTGTCCTTCGAGCATGAGCGCCTGCGCACGACGGGCGAATTCCTGGAATTCCTGCCGCCGGCCACCACCCGCCGCGCCGCCGCCTATCTTTTCGAGGAGCTGGCCCTCACCCCGACCCTGCGCCTGCAGGCCGCGGCGCGGGTCGAGGCCGTGCGGATCACGGGCGCGACCGCCGCCTTCCCCGGCGGCTTCCTGCCGGCCGATGGCGCGGAGGAACTGACCAACACCGCCCGCCAGCGCGATTTCCTGCCGGTCAGCGCCAGCCTCGGCCTGTTGCGGGACCTGCCCTGGGCCATGCAGGCGCGGCTGACCGGCCAGTATGTGGAACGCGCGCCCAGCGCCGCCGAACTGTTCTCACGCGGGGCGCATGACGCCACCGGCACCTTCGACATCGGCGCCCCGGGGCTGAGCAAGGAATCGGCCGTCACGCTGGAGGCCGGCCTGTCCCGCCAGGCGGGCGGCTTCCGCTTCGACACCAGCGCCTTCGCCTCGCGCTTCGACGGCTTCATCTACCACGCCCTGACGGGGAATAGCTGCGGCGAGGACTTCGCCTCCTGCGCCGCCGGGACGGAGGGGGAATTCCTCCAGACCGTCTATGGCCAGCGCGATGCCCGCTTCTACGGGCTGGAGGCGAAGATGGAGCAGGACCTGCTGCGCCTCGGCGAAGGCCAGTTCGGCATCCGCGGGCGCTATGACATGGTGCGCGCCCGCTTCAGTGGCGGCGGCAACCTGCCGCGCATCCCCCCCCAGCGCCTGGGCGGTGGTGTCTTCTGGCGTGGCGAGGCCTGGGGCATGGGGCTCGACTACCTCCACGCCTTCGACCAGAACCGCACCGGCGCCAATGAAACCGCGACCAAGGGGTATGAGCTGCTGAACGCGCGCCTGGCCTATACCCTGCCGCTGGACAGCGACCGCGTGCTGACCCTCGCCCTCGCCGGCAACAACCTGCTGGACCGGGATATGCGCAACGCCGCCTCGTTCAAGAAGGATGAGGTGCTGCTGCCGGGGCGCACGCTGCGCGTCACCGCCTCGCTGACGTTCTGAACCGGGCCCAGGGGGCGCCGCCCCCTGCCCCCCCCGCCCTCAGCGCAGGCCTCAGCGCAGGCCGGCGAAGAAGGCGCGCAGCAGGCCCGCGCATTCGCTCTCCCGCACGCCGCCGACCACCTCGGGGGCGTGGTGGCAGGAGGAGGCGGCGTAGATGCGCGCGCCATGGTCCACGCCGCCGCCCTTGGGGTCGTAGGCGCCGAAGACGACGCGCCGCACCCGGAAGAAGCTGGCCGCCTGGGCGCACATCGGGCAGGGCTCCAGCGTCACCGTCAGGGTGCAGCCGGGCAGGCGGGGCGAGCCGAGCGCGGCGGCGGCCTGGCGCAGGGCCAGGATCTCCGCATGGGCGCTGGCGTCGTGGTCCTGCTCCACCCGGTTGCCGGCGCGGCCCAGCACGCGGCCGGCGGCATCCGTCACCACCGCGCCCACCGGCACCTCGCCCCGCGCGGCGGCGGCGCGCGCCTCCTCCAGGGCGATCTCGATGGGGCTCACGGCGGCGTTGGGGCCCATCTCAGGAACCGAGCAGCTGGCCGCCATCCACCACGATGCCCTGCCCCGTCACCCAGCGCGCCCGGCGCGAGGCCAGGAACAGCACCACATCCGCCACCTCCTCCGGCGTGCCGAGGCGGCCGAAGGGGATCTGTTTCAGCGTGGCGTCATAGAGGGCGGGGTCGCTGGTGCGGCGCCGCTCCCAGCTGCCGCCGGGGAATTCGATGGAGCCGGGGGCCACGGCGTTCACGCGGAGGCCCTTGCCCGCCCAGGTCTTCGCCTGGCTGGCGGTGTAGTGCAGCACCGCCGCCTTGATGGCGCCGTAGGGCGCGGCGCGGCTGGAGGCGCGCATCGCCGAGATGGAGGAAACATTGACGATGCTGCCCCCCTCCGCCTGTTCCAGCCAGGGCAGCGCGGCCTGGGAGGCGCGGACGATGGCCATCATGTCCACGCTGAAGGAGGCGGCCCAGCCTTCCTCATCATCCGTGGCGCCGAAGCCGGAGGCGTTGTTCACCAGCACATCGATGCCGCCCAGCGCCGCGGCCGCCTGGGGGATGAAGGCGGCGATGTCCTCCGCCCGCGCCAGATCGCAGCCCCCGGCGAAGACCGGCACGCCGAGGGCCGCGATCTCCGCCCGCGTGGCCTCCAGCGCCGTGGCGCTGCGGGCGCAGAGCGCCACGCTCGCCCCCTCGGCCGCGAAGCCCAGCGCGATGCTGCGCCCGATCCCGCGGCTCCCCCCCATGACGACGACGCGCCTGCCCTTGAATTCCATCTGCTGGCCTCCTGCCTCCGCGGCAGATCAGCCCACCCCTTGCCCCCCGGCAAGCCCCCCTGAAGGCGGGGTCCGGGGGAACCCTGTTCCCCCGGCGGGGGGTTCGGGGGGCGGAGCCCCCCGTTTTCCATTGTGTCCGCTTTCCCTGGGCGTTAGGCACGCGCGCATGCGCACCCTCCCCCTGATTGGCCTGACCCTGGATGCGGAGCAGCCGGGCGGCTACTCCAAGCTCCCCTGGTATGCCCTGCGGCAGAATTATTTTGACAGTGTCGCCCGCGCGGGTGGCCTGCCCATCGCGCTGCCGCACCTGCCGGAGCAGGCCGAGCGCTACCTGGACGAGATTGACGGCCTTCTGGTGACGGGCGGCGCCTTTGACGTGGACCCCTCCCTCTATGGCGGCGGCCCGAAGCACGACACGGTCGTGCTGAAGGAGGGCCGCACCGCCTTTGAACTGGCGATGATGCGCGGCGCCCTGGCGCGGGACCTGCCCGTGCTCGGCATCTGCGGTGGCGAGCAGCTTCTGGCCGTGGTGCTGGGCGGCACGCTGATCCAGCACATCCCGGACAGTGTGCCGGCGGCGCTGGCGCATGAGCAGCCCAACCCGCGCACCGAGCCGGGGCATGAGGTGGCGATCACCGCGGGCACGCTGCTCGCCCGCGTGGTGGGCGCGCCGCGCATGGCGGTGAACTCGGCGCATCACCAGGCGGTGGAGCGGCCGGGGCCGGGCTGCATCGTCAACGCCCTGGCGCCGGATGGGGTGATCGAGGGCATCGAATCCACCACCCACCGCTTCGCCCTGGGCGTGCAGTGGCACCCCGAATACGCGGTGGACGCGGCGGACCAGACGATCCTCGACGCCTTCGTCACCGCCTGCCGGGAGCGCCGCGCATGAGCGAGGAGCAGGATGGCCCGAAGGGCGAGCGCATCGCCAAGTGGCTGGCCCGTGCCGGCGTGGCCAGCCGCCGCGACGCGGAGAAGCTGATCGCCGAGGGGCAGGTGGCGGTGAATGGCCGGGTGCTCGACAGCCCGGCCAGCTTCGTTCAGCCGGGGGACAGCATCAGCGTCGCCGGCAAGAAGGTGTCGGAGCCGGATCGCACGCGGCTCTTCCGCTACCACAAGCCGCCCGGCCTCGTGACCACGCACAAGGACCCGGAGGGCCGCCGCACCGTCTTCGAGGAATTGCCGGCGGGCCTGCCGCGCCTCGTCTCCGTCGGCCGGCTGGACCTCAATTCCGAGGGGCTGCTGCTGCTGACCAATGACGGCGCGCTCAGCCGCAAGCTGGAACTGCCGGACAATGCCTGGACGCGCCGCTACCGCGCCCGCGTGCATGGCCGGGTGGATGAGAAGGCCCTGGCCGCCCTCGCCCACGGCATCACGGTGGAGGGCGTGGCCTATGGCCCCATCCAGGCCGGGCTGGACTCCCGCCAGGGCACCAATGCCTGGCTGACCGTCTCGCTCAGCGAGGGCAAGAACCGCGAGGTGCGCCGCGTCCTCCAGCATCTCGGCCTGACGGTGACGCGGCTGATCCGCACCGCCTATGGCCCCTTCCAGCTGGGCGACCTGCCGCGCGGCGCGGTGGAGGAGGTGAACGCCAAGGTGCTGCGCGAGCAGCTCGGGCTGGACGCGCCGCCGCGCATCAAGCGGGGCGTGGAACTGGCCGCCGAGGCCCGCGCCGCGCGCGAGGCCACAGAGGCGCGCTCCGCGCGGGAAGCCGCCGGGGAAGCCTCCCAGGGAGCCGCCGGGAAGGCGGCCGGGGGGGCGCCGAAGCCCGAGGCCGTGCAGCGCAGCCGCCCCGCCCGCCCGCCGCGCGCGCGCAACGCCACGGAGAAGCTGCGCCGCCCCTGGGGCGCCGTGGCCCAGGGCCCGGATGCGGACCAGCCGGAAGGCCCCGGCCGGCGCGGCGGCCGCAAGCCCCGCAAGGGCTGAGCCATGCGGATCATCGCCGGGCGGCATCGCGGGCGGCCGCTCCAGGCCCCCGCCGGCGCCGCCACCCGCCCCACGGCGGACCGCGTGCGCCAGGCGCTGTTCGACATGCTGTGGCACGCGCCCTGGGCCGGGCGTGGGCGGATCGAGGGGGTGGCGGTGCTCGATGCCTTCGCCGGCACCGGGGCGCTGGGGCTGGAGGCACTCTCGCGCGGCGCCGCCTCGGCCAGCTTCATCGAGCAGGACCGCACGGCGCTGGCCATCCTGCGCGCCAATATCGCCGCCTGCCGGGAAGAAGGCGCCGCCCGCGTCATCGCCGGGGATGCCACACGGCCGCCACGGGCGGGGGCGGCCTGCGGGCTGGTTTTTCTCGATCCGCCCTATGGGAAGGATCTGGTGCCCAAGGCCGTCGCGGCGCTGGCGGCGGCGGGGTGGATCGCCCCCGGGGCGCTGCTGATCGCGGAGACGGGGCGGGAGGAAAGCCTGGAATTGGAGGGGTTTGAGAAGACCCATCTGCGCGAGCACGGCGCGGCGGCGCTACACTGCTTCCGCCGCCAGGGGGGCGCCGCCCCCCTGGACCCCCCGCCGGGGGGATAGGATCCCCCCGGACCCCGCCGAACCTTCGGCCCGCGGCGCGGTTGCGCAGGTGCACCCCAACACAAGGGAGACGCCTGCATGTTCATGCGGATCGACCGCCTTCAGGCCGAACTGCCCGCGCCCAAGCGCGCCGACCCCAACGCCGCCGCAGCCCTGCAGGAACTGCTCGGCGGGAAATACGGGGAGATGTCCACCCTCGGGAACTACATGTTCCAGAGCTTCAACTTCCGCAGCAAAAGCAAGCTGCGGCCCTTCTACAGCCTGGTCGCCAGCATCACCGCCGAGGAAATCGGCCATGTCGAGCTGGTCTCCAACGGCATCGCCATGCTCGCCAACGGGCCGGATCTCGGGCTGGGCGGGATGGAGGGCGGCGATATCTCCGGCGCGCCTTTCGAGGCGATGAAGGATATCCGCAGCGCCGCCGCCTTCTTCTCGCATGGCGGCGGCGCCACACCGGTGAACAGCAATTCCATGTCCTGGAATGCCGACTTCGTCACCACCACCGGCAATGTGGTGTTCGACCTGCTGCACAATTTCCACCTGGAATGCGGCGCCCGCCTGCACAAGCTGCGCGTCTATGAAAGCCTGAGCGACCCCACCGGCCGCGAGGTCTGTGGCTATCTCCTGGTGCGCGGCTCGGTGCACGCCCATGCCTATGCCCTGGCGCTGAAGAAGCTGACGGGCGTCGCCATCGAGAACATGCTGCCGGTGCCGAACATCCCGCTCGGCAACATCCCGGAATGCCAGAAATACCTCCAGGAAGGCTCGCACCGCCGGCTCTACCGCTTCAGCCCGGAGGATTACCGGGAGATGGCCGGCATCTGGGAAGGCGAGCAGGCCCTGCCCGGCGACCCGCCCGGCGAGCTGGAAGTGGTGGATGGCCTGCCCGAGGGCGGCAAGATCCACCAGCTGGAGGGCGTGCCCTCCGCCTTCACGCCCGACTACGCGCCGGAGGAAATGCTGGAGATCGCCACGAAGCTCTACAAAGCCTCGCGCTGACGGGCGAACGCAAATGGGTTTCCAAAGGCCTCAGGCCTTTGGTGGCTGCGCGGCACTGCCGCGCAGGTGCAGAGAGGGGCGAAGCCCCTCTCAAGCCCGCGCGCCCTCCAGCTTGCGCCACACCCTCCCCGAACCGCCGGGGCTGCCTATACTCCGGGCTCCCTGACCCTGCCCGGACCCCGATGCCTGAGCTTCCCGAAGTCGAGACCGTGATGCGCGGACTGGCCCGCCTGCTCCAGGGCCGCGTCATCACCCAGGCCCAGACCCACCGCGAGGGGCTGCGCTGGCCCTTCCCCGCCGGCCTCGCCGGGCGCCTGACCGGCGCGCGCGTCGAGAATTTCCGGCGGCGCGGCAAATACATGCTGATGCGCCTCTCCGGCGGCGACTCGGTGCTGATCCATCTCGGCATGTCCGGGCGCATGGTGGCGCGGCCCGTGGGCAGCAACCTGCCCCCGCCCCCGCACGAGCACCTCGTGATGCAGACCGATGACGGCCAGCGCATCGGCTTCGCCGATCCGCGCCGCTTCGGCGGGGTGGACCTGCTGCCCACCGCCACGGAGGACCAGCACAAGCTGCTGGCCAGCATGGGGCCGGAACCGCTGGAGGAAGACTTCACCCCCGCCGTGCTCTCCGCCGCCCTGGCAGGCAAACAGACGCCGATCAAGGCTGCGCTGCTGGACCAGCACATCGTCGCCGGGCTGGGGAATATCTACGTGGCCGAGGCGCTGTTCCGCGCCGGCATCTCGCCGCGCCGCCTGGCCCACACCATCCCCGGCGCCCGCGCCACCCGGCTGGTGCCCGCCATCAAGGCCGTGCTGGCCGAGGCCATCGAGGCCGGCGGCTCCTCGCTCCGCGACTATGTGCAGACGGATGGCGAGCTGGGCCATTTCCAGGACCGCTTCCACGTCTATGACCGCGCGGGGCAGCCCTGCCCGCTCTGCCCAGGGCGAGGGCCGGGGCCGGAGACTTGCGGCGGCGTCTCGCGCATCGTCCAATCCGGCCGCAGCACTTTCTTCTGTGCCCAGACGCAACGCTGAAAACCCACGACACGGGAGCGCGCCATGACGGCCTATGAGATGATCCTGACCGAGACGCAGGGCCCCGCCGGCATCATCCGGCTGAACCGCCCCAACGCGCTCAACGCGCTGTGCGACCAGCTGACGCGCGAGCTGGCCGAGGCGCTGCGCGCCTTCGACGCCGACCCGGCCATCGCCGCCATCATCCTGACCGGCAGCGAGAAGGCCTTCGCCGCGGGCGCCGATATCCGCGAGATGCAGCCGCGCAGCTACCCCGGCACCTATCTGAACGACTTCATCGGCGCGAGCTGGGAAGCCGTGCTGACGGTGAAGAAGCCGGTGATCGCCGCGGTGGCCGGCTTCGCCCTGGGCGGCGGCTGCGAGGTGGCGATGATGTGCGACATCCTGATCGCCGCCGACAACGCCAGATTCGGCCAGCCCGAGATCACCCTCGGCATCATCCCCGGCGCCGGCGGCAGCCAGCGCCTGACGCGCGCCATCGGCAAGGCCAAGGCCATGGAAATGGTGCTGACCGGCCGCATGATGGGCGCCGAGGAAGCGGAGCGCACCGGCCTCGTCTCCCGCGTCGTGCCGCTGGCCGAGCTGATGCCGGAGGCGCTGAAGATCGCTGAGAAGATCGCCACCCTCTCTGCCCCCGCCGTCGCCATGGCCAAGGAAGCCGTCAACGCCGCCTTCGAAATGCCGCTGCGCGAGGGCGTCCGCCTGGAGCGCCACATGTTCCTCAGCCTCTTCGGCACCGAAGGGCAGAAGGAAGGCATGGCCGCCTTCCTGGAAAAGCGGAAGCCTGTCTTTAAGTAAAAGAAAAAAATCTTCTTTTTCTGAAGAAAAAGAAGCAAAAAGACTTTTCCAGTTTGGCGTCCCGCCTCAGGCCATCAGCGGGACGCAAACTGAAAAAGTTTTTTGGTTCTTTTTTTCAAAAAAGAACGTCTTTCCTTGCCTAAAGCAGTGTCCCGCCCAGCACCAGCATGGCGACGCTGAAGTAGATGACGAGCCCCGTCACATCGACCAGCGTCGCCACGAAGGGGGCGCTGGCGCTGGCGGGATCGAAGCCCAGGCGCTTCAGGGCGAAGGGCAGCATGGCGCCGGAGAGCGAGCCGAACAGCACGATCCCCAGCATGCCCAGCGCCACGGTCAGCGCCACCAGCAGCACATGCGGGCCGTAGTCATAGAGGCCGAGCCCCTGCCAGAGCAGGATGCGGGCGCAGGCCAGCCCGCCCAGGATGCCGCCCAGGGCCAGCCCCGTCGGCGCCTCGCGCAGCGCGACGCGCCACCAGTCGCGCAGCCGCACCTCGCCCAGCGCCAGGGCGCGGATCAGCAGGGAGGTGGCCTGGCTGCCGGAATTGCCGCCCGAGCTCATGATGAGCGGGATGAACAGCGTCAGCACCAGGGCCTTTTCCAGCTCATCCTCGAAATACTGCATGGCGCTGGCGGTCAGCATCTCGCCCAGGAGCAGGATGCAGAGCCAGCCGGCGCGCTTGCGCAGCATCTCCAGGAAGCCCAGGCGGAGATAGGGCTTGCCGAGGGACTCGACGCCGCCGAAGCGCTGGGCCTCCTCCGTGTCGCGCGCCGTCACGGCGTCCAGCACGTCGTCCACGGTGACGATGCCGAGCACGCGGCGCGCCGTGTCCAGCACCGGCACCGCCAGCAGGTCGTGCCGGGCGAAGAGGCGGGCCACCTCGTCGCGCGGCGTGGCGGGGGAGACGAAGACGGGCTCCTGCACCGGGGCGAGGTCGATGGCCTTCTGTTCCGGCCGCCCGGTGATCAGCCGGCGCAGGGAGAGGGTGCGCAGCAGCACGCCGCTCGCCGGGTCGAGCAGGTAGAGGGCATAGACCGTCTCCCGCGTGCGCTCGACGGCGCGGATATGGTCCAGCGCCTCGGCCACGGTGGCGGTGGCCGGCAGGCTGACGAATTCGGTCGTCATCAGGCTGCCGGCGCTGCCCTCGGGGTAGCCGAGAAGCTGGCGCAGCGTGCCGGCCGGCTCCGGCTCCAGCGGGGCGAGGAGGCGGGCGCGCTCGGCGGGGCGCAGTTCACGCAGCAGGTCGGCGGCGCGGTCGGCCGCCATCTCGGCCAGGCGCTGGCTGGCCAGCGGCGGGGGCAGGCCGCGCAGCAGCGCGGTGGCGCCGTGCAGTTCGGGGTTGTCGAGCAGTTCCACCTGCCGCTCGGCCGGCAGGGTGAGGAAGAGGGCCAGGGCCTCTTCCGCCGGCAGTTCGTTCAGGTGCTCGACGAGGTCGGCGGCATGGCCAAGGGCCAGCCGCAGGGGGGCGGAGGTCTGAAGCATGGGCTCACCTGTTTGCGTCCGCCGCCGGCGGCCGCGCGGCGAGCCCTCGGGCTCAGCCGGCGCGAACCAGGGCCAGGGCGGACAATCGAGAGTGACTGTCGCTGGGCATGTTTCGGTTCGGGGTCCTGGAAAACGGCGCATCTGGCGCCGCTGTCGGGCAGATGAACCCGCCTGGGAAGCGAGTCAAGCCCATGGAGAAAAAGCTATCTGGCGGGGTCCCCCAAGGAAAATTTGGGGGGACCCTGTCCCCCCGGCGGAGGGGTCTGGGGAGGCAGAGCCTCCCCAGGAGACCAATCAGGCCGCCACCGGCTTCTGCGGCCCGTAGATATGCGGCATCAGCCCGATATCATGCGGCTGGAGGCCGGGCAGCGGCAGGATCTCCGCCTCATGCCGCCCATCCGCGTGCAGCCGGTGGCGGACATAGCCGAGGCGCTTATCCCCCATCCGCGCCTGCCAGGTGTCGCCGACGAAGAAGGCGACGGCCGGCGCCCAGACATGGCGGAAGCCCTCCACCACGCCGCGGTCCTGCGCCTGGTGCACATGGCCGGAGGCGATGAAGGCGACATCATGCCCGGCCAGCAGCCCGAGCAGCCGGCGCCGCGCCCCCGGCAGCACCGCCCAGTAGGTGAGCTGGCTTTCCGCCATCGTCACCTCGCAGAGCGGCTTGTGCTGGAAGAGGCCGATGCGCCGCCCGGCGGCGCCGGCCAGCGCCTCCTCCAGGAAGGCGAACTGCGCCTCCGCCTGGGGCAGGCCGGTGCCGGTGATCAGGGTGTTCAGCCCGATCAGCCGCCAGCCCGGCACGTCGCGCAGGAAATAGCCCGGGCCGAAGGCGGCCTCCCAGCGGGCCATGCGGGTGGCATCCGCCGGGGTGTCGCCGCCACAGGCCGGGTCGTTGCCGACATCATGGTTGCCGGGCACCGCCAGCCAGTCGAGGCCGAGCCCGTCCATCGCCGCGCGGGCGAAGGCGAGGTCCTCCCCGCCCTGCGGCCCCGGCTGCTCGCCATGGGCGGAGACATCGCCGGTGTGGATGACGAGGTCCGGCGCCTCGGCCAGCAGGTGCTCGGCCAGCGCCTCGAAATTGGCGCTGAAGCCGGGATGCAGGGCGGAGAGGTGGGTGTCGCTGATCTGCGCCAGGGTGAAGGCCATGGCTCAGGCCTTGCGCGGCAGCAGGCGGCGCACCTCGGCGGCCATGTCGGCCTGCACCTCGGCCGGGGTGGCGCGCTGCTCGACGATGCGGGCCAGGTTGTCCACCATGGTCTGCGTCACGCGCACGCTGTTGGTGCCGGGGAAGGCATACCAGGGCACCGAGATGGGGATCTGCTTCACCGCCGGCACGAAGAGCGGGTTGTCCTTGTAGAACGCCGCCAGATACTGCGGCTGGTCGATGGCGAGCTGGTTGCAGGGCAGGTAGCCGGTGTTCTTCACCATCATCGCCTGCCCCTCGGGGCCGGTGGAGAAGCGCAGGAACTTCCACGCCGCCTCGCGCTTCGCCGGGTCCCTGGCCAGCAGCATGCCGGCGGCGCCGCCGGTGGGCAGGCGGCCCTTCTCGCGGTCGATCACCGGCATGGTGGTGGTGCGCAGCTCGAAGCTGTTGCCGACATTGGCCAGCGTGCCGCGCACCAGCGCCGTGGTCTGGAAGATCATGCCGAGCTTGCCGGCGGCGAAGGCCTGCCGCGCCGCCGGGGCGGTCAGGTTGGGCATGCCGCCTTCCTTCACCATGCGCTCCAGCAGGGTCAGGGCGCCGAGGCCCTCGGGGCCGGCGAAGCCCACATCGCGCTCATCCGCCGCCAGCATCCGGCCGCCATGGCCGAAGAGCAGGGCGGAGAACATCCAGTCATCGCCGTTCCAGGTGAACCACAGCCCCTCATGGCCATCGCCCAGGCGCTTGATGCGCGCGGCGAGGTCGAGCACGCCGTTCCAGTCCGTCGGGAACTGGTCCGGGTTGCCACCGGCGCGGCGGACGAGGTCGGCGTTGAAGTAGCAGACCGGGTTGGAGGCGGCATAGGCCAGCCCCGCCTGGATGCCGCCGAACTGGCCGAGGGCCAGGAAGTTCGGCGTATAGCCCTGCTGCTCCGGGCGGCCCTCCTGGGCCAGCAGCGGCGCCAGATCCTGGGCGAGGCCGCGCTCGGCGAAGATGCGCAGGCGGTTGAAGCCCTGGTAGGAGAGGTCCGGCAACTGCCCCGTGCTGGCCTGGCGCAGGATGAGCTGCGCGCCCTCCTCATAGTTCGGGGTGGTGACATAGGTCACCTTGATGCCCGGCTCCGCCTTGGCGAAGGCGGCCAGCATCGCGTCATAGGCCTCCTTGTAGATGAAGGGCTGGGCGTAGTGGACGGTGATCTCCGTCTGCCCTTGGGCGCGGAGGAGGCGCGGGGCGGCGAGGCCGGCGAGCGTGCCGGCCGAGAGCAGCAGCGCCTGGCGGCGGCTGAAGGAAGGGGTCATGGCGGGGTCTCTCCGGTGTCAGCCCTTGAGGCCGGTGGTGGCGATGCCTTCCACGAAGCGCCGCTGCGCCAGCAGGAAGGCCAGGACCAGGGGGGCGGTCATGATGACGGCGGCGGCCATGAGCATGCCGATATCGTCATCCCCCTCGCTGGTGCGGAAGAAGAGGACGCCCAGCGCGGGCGTCGCGTGCTGCGGGCCATTGACCACGATCAGCGGCCAGAACAGGTCGTTCCAGTGCGCCACCACCGAGAAGATGGCGAAGGCCGTGGCGGCCGGCCAGGCATTCGGCAGGATGACGCGCCAGACGATGGCCATCTCCCCCATGCCGTCCAGCCGCGCGGCGTGGATCAGCTCATCCGGCAGCGCCTTGAAGAACTGGCGGAACAGGAAGATGGCGAAGACGGAAATGGTGGAGGGCGCGATCAGCGCCGTGTAGCTGTCGAGCAGGCCCAGCGCGCTGAAGCCGGCGAAGAGCGGCAGGGCCGGCACATGCGGCGGCACCAGCAGCCCGAGCATGACGGCGCCGAACAGCACCTCCCGCCCGCGGAATTCCAGCTTGGCCAGGGCATAGCCGGCGGGAATGGCGAAGAGCAGCTGGAAGGCCAGGATGCCGCCGCAGACGATGACGCCGTTCCACAGGTAGTGCAGCACCGGCAGCCTCTCGAACACCGCGCCATAGTTGCGCGCGGCGGCGAAGGTTTTCGGCCAGAGGGAGAGGCTGGCGGAGAAGATCTCCTCCGCCGGCTTCAGGCTGGCCGAGACCATCCAGAGATAGGGCAGCAGCAGCAGCAGCCCGAGCAGGGCGAGCAGGCCGAGGCGCGGCAGGTCGCGCAGCCAGGGGGTATCGCGCTCAGGCATAGTGCACCCGCTTGTCGAGGAGGCGCGTCTGCAGCCACATCAGCGCCAGCACGATCACCAGGAAGACCAGGGTGATGGCGGCGGAATAGCCGAGGCGGAAGAAGGTGAAGCCTTCCTGGTACATGGTGTGCAGCAGCACCTCGGAGGCCTTGGCCGGGCCGCCCTGGGTCAGCACCTTCACCGTGTCGAAGACGCGCACGGCGCGGATCATGGTGATGGTGAGGATGAAGAGCGTGGTCGGCCCCAGCATCGGCCAGGTGACGAGGCGGAAGCGCGCCCAGGCCGAGCCCGCGCCATCCACCTCCGCCGCCGCGTAAAGCTCGCGCGGGATGGCGGTCAGCCCGGCCAGGAAGAGCACGAGGTTGAAGCCGAGATTCTCCCAGATGCCGATGCCGGCCAGGGACCACATCACCATGCCCGAGTCGGAGAGCCAGGCCGGCCCCGCCACCCCCACCTGCCGCAGCATGGCGTTGAGCGGGCCGATGGTGGGGTGCAGCAGGTATTGCCAGGCCGTGGCCATGGCCACCGTCAGCGATACCACGGGCAGGAAGAAGAGGGCACGGAACAGGGTGCGCCCGCGCCGCCCGCCCTCGATCAGCAGGGCGATGGCCAGGGCGCCGAAGATCGAGCCGGGCGTGACCACCGCCACATAGAACAGCGTGTTGGCGAAGGACTGGCGGAAGCCGCGGTCGCGCAGCAGCTCGGCGAAATTGTCGAGGCCGATCCAGGCGAAGCCACCGGCGCCCAGTTCGTAATCGGTGAAGGCCAGGGCCATGGCGGCCAGGGTCGGCAGCAGCAGCAGCACCACATAGGCCAGGATGGCGGGGAGGGTCAGGAGCAGCCAGGGGGCGCCGCCCCCTGGACCCCCGCCAGGAACCTGAGGTTCCTGGACCTCCCTTCCGTTCGCGGGGTCCGGGGTGGCCGTGCCACCCCGGCGGGAGGGTCCAGGGAGGGCGGCGCCCTCCCTGGCCTCGGCCTCCAGCAGCTCAGGCATAGGCCACGTCCCGCGCCGGCAGGCGCCTGCCATCGGCGCCGAAGAGCAGCGCGCGGTCCGGCTCGAAGCCCAGCGCCAGCTTCTGCCCCGCCGCCAGCCCGGCCCGCCGCTCCGGCGGCAGGCGCAGCACCAGGGCGGTGCCGCAGGGCTCGTGGCGGGCATGCAGCAGCACGGCATCGCCCAGGAACTCGACCGCCTCCACCCGCACCGCCAGGCCCTGCGCGGCGGGGAAGAGCGCCTCGGGCCGCAGCCCGAGCGTGACCGGGCCGGGCGTGGTGCGCAGCCCGATGGGCCGCCCCGCCACGCGCACCAGCCCATCCGCCCCGGCCTCGGCGGCCAGGGTGTTGATGCGCGGCGAGCCGATGAAGGCGGCGACCCGCAGATCCGCCGGGTCGGCATAGATGGCCTCGGGGCTGGCGACCTGGAGGATCTCGCCCCCCTGCATCACCGCCACGCGGTCGGCCATGGTCATGGCCTCGGACTGGTCATGCGTCACATAGAGCGTGGCGCAGCCGGCGCGGCGGTGAATCCCGACGATCTCCCGCCGGGTGTGGACGCGCAGCGCGGCATCGAGGTTGGAGAGCGGCTCATCCATGAGGAAGGCGGCGGGGCGGCGGACCATGGCGCGGGCCAGCGCCACGCGCTGCCGCTGCCCGCCCGAAAGCTGCCCCGGCCGCCGCGCCAGCAGCGCGCCGAGGCCGAGCGACTCGGCCGCGGCACGCACCTCGGCGGCGATGGCCCCGCGCGCGGCGCGGGCGCCGGGCAGCAGCCCGCCCAGCAGCGGCAGGCGCTGCGCCGCCGAGAGCCGGCGCATGGCCAGCGGCACGGCGATATTCTCCGCCACCGTCAGGTGCGGGTAGAGCGCGTAGGACTGGAACACCATGGCCACATCCCGCGCGGCCGGGCGCAGCGCGGTGACATCCCGCCCCTGGATCAGGATACGCCCCGAGTCGGGCTGTTCGATGCCGGCGATGATGCGCATCAGGGTGGACTTGCCGCAGCCCGAGGGGCCGAGCAGGGCGACGAATTCCCCCGCCGCCACCTGGAGCGACACCCCCTTGAGCACGGGCTGGGCACCGAAGCGCCGTGCCACCCCCTCGATCGTGATTCCTGATGCGGTTGCTGGCACCTGCCGACCCCGGTCTATTCCGGGGCGCCCTCTAAGCGGCGGAAATGACAGGGCCGTGCCGCTTCCGCGAAGCTTTGATGGCATTCCGGCTGCGGGACGGGTTGCGCCATGCAGCCCGGTGGCGGGCGTCATGACTTTGTCCACAGGGCGTCATGCATTGACTCTGCACACCCCGGGCGGGTAGAAGCGGCGCCTTCCCGCAGCGCAGCCATCGGGCAACCCATGGCCGCGAGCGTCCCTGAGACACAGACGACTGGTTCGAAACACCGCCATGGCGAACACGGCTTCCGCGCGCAAGCGCATCCGGCAGACGGCCACTCGCAACGAGCGCAACCGCGCCCGTCGGTCCCGCGTCGGCACCTTCCTGACCAAGGTTCAGAAGGCCATCAGCAGCGGCGATAAGGCCGCCGCCCAGGCCGCCTTCAAGGACGCGCAGCCGGAGATCCAGCGCGCGGCCAGCAAGGGCGTGATGCACATCAACACCGTGGCGCGCACGCTCTCCCGCCTGTCCGCCAAGATCAAGGCCCTGGGCGCCACCGCCCAGGCCTGATCGCACCGCGACTTTCTGCGGGGTGACCGGCGGCTTTCGTGTTCTCGCTAAGAACCCGTTGCGCCCGAGGCGCGGCGGGGGATAGCCTTCCAGAACAGGCCGCCGCACAAGAGTACCCATTTACATCACGGCGTTACCGGTCGTCTTCGGTCGTCGGGTTCACTTCTTTGAATCCGACACTGCAAGCGAATCGGTGATTTGCGTCTATTGTCCGGCGCGCTGTAGGTCTGTGTCGTCCCGGCCCCTTCCCGCTCCCCGGGCTGGGGGCTGATCGGGGCAGCGCGCCTGTGGACCGGTTCTTGTCGCCCCGCGAGGGGTCGCTTCAGCTTGGCCAAGGGCCAGAAGGGTGGCAGGTGCTTCGCATGGAGAATGAGCTCGGCACTTCCTCCGCCGCCGCGACCGGGCAGATCGCGGAAGCCTGGGCCCGCATCCGCGGCCGCCTGCGCGAGGAAGTGGGCGAGGTCGAGTATCGCAGCTGGCTGCGGCAGATGACCCTCTCCGCCATCGAAGGCGAGGAGGCGGTCATCCTGCTGCCCACGCGCTTCCTGCGCGACTGGGTCCGCAGCCATTATGGCGATCGCCTGCGCAGCCTGTGGACGGCCGAGAATCTGGGGGTGCGCCGCGTCGAGATCCGCGTGGCGCCCGAGGGCCGCGCGCCGGAGGCCGAGGCCGCGCTCGCCTCTTCCCTGGCAGAGAATCTGGCCGCCCCGGCGCCGCAGGGCCTGGCCGGCGCCGCGCCGCAGCCGCGCCCCACCCAGTCCACCCTCGCTTTGGCCGAGCCCGTCGCCTCCGCCCCGCGCGGCGATGCGCGCAGCGACTCGCGCAATGACTGGGCGGCGCCGCTCGACCCGCGTTTCACCTTCGACAGCTTCGTCGTTGGTAAGCCGAACGAGTTCGCCCATGCCTGCGCCCGCCGCGTGGCGGAGAAGCCGGCCAGCCCGGGCTTCAACCCGCTCTTCCTCTATGGCGGCGTCGGCCTGGGCAAGACCCACCTGATGCATGCCATCGCCTGGGCCATCAGCTTCAACGGCCAGCGCAACGTCGCCTATATGTCGGCCGAGAAGTTCATGTACCGCTTCATCGCCGCGCTGCGCTCGCAGAGCACGATGGAGTTCAAGGAATCGCTGCGTTCCGTCGATGTGCTGATGATCGACGACCTGCAGTTCCTGATCGGCAAGGACAACACCCAGGAAGAATTCTTCCACACCTTCAACGCGCTGGTGGATGCGGGGAAGCAGATCGTCGTCTCCGCCGACAAGTCGCCCTCCGACCTGTCCGGCCTGGAGGACCGCCTGCGCACCCGGCTGGGCTGCGGCATGGTGGCCGATATCCACGCCACCACCTATGAGCTGCGGATTTCCATCCTCCAGGCCAAGGCGCAGGGCGCCGAGGTGGATGTGCCGCCGCGCGTGCTGGAATTCCTGGCGCACAAGATCACGTCCAATGTGCGCGAGCTCGAAGGCGCGCTGAACCGCCTGATCGCCCATGCCAATCTGTTCGGCCGGCCGATCACGCTGGAATCGGCGCAGGAAGTGCTGCATGACATCCTGCGCGCCCATGACCGCCGCGTGACGATCGAGGAGATCCAGCGCAAGGTGGCCGAGCACTACAATATCCGCCTGACGGACATGTCTTCCGCCCGGCGCGCGCGCAATGTGGCGCGGCCGCGCCAGGTGGCGATGTATCTGGCCAAGCAGCTGACCAGCCGCTCCCTGCCTGAGATCGGCCGCCGCTTCGGCAACCGCGACCACACCACGGTCATGCATGCCGTCTCCCGCGTGGCCGAGCTGATGCAGTCCGACAGCACCTTTGCCGAGGATGTCGAACTCCTCCGCCGCATGCTCGAAACCTGATTCTTTCAGGCTGCCGCCATCTGGTGGAGAGGCGGGACGCGGCACTCCGCCGGGGCGGCCACTGAGAGAAAAAAGATGGGGGTCTGGGGGAATTCCTTCCCCCAGACTTTTTTTATACCTTTTCGTAAAGCGGCACGCCGCCCTCCCCGCGCCGAATGCGCCCCTCCGCCAGCAGCCGGTTGAGGTGAGCGAGGGTTTCCCCCAGGGCGAAGCCGATGGCCCGCTCCTCCTTCACGCGCGGGAAGAGCACCCCCATGGCCTGATACGCCGTCAGGGGCGTGGCGCAGGCGGCGGCGAGGGTATCCAGCCGCTCGGCGTGATGGTCGGCCAGGGCGGTGACGCGCTCGCGCAGGCCGGTGAAGGGCTCGCCATGCGAGGGCAGCACGAGGGTGGCCGCCGGCAGGGCCGCCAGCCGGGCATTCGAGTCGAGGAAGTCGCGCAGCGGGTCGGCCTCCGGCTCGCTGGCGCCGACGCCGATATAGGGGCTGATGCGCGGCAGTACCTGATCGGCTGAGATCAGCACGCCGAGTTCCTCGCAATGGAGGCAGGCCATTTCCGGCGCGTGCCCGCCGCCGGTGAGCACCCGCCAGGACCGCCCGCCCACCGCGAGCACGTCATCCTGGGCGATGCGCTGGTATTGCCGCGGCAGCGCCACCACGGAGCGCGCATAGAGCGGCCCGCGCCCGCCGAGATAGGAGAGATACCCCTCCGGCGCGCCACAGGCGCGGGCGAAGCGGAGTTGCTGGCCCGTCATCCCCTCATCCGTGTCGAGGGCGAGGAAGCGCGCCATCAGGTATTCCGTGCGCGGCATCAGCAGCGGGGCGCCGCCGCGCTCGCAGAGCCAGCCGGCGAAGCCGACATGATCGGGGTGGAAATGCGTCACCAGCAGGCGGGTGACGGGGCGGCCGCCCAGTTCCGCCTCCAGGATGCGGGTCCAATGGGTCAGGGTGGCCTCGGAGCGCGCCCCGGCATCGACGGCCAGCCAGCCCGCGCCATCCTCGATCAGCCAGAGGTTCACATACCAGGGGGCGAAATCCAGCGGCATGCGGGCCCAGAAGAGGCCGGGCAGGACGGGGGTGAGGCGGCCCGGCTCGGGCGGCGCCGGCAGGGTGTGGGCATGCGCGTGCGTGGGTGCGTGTGTCATGAGGGGTGCAGGTTTCCTCCGTGCTTCGCCGGCCATCCTGAGCGCAGGCACCGCGCCCGGCCAGACCCCCCTTCGCAACGCAGCAAAGCGGTGCCAGAATCAGGCACACCCGGGCCGATGAGGAAAAGCCCATGCCCCCCGCCAGCCAGACCCCGGCCCTCCTCACCCCGCTGGCGCTGCGGCGCCGCGGCGTGGCGCGCAGCCCCGAGGCCTACCGCATCTTCAGCCGCCCGGACTGGGCGGCGCTGCGCGCCAATACGCCGCTCTCCCTCTCGGTGGAGGAGTTGGAGGGGCTGCGCGGCGTCTCCGAGGCGCTCTCGCTCGACGAGGTGGCGGAGGTCTTCCTGCCGCTCTCCCGCCTGCTGAACCTGAAGGTGGCGGCGGCGCGCGGGCTGGGCCAGGTGCAGGACATCTTCCTGGGGCAGCAGGCGGGCCTGGGGCGGGAGGCGGCGCCGCCGCCCTATATCATTGGCATCGCCGGCAGCGTGGCGGTGGGCAAGAGCACCTTCGCCCGCGTGCTGCAGGCCGTGCTCTCGCGCTGGCCGGACCACCCGCGCGTGGCGCTGGTGACGACGGATGGCTTCCTCTACCCCACGCGGGTGCTGGAGGCGCGCGGGCTGATGCAGCGCAAGGGCTTCCCGGAGAGCTACGACCTGCGGCGGATGATCGGCTTCCTCAGCGCCGTGAAGGCGGGGGAGGCGGAGGTCTCCGCCCCGGTCTATTCCCACCTCACCTACGACATCCTCCCCGGCCAGCGGCAGATCGTGCGGCGGCCGGACATCCTGATCTTCGAAGGGCTGAACGTGCTCCAGGCGGCGCCGGGGGCGCCCTCGCTGGCCTCGGATTTCTTTGACTTCTCGGTCTATGTCGATGCCGAGGAGGCGCAGATCGCCCAATGGTATGAGGAGCGCTTCCTGCTGCTCCAGCGCACCGCCTTCCAGGAGCCGCGTTCCTATTTCCACCGCTACAGGGACCTGCCGCGCGAGGAGGCGCTGGCGGTGGCGCGGCGCATCTGGCGGGAGATCAACCTGCGCAATTTGCGGGAGAATATCCTGCCGACGCGGGAGCGGGCGCGGCTGGTGCTGCGCAAGGGGGCCGGGCACCGGGCGGAAGAGATCTGGCTGAAGCGGATGTAGCCGCGCGCCCCGCCCACCGGCGGACCGGAAGGCGCGGGGCGGCGAAAAGGTCTGAGGCCCTGTCGCTTCACCGGCCATCAAGAAAGTTGGGCTACCCATCGGGTGACCGGGGCGGCACGAGGCCCACCGCCGCCTCGCATCGCGAGGAGCCCCGATGCCCGCCACCGCAAGCCCCAGGCGCGGACGCTTCATCCACCGCATCCTGCTCGCCACCTCGCTGCTGGTGGCCTTCTCCTTCGGCGCCTTCGCGCTGTGGAGCTATCGCCAGCAGAGCCAGGAACGCGCCGGCCAGGTGCAGGACGAGCTGCGCCAGGCCGGGCAATCCCTCGCCGCCAGCATCCATGCCTGGCTGAACGGGCGGATGCTGGTGGTGCGCGCGCTGGGGGAGCAGCTGCGCCAGTTGCCGCAGGAGGCCGGCACCCTGCTGGGGCAGGAGAGCCTGACCAGCAGCTTCGCCACCCTCTATTACGGCACGCAGTCCGGCCAGTTCACCATCCGGCCGGACCGCCAGATGGCCGCCGATTACGACCCGCGCAGGCGCCCCTGGTATGACGCGGCGCAGCGGGCGCGCCAGCCGGTCTTCACCGCGCCCTATCATGGCGCCAGCACGGGCAAGCTGATGATCACCGCCGCCGTGCCGGTGATGCGCGGGGCGGAACTGCTGGGCGTGGCCGGCGGCGACCTGGAGATGACCGCCATCCAGGCCATGCTGCGGGCCATGCCGATGGGCCATAAGGGCTACCTGCTGCTGGTGGAGGAGGGCGGGCGCGTCCTCGCCCACCCGGAGGAGAAGCTGGTGCTGCGCCCGCTCTCCGAGGCGCTGCCCGGCGCCTCCTCCGCCCTCTCTTCTGGCGGGGCCATGCTGGGGGAGACGGAGAGCCTGCTCTACGGCTTCTTCCCCATCGAGGGGCTGCCCGGCGTGCGCTGGCATGTCGGCGTGGTGGTGGAGCGGGCGGCGGCCTACCAGGGCGTCACCGCGTTCCGTGACGCGGCGGTGGTGGCGGTGCTGCTGGCGCTGCTGCTGCTGCTGCCGGCGCTGGGGCTGCTGATCAACGGGCTGGTGGCGCGGCCGGTGGTGGAGGTGACGCGCGCCATGCGCCGCCTGGCCGCCGGCGACACCGCCGCCGCCATCCCCGGCCAGGCGCGGCGCGACGAGATCGGCGAGATGGCGGCCGCGCTGCTCGTCTTCCGCGATGCCCTGGCGGAGAAGGAGCAGCTGGCCGCCGCCCAGGCCGAGGCCGAGCGCCGCGCCACCCAGATGAAGCGCGAGGCCGCCGCCGCCCTGACCAGCGATTTCGAGGCGAAGATCGGCCGGCTGGTGACGCAGATGGCCGGCGCCGCCGAGGGCATGCGCGCCACCGCCGAGCGCATGGCCCAGCGTGCCGGCGCCACGCTGGAGCAGACGCGCAAGGTCTCCGGCGCCGCCGGGGAGGCCAGCAGCAGCGTGCAGACCGTCGCCGCCGCCGCCGAGGAACTCACCGCCTCGATCGGCGAGATCGCCCGGCAGGTGGCGCAGTCCTCGCAGATCACCGGGCAGGCGGTGCAGGATGCCCGGCGCACCGATGGCGTCGTCCGCGCCCTGGCCGAGGGCGCCCAGCGCATCGGCGACGTGGTGCAGATGATCACCTCCATCGCCGGGCAGACCAACCTGCTGGCGCTGAACGCCACCATCGAGGCCGCCCGCGCCGGGGAGGCCGGCAAGGGCTTCGCCGTGGTGGCCTCGGAGGTGAAGAACCTCGCCAGCCAGACCGGCCGCGCGACGGAGGAAATCGCCACCCAGATCAGCCAGATCCAGCAGGCCACCGGCGAGGCCGTGGGTGCCATCCAGAGCATCGTGGCGCGAATCGACGAGGTGAGCAGCATTGCCGGGGCCATCGCCGCCGCCATCCAGCAGCAGCGCGACGCCACCACGGAAATCGCCCGCAACGTCCAGCACACGGCCAGCGCCACCCGCAATGTCAGCAGCCATATCGGCGATGTGGGGGAGGCCGTGGCCGCCTCCGGCAGCGAGGCCGGGGCGGCCCTGAAGGAAGCCAGCCAGCTGGCCGGGCAGGCGCGCGAACTCTCCGGCGAGGTTGGCCGCTTCGTGCAGGGGCTGAAGGCTGGTTAATTTTCCAGGCTGCCGCCCTCTCCCGGCACAGCGGGACGCTGCCCTGAAAAAAGTTTTTTGGTTCTTTTTTCCAAAAAAGAACCTCTTTCTTCCTGCCGGCAGGCAAAACGAAAAAACCGGCCAGGAGGCCGGTTCTTCAACACCGCGGGGTGGTGGAGCTGAGGGGAATCGAACCCCTGACCTCCTCATTGCGAACGAGGCGCTCTCCCATCTGAGCTACAGCCCCACACTCGCGCGGTGGGCGGCTTATCCCCGAGGTCGCGGGGGAAGTCAAGCGGTCCTTGCCGCAATCGGCAGGGCTTCGTATCTGAGGGCCTCACGAGAAGGGGATGGCGATGTACGCGGTGTTCTGGTTCGTCGATCAGGCGGTCGGCCTTTACGTGTGGGCGTTGATCATCGCCGCGGTGTTCAGCCTGCTGGTGGCGTTCAACATCCTGGATACGCGCAACCGGCTCGTCTGGGCGGTGGGGGATTTCCTCTACAAGATCACCGAGCCGGCGCTGCGCCCGATTCGCAATATCCTGCCCAATCTCGGCGGCATCGACATTTCGCCCATGCTGCTGATCCTGGTGCTCTACGCCTTCCGCATTTTCCTGTGGACGACGCTCTGGCCGCTGGTCGGCGGCTGAGCCGCCGGCCGTGAGGGGCTGGCGCGCCGTGGCGGGCGGGGTTGAACTGCGCGTGAAGGCGCAGCCCAAGGCCCGCCGCGCCGGCCTGCAGGGCTGGGTGGAGACGCCGGACGGGCCGCGCCTGAAGCTCGCCGTGCACGCGGCACCGGAGGATGGCCGCGCCAACAAGGCCATCTGCGCCCTGCTCGCCGAGGCGCTGCATGTCCCCCCTTCCACCATATCGGTGGTGCAGGGGGCGGCATCGCGGGAAAAGACATGCCGCATCGCCGGGGACAGCGCCCGGTTGCTCGAACTTCTGGAGACCCTGGCATGACCGCCAGCATCATCGACGGCAAGGCCGTGGCCGCCGCGCTGCGCGCGCGCATCGCCGGGCAGGTGCAGACCCTGCCCTTCACCCCCGGCCTGCGCGTGGTGCGCGTGGGCGAGGACCCGGCGAGCGGCGTCTATGTCCGCAACAAGGACCGCGCGGCGCAGCAGGTGGGCATCGACAGCGCCACGCTCCACCTGCCGGAGGAGACCACCGAGGCCGATCTGCTCGCCCTGGTGCGCCGCCTGAACGACGATCCGGCGGTGGATGGCATCCTGGTCCAGCTCCCCCTGCCCGCCCATATCCGGGCGCAAACGGTGCTGGAGACGATCGACCCGGCGAAGGACGTGGATGGCTTCCACGCCGTCAATGCCGGCCGCCTGGCCACCGGGCAGAAGGGCCTGGTGCCCTGCACGCCCAAGGGGGTGATGCACCTGCTGGCCGCCGCCGGCGCCACCATCGCGGGCGCGCGCACCGTGGTGCTCGGCCGCTCCAACATCGTGGGCAAGCCGATGGCGGCGCTGCTGCTGGCGGCCGATGCCACCGTGACCATCGCCCATTCCCGCACCCGCGACCTCGCCGCCGAGTGCCGCCGGGCGGAGATCCTGGTGGCCGCCGTCGGCCGCCCCGGCATCGTCAAGGGCGACTGGGTGAGCGATGGCGCCATCGTCATCGATGTCGGCATCAACCGCCTGCCCAATGGCGGCATCACCGGCGATGTCGATTTCGCCCCGGCCAGCGAGCGCGCGGGCGCCATCACCCCGGTGCCGGGCGGCGTCGGGCCGATGACCATCGCCTGCCTGCTGGAAAACACCGTGGAAGCGGCCATCGCCCGCCGCCAGGGCTGAAAGAGCCGCTTCTTGAGAGGGGCTTCGCCCCTCTCAAACTCTCCCCACCAAAGGCCTGAGGCCTTTGGAAACCCATCCGGGGGCGGCCTGCCCTCGGGGCGGGAAGCCACCGGGGGTGCGAATCGGCCCGCGCGCGTGGCAGGATCAGCCCATGATCTCGCATGTCAGCCTCGGCATTTCCGATTTCGCGCGGGCCTTCGGCTTCTATGCCGCGCTGGCCACGGCGCTCGGCCTGAAGCTGCGCTTCCACAGCCCGGAAACCAGCCAGGCCGCCTGGGGGCCGGAGGACCAGGGCCGGCCCCTGCTCTTCATCACCCCGCCCTTTGATGGCCAGCCGCCCAACCCCGGCAATGGCCCCATGCTCGCCCTGCTGGCGCCGGACCGCGCCACGGTGCGGCAATGCCACGCCCTCGCCCTGGAGATGGGCGGCCGCTGCGAGGGCGCGCCCGGACCGCGCTCCCACTACCACCCCAGCTATTACGGCGCCTATGTGCGCGACCCGGATGGCAACAAGCTCTGCTTCGTCTGCCACCACGCGGAGGGCTGACCCCGCCGCAACGTCATGCTGCTGTCACCCTGGCGTCACCGCGCGGTAGCCGGCGCGGCGTAAGCCGCCCCGCCGCCTGATGGCGCATCCCGGCAAGAGAGACAGCATGACCCAAGCCACCCGTCCCGTCCTCGGGGCCGCCCTGACGATCAACAGCCTGCCCCGCCACCGTGACTGGCTGCTGGAGAAGCAGCGGGACCTGGAGATCCAGGACTTCCACAAGGCCGAGGTGCTGGATGGCGACTGGCGCCCGCTGGCGGAGCGCCTCCGCGCCCTGCTCGATGGCCATACCGGGCGGCTCGGCATTCACGGCCCCTTCTGGGGCTTCAAGATCGATTCGCAGGACCCCGAGATCCGCGCCGTGGTGCGCCGCCGGATGATGCAGGGCCTCGATGTCTGCGCCGCCCTCGGCGCCACGCAGATGGTGGTCCACTCGCCCTTCACCACCTGGGACCATAACAACCTCGACGCCTTCCCCGGCGCCCGGGCGCAGCTGGTGGAGCGCGTCCACAACACCCTGCGCGACGTCGTCTCCCGCGCCGAGGAGATGGGCTGCGAACTCGTCATCGAGAATATCGAGGACAAGGACCCGCGCGACCGCATCGCCCTGGCCGCCAGCTTCAACAGCGCGGCGGTGAAGGTCTCGCTCGACACCGGCCATGCCAACTACGCCCATGTCAGCACCGGCGCCCCGCCGGTGGATTTCCACGTGCTGCTGGCCGGCGAGGCGCTGCACCACATCCACCTCCAGGACACGGATGGCCATGCGGACCGCCACTGGCGCCCGGGCCAGGGGAATATCCTGTGGCACAGCATCTTCGCCGCCCTGGCGACGACCCGCGCCAATCCGCGCCTGATCCTCGAACTGCGCGACCACAACGCCGTGCTGGACGGCGCGGCGCATCTGGTGGCGCTCGGTCTGGCGGAATAGGTGAAAGATCTGAGGCAGCAGAATCTGGGGGAATGAATTCCCCCTTTCTTTCAGGCTGCCGCCGTCTCCCGTCCTGGCGGGACGCTTTACTGAAGGCGGGGTCTGGGGTGGCCCTGCCACCCCAGCGGGGGGTCCGGGGGGCAGCGCCCCCCGGAGGATCTCAGCGCGCGATCGCCGCGTGCGCCGCGAAGCAGGCCATTTCCAGGATCTGCCCGACGCTGCTGCCCATGTTGATGATCTGCACCGGCTTGGACATGCCCACCAGCAGCGGCCCGATGGTCGTGGCGCTGGTCAGGTAGGGCACCGCCTTGGTCAGGATATGGGCGGCGTGCAGCCCCGGCATCACCAGCACATTCGCCGGCCCCGTCAGGCGGCAGAAGGGATAGAGCGCGCGCAGCTGCGGGTTCAGCGCCACATCCGCCGCCATCTCCCCGTCATACTCGAAATCCGCCCCGGCGGCGTCGAGCAGGCGCACCGCCTCCCGCACCGGGCCGGTGATGGTGCCGCCCGGATCGCCGAAGGTGGAGAAGGAGAGGAAGGCCACGCGCGGCGTCAGCCCCAGCTTGCGCGCCTCCGCCGCCGACTGGCGGGCGATGCTGGCCAGCGTCGCCGCGTCCGGCCGCTCATGGATGGCGGTATCGGCCACCAGCACCGTGCCGGAGCGCCGCGCCAGCATCAGCGACAGGCCGAACAGCACCGTCTCCGGCGCCGGGTCGATCGCCGTGGTCACCCCCTCCAGCGTCGCGCTGGTGGAGCGGGTGATGCCCGAGACCATCGCATCCGCATCGCCCAGCGCCACCATGCAGGCGGCGAAGGCGTTGCGGTCCTGGTTCACCAGCCGCTGGCAGTCGCGGAACAGCAGCCCCTGCCGCTGCTTGCGGCCATAGAGGAACTCGGCATAGCGGCGGTTGCTGTCGGAGAGGCGGGCATTGTGGATCTCCACCCCCTCCGGCAGCGGAATGCCCAGCGCCGCGACGGTGGCCATGATGCGGTCCTCCCGCCCCACCAGCACCGGCGTGCCATAGCCCGCATTGCGGAAGGCAATGGCGGCGCGGATCACCTTCTCCTCCTCGCCCTCGGCGAAGACGACCTTCTGCGGGTGCGCCTTCACCCGGTCGGTGATGGCCTCCAGCGCGTTCACCCCGGCATCCAGCCGCCCGGCCAGCCCGCGCGCATAGCGGTGCAGGTCCGGCAGGGGCTTGCGCGCCACGCCCGTCTCCATCGCCGCCTTGGCCACCGCCGGCGAGACGCGGGCGATCAGCCGCGGGTCGAAGGCATGCGGGATGATGTATTCCGGCCCGAAGCGCAGGCCCTTGCCGCCGCCGGCGCCCGCCACCTCCTCCGGCACATCCTCGCGCGCCAGCATGGCCAGCGCCTCGGCCGCGGCGATCTTCATCGCCTCGTTGATCGTGCTCGCCCGCACATCCAGCGCGCCACGGAAGATGAAGGGGAAGCCCAGGACGTTGTTCACCTGGTTCGGATAGTCCGAGCGCCCGGTGGCGACGATGACATCCGGCCGCACGGCGCGCGCCTCGTCCGGGGTGATCTCCGGGTCCGGGTTGGCCATGGCGAAGATGATCGGGTTGGGCGCCATGCTGCGCACCATCTCCGGCGTCACCGCGCCCTTCACCGAGAGGCCGAAGAAGGCATCCGCCCCCTCCAGCGCCTGCGCCAGCGTCCGCCGGTCCGTCGCCACGGCATGGGCGGATTTCCACTGGTTCATCCCCTGCTCGCGCCCGCGGTAGAGCACGCCCTTGGTGTCGCAGAGGGTGACGTTCTCGGGCCGGATGCCCATGGCCTTCACCAGCTCGGCGCAGGCAATGGCGGCGGAGCCGGCGCCGTTGATGACCAGCTTCGTCTCCGCCAGCTGCCGCCCCGTCAGGTGGCAGGCATTGATCAGACCGGCGGCGGCGACGATCGCCGTGCCATGCTGGTCGTCATGGAAGACCGGAATGTCCATCAGCTCGCGCAGGCGCTGCTCGATGACGAAGCATTCCGGCGCCTTGATGTCCTCCAGGTTGATGCCCCCGAAGGACGGGCCGAGATAGCGGACGGCGTTGACGAACTCGTCCACCTCCTCGGTGTCGATGCAGAGGTCGATGGAGTCGACATCGGCGAAGCGCTTGAACAGCGCCGCCTTGCCCTCCATCACCGGCTTGCCGGCCAGCGCGCCCAGATTGCCCAGGCCCAGCACCGCCGTGCCGTTCGAGATCACGGCCACCATGTTGCCCTTGGCCGTGTAGTCATAGGCCAGCGACGGGTCGCGATGAATGTGCAGGCAGGGCTCGGCCACGCCCGGGCTATAGGCCAGGCTGAGGTCGCGCGCCGTGGTCAGCGGCTTGGTCAGGCGGATTTCCAGCTTGCCCGGCTTGCCCTCGGCATGCAGCGCGAGCGCCTCCTCGGCCGTGATGCGGGCCGTGCGGGTATCGCCCATCGGAGGTTTCTTCGCGTCGTCCATCGCTTTCGCAAGCTCCCGTTCTGAGTCCCCCTTTATGTCGTTCTCGCGCCTCAGGCGAAAGCGGGCAATCTCGCAGGCGCGAAGAGACCGACGAAGGCGAAACGTTACAGAAATCACCCGGATATCCAGGGAAAGGGTCATGAAAAAAGAAAAGGCCGGGGGAATGAATTCCCCCGGACCCCCTTCTTTTTTCTATCAGCTACCCAGGGCCGCCACCGCATCCCCCCCTCATAGGGGCCAATCCAGCCGAGTGCAGCGTCCCGCCTCCCCACCCGACAGCGGCAGCCTGAAAAATTAACGGGAGAGGTTCCAGGGGTAGGGGGCGGCGCCGGTCAGCAGGCCGGAGAGATCGCGGCGCAGCGCCGTGCGGATGGTGAACTGGCCGAGCGGCACCGTCCCCGCCTCGTCCAGCGCCAGCCGGCCAAGCTCATGCGCCAGCTTTCGCTGCTCGGCCGGGTCGGTGGAGTAGATCCAGCGATCCACCAGCTCCTCCGCCCGGTCGCTCTTCCACCAGCCGAACCAGCCGGCCTCGCCCTGGCCGCGCGTCAGCGAGGACATGGCGGGGTTGCCGTAGAAACTGGCGGGGCCGGTGGTGTGGAACATGCTCCAGCCGCCCTTCTCCACCGGCTCACGCGAGTTGCGGCGCTGGATCACCGTGCCCCAGTCGCTCTCCGCCAGATCGACGTTGAAGCCGATGCGGCGCAGCAGGTCGGCCGAAACCTGCCCGAGCGGGCCGATATCCGGGAAGTCGGTCGGGTTGATGATGACGACCTTCTGCCCGGCATAGCCGGACTCCTTCAGCGCCTGCTTCGCGGCGTCGAGGCTGGCCGGCATCAGGTCCTTGTGGTCCTGGAAGAAGGGCGTGCGGCGCGGGAAGAGGCTGCGCGTGTCGTTCCAGGCGGTGGCGTCGTCGCCCTGGGTGGCGCGCATATAGTCTTCCTGGTTGACGGCCAGGCGGATGGCGCGGCGCACGCGCGGGTCGTTGAAGGGCGGATGCAGGCAGTTCAGCCGCATCAGGGCGAGGCGGCCGGAGGTGTCCTGCACCACGCGCTGGATGTCGCGGCTGCGCGCCAGCAGGGGCTGGAGGTCGGCATGCGGGCGCTCCCACCAGTCCACCTCGCCATTCACCAGCGCGGCGGCGGCGGTGGCCGGGTCGGGGATGATGTGCCACTCGATGCGGCGGAACTTCGCCACCTTGCCGCCCGCCGAGTTCTCCGGCGCCTCGGCGCGCGGCACATAGCCGTCGAACTTCTCATAGACGGCGCGCGAGCCGGAATTGAACTCGGCGGCGAGGAAGCGGTAGGGGCCGGAGCCCACCATCTCCGTCAGCGCCTTGGTCGGGTCGGTGGCGGCCAGCCGCTCCGGCATGATGAAGGCCACGAGCGAGTCCGGCTTGGCCAGCGCGTCCAGCATCAGCGGGAAGGGCCGGGCGAGGCGCAGGGCGAAGCTGCGATCCTCCGGCGCCTGCCATTCCACCACAGCCCTGGCCACCAGCTGGCCAAAGGGGTCGCGCGCCGCCCAGCGCTTCAGGCTGGCGATGACATCGACGCCACGCACCGGGCTGCCATCATGGAACTTCAGCCCCTCGCGCAGGCGGAAGCGCCAGAGCAGGCCATTCTCCGCGAGCTCATGCCCCTCCACCATCTGCGGCTGCGGCTGGCCCTGGGCATCCACGCCATAGAGCGTGTCGAAGACATAGAAGCCGTGATTGGTGGTGACGGTGGCGGTGGTCCAGATCGGGTCCAGCGCGCTGAGATTGGCCTGCGGCACGAAGCGCAGCGTGGTGGCGCGGCTGTTCTGCGCCAGGGCGGGGGCGGCGAGAGGGGCGGAGAGCAGGGCGGCCGCGCCCCCCATGCCCCGCAGCAGGCCGCGGCGATGCAGCATCATGGTCGAAGTCTCCCTGTTTCGTTATGGCAGCAGACTGCGCCAGCCGCCCCCCTCTGCCAAGCCGCGCGGGCGGGCGGGGGGAAGGGCCCAGGGATAAGGGCCCAGGGAAAGGGCCTGTTCCCATCCCCGGCCTTCATGCTCTAGGAACCGCCGGATGACCCGCCCCGCCCTGCCCTCCGCCGAAGGCGCCACCCCGGCCCTGGCCCAATGGTTCACCGCCAAGCAGGCGCATCCGGACGCCCTGGTCTTCTTCCGCATGGGCGACTTCTTCGAGCTGTTCTTCGACGACGCCACCCGCGCGGGCGAGGTGCTGGGCCTCGCCGTCGCCCATCGCGGCGAGCACCAGGGCCAGCCGGTGCCGATGGCGGGCGTGCCGGTGCACGCGGTGGAGAACTATCTGGCGCGGCTGATCCGCGCCGGCTTCCGCGTCGCCCTCTGCGACCAGCGGGAGACGCCGGAACAAGCCAAGGCCCGCCGCGCCCCCACCATCCGGCGCGAGGTGGTGCGCCTCGTCACCCCCGGCACGCTGACCGAGGACGCGCTGCTGGAAGGCGCCCGCCCGGCCTGGCTGCTGGCCCTCGCCCGCGCCGAGGGGGAGCTGGGCGCCGCCTGGCTCGACCTCTCCACCGGCGCCTTCGCCACCGAGACGCTGCCGGAGGCCGAGATCGCCGGCCTTCTGGCGCGGCTGGACCCGGCGGAAATCCTCATCCCCCCGGCGCTGCTGGCCCACCCCGCCCTGATCCCGGCGCGGGAGAAGCTGGTGGAGCGCGACGCCCCGCGCGACCCGGCGCGGCGGCTGGCCGAGTTCTACGGCGTCGCCGGGGTGGATGGCTTCGGCAGCTTCACGGGGGCGGAGCTGGCGGCGGCGGGCCTCGCCCTCGACTATGTGCGCGCCACCCAGGGCGAGGCCGCCCCGCGCCTGCGCCCGCCCGAGCCGCAGGGTGGACGGGAGGTGCTGCGCATGGACGCGGCCACCCGCCGCAGCCTGGAAATCCTGCGCAGCGAGCGCGGCGACACGCGCAACTGCCTGCTCACCGCCGTGGACCGCACGCTGACGGCGGCGGGCTGCCGCGAACTGGCGCTGCGCCTCGGCGCGCCGCTCACCGATGCCATGGCGATCGGCGCGCGGCATGACGCGGTGGCCTTCCTGCTGGAGGCCCCGGCCCTGCGCGCCCTGCTGCGCGGCGCGCTGAAGGGCGCGCCGGACATGGCCCGCGCCCTCGCCCGGCTGGCGCTGGACCGCTTCGCCCCGCGCGACCTCGCCGCCCTGCGCGAGGGGCTGACGCGCGCCGAGGCGATGGCCGAGGCGCTCTCTGCCGCCCTGCCCCTCCCTGCCCTGCTCGACGAGGCGCGCGAGGCGCTGGTCCCCGCCGCCTCGCCGCGCGCCGAGCTGGAGCGCGCGCTGAACGAGGCCCTGCCCGCCCGGCTGGAGGATGGCAACATCGTCGCCCCCGGCTATGACGGGGAGCTGGACGCGCTGAAGCGCCTGCGCGACGACGCGCGCGGCGCCATCGCCGCCATGCAGGTGGAACTGGCCCAGGCCTGGGGCGTGGCCAGCCTGAAGATCCGCCACCACCAGCAATTCGGCTACCTGGCCGAGATGCCCGCCGCCGCCGGCGAGAAGCTGCTGCGCGAGAAGCCCGGCCATCTGGAGGGCGGCCCCCAGGCGCCGATCCACCGCCAGACCATGGCCAATGCCCACCGCTTCACCTGCACCGCCCTGGCCGAGCTGGACCGCCGCCTCTCCGCCGCCGGCGAGCAGGCGGCGAAGCGCGAGGCGATGGTGGTGCGCCACCTGCGCGGCCTCTGCCTCGCCGCCGCGCGGGCGGTGGACGCGGCGGCCATGGCCATGGCCGAGATCGACATCCACGCGGCGGCGGCCGAGCTGGCCACCGGCGGCGGCTGGTGCCGGCCGGAGCTGGTGGAGCGGCCGGATTTCCGCATCCGCCAGGGCCGCCACCCGGTGGTGGAGGCCGCCCTGGCCCGCAACCGCGGCCCCGCCTTCGTCCCCAATGACGCCGACCTCTCCCCCGGCCAGCGCCTCTGCCTGCTGACGGGGCCGAACATGGCCGGCAAATCCACCTTCCTGCGGCAGAACGCGCTGATGGTGGTGCTGGCCCAGGCCGGGCTCTTCGTGCCGGCGCGGCAGGCGCGGCTCGGCCTCGTGGACCGGCTCTTCTCCCGCGTCGGCGCGGCGGACGACATCGCCGGCGGCCGCTCCACCTTCATGGTGGAAATGACCGAGACGGCCGCCATCCTCAACCAGGCCACGCCGCGCTCCCTCGTGGTGCTGGACGAGGTGGGGCGCGGCACCGCCACCTGGGATGGCCTGGCCATCGCCTGGGCGGTGCTGGAGGCGCTGCATGACCGCATCCGCTGCCGCGCCGTCTTCGCCACCCATTTCCACGAGCTGACGGCGCTCGCCGGCAAGCTGCCGGAACTCCAGCTCGCCACCATGAAGGTGCGCGAGCACCGGGGCGAGGTGGTGTTCCAGCACACGGTCGGGCCGGGGGCGGCGGAGAAGTCCTGGGGCCTGCATGTGGCGCGGCTGGCCGGGGTGCCGCGCGCCGTCACCACCCGCGCCGGCGCCGTGCTGGCCACGCTGGAGGCCCGCGCCCGCGGCCTGGAGCCGATGGCGGAGGAACTGCCCCTCTTCGGCGGCCCCCTGGGCAGCCCAGGGGGCAACACCTTGGGCAGCACCTTGGGCAGCACCCCCCCGGATTCGTCCACAGCGCCGCAACCGCCGGTCGATCAGGACCCGCTGCGCGACGCCCTGGCGGCGATCGACCCCGACAGCCTCTCCCCGCGCGAGGCGCTGGAGGCGCTCTACCGGCTAAAATTGCTGCAAGGCAGCAACGAACCACACAAAACGGCTCACGAAGCTGTTGCCCCGGCGCGGAGAGGGGTAACATCCGTCGAATGAGAAGCTCCGGCGAGTTGCCTGACGCCTTTGCCCCCGCCTCCCTGCCGGCCGGGGCGCTGCGGCCGTTGCCCGATGTCGTGCTCGACCTCGTCCCCCGCCCCGGGCAGCCGGTGGCGCGGGACCAGGCGCTGCTGCTGCTGCGGCGGCAACTGGGGCGCATCCAGAACCGCGTGCAGGAAGCCTTCGAGGCGCATGCCCTCTCCGGCCTCACCGCCGCGCGCATGCTGGGCGAGCTGACGGACGGGCTGATCTTCGCCATCCACGCCTATACCCTGGCCCAGGTGGCGCCGGAGCAGGCGGAGCCGGGCGCCAACCCCTTCGCCAGCACCTCCGAGCCGCCCTTCGTCCTCGCCGCCACCGGCGGCTACGGGCGCGGCGTGCTGGCCCCCTTCTCCGATATCGACCTCCTCTTCCTCTCCGAGCGCCCCCTCGGCCCGCGCGGGCGGCGGGCGGTGGAGTTCATGCTCTACCTGCTGTGGGATCTCGGCCTGAAGGTCGGCCACGCCACCCGCACCCTGCGCGAATGCCTGGAGGATGCGCGCAGCGACGCCACCATCCAGACCGCCCTGCTCGATGCCCGCTTCCTGGCCGGTGAGGCCAGGCTCTTCGAACGTTTCGATGCCGAATTCTCTGCCGCCCGGCAGGATTGGGGCATCGGCCAGTTCCTCGCCGCCAAGCGCGCCGAGCGCACCGCCCGCCACCGCCGCTATGGCGACAGCCCCTATCTGGTGGAACCCCACCTGAAGGAAGGCCGCGGCGGCCTGCGCGACATCCAGACCATGTACTGGCTGGCCCGCTACGCCTTCGGCGTGAAGCGCATGCCGGAGCTGGTGGGGCCGGGCAGCCCCGGCGGCGGCCTGCTCACCGCCCGCGAGGCCCGCGCCTTCAAGCGCGCCTGGGACTTCCTGTGGACGGTGCGCTTCCACCTCCACTACGTCACCGGCCGCGCCGAGGAGCGCCTGACCTTCGACCTCCAGCCCGTCGTCGGCGCCCGCATGGGCTATACCCGGCACGGCAAGCAGGACGGGGTGGAGCGCTTCATGAAGCACCTCTTCCTGACGGCGCGCGACGTGGTCCGCCTCTCCCGCCTGCTGGAACCGGCGATCGAGCGCGCCACCATGGGCCTGCCGGCCGTCAGCCGCCCGGCCGATGCCGCCCTGGTCGCCGCCGGCGTCGCCGTGGCCGATGGCAAGCTGCTCTTCGCCCCGGACCGCGCGCTGGAGGATGACCCGGCCATCATGCTCCGCCTCGTCCGCGCCGCGCGCGACCGGGGCATGGAGATCCACCCGCTCGCCCACCGCGCGCTGATCCGCAGCGCCCCGCGCGCCATCGCCCTGCGCGGCGATGCGGAGGCCAATGACCTCTTCCTCGACCTGCTCTCCGGCCGCGATTCCGCGCGCTGGATCCGCGTGCTGAACGAGGTCGGCTTCCTCTCCCGCTTCATCCCGGACTGGGCGCGCATCGTCGGGCTGATGCAGTTCGACACCTACCACGTCTTCACCGTGGAGGAGCACACGATCGAGGCGATCGCCGTGCTCAACCAGCTGGAGGCCGGCGAGCTGGCCGAGGCCGCGCCGGTGGCGAGCGAGCTGGTGGGCCAGGTGCAGTCCCGCCGCGCCCTCTTCGTCGCCCTGCTGCTGCACGACATCGCCAAGGGCCGCGGCGGCGACCATTCCGAACTCGGCGCCGGCATCGCCCTCGAGGTCTGCCCCCGCCTCGGCCTGACGCCGGAGGAGACGGAAACCGTCTCCTGGCTGGTGCTCAACCACCTCCTCGTCAGCCAGACCGCCTTCAAGCGCGATATCGACGATCCCAAGACCATCCTCGACATCGCCGAGGTGGTGCAGTCCCCCGAGCGGCTGCGCCTGCTGCTGGTGCTCACCGTCGCCGATATGCGCGCCGTCGGGCCCAAGGTGTGGAATGGCTGGAAGGCCACCCTGCTGCGCGAACTCTACTGGCGCGTGGCCGAGGTGCTGGCCGGCGGCCTCTCCGTGCCGGAGCGCGATGTCCGCGTGGCGCGCGCCAAGCAGGCCGCCGCCGCCATGCTGGGCGACCACCCGAAGGACCTCGCCGAGCGCTTCCTCAGCCTCGGCTACCCCGGCTACTGGCTCTCCTTCGACCCGGAGAGCCATGCCCGCCACGCCGCCATGATCCGCGAGGCGGAGGCCAGTGGCGCGCCGCTCTCCGTCTCCACCCGCGTGCTGGAGGCGCGGGCGGTGACGGAGGTCACCGTCTACTGCTCCGACCATCCCGGCCTGTTCAGCCGCATCGCCGGCGCCCTGGCCGTGGCGGGCGCCACCATCGTCGATGCCCGCATCCACACCATGACCAACGGCATGGCGCTGGACACCTTCTGGGTGCAGGACGCACAGTCCTCCAATGGGGGCGGCGCCTTCGATGCCTCCCACCGCCTCGCCAAGCTCTCGGTGCTGATCGAGCAGGCGCTGTCCGGCCGGCTCAACCTGGTGCAGGAAATCCGCAAGGTGCGGCGCGAGCCGGCGCGGCTGCGCGCCGTGCAGGTGCCGGGCCGCGTGGTGATCGACAATTTCGCCAGCAACACCCACACCGTCATCGAGCTGAACGGGCGCGACCGGCCCGGCCTGCTGCACGACGTCACCGCCGCCATCTCCGCCCAGGGGCTCCAGATCGCCTCCGCCCACATCACCACCTATGGCGTGCGGGCGGTGGACGTCTTCTATGTGAAGGACGTCTTCGGGCTGAAGGTGGAGAATGAGCGCAAGCTCTCCGCCCTGCGCGCCGCGCTGCTCGACGCCCTCGGCACCCCCGCCGAAAGTTGAGCGGGAGGGGCGCCGCCCCTCCCCCGCCCACCCCGCCAGGAAACTGAGTTTCCTGGACCTTCCCCCCGCGATTCACTAATGGGAGGTGCAGGACCCTCAGGGTCCTGCTGGGGGTTCCAGGGGGCAAGGCCCCCTGGTGCCCGAACCCCGACAGGAATGCGATGCGTCGCCGCGCCCGAAGCCTCACCCCGGAAGAGCGTGCCCTGTGGCGCGCCTATGCCGAGACGGTCAAACCCCTGCCGGGCCACGCCCTCCCCCCCCTGCCGCCCACCGCCGCCCCGGCCCTGGCCGAGCCGCCGCCCCCTGCCGCCGCGCCGGCGCCTCCCGCCGCCGCGAAGCCGCAGGCCAAACCCGGCCACCCCACCCTGCATGTCGGCGCCCAGCCCGGCGGGCTGGACCACAGCCGCTGGAAGGATCTGCGCCGCGGCCGCACCCGCCCCGAGCGCACGCTGGACCTGCATGGCCGCCGCGCCCAGGACGCCTGGGCCGCCGTGCGCGCCTTCCTCCACAGCGCCCATGCCGAGGGGCTGCGCTGCGTCGCCATCGTCACCGGCAAGGGCCCGGCGCCCGATGGCGGCGTGCTGAAGCGCGAATTGCCGCACTGGCTGAATGCGCCCGACCTGCGGCCCCTGCTGCTCGGCGCCGCCCACCCGGCGCCCAACCAGGGGGCGGTCCACCTGCTGCTGCGCCGCCGCCGCGCACCGCGATGACACCCTTCGGCGCCCGCCTCCGCGCCCTGCGCGACGCGCATGGCGTCACCCTCACCGAACTGGCGGAGGCCATGCACGTCTCCGCCGCCTATCTCTCGGCGCTGGAACACGGGCGGCGCGGGCGGCCCTCCCCCGGCCTCGTCCATCAGGTGAACGAGTTCTTCGGCCTGATCTGGGATGACGCCGAAGACCTCGCCCGCCTCGCCCGCCTCTCCCACCCGCGCGTCACCATCGATACCTCCGGCCTCTCGCCCGAAGCCACGGAACTGGCCAACCTCCTGGCCACGCGCATCCGCGCCCTGCCGGCGGACAGCCTGCGGACCATGCTGAAAATCCTGCGGGAGCAGGAAGGGCGGTAGGGTTTCAGGAAGGGTTCTTTTTTGGAAAAAAGAACCAAAAAACTTTTTGACAGTTTAGGGGGTGGCGGAAAGGACGGTCAGGGTTGCCGGCTCCTTCATCACGCCGGCGGCCTGGCGGGCCTCCGCGCCCCAGCCCCAGAAGAAATCCGCCCGCGCCTCACCCTTGATGGCGCCGCCCGTGTCCTGCGCGATCATCAGCCGGCGCAGCGGCGCGCCCGTCACCGGATGGCGCGTCTCGATCCAGACCGGCAGGCCCAGCGGGATATGCGCCCGGTCCACCGCCAGCGAGCGCAGCGGCGTCAGCGGCACGCCCAGGGAACCGACCGGCCCCTCCGACGCCGCCGCCTGCCGCTCGCGGAAAAAGACGTAGGAGGGGTTCTCCTGCATCAGGGCACGGGCGCGGTCCGGACCGGCGGTGCGCAGCCAGGACAGGATGCTGGGCATCGAAACCTGCTCGCGCGGAATCTCGCCCCGCTCGGCCAGCAGGCGGCCAATCGGCACATAGGCCCGGCCATTCGCCGCGGCATAGCCCAGCCGGCGGACAGAGCCATCCGGCAGCACAACCCGGCCCGAGCCCTGGATCTGCAGGAAGAAAGCCTCCGCCGCATCCTCGGCCCAGAGGAGGATGGGAGCGGGGCTGGCCCCGGCCTCGATGGCGGCACGGTCCGGGTAGGGTTCCAGCCGCCCCTCCACCACCCGCCCCGCCACGCGGCGCCCGCGCAGATCGGGCGAGAAACGGGAAAGGTCCACCTCCACCAGATCCTCCGGGCGGCCCAGCAGCGGCGTGCCGGGCGGGGTGAGGCGGCCGCGCAGTTCCGGCTCGTAATAGCCGGTCATCAACCCTTCCCCGGCGCGGCGGGGGGTGAAGCGGTTGCCGAAGAAGGCGCGGGCGGCGGCGTCATCGCCGGGCGGCAGGGCGGCGGCCTCGGCACAGAGGGCCTCGGGCAGGGCCGCCTCGGGGCGGCGGCAGCCGGCGAGAAAGGGCGGGATGGCCTCGGAGAGCCGGTCCTCCCCCCAGCCGGGCAATCCGCGCGGCTCCGGGGCGCAGCCGGCCAGCAGCAGCGCCATGGCCACGGCAAGGAGGGAGGGCATGAAAAAACCGGGGGCCTGACGGCCCCCGGCCCAAAGCCACGCCCGGCGGGGAGGACGCGTCCCGCGCATCCGCCTCAGGCGGATTGCGTGCCGACCAGCTTCCAGGTCGGGTCCGTGCTGCGCAGGTCGCGCTGGAAGCTCCACAGGTCGGTCAGTTCCGTCACCGCCTCGGTGCCGTGGACGATCTCGCCATTGGCGGCGGTGGTGACATTCACCTGGTCGGAGACGATGCGCAGCGTGATCTCCGCCACGGTGCCGCGCAGGTCGGCGGCTTCCACCGCCATTTCGTGCACGCCGTGGAGCTCGGTGCGCTGCCGCTCCCCCGCGGCCTCACGCGCCACGATGGCCTGCTCGAACCCGGCATAGGTGTCGTCGGAGAGCAGGCTGCGCAGCGTCCCCCGGTCGCCGGCCGCGAAGGCGGTGACGATCATGCGGAAGGCGCCCTCCGCCCCCCCCAGGAAGGTATAGGGGTCGAAGCCGGCTTCGGCGGCGCGGATGCGCGCCAGCCCCTGGCCGGCGGGCGTCCGGCCATCGGGCACCACCAGGCGCGGCGCGCCGGGCACGGGCTGGTGCGGGGCCACCGGGGCCTCCGCCGCCGGCACGCCCACCGGGCGCGGCTGGCCCGGGGCCGCGCGCTCCTGCGGCGGCCGCTCGAAGCCCTCGCGGCGGCCCAGCACGCTGCGCAGCCGCAGCACCAGGAAAGCCGCCACCATGGCAAGCAGGATCAGTTCGAGCGGAAAGCCGCCGGACATTGCATTCTCCTCATGTGACACACTTAGGAGGCGGGGGCCCCCGCCGCAACGCCCCCGCGGTGCCGGATTGACTGTCTTGCAGGGAATTCGGCGCGGCGCTACGGCCCGGCGGCGCCTCTCGGAGTTGCGGAATGATCCTGCTGCGTCACGGACAGAGCGAGTTCAACCTCCACTTCACCGCCACACGGCGGGATCCGGGGATCAAGGACCCGAAGCTCACCCCCCTCGGCCACCAGCAGGCGGAGGCGGCGGCGGAGGCCATCCCGGCCGCCCAGGAGGTGCGCCGCATCATCGCCAGCCCCTATACCCGCGCGCTGGAAACCGCCGCCCCCCTGGCCCGCCGCCTCGGCCTGCCGGTGCTGGTGCAGCCCCTGGTGCGGGAGCGCTATGCCTTCGCCTGCGATATCGGCTCCCCCCGCACCGCCCTGGCGCTGGACTGGCCGGCCCTCGATTTCAACCACATCGACGAGGTCTGGTGGCCCGCCATGGAGGAACCGGCCGAGCAGGTTTCCGCCCGCGCCCGCCTCTTCCGCGCCGAGATGTCGGCTCTGGCGGATTGGGAGCACACGGTGGTTGTCTCCCACTGGGGCTTCATCCTGGCGATGACCGGGCAATCCGTGATGAACGGCCAGTGGCTGCGCTGCGACCCCACCGCGCCGGAGCCGGCGGAGATTTCCTGGAAGCATTGATTTCTTTCAGGCTGCCGCCGTTTCCCGTCACAGCGGGACGCTGCACTGAAAAAAGTTTTTTGGTTCTTTTTTTCAAAAAAGAACCCTTTCTATTTTACTAAACCATCTTCTCTCTACCCCACTGTGACAGGCGGCCTCCGGCGTGCTACCCCGCGCGGAACCGGAACCGCCATCCCAGGGGCCAGCATGTCCGACTCCAACGCCACTCTCCCGCCGCAGGTCAATGGCGCCGCGCCGCAGGGACCGCTGCTGCTGAACGTCCAGTACACCAAGGACCTGTCCTTCGAGGTGCCGGGCGCGCCGGAGATCTTCGCCACGCTGCGCGAGCAGCCGCGCATCGATCTGGCGCTGGACGTGCAGGCGCGGCCGCTGCAGCAGGGCGGCAATGTCTTCGAGGTGGCGCTGCAGATCCGCGCCGATGCCCAGGCCCCGGCCCCGAATGGCGGCACGCAGACCGCCTTCATCGCCGAGCTGGTCTATTGCGGCATCTTCACCGTCAACGTCGAGCCGAACCTGCTGGAGCCGATCCTGCTGGTCGAGTGCCCGCGCCTGCTCTTCCCCTTCGCCCGCAACATCCTGGCCGATGTGACGCGCGATGGCGGCTTCCCGCCGGTGATGCTGACGCCGATCGACTTCGTCGCCCTGTGGCAGTCCCGCCGCGGCCAGGGCGCGGAAGGCCAGGCGCAGGTCGCCAACGCCTGAGGCGCCCCGCCTGAGTTACGCTGCCTGACTCCGTCGGGCGCGGGGGCCGCCCTCCCGCGCCCGCCGCGCCCTTCCGCTCCGACGTCTCCGGGGGGCCGCCTTGTTCCGCCATGTCCTGACCATCGGCGGCTGGACCTTCGCCAGCCGCATCCTCGGCTTCCTGCGCGACATGCTGATCGCGGCCGCGCTTGGCGCCGGCCCGCTCGGCGATGCCTTCTTCATCGCGCTGCGCCTGCCCAACCTGTTCCGCCGCCTCTTCGGCGAGGGTGCCTTCAACGCCGCCTTCGTCCCCGCCTTCACCGGCATGCTGACGCTGGAGGGGCCGAAGCGCGCGCGCGAGCTGGCCGAGCGCATGTCCACCCTGATGACGCTCTGGCTCGGCCTGCTGGTCGGGCTGGGCATGGTGTTCATGCCGCAGATCATGCGCGTCCTCACCCCCGGCCTCGCGGATGAGCCGCTGCGCTTCGACCTGGTGGTGGAGCTGTCGCGCATCACCTTCCCCTATCTGCTGTTCATCTGCCTGACGGCGCTGGTGAGCGGCGTGCTGAACGCGGTGGACCGCTTCGCCATGGCGGCGGGGGCGCCGCTGCTGTTCAACCTGCTGGCCATCGCCGCGCTGTTCGGGCTGACGCCCTTCGTCGCCACCCCGGCGCATGCCCTGGCCTGGGGCACCATGGCCTCGGGCGTGGCGCAGCTCGTGCTGGTGGTGGTGGCCTGCCACAAGGCGGGCCTGGGCTTCCGCCTGCTCTCCTGGCCGCGCGTCACGCCGGAGACGAAGCAGGTGGTGCGCACCATGCTGCCCGGGCTGGTGGGCGCCAGCATCACCCAGCTCAGCCTCGCCATCGATATCTTCATCGCCTCGCTGCTGCCGGCCGGGGCGGTCTCCATGCTGAACTATGCCGACCGCGTGGCGCAGCTGCCGCTTGGCGTGGTGGGGGCGGCGGTGGGCACGGCGCTGCTGCCGCTGCTCTCGCGGCAATTGCGCGCGGGCCGGCCGCTCTCCGCCCACCGCAGCATGAACCGGGCGGTCGAAATGTCCCTCGCCCTCACCCTGCCGGCGGCGGCGGCGCTGGTGGTGCTGGCCGAGCCCATCATCCTCACCCTCTACCAGCGCGGCGCGATGACGGAGGCGGCGGCCCAGGCCACGGCGCAGGCGCTGATGGCCTATGCCTGCGGCCTGCCGGCCTTCGTGCTGGTGAAGGCCTTCGCCCCCGGCTTCTTCGCCCGGGGCGACACGGCGACGCCGGTGAAAATCGGCCTCGTGGTGGTGGTGGTGAACCTCTCGGTCAGCCTGACGCTGATCCATGTGGTGGCGCATGTCGGCATCGCCCTGGCCACGGCGCTGGCGGCCTGGGTGAACACCGGGCTGCTCTGCGCCATCCTGGCGCGGCGCGGGCAATGGGTGGCGGACCGCCGGCTGCGCCGCAACCTCTGGCGGCTGCTGCTGGCCTCGGTGGTGATGGCCGGCGTGGTGGGCGCCGCCTCGGCCGCCCTGCCGCCCGCCACCGGCCTGTGGCGCTGGCTGGAGCTGGGCGCGCTGGTCATGCTTGGCCTCGCCACCTATTTCGGGCTGGCCCAGGCCCTCGGCGCGCTGCGCCTGCGCGAGGTGCTGCGGCGCTGAAAGCTGGGCTCATGCTCTTGAGAGGGGCTTCGCCCCTCTCAAACTCTCCCCACCAAAGGCCTGAGGCCTTTGGAAACCCATTTGCTGGTTCCCCCTGATGGCGGGTGCAGGGGGCCCTGCCCCCTGCTGGGGGTTGAGGGGGCAAAGCCCCCTCAGCGCCCCGCCGCCTCCAGGGCCGCGGCCATTTTCAGCGTGGCGATCAGCTCCGCCCGGCGGCCATCGCGGTCGGCGCCGCGCGCGCCTTCCGCCAGGGCCAGCGAATCCGCGAAACTCCAGCCGCCGATCTGGTCCGAAAGCCGCAGCCGCTCGGCGAAGCCGGCGATGGCGGCGGCCAGCCGCGCGGCTTCCGGCGCCGCGTCCAGCCGCTCCACCCGGTCCGCCGGGGTGATCGGGCGGTCGAGATGCTGGCTGCGCGCCTGCCCCGGCTGCTTATAGGCCACGCGCAGGAAGCCGAATTCCGCCGCCGGGCCGCCTGCCGGCGCGGCGGTGCCATAGCGGCGCGGCGGCACCGGCTGCGCCGGGCTGCCCGCCTCGGCGATCTCGAACAACGCCGTGATGCTGCGGCCCGTGCCGACCTCGCCCGCATCCACCCGGTCGTTCAGCAGGTCCTCGCGGCGCAGCTGCCGCGTCTCGAAGCCGATCAGCCGGTACTGCGCGACACGGGCCGGGTTGAACTCCACCTGCAGCTTCACGTCATCGGCGGCGGGCAGGATATTGCCGGAGAGATCCTCCACCAGGCCGCGCCGCAGATCCTCGAGCGTCGCGGCGTGGATGGCGGTGCCATTGCCGGCGCGCGCCAGGGTGTGCAGCGTGCGGTCGTTCAGATTGTTCATCCCGACGCCGATGGCGGTCAGGTAGAGCCCGGCCCGCCGCTGCGTGGTGATCAGCTGCTCCAGCTCCTGCGGGCTGGAGGGGCCCAGGTTGAAATCGCCATCGGTGGCCAGGAGGATGCGGTTGACCGCCTCCGGGTCACGCTGCTTCTCCGCCAGGGCATAGGCGGTGCGCAGCCCCGCACCGCCGGCGGTGCCGCCACTCGCCCGCAGCCCTTCCAGCGCGCGGCGGATGTCCTCCTGCTGGTCGCCGGGCACGCCTTCCAGCAGCGTGCTGGAGCCATCGGCATAGGTGACGAGGGAGACACGGTCCGCCGCGGTGAGCTGCGGCAGCATCAGCAGCAGCCCCTGGCGCAGCAGCTCCAGCCGGTCCTTCCCCGCCATCGAGCCGGAGACGTCGATCAGGAAGACGAGGTTCAGCCGCGGCCGCTCCCGCCGGGGCGGGGCATCCGGGCTGCGCAGGCCGATCTGCACGATCTGCCGCCCCGGCGCCCAGGGCGAGGGATAGACGGCGACAAAGCGGCCAAAGACCTGCCCCGGCGCCGGCGCCGGGTAGCCATAGTCGAAGGCGTTGAGGAATTCCTCCGGCCGGATGGCGGCGGCGCCGGGCAGCCGCCCCTCCGCGATGATGCGCCGGGCATAGGTGTAGGAGGCCGTGTCCTGCGCCAGGGAGAGGGTGGCGAAGGGCTGCGTGGCGGTTTCCACCCAGCCATTCGGCGCGGCATTGGCGAAGCGCGCCGGGTTCTCCAGCGGCGGCGCCGCCCCGGGCATCGCCGCCGCCGCGATCGGCAGCGCGCCACCCGGGGCCACTCCGCCGGTCTGGCATCCCGCCAGCAGGGCGATGGCGGCCAGCGCCGCGCATCGTGTCCGGAGTCGCATGGCAGGATTCTCCTTTCTGGCCGGGCTCAAGCTTCCCGGGCCAGCATGGCGGGAAAAGGGCAGGCCGGAGGCGGCGCAGGGCCGCGCGCCGCCCCGCGCCCATCGCAACGCGGCCATCCCCGCGCCACGTCCCGCCCCCCTCTTCCCGCCCCCCACTTCCCGAAGGCCGCCAGCGCGCTATCCTGGCGCGCATGACCCAGACCACCGATTTCGGCTTCCGCCAGGTTCCCCGCGAGGAAAAGGCCTCCATGGTGCGGGAGGTCTTCGACAGCGTCGCGCCGAAATACGACGTGATGAACGACCTGATGTCGCTGGGCATGCACCGGGCCTGGAAGCATGCCTTCGTCGCCGCCATCGGCGCCGGCCCGCGCGACACGCTGCTGGACCTCGCGGCCGGCACCGGCGATGTCGCCTTCCTGGCGAAGAAGCGCGGCGCGGGGCGGGTCATCCTGGCCGATATCAACGCCGCCATGCTGAATGTCGGCCAGAACCGCGCGCTGCAGAAGGGGCTGGCCAGCGGCCTCTCCTTCGTCTGCTGCGACGCCGAGAAAATCCCCCTGCCCGCGGCCAGCGTCGAGAAGGTCTCGATGGCCTTCGGCCTGCGCAACTGCACCGACAAGGACGCCGTGCTGCGCGAGGGCTTCCGCGTGCTGCGCCCGGGCGGGCGGATGCATGTGCTCGAATTCTCCCGCCTGGAGATCGACGCCCTGCGCCCGCTCTATGACGCGTGGTCCTTCAAGGCCCTGCCCGCCATCGGCGCGAAGATCGCCCAGGACGCGGAGAGCTACCAGTATCTCGCCGAGAGCATCCGCATGTTCCCGGACCAGCCGACCCTGGCCGCCATGTTCGAGGCGGCGGGGTTCGAGCGCGTGGGGTACCGCAACCTCTCCGGCGGCATCGTCGCCATCCACACCGGCTGGAAGCTCTAGCCCGCCATGCCGGCCGGGAAGCATGTGCTGCTGGTCGTCTCCGGCAGCGTCTCCGCCTACAAGGCGCTGGAGCTGGTGCGGCTGCTGCGCAAGGCCGGGGCGCGGGTGACGCCGGTGCTGACGGCCGGCGGCGCCCGCTTCGTCACCCCCCACGTTCTCCAGGCCATCGCCGGGGAGCCGGTGCACCAGGATCTCTGGTCCCTCCAGGGGGAGGCGGATGTCGGCCATATCCGCCTCGCCCGCATGGCGGATCTCGTGGCGGTGGTGCCGGCCTCGGCGGACTTCCTGGCCAAGATGGCGCATGGCCTGGCCGACGACCTCGCCAGCACCGTGCTGCTGGCCACCAACCGCCCCATCCTCGTCGCCCCGGCGATGAACTGGGCGATGTGGGCGCACCCGGCGACGCGCGCCAACATGGCCAGCCTCACCGCGCGCGGCGTCCATGTCACCGGCCCCAATGACGGCGCCATGGCCGAGGCCGAGAGCGGCCCGGGCCGCCTCGCCGAGCCGGCCGAGATCTTCGCCGCCATCGCCGGGCTGCTGGCGGCGGGAAGAGAGCCAGAGGCACGGCCCCTGGCCGGGCGCCACCTCCTCGTCACCAGCGGGCCGACGCATGAGCCGATCGACCCGGTGCGCTACATCGCCAACCGCAGCAGCGGCAAGCAGGGCCACGCCATCGCCGCCGCCCTCGCCGCCCTCGGCGCGCGGGTGACGCTCGTCTCCGGCCCCGTCGCCCTGCCGGACCCGCCCGGCGTCACCACCGTGAAGGTGGAAAGCGCGCGCGAGATGCTCGCCGCCTGCGAGGCCGCCCTGCCCGCCGAGGCCGCCATCTGCGCCGCCGCCGTGGCCGACTGGCGCAGCGCCGGCGAGGCCACGCAGAAACTAAAAAAGATTCCGGGCGAGGCGCCGCCGCCTCTGGCCCTGGCGCTCAACCCGGACATCCTCGCCACCCTCTCCCGCCACGCCCGGCGCCCGGCCCTCGTCATCGGCTTCGCCGCGGAGACGGAGAACGTCATCGCCAACGCCACCGCCAAGCGCCAGCGCAAGGGCTGCGACTGGATCGTGGCCAATGACGTCTCCGGCGACGTGATGGGGGGGGAGGACAACACCGTCCACATCGTCACCGCCTCCGGCGTCGAGGACTGGCCCCGCCTGCCGAAGCAGGAGGTGGCCACGCGCCTCGCCGCCCGTATCGCCGGGTTCCTCACCGCATGAAAATCGCCGTCCGCCGCCTGCCCCACGCCGAGGGCCTGCCCCTGCCCAGCTACGCCACCGAAGGAGCGGCGGGGTTCGACCTGCTCGCCGCCGTCACCACCCCGCTGGTGATCGCCCCGGGGCAGCGCGCCCTGGTGCCCACCGGGCTGGAAATGGCCCTGCCCGCCGGGCATGAGCTTCAGGTCCGGCCGCGCTCCGGCCTCGCCCTCAAGCACGGCATCATCCTGCCCAACAGCCCCGGCACCATCGACGAGGATTACCGGGGGGAGGTGCAGGTCATCATCCTCAACACCGGCGATACCGCCTTCACCGTCGAGCGCGGCATGCGCATCGCCCAGGGCGTGCTCGCACCGGTGACGCGCGCGGGGTGGGAAGAGGTGGACAGCCTGCCGCAGACCCACCGGGGCGCGGGCGGCTTCGGCAGCACCGGCCATTGATCCTGGGGAGGCTCCGCCTCCCCAGAAAAAACTGAAAGAAAACTGGGGAGGCGCCGCCTCCCCAGACCCCTCCGCCGGGGTGGCAGGGCCACCCCAAATCTTCCCTTGGGGACCCCGCCTTCAGTCAGGCAGGCACGCACACCATATGGCCGGCATGAATCTCGACTTCACCGATTCGGAACTGCACCGCTACTCGCGCCACATCCTGTTGCAGGAAGTGGGGGCCGTCGGGCAGGCGAAGCTGCGGGCCGCCCGCGTGCTGGTCGTCGGGGCCGGCGGGCTCGGCTCGCCCCTGGCGCTCTACCTCGCGGCGGCCGGAATCGGGACCATCGGGCTGGTCGATGATGATCGGCTGGAGCTTTCCAACCTCCAGCGGCAGGTGGCGCACGACACCAGCCGCCTCGGGCAGAACAAGGCCGAAAGCGCGGCCGAGACCATCCGCCGCCTCAACCCCGAGGTCGCGGTGGAGGTCCATGCCCGGCGCCTGGACGCCGCGGCGGCGCAGGCACTGATCCCGCGCTATGACATCATCTGCGACGGGACGGACAATTTCGCCACCCGCTTCCTGCTCGGCGATGCCTGCCACCTGCTGGGGCGTACCCTTGTCTCCGCCGCCGTGCTGCGCTTCGAGGGGCAGCTTTCCACCTACAAGTCCCATCTCGGCCACGCCTTCCCCTGCCAGCGCTGCCTGCACCCGGAGCCGCCACCGCCCGGCCTGGTGCCCAGCTGCTCCGAGGCCGGGGTGCTCGGCGCCGTCACCGGCGTCATGGGCACCCTCCAGGCCACGGAGGTCCTGAAAGAAATCCTCGGCATCGGCGAGGGCATGGCCGGGCGGCTGCTGCTGTGGGACGCGCTGGACGCCCGCTTCCGCACCGTGGCCCTGCGGCGGGACCCGGAATGCGCCCTCTGCGGCGATGCGCCGCGCATCCGCGATCTCTCCTGCCATGCCGTGGCGCCGACCCCGGCGCTCTGCGCGGTGGGGGAAGGGGCATGAGCGCGCCGCTCGGCATCCTGCTGCGCTCTGGCGGGCATGAGGCGGCGCATTACGCGCTGATGCTCGCCACCGGTGCCGCCGCCATCGGCCGGCCGGTCCTCCTCTTCGCCACCAATGGGGGGTGCCACCTCTTCCTCCGCCGTACCCCGCTGCTGGCGGATGAGCGGGAGGCGGTGCTGGCCCGGCGCGGCGTGGTGGGCATCGCCCCGCTGCTCGACGCGGCGCAGGATCTCGGCGTCCGCCGCCTCGTCTGCGAGGCCGGGCTGCGCGCCGAGGCCCTGCACGAGGCCCCGCTCGCCCCCGGCGTGGAGGTGACGGGGGTTGTCACCTTCCTCTCGGGCGTGGGCGCGGGGCAGATGCTCTCCCTGTAACCGCTGTTGCGATGCGGCAGGCCGCTTGACCAGCGGCCCGCAATGCGGTGGTGATCACGCCATGGCCCGGCTCCGACTAGCTTCCTCCCTGCTGCTGTTCCTCTCGGTCACGCCCGCACTGGCGCAGTCCAGCCTGGGCGGGGGCGCGGGCACCCTGCAGCCGCCCGTTCCCCCGGGCGGCGCGGCGCCGGCGCCCTCAGCCCCGCCGGCCCCCGCCCCGCCGGCCAATGTGCTGCGC
>NZ_JANFNY010000028.1 GCF_024437745.1 Roseomonas sp. GC11 | reverse complement strand
CGCCCCCCCTGCCCGCCCCGCCGCCGCGCTGGCTGCGCCGCCTGGCCTGGCCGGCGGCGGCGGTGCTGCTGCTGGCGCCGCTCTTCCTCGGCGACTATCCGCTGATCCTGCTGGCGGATTTCGCCGTCTTCATCCTCTTCGCCGCCAGCCTGCACCTCATCATGGGGCCGGCCGGCATGGCGAGCTTCGGCCATGCCGCCTATTTCGGCGCCGGCGCCTATGCCGCCGCGCTCCTGGCCAAATACCTCGCCGCGCCGATGGAAGCCGGGCTGGCCCTGGCGCCCTTCGCCGCCGGGCTGGCCGGGCTGGCCTTCGGCTGGTTCTGCGCCCGCCTCTCCGGCGTCTATGCCGCCATGCTGACCCTGGCCTTCGCCCAGATCACCTGGAGCATCGCCTTCCAGTGGGTCGAGGTCACCGGGGGCGACAATGGCATCCTCGGCGTCTGGCCAAGCGGCTGGGCGCGCGGGCGGCTGGCCTTCTTCTACCTGACGCTGGCGCTGTGCGGCCTCGGCGTCTGGCTGCTGCGGCGGGTGATCCAGGCGCCCTTCGGCCTCGCCCTGCGCGGGCAGCGCGATTCCGCCCTGCGCGCCGAGGCCATCGGCCTCGATGCCTTCCGCCTGCGCTGGATGGCCTTCGCCCTCAGCGCCGCCCTGGCCGGGCTGGCGGGGGCGCTCTTCGCCTATGGCAAGGGCAGCGTCTTCCCCTCCTTCCTCGGCATCGGCCGCAGCGTGGACGCGCTGCTGATGGTGCTGCTCGGCGGCGTGCAGACGGTGAGCGGGCCGATCCTCGGCGCCATCGCCTTCGCCGGGCTGCAGGAGCAGCTGGCCCGCGCCACCGATCTGTGGCGCCTGCTGCTCGGGCTGGTCATCCTGGCGCTGGTGATGTTCTTCCCGAATGGCCTCGCCGGGGCGCTGGACCGCCTGCGGGGGCGCTGGTCATGACGGCGCCCCTCCCGGAAGAAGCGCCCCTGCTCGAAGCCCGCAACCTGCGCAAGCACTGGGGCGGCGTGGCGGCGGTGGAGGATGTCTCCTTCGCCGTGCGGCCGGGCGAGATGCTGGCGCTGATCGGCCCCAATGGCGCCGGCAAATCCACCTGCTTCAACATGCTGAACGGGCAGATCCGCCCGGATGCCGGCCGGGTGCGGCTGGCGGGGCGGGACATCACCGGCCTGCCGCCGCGCGCCGTCTGGCGGCTCGGGGTCGGGCGCTGCTTCCAGGTCACCGCCACCTTCGGCTCCCTCACCCTGCGCGACAATGTGCGGCTGGCCCTGCTCTCGCACCACCGCCGCCTCTTCGGCCTGTGGCGCCCGGCGGCGGCGCAGATGACGGCGGAGGCGGAGGCGCTGCTGGCGCGCGTCGGCCTGCTGGCCCAGGCGGGGCGGCCCTGCGGCGTGCTGGCCTATGGCGACCTGAAGCGGCTGGAACTGGCCATGGCCCTCTCCAACCAGCCCCGGCTGCTGCTGATGGACGAGCCCACCGCCGGCATGGCCCCGGATGCCCGCATCGCCCTGATGGCCGAGACCGCCGCCCTGGCGCGCGCCGCCGGCATCGCCGTGCTCTTCACCGAGCACGACATGGATGTGGTCTTCGGCCATGCCGACCGCGTGCTGGTGCTGGAGCGCGGCCGGCTGATCGCCGATGGCACGCCCGCCGCGGTGCGCGCCGATCCGCGCGTGCGGCAGGTCTATCTGGGAAAGGCGGGATGATGCTGGAGGTGGCGGGCCTGCACGCCCATTACGGGCGCGCCCATATCCTGCATGGCGTGAGCCTGCGCGTCGGCGCGGGCGAGGTGGTGTGCCTGCTCGGCCGCAACGGCGCCGGCAAGAGCACGACGATGAAGGCCATCATGGGCCTGGTGCCGCCCAGCGCCGGCACGGTGCGCTTCCTCGGGCGCGAGGTGACCGGGCAGGCGCCGCACCGCATCGCCCGCGCGGGCCTGGGCTATGTGCCGGAGGAGCGGCGCATCTTCCCCGGCCTCACCGTGCTGGAGAATCTGGAGGTGGGCCGCCGCCCCGCCCCGCCCGGCCTGCGGCCCTGGACGGTGGAGCGGCTCTTTGCCCTCTTCCCCAGCCTCGCCGCGCTCCGCCACCGCCCCGGCGGACGCATGAGCGGCGGCGAGCAGCAGATGCTCACCATCGCCCGCACCCTGATGGGCAACCCGCGCCTGCTGCTGCTGGACGAGCCTTCCGAGGGGCTGGCCCCCGTCATCCTCGACCGCATGGCGGAGGCCATCGCCGGGCTGAAGGCGGAGGGCCTGTCCATCCTGCTCTCCGAGCAGAATCCGGGTTTCGCCGCTGAACTGGCGGACCGCGCCTACCTGCTGGAGAGCGGCGCCCTTCGCCACGAAGCGCCCATGGCGGCCCTGCTGGCCGATGAAGAGAGCCGGCGCTATCTGTTGATATGAGGCCAGGATGCAGACCGAGCGTCTGCAGGCCCAAACCCACGCTCCACTCGACGGGTAAGACTCGGGTGCCAGGGACGACCGGCAATGCTAGAATCTTGCTCATCGATCTTCTTAATAGGATAGTAAATGCAATATCTCCTGACTGCTGTGTCCAATACTTACCTCAAGTCCAACCGCAGCACTCATTCCAGGGATCTGGCCGAGACAGACAAGCTTGCCGCAAAAGCCGGCGAAGCGCTCGAAGCCGCGGAGCTAACGCGTGAAGGCGGTTATTTCGTGGTACGAAATGCCGTGCTGAACGGTCAGGCAGTGCCGACGCACATCGTTTATGCTCTAGCAGACCACTGGAACCAGACAGAACAGCCGGTCCGCACACCTGCCTCCTCCGAAGACAAGCAGGCACGCGCCCTGCAGATGCTGGCTGCTGGGCAATCAGTGTCGGCCATCGCAAAGGAATTGCGGATCGGCCGCGCCTTCATCAAGCGTTGGCGTGACGCGGCACCCTGAAGCAGAGCCAGCCGCAGGCTAAAACCCCAGCCGCACCGCCAGCAGCGCCACGGCCCAGCCGGCCCCCATCCCCAGCACCGCGCCCAGCATCACCTCCCGCGCCAGCCGGGAGAGGCGGGAGAGGGGAAGATCCGGCCAGGAGAGCCAGGGAAGCGCGGGCAGGACCCATCTCTGCCCTGCCCGCGCCCTGCCGCCTGCCCATCCTTCAGGCCCCGCCACCACCCAGGAGGGGGAGGCCGCGGGGGAGCGCGGCACAATCCAGGCGGGCGGGGCGCAGGGGGGGAAGGACGGGCTCGGCATGGCCAAATGAGAACATAAACAGAACATGGCCACAAGCCGCCGCCACGCCGAGCCTGCCACAGACGAGAACAGAACAGGAAAATTTTTGGTGAGGCGGCCGCAGCGGCCGCCCCGCCCTCAGCCCGCGCGCATCTCCGTCAGCACGGCGTCCATGGCCTCCAGGAAGCGCTCGGCATGCTCCTGGCGGAAGACCAGCGGCGGGCGGATCTTCAGCACATTGGCATCCGGCCCGGCGGCGCTGATGAGCACGCGGCGCTCGCGCAGCCCGTTCACCAGGCGGGCGGTCTCGGCGGTGGCGGGGGCCCTGGTGGCGCGGTCCGTCACCATCTCCACGCCGACGAAGAGGCCCGCGCCCCGCACATCGCCGATCAACGCATGGCGCCCCGCCAGCTGCCGCAGCCCGTCGCGCAGGAATGCGCCGGTGGCGCGGGCATTGTCCATGAGCCTCTCGCCCTCGATCACCTCCAGCACCGCCTGCCCGACGGCGCAGGAGACGGGGTTGCCGCCGAAGGTGTTGAAGTAGCGCGTGGCCTCGCCGAAGCGCTGGAGGATCTGCGGCTGGGAGACCATGGCGGCGATCGGGTGGCCATTGCCCATGGGCTTGCCCATGGTGACGATGTCCGGCACCAGCCCGTGGCGCTGGAAGCCCCACATCGCCTCGCCCGTGCGGCCGAAGCCGGGCTGCACCTCGTCGGCGATGAACAGCCCGCCCGCCTCGCGGATGGCCGCCACCGCCGGCGCCAGGAAGCCGGCGGGGTCGGCGAAGACGCCGTCACTGGAGAAGATGGTATCGACCAGCAGCGCGGCGGGGGTGATGCCGGCGGCCCGGAGATCGGCGATGGCGGCGCGCACATCGGCGGCGAAGCGCTCCGCCACCCCCGGCCCGCCGCGGTAGAGATCAGGCGCCGGCACGGTGCGGACATTCTTCCCCAGCGTGATGTGCTGGCCGAGCGAGGGCGACATCTCCGAGATCGCCACCGTCACCCCGTGATAGGCGAGGCGGGTGACGATGAAGCCCTCCCCCCCCGTGTAGCTGCGCGCCACGCGGTAGGCGAGGTCATTGGCCTCGCTGCCCGTGCAGGTGAACATGACGTGGCAGAGCTCAGGCGGGAAATGGCCCAGCAGCGCCTCGGCGTAGTCGAGGATGATGGGGTTGAGGTAGCGCGTATGGGTGTTCAGCACCGCCGCCTGCCGGGCGAGGGCGGCCACCACATGCGGGTGGCAATGCCCGACGCTGGCGACGTTGTTGTAGACATCGAGATAGGCGTTGCCATCGGGGTCGTAGAGCCACACCCCCTCGCCGCGCACCAGATGCACGGGGTTGGCGTAGAACAGCCGGTAGGCGGGGCCGAGCAGCTTCTGCCGCCGGGCGATCATCGCCTGCTCGCGGCTGCCGACGCCATTGGTGGCCTTCGGGTCGAAGGCATTGATCATGCTCATGCGTGGAGGGCCTTCCGCAGGTAAGCCTGGGCCTCGGCGCGCGGCAGGGCGCCCAGGCGGCGCAGCCCGGCGAGGCTGCGGGGATAGTTGCGCAGGATATAGGGGGCGTTCTCCGGCTGCCGCGCCGCGCGCCAGCCGCTGATCGTCACCGCCACCGCCAGCCGCGTGGCGATGAGGTCGGCCAGGATCTCCACCTCCTCCGGCCAAAGCGGGCAGACGGCATGGAAGGCGGCGGCCAGCTCCGCCGGGCCTTCCAGCGGGTGCCCCTCGGGCAGGATCTGGTAGGCGGCGGCGGTGGCGAGGTCCTGCACCATCGGCGCCCGCACCATGTCACCAAAGTCGATGATACCGCTGATCCGCCGGTCATCCGCCGGGTCGGTCAGGATGTTGTGCGGGTTGAAGTCGTTATGGATCACCTGCGGGCGCAGCCCGGGCAGCAGTGGCAGGGCGTGCCGTTCGAAGCGCTCCAGCATGGCGGTGGCCAGGGCGCGGTCCGCCGCCTCGGGCAGATGCGCCAGCAGCGGGCGCAGCCGCAGGGCGCGCTGGATGTCCCACATCAGCACATGCCCTTCCGACGGATGCCGGAAGCCCGAAAGCGCCCGGTCCAGCCGCGCCAGGCAGCCGCCGAGCATGGCGCGCTGCGCGCCGCTCGGCGCGGCGAGGTGCAGCGGCTTGCCGGGCAGGTAGTCGAGCAGCCGCACGCGGCAGGGCGTGCCGCCACCCTCGGGCTGCCACAGCGCCTCGGGCGCCGCGCCGGAAAGCGGGCGGTGCAGGCGCGGCACCGGCAGGTCCGGCCCCGCCTCGCCCAGATGCAGCAGGGCGCGGCTCTGGAAATCGGAGACACCGGGTTCCTCGGCCGGGTTGATCACCCGCAGCGCGTAGTCCCGCCCATCGGCGCCGCGCAGGTGGAAATTGCGGTCGCGCTCGCCGGTCAGGGGGTGGACCTCGCCGGTGATGCCGAAGGCCTCCCGCGCCAGCCGCGCGGCCTCCTCCAGGCTGACCGCCGGGGCCGGGGTATCGAGCACCGCCCCCACTTCCACACCGGTTTCCACACCGCTTGCCTCTGTCGCCGTCACGCCGCCTCCTGTCGCAGCCAAGGGGCGCGCATCATGCGCCGGGGCTGGCCGCGCGGCCATATGGGCAACCCGCCGGCCACGGCCGTTTTCCGGCCCTGGATGGCCGATTCCGGGTTGCCCCGGTGCGGCGCAGCCGGCAAAGGACATGAAAAAAATTTCATGATGGCCGCACATGGCCCAGCCAGGAGGTCCCGGCATGTCGCAGACACTTCGCCGCGGGCGCATCGCATCGGCGATGCGGCGCTTCATCGACAACGAGGCCGCCAGCGGGCTGCTGCTGATGGGGGTAGCGGCGCTGGCCATCCTCACCGCCAATTCCCCCCTGGCACCCGCCTATTTCGGGGCGCTGCACGCCTATCTCGGGCCGCTCAGCCTGCAGCACTGGATCAATGACGCGCTGATGGCCGTCTTCTTCCTGATGGTCGGGCTGGAGATCAAGCGGGAGATGCTGGATGGCCAGCTTTCCACCTGGGGCCGGCGGCTGCTGCCCGGGGCGGCGGCGGCGGGCGGCATGGCGGCGCCGGCGCTGATCTACATCGCCTTCAATGCCGGGGATGCGGCGGCGCTGCGCGGCTGGGCCATCCCAGCCGCCACGGACATCGCCTTCGCGCTCGGCGTGCTGTCGCTGCTCGGGCCGCGCGTGCCGGTGTCGCTGAAGGTCTTCCTGGCGGCGCTGGCGATCCTCGACGACCTCGGGGCGGTGGTCATCATCGCGCTGTTCTACACCAGCGGCCTGTCCCTGCCGGCGCTGGGCGGGGCGGCGGCGGTGCTGGCGCTGCTCTTCACGCTGAACCGGCGCGGGGTGCAGTCGCTCACCCCCTATCTGGTGCTGGGGTTCGGGCTGTGGGTGCTGGTGCTGCAATCGGGCGTGCATGCCACGCTGGCGGGGGTGCTGCTGGCGCTGGCCATCCCCATCCGCCTGACGCCCGGCGCGCCCGAGGCCTCGCCCGAGGAATCCCCCCTGCACCGGCTGGAGCATGCGCTGCACCGCCCGGTCTCCTTCGTCATCGTGCCCGTCTTCGGCTTCGCCAATGCCGGGGTGTCCTTCGCCGGGCTGGGCCCTGGCGCGCTGCTGGAACCGCTGACGCTGGGCGTCGCCGCCGGGCTGGTGCTGGGCAAGCTGGCGGGCGTCTTCGGCAGCGCCGCGCTGATGATCCGCCTCGGCGCCGCGCAACTGCCGGCCGGGGCCAGCTGGGGGCAGCTTTTCGGCGTCGCCCTGCTCTGCGGCATCGGCTTCACCATGAGCCTGTTCATCGGCCTGCTCGCCTTCGCCGAGGCGGCGGAGATGCAGGAACGGGTGAAGCTCGGCATCCTGGCCGGGTCGCTGGTGGCCGGGCTGGCGGGCTATGCCGTGCTGCGGGTGGCCCGGCGCGAAGGCAAGGCACCGGGGACGAAAGGAGCGTGAAGCACGTTCTTTTTTGAAAAAAAGAACCAAAAAACTTTTTTCAGGCAGCGTCCCGCCTCCGGCATGAAGCGGGACGCCAAACTGAAAAAATTATCCGCCGACCCGGCCACCGGCCTCCCGCGTGAAGGTGACGAGCGTGCTGCGCGGCGGCAAGGCGGGGTCGAAGGCGGGCCAGCGGGTGCCGGGGCGCTCATAGCTGGCGCCCGGCTCCGCCCCCGGGGTGCGCACCAGGGCGAAGAGAGACAGCCCGTCCGGGCTCATCGCCGCGCCGCCGATCGCGGCGCCGCGCGGGGCGCCATAGAGCGGCAGGGCAAAGCCACGGCCCGGCCCCTGGGCGTCGCAGCCGAACAACCCGTCCGGCGCCGCCCCCACCTGCCCGTCATGGTCGGTGCCGATCCACAGCCGCCCGGCGCTGTCGAGTTCCAGCGTCGCCGGGCAGTCAGGCCAGGCGCGCACGGAGGCAGCGAAGCGCGGCCCCGGCGCGCCACCCACCAGCAGCAGCCCTGCCTCGGCCGTCTCGGCGGCGTGGTCGCCCCCGGCGGGGATGATCTCGACGATATGCCCGCCCCCGCTGCCGGCGCGCGGATTCAGCGCGTCCACCTGGTCCGGCCGGCGGGCGGCATTGCCCTTGCAGGCGAGGTAGAGGCGGCCGCCGCGCGGGTCCACCGCCAGCCCGGCAGGCAGGTCGAAGGCCAGGGCGCCCGCCTGGGCGGCCGCGGCGATGGGGTCGAACGCCGTGCCCGCCCCCTGCGGCAGGGCCACCCAGCGCAGGCGCCGCCCTTCCAGCCGCGCCACGGAGAGGGTGCCCTGGTCCAGCGCATCCGCCGCGCTGGCCGGGCCGGCGGAGATGAAGCGGAAGAGATGACCGAAGGCGCGGTGGTCCGAGAGATAGACCACCGCCCGGCCATCCTGGGTGAGCGCCGCCGCCACATCGCCGCGCGGGAAGCGGGCCAGGGCGGTGCGCTTGGCGGGGACGGAGGCCGGGTCCAGCGGGTCCAGCTCCACCACCCAGCCGAAGCGGGTGCCCTCGGTGAAACGGGCATCGAGGCTGGCGAGGCGCGCCACCCAGGGGGCCGGGTCGTCCTCGGCGAGCAGCAGCGTGCCCCAGGGCGTGGTGCAGCCGCCAGCGAGGCCGAGCACCCCCTGCACCGAACCGCCCAGCGGATCGGCGGCGGGGCCGGTGATGCGGCAGAGGGTTTCCGCCGTCAGCCGGCGGGATTGATAGCCGCCATCGACGATGATCCAGCGCCCCGCCTGAAGCTCGATATTGAGCAGGGAGGCGCCCTGCATCATGGCCGCCACCGCCGGGCGGTCCTGCCCGCCGGGAAAGGCCATGGCGGGGTCCACGGTGGGGTGGGCCACGGCCAGCACGCCGCGCGCCACGCCATCCGCCCCGGCGGGCGGCAGGGCAATGCCGCAGATCCGCCCATCCCAGCCGAACTGGGTGGCGGCGGCCTCGGGGGTCGGGCGGCGCGGGTTCCAGGGCTGGGCGTCGAAGGTCACGCGGTCCCCCCAGCGGACCAGCACATCCCGGCGATAACCGGGGGCCACGCTGTCATCCAGCTTCAACGGCAGGGCGAGCGGCGGCATGTCGAGGGTGACGACCTGCGCCCGCGCCGCGGCGGCGGCCAGCGGCAGGGCGGCGCAGGAACCCAGCAGGGCGCGGCGGGTGAGGGTCATGCGGGAGCCTCCTTCCCAGAAACTGTTTGAAAACGCGGGCCATGAGGGGGCTTTGCCCTCTCAAACACCCCCAGCAGGGGACAGGGTCCCCTGCACCCGCCTTCAGAAAGGGTTTCCAAAGGCCTCAGGCCTTTGGTGGGGAGAGTTTGAGAGGGGCGAAGCCCCTCTCAAGCGGCGGCGGGGCGTGGCGCATGCAGCACGCTCACCGGGGGCAGCTCCCCCACGAAGCGCTCCACCTGCACGAGGCAGGACTGCGCGGCGCAGCCCTGGCCCAGCGGCGAGGTGCCGATATCCTGGGTGAGCACATTGGGGTTGCCATGGCGGTCCAGCCCCGTCTCCGGGTCCGGGTCCCACCAGGCGCCGGTGGCCATGGCGACGACGCCGGGGCGGATCTCCTCCGTCACGCAGAGGCCGGCGAGGCAGGCGCCGCGGTCGTTGAAGACGCGCAGGATATCGCCATCGGCGAGGCCGCGCGCGGCGGCATCGGCGGGGTGCATGCGCAGCGGCTCGCGGCCCTGGATCTTGCTCGCCGCCGCCACCGGGCCGGGGTCGAGCTGGCCATGCAGCCGCGTCACCGGCTGGTAGGAGAGCAGGTGCAGCGGGTAGCGCGCGGCCAGCGGCGCGCCGAGATACTCGGCCGGCGGCACCCAATGCGGATGCCCGGCGACGCCGGCATAGCCGAAGCCGGCGATCGTCTCGGAATACAGCTCCACCTTGCCGGAGGGCGTGGCGAGCGGGTGGGCCACCGGGTCGCGGTGGAACTCGGCGAAGAGGACGTGCTCCTCCTCCGGCGGCGGCACCTCGACATGGCCGGCGGCCCAGAATTCCTCATAGCCCGGCGCCGCGAAGCCCATGCGTTCGCAGGCGGAGCGCCAGCGCTCATAGAGGTGGCGCAGCCAGGCGGCCTCGTCACGCTGCTCGGTGAAGCGGTCGCGGAAGCCCAGATGCTCGGCCATGTCGGCCAGCATGTCGTGGTCGTTGCGCGCCTGGCCCTGCGGCGGGATGGCCCGGTGCATGGCGCGCAGGAAGCGGTCATTGGAGGAGGAGGCGATATCGTTGCGCTCCAGCGTCGTCGTCGCCGGCAGGACGATATCGGCATGGCGGGCGGCGGCGGTCCACCACGGCTCCTGCACCACGATGGTCTCCGCCCGGCACCAGCCGCGCAGCAGGCGGTTGAGATCCTGGTGGTGGTGGAAGGGGTTGCCGCCGGCCCACCAGATCATGCGGATATCGGGCAGGGTGATCTGGCGGCCATTATAGTCCAGCACCGCACCCGGGCGCTCCAGCAGTTCGGTGACGCGGGCGACGGGGATGGCGGGGCCCGCCGGGTTGCGCGTGGCGGGGAGCGAGACGGAAGGCAGGCGGCGGCGCGGCGTGCCCATGCCGTTCAGCGAGCCATAGCCGAAGGCCACGCCCTCCCCCGGCCGGCCGATGCCCCCCAGCGCGGCGGCCAGGGCGACCAGCGCCCACCAGGGCTGTTCCCCGTGCTCGGCGCGCTGGAGGGACCAGGTGGCGGTCAGCATGGTGGGCTGGCGCGCGGCCTCCAGCGCCAGGGCGCGGATGGTCTCCGCCGGCACCTCGGTGATGGCGGCGGCCCAGGCGGCGCTTTTCGGCGTGCCATCCGCCTCGCCCAGCAGATAGGCGCGCAGCCGCTCCCACCCCGTGCAGTGGGTGGCGAGGAAGCCGCGATCCTCCAGCCCCGCCTCCACCAGCGTGTGCAGCAGGGCGAGGATCAGCGCCGCATCGGTGTTGGGGCGGATGGGCACCCATTCGGCACCCAGGAAATCCGGCGCATCGCCGCGGAAGGGCGAGATATTGACGAAGCGCACCCCCGCCGCCGCCACCTGCCGCAGCCAGGGGACATATTCATGCGCCCCGGCGCCGCCGGCGGTGACCAGCGTGTTCTTCAGCGGCAGGCCCCCCAGGCAGAGCATCAGCTTCGTGTGGCGGGCGATGCTGGGCCAGTCCGTCACCGGCCCCTGCAGCACCTCGTTGGTGCCGAGGATATGCGGCATCAGCGTCATGCCGGCGCCGTAGGAGTAGTTCGTCACCTGGGTGGTGAAGCCGCCGCCCAGGCCGAGGAAGCGTTGCAGCTGGCTGCGCGCATGGTGGAAGCGCCCGGCCGAGGACCAGCCATAGGAGCCGCCCAGGATGGCGCTATGGCCATGCGCGGCGCGGATGCGGGCGCTTTCCTCCGCCACCAGGCGGATGGCCTCGTCCCAGGGGACGGGAATGAAGTCGCGGTCGCCGCGCACCGCGCCGCGCCGCTCGCCGCGCAGCCAGCCGGCGCGGATATAGGGGCGGTCGATGCGGCTCGGCGCGTGGACGGCGGCGGGGACGGAGTCGATCAGATGGCCCGGCTGCGGATCCCGCGCGAAGGGACGCACCCCTACCACGCGCCCGTCTTCCACCACCGCGTCGAAATAGCCCCAATGGGCGGCGTGCGGGGTGAGGACGGGCATGCGTGTGTCTCCTGAAGGCCAGCGGGGCGGAGAATGCGCCGCCCCGGCGTGGCGCGCAAATCGGCGCCGCGGGCCGCGCCGTCCAGGGGGGAGCGGCGGGTGGGCCTGAAAAAAGCCGCCCATCCGGCGGGGCGGCGGCGCGGCCACGAAAAAGGCCGCCCTGATGGCAGGGCGGCCTCCGGCAGAGGGTCCGGGGAGAAGATCGGGCCGGCGCGGGGCTCAGCGCGCGTTGAGGTTCAGTTCCTGGAGGGCGCCGGCCATGTGGTCGGCATGGGCGCGGGCGGGGGACGGCGCCTCGGCCACTTCCTCGAAGCCGCCATTGTCGGCGGTGCGCATGGAGCCGGCCGGGCGGTTGTGGATGAAGCCGTTGGTCGGATAGGGGCGGCCGTAATCGCCGCCATGGCCGACCTGCACGCGCACCAGCGTCCAGTCATTGCGGTCGGACACGTCGATGACCGAGACGCCGCGCATGACGGTGCCCTTGCGGATGCCCGGGCCTTCCCAATTGGCGTGGTCGATCAGGATCTCGCGGCTGTTCACCACGCGGGAGACGACAGCGACATGGCCGGAGCGCATGCCGCCCGAGGCGCGGAAGCTGAGCACGGAGCCGCGCTCCGGGCGCTGGCCACGCGCATAGCTGCCGGCGGCATTGGCCCACCAGAGATGGGCATTGCCGCTGATGTCCATGCCGGTGACGGAGCGGACATAGGGCACGCAGGAAATGCCGGAGATGGCGGCCGGGACGCTGGCGAGGCGGCGGTTGCCCGGCTGCGGCTTGACGGTGTGCGGCTTGGCGCTGGCGGTGCGCGCGGCCTGCTGCGTCACGCGGGGCTGCTTCACGGTTTCCCGCGCATTCCGTGTCGTGGCCGCTTCCGCAACCGGAACGGCGCAGAAAGCTCCAAACAGGACGGCGAACGCCACCGCTGTGCTCTTACCCCGCATACGACCCCCGAACCCTGTCTCTCGCTACCCGGCTTTCACCGTGGCTCTCCACCCGGCCATCGCCGTGGTGCATTGCGGGTAGCAAGGCGCTGCATGGGGGGGCAATCCCGGGCGGTGTTACAGCGGGAAATGCGGCGTGATTCGCAATTTCGCGCCTTCTGAGACGCGCGTGAATGAGAGATTAATCCTAGATGCGCCCCGTAACACTTTGAAAGACACAGTGTTGCGGCAAAAATACAACAGTTCGTGCAAGCCTCTGACAAAGCCAACAAAAACGGCGCCGCGAGGGTCTCTCGCGGCGCCGAATCGGGTCATTTTGCTCGCGAAAGCGTGAGTTCGCGCTTAGCGGCAGGCTGTGATCATAATCTCAACCAGGTGGCGAGGATCGGCCATGTTGGCCTGCACGCAGGCGCGCACCGGCGCGCCGCCTTCCGGCAGCCACTCGATCCACAGCTTGTTCATGGCGTCACGGTCCCGGATGTCCTTCAGCCAGACCTGGGCCTGGAGCAGGCGGGTCTTGTCGGTGCCGTGGCCTTCCAGCGCGGCATCGATCTTGGCCAGGACCTGCTTGGTCTGGCCGACCACGTCCTGGCTGAGATCGTCGGCGGTCATGCCCGCCAGGAAGACGAAGCCATGATACTCGACGGCGCCGGAAAGGACCGGGTTCACGTCGTGGCGGGTGATCTTGCTCATCGGGTCTTCGCGCTCCCTGGGTGAGGCCGCGCCGGACAGGCTTTTCCGGCCGCGACATGAGGCCCGCCGCTTCTACGGCGCCCCCGGAAGAGCCGCAAGGTGGCGGCCGCCGGGTTTCCGCCACCCTCTCTTGAGAGGGGCTTCGCCCCTCTCAAACTCTCCCGACCAAAGGCCTGAGGCCTTTGGAAACCCATCCGTTGGTTCCCAACTGAAGGCGGGTGCAGGGGACCCCGTCCCCTGCTGGGGGAGTTTGAGGGGGCAAAGCCCCCTCAAGCCGGCGGCGCCTGCTCCAGCACGGCGGCGATGCGCCCCTGGCGGGCCCGCGCCCAGCCATAGGCCAGCAATGCCAGCGCCACCGCCACCAGGGTGGGCCAGCGCAGCCCGAAGGCCTCGCCCGCCGCGCCGAGCAGCAGGGCCCCCAGCGCCGGGCAGGCGCGGGTGATCATGCCCCAGAGTGCCAGCACCCGGCCGCGCATGGCCGGGTCCGCCGCCGTCTGGGCGAGCTGCTGCACCGAGATGCCATGCAGCGAGGCGGTGCCGCCGATCAGCGCCGCGCTGGCCAGGCCGAGGGGAAACCACCCCGTGGCGGCGAAGCCGGCGGTGGCCAGGGCCTGCAGCGCGGTGGCGCGGATGGCGATGGCCGTGGCCCCCTGCACCCGCCCGCGCGCCGCCAGCCAGAAGCCCGTCACCAGCGCCCCGGCGCCGAAGCAGGTGGTGAGCAGCGCCAGGGATTCCGCGCCGCGGCCGAAATTGCGCTCGACGAAGGGCGGCAGCAATTCCTGCACGCAGCGCAACAGCACGCCGATACAGGCGGCATGCAGCAGCAGCGGCCCGAGCCCCGGATGGCGCGCGATGTAGCGCAGGCCCTCCACCACCTCGCCGAAGAGGCTGCCGGTGGCCGGGTGGCCGCGGCGGTGCGCCGGGTCCACCCGCAGCATCGGCATGGTGATGACGGCACTGCCATAGGCCAGGGCGTTGCAGGCGATGGCGGGCGCCACGCCGAAGGCGGCGATCACCGGCCCCGCCAGGGCCGGGCCGATGAAGCGCGCCACGTTGAAGACCAGGGAATTGCAGGCCACCGCCGCCGGCAGGTCCGCCTTCGGCACGATGCCGGACATCAGCGTCTGCCGCGCCGGCTGGGCGAAGCTGGCGGCGGTGCCGCTCAGCAGTTCCAGCGCCACGAGGTATTCGACGCAGATCAGGTCCGTGGCCACCAGGGTGGCGACCAGCGCCGCCTCCAGCCCGATCACCACCTGGGAGAGGGTGGCGAGCCGCAGGCGGTCCAGCCGGTCCGCCACCGCCCCGGCGATGGGGCTGATCACCGCCGCCGGGGCGAGGTCGCTGAAGGCGACGAGGCCGACCCAGAGGGCGCTTTCCGTCATCTCCCAGGCCAGCCAGGAGACGGCGATGCGGTGCATCCACAGGCCGGTCCAGGAGGTCAGGCTGGCGCCGAAGAAAATGCGGGCATTCCGGGTGGCCAGCGCGCGGGAGAGCGCGCCGAAGGGCGACCGGAAGACCGGCACCGGATCAGGAGCCCCGCCCGCTCCCCGCCGGCGGCGTGGTGGCCGGGCGCGCCGCCCCCGGCTGCGTCCCGCTGCCCTGGCCTGCGCCGTTCTGGGCCTGATTGCCGCGGATGCAGTCCTGGATCATCTGGTCACGCTCGAAACGGGCGCCGAGCTGGCTGCGCTCGATCGGGTTGCCGATGAAGGCCCCGGCGCCGAGGCGCGACTCGGCCTCGTCCACGCGCATGGTCTGGCCGCGCTCGCGGTAGCGCATCTGGCGTTCGGCATCGGCGCGGCAGGCGGCGGCCACGGCGTCGTTCTGCCGGTCCTCAGCGCTGCGGGGGGCGCTGCGGGGGTCCGCGCCGGCGCAGGCGGCCGTCAGCAGCATCAGGGGAAGGACTAGGCGTTTCATGGCGCGCTCCGGCGGGTCATCAGAAGGGGCAAGGCCGGCGCGGCGCGCCGGCGGGAGGAGAGGATCAGCCGGGTTCCCGCTGTCCCTGCCCCATCCTGGCGGGTGCCGCGCCGGCCGTGCCGGCAATGCGGTGGGACAATAGCCGCTTCATGGCGGTTTCGTCGAACCGGGCTCCGGCATCCAGCGGTTCGCTGGCCGCGGCGCCCAGCAGGGCCGGGTGCAGCTCGATCCCCTCCGGCCCGATGGCGAAGAGGCCCCGCATCCAGCCGGCGCGCCCGAGCAGGTCCACCAGCGCCAGCAGGCGCAGGCAGAGGGCGAGGCCGGCGAGGCTGTGCAGCCCCACGGCGCGGTCCACCGCCTCGGCCCAGCAGGCGGCATCGGCATCGGCCAGGGCGAGGACAGGCCCGCCCTCGAAGACCAGGGTGCGGTGGGGGCCCCAGGCCTCGGCGGCGGCGGCGGCGCGGGCGGCGTCCCAGGCGAGGCTCAGCGCCTGGGGCGTGACGGCGGGCAACGCCTCGGGCCGCCCGGGAATGGCGTAGTGCAGGGCGCCATCCCCGGAGACGGCGACGCGGATGGCCTCGGCCTTGGCCTGAGAAGAGCGGGGCATCCGCCCAGGATGACCTCCCGCGCCGCGCAATGCCAGCGCGGGCGTGCCACAAGACGATAGGCCATTGAGGGGGCTTTGCCCCCTCAACCCCCAGCAGGGGACGGGGTCCCCTGCACCCGCCTTCAATTGGCTCTGACAAATGGGTTTCCAAAGGCCTCAGGCCTTTGGTGGGGAGAGTTTGAGAGGGGCGAAGCCCCTCTCAACAACGCGGGGCAGGTTTGCGGGCCGCCTCTCAGACCTGTTCGCGCGTCCCCGCCAGCAGCGCCTCGATGAGGGCAGCGGCCAGGGGATGCTGCGGTCCCGGCCCAATCACCACGAATTCGATGGCGCCAAGCGGCGGCAGGCCCCGCCGCGGCGGCAGCAGGGCGAGCCCGGGCGGCAGCAGCCGCGCCGAATGCGGCGCCACCCCCAGCCCGGCCATGGCGGCGGCGCGCAGCCCGCTCAGGCTGCCGCTGGTGCAGGCCACGCGCCAGCTTCGCCCCGCCTCTTCCAGCGCGGCGAGGGCCAGGGCGCGGGTGATGCTGGGCGGCGGGTAGAGCACCAGCGGCAAAGGCTGGCCGGGATCCGGCTGCCAGCCGGGGCGGCCGACCCAGGCCACATCCTCCCGCCAGGCGACCTGCCCGCGCGGATCGCCGCCGCGCCGCTTGGCGACGATGACATCCAGTTCCCCGGCATCGAAGCGCTCATAGAGCACGCCGCTGAGGCCGACCGTCAGTTCCAGGTCCACCGCGCTGTGGGTGGCGGTGAAATCGGCCAGGATCTCGGCCAGCCGGGCGGAGACGAAATCCTCCGAGGCGCCGAGGCGGATGCGCCCGCGCAGCGGCGTGGCGTCGAGGAAGCGGCGCATGCGCTCCCCCGCCTCCAGCACCTGCCGGGCGAAGGGCAGCAGGGCATCGCCTTCCGGCGTCAGCCGCACGGCATGGGTATCGCGTGCCAGCAGGGAGCGGCGCAGCTGCGCCTCCAGCTTGCGGATATGCTGGCTGACGGTGGATTGCCGCAGGCCCAGCCGCTCCGCCGCGCGGGTGAAGCTGCGGGTCTCGGCGACCGTGAGGAAGGAGCGCAGGAGGGTGGGCGAAACCATGATACCCCGCCTGTTATCACAAAACGCACTGGCTGATATCGGGTGCCTCCGCCTCGCCGCCACGGGGGCCGGGGCCTAGTCTGGCGCCATTCCGCTGGAGCCTGATCCCATGTCCGCGCTGTTCCGCCGCCTCGATCCCTTCATGCTGCAATTGCTGACGGTGGTCAGCTTCGCCGCGCTGCTGCCCGCCCGGGGCGAGGCGGCGGAGTGGGTGGGCTACGGCACCTCGGCCGGCGTCGCGCTGCTGTTCTTCCTGCATGGCGCCAAGCTGGCGCCGCGCGCCGTGCTGGGCGGGCTGCTGCACTGGCGGCTGCAGGGGCTGGTGGTGCTCGCCACCTACGGCCTCTTCCCGCTCTTCGGCCTGGGCATCACCACGCTGCTCGGCGGCTGGCTGCCGCCGGCGCTGACGCTCGGGCTGCTCTATGTCTGCGTGCTGCCCTCCACGGTGCAATCCTCCATCGCCTTCACCTCAGTGGCGGGGGGCAATGTGCCGGCGGCGCTCTGCGCGGCCACGCTGTCCAACCTCGCCGGCATGCTGCTGACGCCGCTGATGGTGGCGCTGCTGCTGAACAGCCAGGGGGCGGGCGGCTTCAGCGGGCAGGCGGTGATCGATATCTGCCTTCACCTGCTGCTGCCCTTCGCGCTGGGGCAGGCGGCGCGGCCGCTGATCGGCGCCTTCCTGACGCGCCACAAGCCGGTGGTCTCGCTGGTGGACCGCGGCTCCATCCTGCTCGCCGTCTATTCGGCCTTCTCGGAAGGCATGGTGGCGGGCATCTGGCACCAGATGAGCACCGGTACGCTGGCGCTGGTGATGGCGCTCTGCGCGGTGCTGCTGGCGGGCGTCATGCTCTGCACCTGGGGGGCCAGCCGGGCGCTGGGCTTCCGCCAGCCGGACGAGGTGGTGGCGGTGTTCTGCGGCTCCAAGAAGAGCCTGGCCAGCGGCATCCCGATGGCGAACATCCTCTTCCCCGCCGCCAGCCTCGGCATGATCGTGCTGCCGCTGATGCTGTTCCACCAGATCCAGCTTTTTCTCTGTGCCTGGCTGGCGCGGCGCTATGCCAGCCGCGCCGAGGCGATGGCCAAGGCCGCCGAAGCCCCAGCCAACCAAGCCCCAGCCAACCAAGCCCCAGCCAACCAAGTCCCGGCCACCGCGCAGCCAGGGATGGCCTGAAGCGGCCAGGGAAAGGCGGGGTTTCCCCCGCCACCCAGCCCTTTCCCTCAGGCCGTGGGCGGGTCCAGACGGCGCTCGCCCATCCTGAACCAGGCGCGGGCGATCTTCCCGCCCTCCACCTCATAGAGGCAGATCACATCCACCTCGCCCGGTCCTTCGGGGAAGCTGCGGCGGACGGTCTCGTGATCCACCACCAGATTGCCGACCACGGCGCGCGACAGCAGCCGGCCGAACAGCCCCGGCTCGCGGAAGCGCTCGATATGCCGCGCGCGGATCTCGGCCGCGCCCTCGGCCAGCAGCGTGTCCGGGAAGGCGTAGCAGCGGCAGTCCTCCGCCCACCACGCCATGAAGGCGTCGATGTCGCGGGCATTATAGGCCTCCAGCTGCATCCGCACGGGGTAGGCGGGGTCCTGCATCGGGGCTTCGTTCATCGGGTCACCTCGGCAACAAAAAAGCCCCGCGACGGCTGTCACGGGGCGTTCCAGTCTCCCGGAGGGAGGGCGGGGCGAGCGGGAGGCTATCCCTCTCCTTCCCTTCCTCCGCGCACCGGGCACAGGGCCACGCCACCGCGGATCCCGCGGCGTCGGGTGGTGCGTCGGGCGTGCGGGGCGCGGCTCGGGGTCATGGCGCGCAGAGCCTGCCGCGCCACGCGCCGGATGGTCAAGCAGGCCGATCGGGCAGGCGCACCGGGCCAGCGCGCCGGGCAAGCGGGGCGCCCCCACTCTCCTCCGCCCCGCCATCTATGCCCCACCCGCCACGCGGTCTAGCATCCCCGGCATGACCGATCCCGCCGATCTCCCCGCCACCGAGGCCGCGCGGCGCATCGCCGCCGGCAGCCTCTCCCCCGCCGCCCTCGCCGAGGCCTGCCTGGCGCGCATCGCCGCGCGCGAGGCCACGGTCCGGGCCTTCGTGACGCTGGAGCCGGAGCGCGTGCGCCAGGATGCCACCAGCCCCGCCCTGCGGCCCGGCCCGCTGCACGGCCTGCCCCTCGGCGTGAAGGACGTGCTGGACACGGCGGAGCAGCCGGCGGAATACGGCTCGCCCATCTGGGCCGGGCACCGCCCGCGCGCCGATGCCGCCGCCGTCGCCCTCGCCCGCGCCGCCGGGGCGGTGGTGATGGGCAAGACTGTCACCACCGAATTCGCCACCCGCCAGCCCGGCCCCACCACCAACCCGCATGACCCGGCGCGCACCCCCGGCGGCTCAAGCCAGGGCTCGGCGGCGGGGGTGGCGGCGGGCTTCTTCCCCCTTGCCTTCGGCACGCAGACGGCGGGCTCCATCCTGCGCCCGGCGGCCTATTGCGGCGTCACCGGCTTCAAGCCCGGCTTCGGCCTGATCCACCGCGCCGGCATGAAGGTGATGAGCGAAAGCCTCGACACCATCGGCGTCTTCGGGCGCGGGGTGGCCGATTGCGCCCTCTTCGCCGGGGCGCTGACGGGGCTGGATTTCTCCGCCCTGCCGGAAGGCGCGCCGCGCATCGCCTTCTGCCCCGGCCCGGCCGAGGACCGGCTGAGCCCCGACACCCTGGCCCTGCTGGAGCGCGTGGCCGCCGCCCTGGCCCGCGCCGGGGCACGGGTGGAAAGCTTCACCCTGCCCCCCGCCCTGCGCGCCGCCGATGCCGCCCATGCCCTGGTGATGAATGGCGAGAGCGCCCAGGCACTGGCCTGGGAACGCATGGCGGCCCGCGGCCAGATCTCCGCCACGCTGAATGAGCGGCTGGACTGGGCCGAAAGCCACCCCGCCACGGCGCTCCAGGAGGCGCGCGCGGCCTTCGCCACCGCCCGCGCCACCTTCGCCAGCGCCATGAGCGGCTTCGACCTCCTGCTGACGGCCTCCGCCCCCGGCGAGGCACCGCCCGGGCTGTCCTCCACCGGCGAGCCGGTGTGCAACGCGCTGTGGACGGCGCTGCATGGCCCCTGCATCAGCCTGCCCGCCGGTACCGGGGCGGCGGGCATGCCGCTCGGCGTGCAGCTCGTCGCGCCGCAGGGGAAGGATGCGGCGCTGCTCGGCTGGGCGCGCTGGGTGGAGAAGCTTTTGTAGAAAGATTCTTCTTTTTCTGAAGAAAAAGAAGCAAAAAGACTTTTCCGGTCTGGCGTCCCACTTCAGGGATGAAGCGGGACGCCTATGGGAAGGCGAGCGTTTTGCAGGAAAAACTCAGGCGGCGGTCAGCACCACCCGGCCCTGCACCTTGCCATCGCGCAGGCGGTTCAGCACGAGATTGACCTGCTCCACCGGCTCGGTGCTCACCGGCAGCGGGGAAAGCTTGCCCTGCTGCGCCAGTTCCACCACCTCGCGCAGTTCCTGCGGATTGCCGACATAACTGCCGCGCACCGTCAGCGCCTTGGTGGCCATCAGCGGCAGGGGCAGGTTCAGCTCGCCGCCGAACAGGCCGACCTGGATCAGCTTGCCGCCCTTGGCCAGCGCGTCGAAGGCGAAGCGCGCCGTGCTGGTGCCGTTGACAAGGTCGATCACCGCCTCCACCGGCCCGCCACAGGCGGCGATGAGGCGCGCCGTGGTGTCGTCACCGCCCGCCTGCACGATGTCCGAGGCGCCGGCGCGCTGGGCCAGTTCCAGCTTCTCGGCGGAGATATCGACGACGACGATGCGCTTGTGGCCCAGCGCCTTCAGCATCTCGATCGCGTTCAGGCCAAGGCCGCCCGCGCCCACCACCACCACCGGCGCCTCCGGCGGCATCGGCATCACCTTGCGGATGGCGGAATAGACGGTGATGCCGGAACAGGCATAGGTGGCGGCCACCGCCGGGTCCAGCCCGTCAAAGGCCACGAGGTGGCGCGGGCTGCGCGCCATCACATGCGTCGCATAACCACCATGCTGGAAGACGCCCAGGCTGCGCGCCGCCACGGCGCACATATTGTCCTCGCCCGCCTGGCAGCGCGCGCATTTGCCGCAGCCCAGCCAGGGGAAGACAATCCGCAGGTCGCCCACCGCCACGCCCTTCGCCTCCGGGCCCAGCCTGACGACGCGGCCCACCACCTCATGGCCCATCGCCAGCGGCAGCACCACGCCACGGTCCTTCAGCGACATCTTGCCCCGGCTGCCCAGGTCGTAGCTGCCCTCCCAGATATGCAGGTCGGAATGGCAGACGCCGCAATGCGTCACCTCGACCAGCACCTCCTCGCCCACCGGGTCGGGCATGGAAAGCTCGACATTCTGCAGCGGTTCCCCGCACTCGATCACGGCCCAGCCACGCATCGGGTTGCTCCCCCCTGTTTCTTGGACGGAAGGAATGGGAGACCCGCAGGGCAGCGCGGTCAAGGGGGGAGAGAAGAAGCGTTCTTTTTTGGAAAAAAGAACCAAAAAACTTTTCCCGGGCGGCGCTATGTCCGGGGCGCGGGGCGGGCGGCGGAGAGGGCGCGGCGGATCTCGGCCTCGGCCTTGACCAGTTCCTCCGTCGCCTGGCGGCGGGCGGCGCGGCCCTCCTCGGCGATGCGCAGGCTGTCCTCCAGGGTGGCCACCAGGGCGGCATTGGCCTGCTTCACGGCGGCGATGTCGAAGACGCCGCGCTCCAGCTCCACACGCGCCTCGGCATTGCCCTGGCGCAGCGTCTCCGCATTGGCGGTGAGCAGGCGGTTGGTCAGGTCCGTCGCGGCGCGCACCGCCTGCCCGGCCTCGCGCATGGTCTGGATGGCCAGCGCCTGCGCCAGCTGCGTCCGCCACAGCGGCACGGTATTGGCCAGGACGGAATGGATCTTGGCGGCCAGCGCCTTGTCATTCTCCTGGATCAGCCGCAGCCCGGGCAGGGATTGCATCGCCACCTGCCGCGTCAGGCGCAGGTCGTGCACGCGGCGGTCCAGCTCATCCCGCGCGGCGCGCAGGTCGCGCAGCCGCTGCGGCGCCAGGGTATCGGCCGGGTCGGCGGCGGCGCGCTCGGCGGCGGGAATGGCCTCGGCATCGGTGCGGGCCAGCACCGCCTCGCCCGCGGCGATATGCTCGGCCAGGGCGTGGAACCACTCCAGCGTGGCGCCATAGAGGCGCTCCAGCCGCTCCACATCCTCCAGCAGCCGGGTGCGGTGGCCATCGAGCCGGTCGCCGATCACCTCGATCTGGCTGCGCACCGTCTCATAGCGCTGGAGGATCGCCACCGCCTCGGCCTTGCCGCGCTGGAAGAGGCGGGCGAGCCAGGAGGGTTTTTCCCCGAGCTGCGTCACATCGAAGCCGCGCAGCGTGGCGAGCAGGCCGGAGAGGGCATCCCCCGCCTCCCCCGTCGCCTGGTTGCGCGCGGCGCCGAGCATGGCATCCGCCGCCGCCGCCGCGCGGTTCTGCGCCTCCGCGCCGAAGCGCAGGATGGTCGAGGGGTCGCGCAGATCAATCCCGGCGGCGAGTTCCTCAACGCGCGCGGGCGGAATGGTGGCCGCCGCCTCCCGGGTCATGTCGCCGCTCATGATGCATAGCCCTCCTGGCGCAGGCGGTCGGCCAGCACCTTCACCTGGATTTCCAGCGCCTCGGTCTCGGCGGCGCGCAGGCGGTCGCGCATCTGCAGGCTGCCGCGCGCCATGTCCTCCACCAGCAGGGGCAGGCTCTCCGGCGGCTCGGCCCCGGCGCGCAGGCGGGTGTCGATGCGCTCCAGCCCGTCCAGTTGCAGGTTGAGGAAGCGCCGCGCCTCATGCAGCTGCGCCGGGCGCAGGGCCAGCTCGGCCAGCAGGTCGCGCAGCGCCGCCACGGCCGGGCGCAGCCGCGCATCGGCGGCGGCCAGTCCGGCGAGGCGCGCGCGCGGCACCTCCAGCAGGTCCGGCGGCGGCGGGGCGGCGGCTTCGGGCGGCGGGGGCTCGGCCCGCGCGGCCTCCTCCTCCGCCTCCTCCTCCTTCGGCCGGACATAGAGCAGGCGGGCGCCGAAGCCGGCGATCAGGCCGAAGCCGATGCCACCGGGCACAGGCACCCCGGCCACCATCACGGCGAGCAGCGCCGTGGCCACCCCCACCATGACGGCCGCGCGCCGCCCATGCCGCCGCTTCAGGCTGCGCCGCAGGGTGCGGATCGCGGTGGCCAGCAGCAGCAGCCCCAGCAGCAGCCCGGTGATCTGCCGCCCGGACCCCTGGATGAGCGCGAGCAGGAGGGTGGGCAGCAGCGGCAGGGCGAGGAGGATGAGCAGCCCGCCCCGCAGGCGCCGCGCCTCGTCGCGCAGGCGGGACAGCGTCTCGGCCGGCATCAGGAGAAGAACCGCATGATGACGCGGAACAGCGCCAGCACCGAGACCAGCCAGAGCGACAGGCCGAGCAGGGCGAAGCCCGCCACCCGGCGCAGCGTGGTGTGGCTGGAGGGGATGAGGTCCGGCAGGGCCGCGCGCGGCCGCTGCCGGGGGGGGAAGGCCCGGTTCATGCCGGTCAGATTGCCTCAGCGCGCCGCAAAAAAAAGTCCCCCCCCGATTCGCCCGCGGATTTCGGCCGCGAGGTCCAGGAGGCTCAGCCTCCTGGCGGGGGTCCAGGGGGCAGCGCCCCCTGGTCTTCTACCGCCGCCTCAGCTCCCGATCACCCCGCCCCCCTTGCGGGTGATGGCGATGACGCTGGGCCGCGGCGGCATGGCCGGGTTGAAATCCGGCCAGCGGGTGGAGGGGCTGGCGAAGTTGCTGCCCTTGTCATCCCCCGGATGCTGGATGGAGAGGAAGACCGTCTCATCATCCGGGGTGAAGCAGGGCCCGCAGACCTCAGCCCCGGTCGGGGCCTGGTAGAACAGCTTCGTCAGCCCGCGCCCGGGGCCGGAGGTATCGGCGGCATAGAGGCCATCGGCCACCTTGGAGGTGCCGGGGGCGCCGTCGGTGGCGATCCAGATGCGGCCCTTGGCATCGAAGGCGCAGTTGTCGGGGCAGGAGAGCCAGCCCTCGGCGCTGGTCCCCTGGTGATACTGCGCGCCCGCATCGACGCCGGGCCGGCCGGCGATGAGGAAGATCTCCCACCGCCCCTCGGTGGCGGCGTGGTCCACCCTGTCCGTGCCGGCGCCGGGCGGGATCATCTCGATCACGTGGCCATGCGCGTTGCTCGGGCGCGGGTTGATCCTGTCCACCTGTTCCGGCTTGCGGCGGGTGTTGTTGGTCAGCATCGCATAGACGCGGCCATTGGCCGGGTTGGGCTGCACATCCTCCGGCCGGTCCATGGGCGTGGCCTTCAGCAGGTCGGCGGCGCGGCGCGTCTCGATCAGCACATCCGCCTGGCTGGCGAAGCCATTGGCCTCGGTCAGCGGGCCCTGGCCATGCACCAGCGGCAGCCACTCCATCCGCCCGTCATCCAGGAAGCGGGCGACGTAGAGCGTGCCCTCGTCCATCAGGTCGCGGTTGGCGGCGGGGTCGTTCGGGTTCCAGGGCCGGGCGGTGACGAACTTGTAGACATAGTCAAACCGCTCATCATCGCCCGAGTAGAACACCACGCGCCCATCGGCGGAGATGGCGTAGGTGCAGCCCTCATGCTTGAAGCGGCCGAGGGCGGTGCGCTTCACCGGCACGCTGTCGGGATCATACGGGTCGTATTCGACGATCCAGCCGAAGCGGTTCGGCTCATTCGGCTCGATGTCGAGGTTGAAGCGCCCGACATGCTGGCCCCAGCCATAGCCGGCCTTGGCGACGATGCCGTAGCGCTTGTAGGCGGCGGCCTGCGCGCCCGTCTCGGCGGCGGCGCCTCCGAAATACTGGTTGAAGTTCTCCTCCGCCGTCAGCACCGTGCCCCAGGGGGTGCTGCCGCCGGCGCAGTTGTTGAGGGTGCCGAGCACCTGGCGCCCGCTGGGGTCGGCCTGGGTGCGCAGGCGGGGGTGGCCGGCGGCCGGGCCGCTGATGCGGATCGGCGTTTCGGCGGTGATGCGGCGGTTCAGGCGGCTTTCGCGCACCGGCGCCCAGCGGCCATTCTCGCGCCGGATCTCCACCACCGACATGCCATGCGCCGCCATCTCGGTCAGCGCCTGCTCGCGCGTCGGCTTCTGGCGGGCGGCTTCCTCATCGGTCAGGCCGGGGAACATCAGGTGCGGATCGGTGTATTCGTGGTTCACCGCCAGCAGGCCGTGGGTGCCGCTGCGGCTGCCGCGCGGCAGCGGGAAGAACTCGATGAAATCGTTGTTGTAGCCGAACTGCGTCGCCTGGGCGGCGGCGCTCTGCCGCTGCGGGTCGAAGGCCGGGGCGTCGGGCAGCACGGCGTCGCCCCAGCGGATCACGGGCTGGATCTCGTAGCCTTCCGGCACCGCGTCGCGCTCGGTGAGCTGGTGGGCGATCTCGCGGAAGCCGAGGCTGGAGGGCGAGGCGGCCGGGGCCGGCGCCTGGGCGGCGGCCGGCGTGGCGGAGGCCAGGAGCTGATCGGCGAAGGTCAACCCGGCGGCGCTGCCCATCAACCCGCGCAGTGCCGCGCGGCGGGAGAGGCGGCGGGCGATCAGGCTGCCGATGGTCTGCTCCGGGCTGGGATTGCTGCCGATATCCTCAAGCTCGATGCGCTCGCGCGCGGCAGGCTGGTTGGTGTCGCTCATGGTGATGTCTCGTCCCGCTCAGGCAGCGGCGCCCCGGGGTGAGCGCCACGGGCGCATGAACACCGCGCAACGCGACGAGCCGATGACGGTTCGATGATGCTTCCATGACGCTTCCTCAACAGAAAAAAGTTTTTTGGTTCTTTTTTCCAAAAAAGAACATTTCTCCTCTCTTTCTTTCACCCCAGCCCCCCGCAAACCGCCCGTTGATCGAATCCCGGATGGCGATAGCTTCCCCCGCCCAACGCCAGACCAGGACAAGACCCGTATGACGACCGAGCCCGCGCCAAAGACGGGCCTTCTGCAACCCGTGGTGGCCGGCACGCTGGCGGCCATTGTGGGCTTCGCCAGTTCCTTCACCATCGTGCTGCAGGGCTTCCGCGCCATGGGCGCGACGCCGGGGCAGGCGGCTTCCGGCCTGCTGGCCCTCTGCGTCGTGCAGGGCCTTGTGGCGCCCTGGCTGAGCTGGCGGCGGCGCATGCCCATCATCACCGCCTGGTCCACGCCGGGGGCGGCGCTGCTGGTGGCCACCGGCCTGCCGGAGGGCGGCTTCGCCACGGCGGCTGGCGCCTTCGTGGTGGCGGCGCTGCTGATCATCCTGGCCGGGCTGTGGAAGCCCTTCGGCCGCACCGTCTCGGCCATTCCGCCGAGCCTCGCCAATGCCATGCTGGCCGGCATCCTGCTGGAGATCTGCCTTGCCCCCATGCGGGCGGTGGGCGCCATGCCGATGCTGGCGCTGCCGGTGATCCTGGCCTGGGCGCTGGCCTGGCGCTTCGCCCGGCTCTATGCCGTGCCGGTCGCCGTGGCGGTGGCCGCGGTGCTGATCGTGCTGGCCACGCCGCTGCCGCAGGGCGCGCTGGCCGATATCCTGCCCCGGCTGGAATGGGTGACGCCGCATTTCTCGGCCAGCGCCGCCATCAGCATCGGGCTGCCGCTCTTCCTGGTCACCATGGCCTCGCAGAACGTGCCGGGCCTCGCCGTGCTGCATGCCAATGGCTACCGGCCGGAGCCGGGGCCGATCTTCACCGCCACGGGGCTGGCCAGCCTGGTGATCGCCCCCTTCGGCGGGCATTCGCTGAACCTCGCCGCCATCACCGCCGCGCTCTGCGCCGGGCCGGACTCGCACCCGGATCGCGGGCGGCGCTGGGTCTCGGCCGTGGCGGGCGGGGCCTGCTATGTGGTGCTGGGGCTGGGGGCGAGCTTCGCGGTGGCCTTCATCGCCGCCTCGCCGCCGCTGCTGATCCAGACGGTGGCGGGGCTGGCGCTGCTGGCCAGCCTGGGCGGCGCGCTGACCGGCGCCCTGGCCGATGAGCGCAACCGCCTGCCGGCCATCCTCACTTTCACCACCACGGCCTCGGGGCTGGCGCTGTTCGGCATTGGCGCTGCCTTCTGGGGGCTGGTGGCGGGCGGCATCGTCATGCTGCTGGACCGGGTGCGGTAAGCGGGTGCGGTAAGCGGGCGGCCAGTGGGGGGGGTGGGGCGCGCCCCGCCCGCCGGGCCGGCGGGGATGTGACAGCCGCAACAAAAAAGGCCCTCCGCGGGGCGGAGGGCCTTTTTGAAAGAGTGGGGCGACCTACGGGACTCGAACCCGTGACATCCAAGACCACAACCTGGCGCTCTACCAACTGAGCTAAGGCCGCCACAGTCTCTTACCCCTCACCGTCCGGTGCGGGGTGGCGCGGGAAATAATCCGGCGCGGCGCCGCCGTCAACAGGCGGAGACACAGGATTTTTTCAGAAGATCAGCTCGCCGGCCATCACCGCCATCACCAGCACGATGACGAAGAGCAGCAGGAAGATCCCGAAGATGATCTTCGCCACACGGCCCGCCACCGCCGAGACGCCGGTGAAACCCAGGGCACCGGCCACCACCGAGATCACCAGGAAGATCAGGGCCCATTTCAGCATCGCGCTCTCTCCTGCCGCCGCATGGACAGGGGAACGCGCCGGACAGGCGCGGGTTGAGGGAAAAAAGCCGGGGCCGCGCCTTGTCGCCCGGCAGGAAGAAAGCGCTGGGGTGGCAGGGCCACCCCAGACCCCGCCTTCAGTGTTCCCCGCCTCAGTGTTCCACCAGGGCCAGCAGGGTCTCCAGGCGGTCCGCCTCGGCCGCCGGCTTGTCCGGGCGCAGCCGCGCGATGCGGGGGAAGCGCAGGGCCACACCGGATTTGTGGCGGGAGGAGAATTGCGCGGCATCGAAGGCCACTTCCAGCACCAGCGCCTTCTCCACCTCGCGCACCGGGCCGAAGCGCGCGGTGGTATGGGCGCGGATCCAGCGGTCCAGCCAGACCAGTTCCCGGTCCGTGTAGCCGGAGTATGCCTTGCCCACCGGCACCAGCTCCCCATCCGCACGCCACAGGCCGAAGGTGTAGTCGCTGTAGCTGCTGCTGCGCCGGCCATGGCCGCGCTGGGCATACATCAGCACGGCATCCACCGTGAGCGGGGCACGCTTCCACTTCCACCACAGCCCCTTCGGCCGGCCGGCGAGATAGGGGGCATCGGCGCGCTTCAGCATCAGCCCCTCGATGCCCGCCGCGCGGGCGCCCTCGCGCAGCGCCCGCAGCTGCGGCACAGAGGCAAAGGCCAGCTGGGGGGAAAGATCCATCCGCGCCGGATGCGTGCGGGCGAACCATGCCTCCAGCCGCGCCCGGCGGGTGTCGAAGGGCAAGGGGCGCAGATCCTCCCCCGCCTCGAACAGCATGTCGTAGAGCCGCAGCGCCACCGGGAAGTCCCGCAGCATCCGGGCGCTGACCAGCTTGCGGTTCAGCCGCTGCTGGAGATCGGCGAAGGGGGCCACCACGCCTTCCCGCACCACCAGCAGCTCGCCATCCAGCACGGCGTGGAAGTCCATGGCCTCCAGGATCTCGGGGAAGGCCGGGGAGATATCCTCGCCGCTGCGCGACCACAGGCGGCGCCCGCCCGGGCCGGCGGCGGCCTGCACGCGGATGCCATCCCATTTCCACTCGGCGCGGAAGGCGGCGGGGTCCAGCGCGGCGGCCTCCGCCTCCTCCAGCGGCTGCGCCAGCATGGGGGAGCGGAAGACCGGCGCGTCCCGCGGGTCCGGGCGCGGCCCCTGCCCTTCCAGCCAGGCGAAGAGCGGGCGGTAAGGCGGCGCCAGGCCGTGCCAGACTTCTTCCAGCTCCTCGATGGGCTGGCCGGACCATTCGGCCAGCGCCTGCCGCGCCAGCCGGCCGGAGGCACCGACGCGCAGCCCCCCCGTCACCAGCTTGATCAGCGCCAGCCGGCCGCCGGGCTCCAGCACGTCCAGCCAGCCCTCCAGCAGCGCCGGCACCCCGGCGCGCGGCGCCAGTTCCAGCGCCTCCACCACCTCGGACAGCGCGGGGGGCGGGCGGTTGGGGCGCTCCGGCGGCTCGGGCCAGATCAGCGCCACCGTCTCGGCGAAATCGCCCACATAGTCATGGCTCCAGGCCAGCAGCACCGGGTCCACCCGCGTCGCCACCAAGTCCCGCACCAGGGCGGGCCTGGCGGTGCTGAAGGACAATTCGCCGGCGAGGGCGGCGAGACCCAGGCCGCGCTCCGGGTCCGGCTGGGTGGCGAACCAGCGGCGCAGCAGGGCCAGCTTGGCGTTGCGGCCAGGGGAGAAGAGCAGGCGCTCCAGCAATTCGGCGAAGGCGGGCAGGCTCATGCCAGCCCCATGGCGGCGGGGGCCTCCGCCTCGGGCGCCTCGGGCGGCGGCGCCTCCTCCTCCTCCTCGCGGCCGATCAGGTGCAGGGCGCGGCCGCGCACGCCGCGCGCCGCCAGAGCGTGGATCAGCGCCTCCTCCCGCCCATGCGTCACCCAGACCTCGGGGGCGGCGGTCTCGGCGATGGTGTGGAGCAGGTCATCCCAATCCGCGTGGTCGCTGAGCACGAGGGGCAGTTCCACCCCGCGCGCCCTGGCGCGCTGCCGCACGCGCATCCAGCCGGAGGCCAGCGCCGTCACCGGCTCCGCCAGGCGGCGCGCCCAGGGGGTGGCGGCGGCCGAGGGCGGGGCCAGCACGATCTCCCCGGCCAGCACGCCCTCCCCCCGGCGCTCCGGCCGCGGCACGGGGCGGAGCTCGCCCAGCGCCACGCCGAAGCGCGCATAGAGCGCGCACATCGCCGCCTGGGCGCCATGCAGGTGGATCGGCCGCTCCCACCCCGCCGCGCGCAGCAGGGCGATCAGCCGCTGGCACTTGCCGAGGGCATAGCAGCCGACGAGATGCGCCCGCCCCGGAAACAGCGCCACGCTGTCCAGCAGCCGCCGCACCTCCTGCCCGGCCGGCGGGTGGCGGAAGACCGGCAGGGCGAAGGTCGCCTCGGTGACGAAGACGTCGCAGGCCACCGGCTCGAAGGGCGCGCAGGTGGGGTCCGGCTGGCGCTTGTAGTCGCCCGAGACGACGATGCGGCTGCCCTGCCACTCCAGCACCACCTGCGCCGAGCCGAGCACATGCCCGGCCGGCACCAGGGTGACGCGCACCCCGTTCTGCACCAGCGGCTGGCGGTAGCCGAGCGGCATGGGCCGCCGCCCCGCGCCCCCCTCGCCCAGCCGCGCGGCCATGATGGCCAGCGTCTCCGGCGTGGCCAGCACCGCGTCATGCCCCGGCCGGGCATGATCCGCATGGCCGTGGCTGATGATGGCGCGCGCCACCGGCCGCGCCGGGTCGATATGGAAATCCCCCGGCTCGCAATAGAGCCCCTCGGGGGTGACACGGATCCAGCTCTCAGGGTGCGGCGCGGCCATGATGGACTGACAGCTGGGGCCGGGGGAAGGTTGCACAAGGGCGCCCCGCCCCTCCCGGCGCCTCGCGGGCCCGCGCGGTCAGGCCGTCGTCTGGCGCAGGCTGTCCAGCACCATCTGGATGCCCTTGTTCTGCGGCGCCAGGGCCTGCCCCTCGGTGGCGCAGGCCAGGGCCTCGCGCTCGCGCCCCTGGGCCAGGAAGGCCCGGGCGATGGCCGCGAGAATGACCGCCCCCTGGCCATGGCCGAAATCCGCCCGCCAGTGCCGGAAATAGGACAGGCCAACCTCCGGCCCCCGCCGCTGCAGCAGGCGCTTGGTCAGGTAGCGCCGCCGCACCGGCGAGTTCACGGACAACTCGGCGGCGAAGCGCAGCATCCCGGCATGGTCCTCCGCCAGCGCCAGCTCGAAGAGGCGCGCGGTCTTCTCGGTGCCGGCGAAGAGTTCCAGCGTGGAATGGCCCGTCGTGCGGGCCGGGACCATTTGCAGGCGCGGTGCCCGCGCCCGGATCATCTCGACGTTGCGGCGGTCCATGCGGAAATTGGGGTCGAGGAAGACATAGGCGTTGCGCGCCACATCCGCTTCCTCGATGCGCATGCCGTCATGCCGGGCGGGCTCGTAGTGGCTGAGGAAGCGGCGGTCGAAAGCCCCGACATCGGCCGGCGCGATCGAGTATTGCGGCACGAAGGAGAGCACGCTGCTGGCCCCGACCGCCGCGCTGAACTTGAGGGCGGCATATCCGCCCATCGAGGAGCCGAAGCTGATGACCTTGCGGAAGCCCGCCAGCCGCGCGCGCGCCGCGGCCAGGATGGCCGGCATGTCGGGGTTGCAGAACCAGTCATTCCGCCGGGCGACGATGCCCACCGTGGTCAGGTCCAGATTATCCGCCAGGCGCCGCCCCCAGTAGTCCAGCCTCTCCCCCGTCCAGTTGGAATGGGAGAAGGTCACCAGCGCGTAGTCCGTCTTTCCCGGCCGGTAGAGCACCTTCATGTTCTCGGACGAGAAAACCAGCTTGGCTTGCCACACAGGCAGGGACATTGCGCGTAACCTTTCAGGGCCAGGGCGTGAAGCGGCGGCGAGGGTGCCAGCCTGCGGTGGAGGCCTGCCACCGCCGCGTCCTTACCCGCTCCGCCCCCCGCCAGGCCATGCACTCCGCGGCGCCGGGGGCGGCGCCGGGGGAGGATTGCCCGCACGCCGGGCCATCCCCCCCCGCGCGGCCACGCGGCGGCCTCAGAACCAGTCCGGCCCCGGCATCCGCCGATAGGCCTCGCGCAGGGCGGTGGACCAGTCCTCGCGCAGGGCGCGGAAATAGGGGTCTTCCTCGGTGATGCGGCGTTGCAGGCGGATCTCCTGCGTCCCCGCCTCATAGACCAGCAGGTCCAGCGGCAGCCCGACGGTGAGGTTGGAACGCAGCGTGCTGTCCATGCTGACGAGGGTCAGCTTCACGCCATCCTCCAGGCCCGTCTGGTGCGTCAGGGCACGGTCGAGGATGGGCTTGCCGTATTTGTGCTCGCCGATCTGGAGGAAGGGCGTGTCGACCGTCGCCTCGATGAAATTGCCGGCGGCATAGACGAGGTAGAGCCGCACCGGCCCGCCCGCGATCTGCCCGCCCAGCATGATCGAGACATCGAAGCCCACGCCCTGCGCCTTCAGCACCGGCCCGTCCGCCTCGAAGACCGAGCGGATGGCGGCGCCCACCAGCTGCGCCGCGCGGAACATGCTGGGGACGGTGAGCAGCGTGTGCCGCTCCCCCTCCAGCATGACGCCCTCGGCCAGGCGGTTCCACACCGCCTGGGTGATGGCCAGGTTGCCGGCGGAGAGCAGGCAGAGCATGCGCTCCCCCGGCACGGTCGCCGTGTACATCTTGGAGAAGGTGGAGATGTGGTCGACCCCCGCATTGGTGCGGGTGTCGGACAGCATCACCAGCCCGCGCTCCAGCCACAGGCCGACGCAGTAGGTCACGGCTGGCGGCCATTCAGGTAGAAGCGCGCGATCTCCTGGCCCAGCACCATGTTCTGGTCGATGACGCCGGTGAGGAAGTCATGCAGCCCCCCCTCCAGCACGGCATCGATGCGGCCATAGCGCAGCCGCGCATGCAGCGCGCCGGCCATGCGGTGGCACTCGCCGCGCCCGCCGCCATTGGCCTTGGCGATGGATTCCAGCGTCTGCTCCACGCGGCTGTAGCAGGCGAGCAGGGAGCGCGGCAGTTCGGGGCGCAGGATCAGCAGTTCGGCCACCGGCGCCGGGCTGAGCCGCGCGTGATAGACATGCTGGAAGGCGCGCAGCGCGGAGATGGAGCGCAGCACCGCCTGCCACTGGGCGTAGTTGGCGGCATCGGCGGCGGCATCGCTGGCGAAGGCGGCGTGGCGCACATCGAGCAGCCGCGCCGTGTTGTCCGCCCGCTCCAGCATGGTGCCGAGATGGCAGAAGCGCCAGGCATCGTCGCGCAGCATGGTGTCCGCCGCGGCGCCGTTGAACAGCAGCGTGCGGGACTTCACCCAGTCCAGGAAGCCCGGCAGGCGGTCGCCCTTGATGGCGCTGGAGTCGAGGCGGCGGAACTCGATCCAGGTGTCGTTGATCGCCTCCCACATATCCACCGTGAGCGCGGTGCGGACGGCGCGGGCGTTGCGGCGCGCGGCCTCGACACAGGCGGCGATGCCGGAGGGGTTCTCCGGGTCCAGCGCCAGCCACTGCACGGCCGCGTCCTGCGACAGCACGGGGTGGCGCTGGCGGAAGCCCGGCTCGCAGCCGGTGGCGATCATCAGCGCGCGCCATTCCTCATCAGCGGCGCTGAGCGGGTTGGCGAGCAGCGCCATGCGCAGGGTGGCGGCGAGGCCGCGCGCCACATTGCCGGCGCGCTCGGAGTAACGGCCGAGCCAGAACAGGCAATCGGCGGTGCTGGAGAGCATTTTTTTCAGTTCTCCCCGGGGCCGGGCAGGGGGCCGGGCACGGCGCCGGCCGGCTGGGTCTGTGTCTGTGTCTGTGTCTGCGTCTGCGTCTGGGAGGACTTCCCGCGGGCGGCCGCGCCCTGGAGGCAGCGCGGCGCGTCGTCGAGCACCCAGGTGTCCTTGGTGCCGCCGCCCTGGCTGGAATTGACCACCAGCGAGCCCTCGCGCAGCGCCACGCGCGTCAGCCCGCCCGGGACCATGCGCACGCTCTTGCCGAACAGCACGAAGGGCCGCAGGTCGACATGGCGCGGGCCGATGCCGCTTTCGCACAGCGTCGGCACGGTGGAGAGGGCGAGCGTCGGCTGCGCGATATAGTCGCCGGGCCGGGCCTGGATGCGGGCGGCGAAATCGGCGCGCTGCTCCTGCGTCGCGTGCGGGCCGACGAGCATGCCATAGCCGCCCGAGCCGCGCGCCAGCTTCACCACCAGCTTGTCCAGATTGGCCAGGACGTAGTCGCGATCCGCCTCGCGCTCGCACATGAAGGTGGGCACGTTGGAGAGGATCGGCTCCTCGCCCAGGTAGAAGCGCACCATCTCGGGCACGAAGGGATAGACCGCCTTGTCATCGGCGATGCCGGCGCCCGGCGCATTGGCCAGGGCGACATTGCCGGCCTTGTAGGCCGCCATCAGGCCCGGCACGCCCAGCACGCTGTCAGGGCGGAAGGCCTCGGGGTCGAGGAAGTCGTCATCGATGCGACGGTAGATGACATCGACGCGCTGCGGCCCGGCGGTGGTGCGCATATAGACCACATGGTCGCGCACGAAGAGGTCCGCGCCCTCCACCAGCTCCACGCCCATTTCGTCGGCGAGGAAGGAATGCTCGTAATAGGCGCTGTTGTAGGGGCCGGGGGTCAGCACCACCACCTTCGGGTCACCCTGGCAGGTGGCGGGGGCAATGCTCTTCAGCGTCTCCAGCAATTCCTCCGGGTAGTGGTTGACCGGGGCGATGCGGTGCGCGGTGAAGAGATCGGGGAAGAGGCGCAGCATCGCCTCGCGGTTCTCCAGCATGTAGGAAACGCCGGAGGGTGTGCGGCAATTGTCTTCCAGCACATAGAATTCATCCGGCCCGGTGCGCACGAGGTCGATGCCGGAGATGACGGTATAGACCCCGCCCGGCGGGGTGAAGCCCTCCATCTGCTTCAGGTAGCCCTCATTCTCCAGCACCAGTTCGGCGGGGATGCGGCCGGCCTTGAGGATCTCCTTCGGGCCATAGACATCGGCCAGGAAGGCGTTCAGCGCGCGCACGCGCTGTTCCAGCCCCTTCGACAGGCGCTCCCATTCCTCGCGCGAGAGGATGCGCGGGATGACATCGAAGGGGATCAGCCGTTCCGGGTCACCACCCTCGGTATAGACGGCGAAGGTGACGCCGATGCGCCGGAACAGCACTTCCGCCTCGCGGCGCTTCTGGTCCAGGGCAGCCTGACCCGTGGCTTCCAGGAAGCGGGCCATTTCGGCATAGGGGGGACGGATGCCGCCATCGGCACGCATCTCGTCGAAAGCAGAGGCAGGGCGTTCGGCCACGTTGTTTCCGGCGTCCTTGGTCATTGCGCGGCGTGCCGGTCGGCGCGGTGGGTCCTGGTCCCGCAAGCGCCGGGCCGGACCGGCACGTTAGGAATTGAGCAAGGCATTGCCCCTTCGCGCAAGCCACCAAGCCGCGGCTTCGTGCCGGATTGCGACACAAGCCCCACCCTTGTGCCCAAGCCCAGGGCAGCATTGCCCGCCAGAGGGGCGTTCCGCCCTTCGGGCTTGACCGCCCCCCCGCCGGGCGTGGACGATTCGCTCCCCCACCGACAGGGAGCGACAGGATGTTGCGCCGCCATCTGCTCGCCTTGCCCCGCCTTGCCCTTCCCAGCCTTGCCCTGCCCCGCCTTGCCCTTCCCAGCCTGATCCTGCCCAGCCTCGCCACGCCCCCCGCCCTCGCCCAGTCCGCCCCCGCCCCCATTCCCGTCGATGTGGCGCTGGTGCTGGCGGTGGATGCCTCGGGCAGCATCGGGCCGGAGGAATTCCGCCTCCAGCGCGAGGGCTGCGCCGAGGCCGTGACCCACCCCGCCGTGCAGGCGGCGATCCGCGGCGGGGCGCTCGGCCGGGTGGCCATCGCCATGGTGGAATGGGGCAGCCCCGGCGGGGCGGCCACGGTGGTGCCCTGGCAGGTGGTGGGCAGCCCGGCCGAGGCCGAGGCCCTGGCCGGTGCCTTCCTGGCCGCGCCGCGCTCGCCGCAGAGCTGGAACGCCATTGGCGACGCCATCGACCACGCCGCCGCCCTGCTGGCCGCCGCCCCGGTGGAGGCGGCGCGGCAGGTGATCGACGTCTCAGGCGATGGGCCGGATCTCCGCGGCCTGCGCCCCGCCCCGCTGGCGCGCGATTCGGCGGTGGAGGCGGGGGTGGTGATCAACGCCCTGGCCATCCTGCGCGGCCGGCCGGACCTGGCGGAGCGCTATGCCCGCGAGGTCATCGGCGGCCCCGGCGCTTTCGTGCAAGTGGCGGAAGGCAGAGGAGATTTTGCCCGCGCGCTGCGCGCAAAGCTGGTTCGTGAGATCGCCTGAAGCGTCTCATAAAGACATTTTTATATCTATATGAACCAACTGGTTGCCGAATCGCAGCGAGTTTTTCTTTTGTCAGCCTGCCGCGCTGTGGTAGCGACAATGTCATGACGTCCGCGATTAGCAGGCCAGTGCCCCCGCACCGGCCACGCCCCGCGGCGTTCCCGGGCCATGAGGCCCGGAGCGCCTTCACGCCTCGCCACAGAGGCAACCTGCAACACCCCCGCAAGGTGCCACCAAGAAGGTGGTCGGGGATGATCCTGGGAGCGCTGGTCCTCGCCGCTCCTGTTGTGTCAACCCGTCCGGCCGAGGCCGGGCCGCGCAATGCCTGCCTGGCGGCCGTGCGCACCGCCGAACTGAAATACGACCTGCCGGAGGGGCTGCTGGTTGCGGTTGCCCTGGCGGAGTCCGGGCTTCATGCCCATGCGTTGAACATCGGTGGGCGCGCCTACTACCCGCAGAGCCGGGCTGAGGCGCGTGCGATCCTGGCCCGGGCTCCGGCCAAGGCCTCCGTGATGGCGGGATGCGTGCAGGTGAATGCCCGCGTGCATGCCCGTAACGGCAATGACTGGCCGCTGGACCCGGAGCGGTCGGCGGATTGGGCGGCGCGCTATCTGCGCATGCACTATGACGCCGCGGGCAACTGGGCCGTGGCGCTGCGGCGGTGGAACGGGGGCGGCCATGCCGCCGTGCTGGTCTGCCGTGTCGATGCGAAGCTCCAGGTGGTCAAGCCTGGCAGCGGCGCCCTGGGCCATCCGGCCTGTGGCGGCGCGCGCATCGCCCAGGTCCGGCGCGACGGCGCCGCCCTGCTGGAACTGGCCGAGGCCGGTGAATGAGCCTCCGGGCGCCACCCCCGGCGCCCGGTCCCGTCACACGCAAAAAAGAGAGCCAAGGGAGTCCCCTCCCTTGGCTTTTTTCTTTCCGGCTGCCGCCGTCTCCCGTCCAAGCGGGAGGCTGCACCGGAAAAAGTTTTTTGGTTCTTTTTTTCCAAAAAAGAACGCTGCTTTTTCAGCCCTGAAGATAGAACTTCACCGCCGAGGCCGCCGCGATCACCCAGACGGCGCCGCCCACCTCGGCCGCGCGCCCGGCCACCACCTTGACCAGCGCGTAGCAGATGAAGCCGAGGCCGATGCCCGTGGCGATCGAGAAGCTGAAGGGCATGGCCAGCGCCGTGACGATGGCGGGCAGGTATTCGGTGGGTTCCTCCCAGGCGATGTCGCGCAGGCCCTGGGCCATCAGGCAGGCGACGAGCACGAGCGCCGGCGCCGTGGCGAAGCCGGGGATGCTGGTGGCGAGCGGCGCCAGGAACAGCGTCAGCAGGAAGAGCCCGGCGACGGTCAGCGCCGTCAGCCCGGTGCGGCCGCCGGCCTGCACGCCGGCCGCGCTTTCGATGTAGCTGACGGTGGTGGAGGTGCCGAGCACGGCGCCGATCATCGCGCCGCCGGAATCGGCCATCAGCGCGCGGCCGAGGCGCGGCAGGGAGCCATCCTTGTTCATCAGCCCGGCGCGGTGCGTCGTGGCGATCAGCGTGCCCGCATTGTCGAGCAGGTCGACGATGAAAAAGGTGAAAACGATCCCGGTGATGCCGAGGCTGAGGGCGCCGGCGATGTCCATCTGTAGGAAGGTCGGCGCCAGGGAGGGCGGCAGGGCGAAGATGCCGTTGAACTTCGTCAGGCCGAAGGGCACGCCGAGCAGCGCCGTCACCAGGATGCCGATGACGATGCCGCCGGTGACGCCGCGCGCCACCAGCCCGGCGATCAGCACGAAGCCGATGCAGGAGAGGATGGTGGAGACTTCATGGAAGGAGCCGAGCCCCACCAGCGTCGCCGGGTTGGCGACGACGAGGCCCATGCCGCGCAGCCCGATCAGCCCCAGGAAGAAGCCGATGCCGGCGGCGATGCCGAGCTTGAGGGAGAGCGGGATGGAATTGATGAGCCACTCGCGGAAACCCGCCAGCGAGACGGCGAAGAAGATCAGGCCGGAGATGAAGACGGCGCCCAGCGCCACCGGCCAGGGCACGCCCATGCCGCCCACGACGGCGAAGGCGAAATAGGCGTTCAGCCCCATGCCCGGGGCCAGCGCCACCGGGTAATTGGCCAGCAGCGCCATCAGCGCCGAGCCGATGGCCGCGGCCAGGCAGGTGGCGACGAAGGCGGCGCCCGGGTCGATGCCGGCGGCGGCCATGATGCCGGGGTTGACCACGACGATATAGGCCATGGTCAGGAAGGTGGCGAGGCCGGCCAGGACCTCCCGGCGCGGCGTGGTGCCGCGCTCGGCCAGCTTGAAGAATTGTTCCAAGGGGGCATGCTCCGCGCGTGCTGTGATGCAGCATGATACAGGCTGCAAGCATCTCTTAACAATTGTCCGGCTTGCACAAGGCGTCTCTCCCCCCAGGGGCTCCCGCCAGGGGCCAGGGGCGGCTATGAAGGGGAAAAGCCGCGTCGCGACGGCACACGCCAGAACCGAACGGGAAGCATCACCCACCGGCCGGGGGCACACGCCCCGGGCCGCCGCAGGAGACAGGATCATGGTTTCTCGCCGTATGATGGGCACCGCCGCCGGCCTCGCGCTGGCGATGGGCGCGAGCCTCGCCACCCCGGCCCTCGCCCAGGGCCCGGCCAATGAATCCACCTTCGACCGCATCCGCCGCACCAAGAAGCTGCGCAGCGCCGCGGTGGTGGGTGGCGCCCCCTATTACCACAAGGACCTGGCCACCGGTCAGTGGCGCGGCTTCTACATCGACCTGCTGAAGATGCTGGCCGAGGAGCTGGAGGCCGAGCTGGAACTGACGGAGACCACCTGGGGCAACTCGGTGCTCGACCTGCAGTCGAACAAGATCGATATCTTCTTTGGCCTGAACCCGACGCCGAAGCGCGCGCTGGTGGTGGATTTCTCCGTCCCCTGCTTCAGCAACGCCTTCAGCTTCCTGGCCAAGCGCGGCTTCTCCCCCAAGACCTGGGACGAGCTGAACGACCCGGCGGTGAAGATCGCCGTCGACAGCGGCTCCTCGCAGGACCAGGTGGTGACGCGGCTTTGCCCCAAGGCGCAGATCAGCCGCTTCAAGACCGCCGACGAGGCGACGATGGCGGTGCAGTCCGGCCGCGCCGATGCGCAGTGCCTCGTGCTGCTGCTGGCGCTGACGGCGACGAAGAAGAACGCGAATGTCGGCCATGTCGTGGTGCCGACGCCGCTCTTCGCCACCACCTCCAACGCCGGCTTCCGGCGCGAGGCGGACAAGACCTGGCGCGACTTCGTCAACACCTGGATCGACTTCAACAAGGGCCTCGGCGCGGTGCGCGGCGCCATCCTGAAGAACATGGAGCTGGTGGGCCTCTCCGAGGCCGACTTCCCGCCGGGCGTCACGCTCTGAGGTGGCCGCCGGGGCGCGCAGCCCGTGCCCCGGCCCCGCCCGCTTCCGGGAATCCATAGATGTATCAATGGGATTTCGCCGTTGTCTGGAGCTATCGCTGGCTCTTCGTCAACGGCCTCTGGGTGACGCTCGCCTTCACCGCGGCCATCGTCGCGCTCGGCCTCGCGGTCGGGCTGCTGTCGGGGCTGATGCGGCTGTCGCGCCTCGCGCCGCTGCGCTGGACCAGCCAGGGCTATGTCGAGGTGTTCCGCTGCACGCCGGTGCTGGTGCAGCTCGTCTGGTTCTACTATGCCATGCCGATCCTGACCGGCGTGGAGATGAGCGCGACGACGGCCGGCGTGCTCTCCCTCGCCCTCTATGGCGGCGCCTTCTATTCCGAGATCGTGCGCGGCGGCATCGCCTCGATCGAGACGGGGCAGAGCGAGGCGGCGCTGGCGCTTGGCATGACGCCGGCGCAGTCGATGCGCCGCATCATCCTGCCGCAGGCGCTGAAGCGCATGGTGCCGCCGCTGATGAACCAGTCCATCATCCAGCTCAAGAACACCTCGCTGGTGTCGGTGCTGGCGGTGCCGGACCTGCTCTACCAGGGCCAGGCGGCGGCGCATGACAGCTACCGGCCGCTCGAGATCTACACCATCGTGGCCGTCATCTATTTCGCCGTGCTCTTCCCGCTGACCCTGCTGGTCGGCCGGCTGGAGCGCCGCCTCGCGCGGTCGGACTGAGGGGAAGGCGCGATGTCCATGACACAGCCGATGATCGAGGTCGCCGCGCTGCGGAAGACTTTCGGCGCCAATACCGTGCTGCGCGACGTGAACCTGCAGGTGCGGAAGGGCGAGGTGGTGGCGCTGATCGGCCCCTCCGGCTCGGGCAAGTCCACCCTGCTGCGCTGCCTGAACCTGCTGGTGGTGCCCGATGGCGGCCGCGTGCGGGTGGGGGAGCAGAGCTTCGCCTTCGGCGGCGCCTTCTCCCTGCCCGGCACGGCGGCGATGGCGCGCTTCCGCGCCGCCACGGGCATGGTGTTCCAGCAGTTCAATCTCTTTCCGCACATGACGGTGCTGGCCAATGTGATGGAAGGCCCGCTGACCGTCCGCCGCCTGCCGCGCGCGCGCGCCGAGGAACTGGCGCGCGGGCTGCTGGCCAAGGTCGGCCTGGCGGAGAAGGCGGAGCAATACCCCGCCCGCCTCTCCGGCGGCCAGAAGCAGCGCGTGGCGATCGCCCGCGCCCTCGCCATGGAACCCGCCGTCATGCTCTTCGACGAGGCGACCAGCGCCCTCGACCCGGAGCTGGTGGGCGAGGTCCTGGCCGTCATGCAGTCCCTCGCCGCGGAGGGCATGACGATGGTCACCGTCACGCATGAGATCGCCTTCGCGCGTGAGGTGGCGCACCGCGTCGTCTTCCTGCGGGATGGCGTGATCGTCGAGGACGGCCCCGCGCGGCAGGTGATCGACACACCGCGGGAGGAGGCGACACGCGCCTTCCTCGCCCATTTCCACCGCCAGCGGGAGGGCTGAAGGATGAGCACCGGACCGGTCATCGAGCGCATGCGGGTTTTCCTGGTGGAAAGCCCGATCAAAATGGCCCGCGCCCAGGGTGTGGGCTCGGTCAGGGGCAGCGTGCGCCGCGTGCTGCTGGAACTCACCGCCAGCGACGGCACGGTGGGCTGGGGCGAGGCGGCGCCGTGGGAGGTCTTCACCGGCACGCCGGAGGGCGCCTTCCTCGCGCTCGACGCCTATCTGCGCCCGCTGGTGCTGGGCGCGCCGGTGCGCCGCCTGCGCAGCCTGATGGCGGCGATGGACCGCGCCCTGGTCGGCCACCCGGAGAGCAAGGTGGCGGTCGAGATGGCGATGCTCGACATCCTCGGCCACCAGACGGGCCTGCCCGTCTCCGAGCTGCTCGGCGGCCGGGTGCGCGACACCATCCCCCTCTCCTTCTCCATCGCCGACCCCGATTTCAGCGCCGATATGGAGCGGATGCGGGAGATGGTCGCGCAGGGCCACCGCCTCTTCAAGGTCAAGACCGGCGTGAAGAGCCATGCCGAGGACATGGCGCATCTGGAGGCCATCCGCGGTGCCTTCGGCGACGCCATCGACCTGCGGCTGGACTACAACCAGGCGCTGGAGCCCTTCGCCGCCATGACGGTGCTGCGGGATGTGGACCGCTTCCGCCCCACCTTCATCGAACAGCCGGTGCCGCGCCGCCACCTGGACGCCATGGCGGCCTTCTGCACCGCGCTGGACACGCCGGTGCTGGCCGATGAAAGCTGTTTCGACGCCACGGATCTTCTTGAAGTGGTGCGCCGGCAGGCGGCGGACGCCATCAGCGTGAAGCTGATGAAATGCGGCGGCCTGCTGAAGGCGCAGGCGCTCATGGCCATCGCCGACACCGCCGGCATCCCCGGCTATGGCGGCACGCTGTGGGAAGGCGGCATCGCGCTCGCCGCCGGCACGCAGCTCATCGCCGCGACGCCGGGCATCTCCCTGGGCTGCGAATTCTACATGCCCCACCACGTGCTGACCGAGGACGTGCTGGAAGAGCGCATCCCGCAGGAGAAGGGCGAAGTCGTCGTCCCCACCACCCCGGGCCTCGGCATCCGCATCAGCGAAGCCTCCCTCCGCGACGGCGCCCGCACCCTCGCCGAGGCTTAATTTTCTTTCAGGCTGCCGCTCCAGCGTTTCTTTCAGGCTGCCGCTCCAGCATTGGCAGGTGGGGCGCGGCACTTGGCCGGGGAGCACCCCCGGCCAAGTGGCAGGGGGCTGCGCCGCTGGGCCGGAGCGCCTTGGCCCGAGTGCAGCACCCGCCGTCCCGGCCCTGACCGGCAGCTGACAAAAAACCGGCAGCTGACAAAAAAACCCAGGCGCACGGGGCGCCTGGGCTCTTTGTGTCGGCTGATCCGGGAGGGATCAGACGGAGTAGTACATCTCGAACTCGACCGGGTGCGGGGTGTGCTCGAAGCGATACACATCCTGCCACTTGAGTTCCATGTAGGACTCGATCTGGTCCTTGGAGAACACGTCGCCGGCGAGCAGGAACTCGTGGTCGGCGGCGAGGGACTCCAGCGCCTCGCGCAGCGAGCCGCACACCGTCGGGATGCCCTTCAGCTCTTCCGGCGGCAGGTCGTACAGATCCTTGTCCATGGCTTCGCCCGGATGGATCTTGTTCTTGATGCCGTCGAGGCCGGCCATCAGCATGGCGGCGAAGGCCAGGTAGGGGTTGGCGGTCGGGTCGGGGAAGCGGACCTCGACGCGCTTGGCCTTCGGGTTCGTCGCATACGGGATGCGGCAGGAGGCCGAGCGGTTGCGGGCCGAGTAGGCCAGCAGCACGGGGGCCTCGAAGCCCGGGATCAGGCGCTTGTAGGAGTTGGTCGACGGGTTCGTGAAGGCGTTCAGCGCCTTCGCGTGCTTGATGATGCCGCCGATGTACCACAGCGCGTAGTCGGACAGGTCGGCATAGCCATTGCCGGCGAAGAGCGGCTTGCCATCCTTCCAGATCGACTGGTGCACGTGCATGCCCGAGCCGTTGTCGCCATAGATCGGCTTCGGCATGAACGTCGCGGTCTTGCCGTAGCTGTGCGCGACGTTGTGGATGACGTACTTGTAGATCTGCATGTGGTCGGCCTGCATGACCAGCGGGCCGAACTTGGTGCCGAGCTCATGCTGCGACTGCGCCACCTCGTGGTGGTGCTTCTCGCCGACGACGCCCATCTCGATCATGGTCGAGAGCATCTCGGCGCGCAGGTCGACTTCGCTGTCAACCGGGTTGACCGGGAAGTAGCCGCCCTTCACGCCCGGGCGGTGGCCCATATTGCCTTCCGGATAGTCCTTCAGGCTGGCGCCGGGGCCCTCGATGCTCTCGAGCTGGTAGATGCCGTAGTTGCCGCCCGTGCCGAACTTCACGTTGTCGAAGATGAAGAACTCAGCCTCGGGGCCGAAGAAGGCGGTGTCGCCGACGCCGCTCGACTTCAGGTAGGCCTCGGCCTTCTTCGCCGTCGAGCGCGGGTCGCGCGAATAGGACTGGCCGGTCGAGGGCTCGATGATGTCGCAGAACAGGATCAGCTGCGGCTTCGCGGCGAACGGATCCATGCAGGCGGACGTGGCGTCCGGCAGCAGGATCATGTCGGACTCGTTGATCGCCTTCCAGCCGGCGATCGAGGAGCCATCGAACATGATGCCGTCCGTGAACATCTCCTCCTCGATGGTGGAGACGTGCTGGGCGGTGTGGTGCCACTTGCCGCGCGGGTCCGTGAACCGGAAATCCACGTACTCGACGCTGTTCTCCTTGATCATCTCCATGACCTTGGAGACGGCGCTGGGCGCTGCGGTCTTCTTCGCCATCGTGTGTGGTCCTGTTCCCCTAACGACACTCTGTCACAGTAGCCGCGTGGCGCGGGCCTCGCCCCCGCCGCGCGGAGCGGGGTGGCACGCGGTGCCGCCCCCGCCAAATTCCATGCAGGCCGCGCGCCAGAGACGGCGCCGCGGCCTGGAGATCACGCGGTCAGACCGCGTCCTCGCCCCGTTCGCCGGTGCGGATGCGGATCACCTCATGCACCTCGGAGACGAAGATCTTGCCATCACCGATGCGGCCCGTGCGCGCGGCGGCCTGGATGGCCTCGATCGCGCGCTCCGCCAGATCATCGGAACAGACAACTTCGATCTTCACCTTGGGAAGGAAGTCAACGACGTATTCGGCACCGCGATACAGCTCGGTATGCCCCTTCTGGCGCCCGAACCCCTTCGCTTCCACCACGGTCAGGCCCTGCAGCCCGATCTCATGCAGCGCGTCCTTCACCTCGTCGAGCTTGAAGGGCTTGATGATCGCCTCGATCTTCTTCATCGGCTCCGTCCACGGCGCGAACCTCGGTTTGAGGCCCGTCCCGTCCTTCCTTCCTCCCGGGTTCCCGTACCCCATACCGTCTCGGCGGCGGGTCGGCTCGTCGTGCTGTGTTGCATGCCCCACCCCAACCCGGCAATGGCATGCCAGCGGATTTTCCGTGGAATGATACAGGCTTGCGCCTGCTTACCGGGCAGGCTGCCTGCCGAAGTGGCAGGCATGCACCAAGCACGGTTGCGCGCGGCGCCCGGGGCTTCCATTATCACGCCGCGCCCGGGGCCGGGGCGGGGGGCAGCGCCATGCCCCCGGAGCAGCGGGCCGCCCCCTCCCCTGCCCGCGCACCGGCAGGGCCGTGCTGGACAGAACAACCGCCCATGAAGCCGCAGAACGACCTGCTCTCCGCGACCGGCACCACCATCTTCACCGTCATGTCGGCGCTGGCCGTGCAGCACGGCGCGGTCAATCTCGGCCAGGGCTTCCCCGACTATGAGGGGCCGGAGGATGTGGTGCGCGCCGCGGCCGATGCGCTGCTCGACAACCGCAACCAGTACCCGCCGCTGACCGGCCTGCCCGAGCTGCGCCAGGCCGTCGCCGCCGCGAATCGGCGCTTCTACGGGCTGGAGATCGACCCCAACGCGGAAGTCGTCGTCACCTCCGGCGCCACCGAGGCCCTGGCCGCCAGCCTGATGGCCGTGCTGAACCCGGGGGATGAGGTCGTCCTGCTGGAGCCGCTCTACGACACCTATCTCCCCGTCGTGAAGCTGCTCGGCGCCGTGCCGAAGCTGGTGCGCCTCTCCCCGCCCAAATGGGAATTGCCGCGCGCCGAGCTGGCCGCCGCCTTCGGCCCGAAGACCAAGGCCATCCTGCTCAACTCGCCGATGAACCCGGCGAGCAAGGTCTTCACCGCCGCCGAGCTCGCCTTCATCGCCGAGCTGTGCCAGCGCCATGACACCTACGCCATCTGCGACGAGGTCTATGAGCACCTCACCTTCGACGGCTGGCGCCATATCCCGCTGATGACGCTGCCCGGCATGCGCGAGCGCTGCCTGCGCATCGGCTCGGCCGGCAAGACCTTCAGCCTGACCGGCTGGAAGGTGGGCTACATCACAGCCGACCGCTCGGTGGCCGCGAATGTGGCCAAGGCGCACCAGATGCTGACCTTCACCACCCCGCCCAACCTGCAGCGCGCCGTGGCGCTGGGGCTGGCGAAGGATGATGCCTATTTCGAGGGCCTTTCCGCCGAGCTCCAGGCGCGGCGCGACCTGCTGGCGGAGGGCCTCGCCGGCCTCGGCTTCGGCGTGCTGCCGGCGCAGGGCAGCTACTTCATCACGGCCGACATCACCCCGCTCGGCTTCGCCGGCGACGACGTGGCCTTCTGCCGCCACATCACCGAGGTGGCGAAGGTGACGGCCATCCCCGTCTCCGCCTTCTATGCCGGGGCGGAGGCGCCCAAGCATTTCGTCCGCTTCGCCTTCTGCAAGCGGGAGGAGGTGCTGCGCGAGGCGCTGCGCCGCCTCACCGAATGGAAGGCGGCGCACGGCCCCGCCGCGCTGGCCGCCGCCGGCTGACACGGCCCCCGCGCCCGGTGGAGCCACCTCCGCCGGGCGCACACGCTGTTTTTCCCAGGGGAAGGCACAAGAAGAACCCTGGCGCGCTGGCCGCCGGGCGCCTGAATTGGTAAGCAGACGCGATACGCCTGCAAATAAAACCCCTCGGTCACACAGCGAGTCACAGCAAAATGTCGAAGGCCTTCATTGCGCAGGTGCTCCAGGAATCCCTGGGCTGCACCGGCGTCGCCGCCAACAGGGCGGCGGGCGACCTGATCGCCGCCATCGTCAAGGACATGAAGAAGAATGGCGGGTTCACCCTGCCGAGCTTCGGCACCTTCACCGTGCGCAAGACCAAGGCGCGCAAGGGCCTCAACCCCCGCACCGGCGAGCCTGTGAAGATCAAGGCCGGCAAGACCGTGCGCTTCAAGCCCTCCCCCAATCTCCGCAAAGCGGTTTAGTTTTAAAGATCCTTCTTTTTCTGAAGAAAAAGAAGCAAAAAGACTTTTCCAGTTAGGCGTCCCACCTCAGGCCCGAGGCGGGACGCCAACTGAAAAAAGTTTTTGGTTCTTTTTTCAAAAAAGAACGCTTCTTTCCCTTCTACTGATCCCGCCAGGGCTTGCGCGCCCACATCTCCTTCAGCCGCCCATCCAGCCCCAGCACGGCCTGCCGGTAGACGGCACCGGTCTGCGGTTTCAGCGGCATGGCGGCGCGCTGGGCCTCGGCCTGGAAGCCGGGGTCGGCCATGGCGGCGGCGAAGGCGGCCTCCAGCTTCGCCAGGATCTCCGCCGGCAGGCCCGGCGGCGCCAGGATACCGCGCGAGGCCCCGGCCACCACGGCCACCCCCTGCTCCACCAGGGTGGGCACCTCGGGCAGGCTGGGCTCGCGCGCCGCGCCCGCCTGGGCCAGGCCGCGGAAGCGCCCGTCCCGGTAGCCTGGCCCGCCCTCGCTGACATTGAAGCAACCGACATCCAGATGCCCGCCCAGCACCGCCGTCTGCAGCGGGGCGGAGCCGTTGAAGGGCACATGGCTGAAGCGGAGGCCGGGCAGCGCCTGCTCCAGCTCCAGCATCACGAGGTGATCATCCGAGCCGATGCCGGTGGTGCCGAAGCTGAGCGTGCCCGGTGCCTGCCGCGCCCGCGCGATGAGGTCGGCGAAGTCGCGGATGGGCGAATCCCGGCGCACCCACAGCGCGCCCGGGTCGTCCACCACATTGGCGATGTAGCCGAATTCCTGCACGCGGTAGCGGACGGGGCGCTCGATCGGCATGGTCATCAGCACCGGGGCGCTGATGGCGCCCAGGGTATAGCCATCCGGCCGGGCGCTGAAGAGCGCCTCCAGCCCGATCTGGCTGCCGGCGCCGGCGCGGTTCTCCACCACGAAGCTGGCGCCCGGCAGGGCCTTCTGCACAGCGGGCAGGAGGAGGCGCGCCATCTGGTCCACCCCGCCCCCCGGTGGAAAGGGCACGATGACGGTGATGGTGCGCTCCGCCGGCCAGGATGCGGCACGGGCGGGGCGCGCGGCGAGCAACGCGGCGCCGGACAGGCCCAGACTCAGGCCCAGGCCACGGCGGGAAATCGGCGCGGCGGGGCCGCGGCCGGTCGGGGTGGTCATGCTTCGTCTCCTCCTCCTGCGGCGTGCCGCGCCCGCCCCCCTCATTGCGCGGGGGGGCGTGGCGCGGGGCCGGATGGTGTGCAGCCCTTCTGATCAACCCTTCTTCTGGCGGCTGGCCTCGTAGCGCGCCTTGTTCTCGGCATTGGGCGGGTAGAGGCCGGGCAGCGCCGCGCCCTTCTCCACCTCGGACATGATCCAGGATTCCTGGGCTTCCTGCTCGGCGGCCTGGGCCGCCACCTCCTCCAGCAGCGCCTGGGGGATGAGCACGGCGCCGTCATCATCCACCACCACGACATCATTGGGGAAGACAGCGACACCGCCGCAGCCCACCGGCTCCTGCCAGTTGATGAAGGTGAGGCCGGCGACGGAAGGCGGCGCGGCATGGCCCTGGCACCACACCGGCAGGCCGGTGGCGATGACGCCGGCGCCATCGCGCACCACGCCATCGGTGATCAGCGCCGCCACCTTCTTCTTCGCCATGCGGGCGCAGAGGATATCGCCGAAGATGCCGGCATCGGTGACGCCCATGGCATCGGCCACCACGATCACGCCTTCCGGCATCGCCTCGATGGCGCTGCGGGTGGAGATCGGGTTGGACCAGGAGGCGGGGGTGGCGAGGTCCTCGCGCGCCGGGACGAAGCGCAGGGTGAAGGCGCGGCCGACGAGGCGCGGCTGCCCCGGCTTCAGCGGGCGGGTGCCGCGCATCCACACATTGCGCAGGCCCTTCTTCAGCAGCACCGTGGTCAGGGTGGCGGTGGAGATGCCCGCGAGCGTCTCAATGATCTGCGGGTCGAGCGGGGCGACTTCGACGGTCATGGCAAAACCTCCGATGCTGGCGATCAGATGCTGGCGATCAGCCCGCCATCCACGCGGATGACCGAGCCGTTGATATAGGAAGCGCGTCCGGAGGCCAGGAAGGCCACCACGTCGCCATACTCCTCCGGGCGGCCATAGCGGCCGGCGGGGATGGAGCCGGTGCTTTCCGCCGCCACGGCCTCGACCTCGCGGCCCTCGCGTTTGGCTTTCTGCTCGTCGAGGAACCTGATGCGGTCGGTGGCGATGCGGCCGGGCAGGATGATGTTGGCGGTGATGCCATCACGCCCCACCTCGCGCGCCAGCGTCTTGGACCAGCCCAGCAGGGTGGAGCGCAGCGCGTTGGAGAGGCCGAGATTGGGGATGGGCGCCACCACGCCGGAGGAGGTGCTGGTGATGACGCGGCCCCATTTCGCCGCGCGCATCCCGGGCAGGACGCGGTCCGTCAGCGCGATGACGGAGAGGACCATGGCGTTGAAGTGCTTTGCCCAGAGCGCCGGGTCCTGGCCGGCGGCGGGGGTGGGCGGCGGGCCGCCGGTGTTGTTGACCAGCACGGCGACGGGGCCGAGCTCCGCCTCGATGCGCGCCACCTGCGTCTCGATCGCGGCGAGGTCGGCGAGGTCCCACACCAGGCTGATCGCCTCGGCGCCTTTTTCTTTCAGTGCCGCCTCGGTGCGGGCCAGCCCCTCGGCGCTGACATCGGCCAGCGCCAGCTTCGCCCCTTCCGCCGCGAGAGAAGCGGCAATGGCGCCGCCCAGGCCGCCACCGGCGCCCAGCACCAGCGCGACCCGACCCTTCAGGCCCAGATCCATCTTTTTTCCAGTCTTTTGGCTTTTTGGCGGAACGGGGCGGAACATGCCCCGTCCGGTGGGCCAGTGTGGCGGCCGGCCCAGCCACAGAAAACCCTTCCTTTCCTGCTTTCGGACGATAGTTTTTCCATCCGATGGACACGCGCTTCCTGGACAGTTTCGTCACCGTGGTGGAGGAGGGCTCGATCGCCGCGGCGGCGCGGCGGCTGCACCTGACGCCCGCCGCCCTGGCCCAGCGCATCCAGGCGCTGGAGGCGGAGATGGGGGCGAAGCTGCTGCTGCGCAGCGGCCGCGCCGTGGCGCCCTCGGCGGCGGGGCTGGCCATCCTGGAGCGTGCCCGCGCCCTGCTGCGGGAGGTGCGGGACCTGCGCGACCTCGCCACCGGCGGCGGGCTGGCGGGGGAGTTGCGGCTGGGCGCCATCGCCACCGGGCTGACGGGGCTGCTGCCGCCGCTGCTGGCGCGCATGGCGGAGCGCTACCCGGCGCTGGAGGCGCATATCTCCCCCGGCATCTCGGCCGAGCTTTATCGCCGCGTGCTGGTGGGGGAGCTGGATGCGGCGCTGATCGTGCAGCCGGATTTCACCCCGCCCAAGAGCTGCGCCTGGCACCTGCTGCGGGAGGAGAAGCTGATCCTGCTGGCCCCCGCCGCGCTGGCGGGGGAGGAGCCGCATGCGCTGCTCTCCACCCGCCCCTTCATCCGCTATGACCGGGCGCAATGGGGCGGGCGGCTGGCGGACCGCTATCTGCGCGAGGCAAGGCTGCGCCCGCGCGAGCGCTATGAGCTGGACGCGCTGGATGCCATCGCGGTGATGGTGGATCGCGGGCTGGGGGTGGCGCTGGTGCCGGACTGGGCGCCACCCTGGCCGGAAGGGCTGCGGCTGGCACGGCTGCCCCTGCCCCGCCCCTGCCCGCCGCGCCGCCTGGGCGTGCTGTGGCTGCGCAACGGGGCCCGGGCGCGGCTGGTGCAGGCTTTCCTCAGCCTGGAGGGGTGAGGGAGCTCTGGACGACCCTGGGGATGAGGGGGCTTTGCCCCCTCAAACTCCCCCAGCAGGGGACAGGGTCCCCTGCACCCGCCTTCAGGGGGGGATCGGCTACCGCTTGCGGACGAATTCGGTGCGCAGCACGAGGCCCTTGATGGTGTCGTGGCGGCAGTCGATCAGGTCCGGGTCGTCGGTCAGGCGGATGGAACGGATGACGGTGCCCTGCTTCAGCGTGGTGTTGGTGCCCTTCACCTTGAGATCCTTGATCAGGGTGACGGCATCGCCATCGGCCAGGGCGTGGCCGGAGGCATCGCGCGCCACGGGCTTCGCGGCCTCGGCGGCGGCGGCGACCTCGCTGGCCGGCCGCCACTCACCCGTGGCTTCGTCGTAGACATACTCATCCTCACCGGCCATGCGGCCCTCCAACAAAAAAGGCGCCCCGCCCCCCGGGGAGACGGCGGCAGCCTGACAGAAAAAGATGATGGGGGTTCCAGGGGGAAGAATTCTTTCTTCCCCCTGGCCTTCCCCCTGGCCTTCCCCCTGATTTTTTGTTCAGGCCGCCTTCGACATCTCGGAAGGCGGCGCCGCTTCGCGCAGGCGCAGCAGCAGGGCCTGCACCGGGTGGCGCAGGGCGATGCCATCGAAGCGCTTCACCTGGCTGCGGCAGGAATAGCCGGTGGCGAGGAGGCGCTCTCCCTGCCGCGCCACATGCCCGCGCCAGGAGAGGTCATAGAGCCGCTCGGATGTCTCGCGGTGCTCGGCCTCATGCCCATAGGTGCCGGCCATGCCGCAGCAGCCGGAGGCCAGCAGGGTGAGCGGCGCGCCGAGGCGCATGAACACCGCCTGCCAGTCCTTCAGCGAGGCGGCGGCGTTGGTCCGCTCGGTGCAGTGGGGCAACAGGGAAAAACCCTCGCCGGGTGAAAGCTGGGGCAGCAGCGGCAGGCGGCTGGCGAGGAATTCCTGGGGTAACAGCACGGGCGGCGCCTCCAGCCCCTGGTATTCGCCGCGATAGGTCAGGGTCATGGAGGGGTCGAGCCCGACCAGGGCGATGCCGCTGGCGGCGAGGCCGCGCAGCATGGCGGCATTGTCGCGCGCCTGGCGGCGGAAGGCGGCGAGGAAGCCATGCACGTGCAGCGGCTTGCCATTGGGCCGGTAGGGCGCCAGCCAGGGGGTGAAGCCCATGCGCGAGAGGGCCTCGGCGAGGTCGAGGACCAGACCCGTCTCGAAATGGCTGGTGAAGGCGTCCTGCACCAGCACCACATGGCGCTCCCGCTCCGCCTGGGGCACGGCAAGCAGCGCCTCGGGCGAAGCGAGCAGAATGCCGCGCGCCGCGGCGGCGTCCAGCAGGTCGATGCCGGTGAAGAGAGGCGCATCCACGAGGCCGAGGCGGCGGCCGATGGCGCGGCCGGGGGCGCTGCCCAGCACGGCGTTCATCAGCCCCGGCAGGCGGGCGGCCAGCGGCAGGGCCGCTTCCAGCCCACCCAGCAGGTAGTCGCGCAGCGGGCGCAGGTAGCGGCCGTGGTAGATCTCCAGGAACTTCGCGCGGAAGCCCGGCACATCCACCTTGATCGGGCACTGGCCGGAGCAGGATTTGCAGGCGAGGCAGCCATCCATGGCCTGCTTCACCTGGTGGGAGAAATCCGCCTCCCCCCGCCGCAGCGCCAGGGTGTTGCGCAGGCGGGCCGGGAACTCCCGCCAGAGGCTGGCGGATTGCAGCCGCGCCGCCTCCGCCGTCGGGTCCACCCCGGCGGCGGCGAGCTGGCGCAGCCATTCGCGGAACAGGCTGGCGCGCCCCTTCGGCGAGTGGCGGCGGTCGCCCGTCACCTTGAAGGAGGGGCACATGGCATCCTGCGTGTCGTAGTTGAAGCAGGCGCCATTGCCGTTGCAGTGCAGCGCCTCGTCATAGGCGGCGCGCACGGGGGCGGGGATGGTGCGGTCGAGCTGGCCGCGCATCGGCACGCGGTCGATGGCCAGCAGGGCCTCGCCATCCGGGGCGGCGATCTTGCCGGGGTTGAGCTGGTTGCGCGGGTCGAAGGCCGCCTTCACCGCCTGCAACGCCGGGTAGAGCGGGCCGAAGACCTCCGGCACGTATTCGGAGCGCACGCCCTTGCCGTGCTCGCCCCAGAGCAGCCCGCCATATTTGCGGGTCAGGGCGAAGACCTCGTCCGAGACCTCGCGGATGAGCCGCTCGGCCCCCTCGGCCTTCATGTCGATGGCGGGGCGGACATGGAGCACGCCGGCATCGACATGGCCGAACATGCCGTATTCCAGCCCGCGCCGGTCCAGCGCCGCCCGGAACTCGGCGATGTAGTCGGCGAGGTTCTCAGGCGGGACGGCGGTGTCCTCGACGAAGGGGATGGGCCGCTTCTCGCCCTTCATGTTGCCGAGCAGGCCGACACCGCGCTTGCGCATGCCCTGGATGCGCTCGCCCGCCGCGTCCCAGGCGAGGGTGTGGCCGCGGCGGCCGAAGGCGCGGCCCTCCGCCGCCAGCAGGGCCTCGACGGGGCCGAGCTTCGCGCGCACCTCCGCCTCGCTGTCGCCGACGAATTCGATGAGGTTGATGCCGGCGGCGGGGCCTTCCGGATCATCCGGGAAAAACTCGGCGATGCCGCCCCAGACGATATCCCCGCGCGCGAGGCCGAGCACCTTGGAATCCACCGTCTCCACCGAGGCGGCGCCGAGCGCCATCAGGGTGCGGGCATCGCGCAGGGCGGCGTCGAAACTGTCGTAGCGCAGGTTGATCAGGGCGCTGCGCTTTGGGATGGGCAGGACGCGGATCTTCGCCTCGGCGATCATCGCCAGCGTCCCCTCCGCGCCGCAGAGCAGGGAGTTCAGGTTGAAGCGCCCCGCCGCATCGCGCAGATGGGCGAGGTCATAGCCCGTCAGGCAGCGGTTGAGCGGCGGGAAGCGCTCGGCGATCAGCGCCGCCTGCTCGCGGGCGATGCCGTCGGCCACGCGGTGGATGGCGCCCACCATGTCCTGCCGCCGCGCCACGCGGGCGAGCTCCTCCGCCTCCAGCGGCCGGCTCTCCCACAGCGTGCCGTCCATCAGCACGACGGAGAGCGCCAGCACGTGATCCCGCGTCTTGCCATAGAGGCAGGACCCCTGGCCGCAGGCATCGGTGGAGATCATGCCGCCGAGCGTCGCGCGGTTGCTGGTGGAGCATTCCGGCGCGAAGAACAGGCCGAGCGGCTTCAGCGCGGCGTTCAGCGCGTCCTTCACCAGGCCGGGCTGCACGCGCACCCAGCCTTCCGCCGCGTTCACCTCCAGCAGCCGGTTCATGTGGCGGGAGACATCGACGACGATGCCCTCCGTCAGCGACTGGCCATTGGTGCCGGTGCCGCCGCCGCGCGGGGTGATGGCGACGCCGTGGAAGCGCGGATCGGCCGCCACTTTGGCGATGCGGGTGAGATCCTCCGCCCCGCGCGGGAAGACGACGGCCTGGGGCTGGCGCTGGTAGATGGAATTGTCGGTGGCCATCACCAGCCGGTCGTCGAAGGCGGCGGAGAGGTCGCCCTCGAAGCCCCGCAGGCGCAGTTCATCCAGGAAGGCCAGCGCCGGGGTGGCGGGGGCCGGCAGGTCCGAAAGGCGGGGGATCATCGCGTCGCTGCTCTCACTCGCCCTTCCAGACCGGCGGGCGCTTGTTCAGGAAGGCATCCATGCCTTCGCGGAAATCCTGGCTCATGTAGCACATCAGGATGAGGTCCCGCCCCTCCTCGGAGGTGATCTGCGGGCGCAGGCGGGACACCGCCTCCTTGATGGCGCGCAGCGTCAGCGGCGCGTTGGCGGCGATGGCGCGGGCCATCTCCAGCGCGCGGGCCTGCACATCGCCGCCCTCGGGCACCACCTCCTGCACCAGCCCGGCGGCCAGGGCCTCCCCGGCGTCGAGCAGGCGGGCGGTGAAGATCATCTCCTTGGTCCGCGCCGGGCCGACCAGCGCCACCAGCCGCGACAGCGCCCCCATGGACAGCGTGTTGCCCAGCGTGCGGGCGATGGGGAAGCCGAAGCGCGCATTGGCGCCCGCGATGCGGATGTCGCAGGCCGCGGCCAGGGCGCCGCCGCCGCCGGTGCAGGCGCCCTCGATGGCGGCGATGGTCGGCTTCGGGCAGGCCTCCAGCGCGGCGATGACGCGGCCCACGCGCTCCTCATAGGCGATGGCGTCCTCCGGCGTGCGGAAGGCGCGGAACTGGTTGATGTCCGTCCCGGCGGCGAAGGCCCTGCCCCCCGCCCCGGTCAGGATGATGGCGCGGGTGGCGCGGTCCTCCGCCACCTCGGCGCAGAAGGCGGCCAGGCGCTCATACATGGCGAAGGTGAAGGCGTTGCGCGCCTGCGGCCGGTTGAAGGTGACGCGCCGCAGGCCGCCCTCCAGGGTCTCGAACAGGATGTCGTCTTCCCGGGTCTCGTCTGGCCCAGTCGTGTCTGGCCCAGTCGTGTCTGGCCCAGTCGTGTCTGGCACGCCCATTCCGGTCCCTCCCGCCTGCTGCCTCCCTCATTAGGTGCGGCCTCCCCGGCTGTAAACACGCGCGGGAGTCACTGAAACTTCACGCGCCCCCCCTGCACGGGCGGCACCTCTGCCGCTAGGTGAGGCGCCAGCGAGACCCACGCAACGAGGACACCCCGGAATGATGCGGCGCGCCAGCTTCCTCCTCCTTGGCCTCTCCACCCTGGCCGCGCCCTGGGTCGTCTCCGGCCGGGCGCGGGCGCAAGGGGCGGGGGCGGGGGCGGGCGAGCCCTCCGGCCGGCTCGTGCTCTACACCAGCCAGCTGGAGCCGGACGCGGCCCGCACGGTGGAGATGTTCCGCCAGCGCCACCCGCAGGTGCAGGTGGAGTGGATCCGCGGCGGCACCAACCAGATCCTGCCGCGGCTGCGCGCCGAGATCGCCGCCGGCGCGCCCAGGGCCGATGTGCTGCTGCTGGCCGACAGCCTGACCTTCGAGGGGCTGAAGAAGGAAGGGCTGCTGCGCCCGAGCCCGGAGGTGGACATCGCCGGCACCCCGGCGGACCGGCATGATCCGGGGCGCAGCTATTTCGGCACCAAGCTGCTGACCACCGGCATCGTGATGAACACCCGCGCCCCCTTCACGCCGAAAAGCTGGGCCGACCTGCTGCGGCCCGAGGCGCGCAACCTGACGGCCATGCCCTCCCCCAGCGTCTCCGGCGCGGCGGCGATCCATGTGCAGGCGGTGGCGCAGACGCCGGGCCTGGGCTGGGCCTACTGGGAGAAGCTGGGCGCCGCCGGGCTGCAGCCGCGCGGCGGCAATGGCGCGGTGATGCAGGCCGTGGCGGGGGGCGAGCGCGCCTTCGGCATCGTCGTGGACTACATGCCGATCCGCGAGGCGGCGAAGGGCGCGCCGGTGCGCTTCATCGTGCCGGAGGAAGGTGCCAGCGCCATCACCGAGCCGGCGGCCATCCTGAAGAGCAGCCAGAACCCGCGCGCGGCGGCGGCCTTCATTTCCTTCCTGCTGTCGCGGCCGGGGCAGGAGCTGGCGGCCAGCCAGGGCTTCCTGCCGGCGGACCCCGCCGTGGCGCCGCCGGCCGGCTTCCCTGACCCGAAGACGCTGCGCCTGCTGCCCTTCGACGCCGCCCGCGCCAGCGCGGAGGCCGAGGCCGATCTGAAGAAGTTCAATCAGATCATGGGGCAGTGATGCAGGGGGCTCCGCCCCCCGCACCCCCCGCCGGGGTGGCACGGCCACCCCGAGTTTTCCCTGGGGGGACCCCGCGTTCAGTTCGTTACCCACTGATGGCGGGGTCCGGGGGGACCCTGTCCCCCCGGCCGGAGGGTCTGGGAGGGCGGAGCCCTCCCAGGAACAATGATCCGGGTCTGGGAGGGCGGAGCCCTCCCAGGAACAACGATCCGGCCCCCCGGTTGACCGCCCCCGCCCCGGCCGCCATTCCCCCTGGGTCGCCGGACCGGGGATGGCGCATGCCGAACATGTTCAACCGCCTCCCTGCGCTGGGCTGGGTGGCCCTGCTCTGGCTGGCGGTGGTGGGCCTCGCGCCCTCACTGCGCCTGCTGGCGGAGGCCGCCGGCCCGGCCCTGGTGGCGCTGGCGCAGGATGCCGCCGTCTGGCGCGCCGCCTGGCGCAGCCTGCTGGTGGCGGGGGGCGCCGCGCTGCTCGCCGCCGCGCTGGGCGTGGCGCAGGCCGGGCTGCTGCTGCTGCGCGCCGTGCCGGGGCGGCGGGCGCTGATCTTCTTCTGCATCCTGCCGCTGCTGGTGCCGCCGCAGATCCTGGCGCTGGGCTTCAGCCAGATGGGCGGCCCCTCCTCTCCGCTGCTGCTGGCGCTGGGCCTCGCGCCGCCGCTCGGCACGCCCAACCCCTTCCACGGGCCGGGCGGCATGATCCTGCTGCTGGGGATCCAGGGGGCGCCGCTGGTGCTGCTCTCCCTGGCCGCGCTGGCGCGGCGGCTGCCGGGCGAGCTGGTGCAGGCGGCGCAGAGCCTGGGCGCCGGGCGCGGCTTCCTGCTGCGGCGTGTGATCTGGCCGCTGCTCATGCCGGGGCTGCTGGCCGGGCTGGGGCTGGCCTTCGTGGCGGCGCTGGGCAATTTCGGCATCGCCGCGCTGCTCGGCATCCCGGCGCGCTACCCGCTGCTGACGGTGCTGATCTGGCAGCGGCTTTCCGCCACCGGCCCGGCGGCGCTGGCACAGGTGGCGGCGCTCTCGCTGCTGCTGGCGGCGCTGGCCCTGCCGGGGCTGCTGGCGCAGTTCCGCGCCGCGCGCGGCGCCACGTGGAAAGCGGGAAAACCCTTCCAGCCGCTGCCCGCCACGCGGGGAAGCCGCCTCGCCCTGCTGCCACTCGGCCTCTATCTGCTGGCGGTGCTGGCGCTGCCGATGGCGGCGCTGCTCTGCGCCGCGCTGGTGCCGGCCATGGGCGTGCCGCTCTCCGCCGAGAGCGCCACGGCGCGGCATTTCGCCGCTGCCCTGGCGCCGGGGGCGCATACGCTGGCGGCCTTCGGCAATTCGCTGCTGCTGGCCTGTGGCGCGGCGCTGCTGCTGGCGCTGGCGGCGCTGCCGGTGGCGCTCTCCCTGAACCGGCGGGTGGTGCGCTGGGCCAGCCTGGGGGCCGACCTGCCCTATGCCCTGCCCGGCGCCTGCACCGCCGTGGCGGCCATCCTGCTGGTGCTCGGCCTGCCCGGCGGCGGCATGGTCTATGGCACGCTGGCGCTGATCCTCTTCGCCTATCTCACGCGCTTCCAGGCGCTGGCGCTGCGCCCCGTGGCGGCGGCGGCGGCCCGGCTGGACCCGGCGCTGGACCGCGCGGCGCAAAGCCTGGGCGCCGGGCCGCTGATGCGCCTGCGCGCCATCCATCTGCCGCTGCTGGCCCCGGCGCTCGCGGCGGGCGCCCTGCTCGTGGTGCTGCTGGCCGTCAATGAGGTGACGGTCAGTTCCCTCCTCCAGGGGCCGGGGACGCAGACGCTGGGCCTGCTGGTGTTCAACCTCCAGGATGGCGGCCAGGGGGCGCAGGCGGCGGCGGTGTCCTGCCTGGCCCTGCTGCTGGTGGCGGGGCTGATGGCGCTGGCCACCCTGCTCGGCCGGCGCCTGCCGGCGGGGACGCTGCCCTGGCTGAACTGAGAATGGTTTTCATCTTCCCCCTGCCGCCCTATCTGGAGCGCGGCGGGGCAGCGGCTCCGCCCTCGATCGGGAGACATCTGTGACCGCAAACCTGAACCGCTTTGCCCCCTATGTGCTGGCCGCCCTGCGCATCATGAGCGCCCTGCTCTTCATCGCCCATGGCACGCAGAAGCTGTTCGGCTTCCCGGCCCCGCCGCCCTGGGGGCTGTCGGGCACCTTCACCCTCACCTGGTTCGCGGCCCTGCTGGAGATCGGCGGCGGCGCCCTGCTGGTGCTGGGCCTGTTCACCCGGCCGGTGGCCTTTGTGCTGTCGGGGCTGATGGCCTTCGCCTATTTCCTCTCCCATGCGCCGAAGAGCTTCTACCCGGTGCTGAATGGCGGCGATGGGGCGGTGCTGTTCTGCTTCGTCTTCCTCTACCTCGTCTTCTCCGGCCCCGGCGCCCTGGCGCTCGACAAGCGCTGAGCCGGCGGCCAGCGGCCGCTGGCCCTGGCAGGAAAAAGAAGGGGGCCAAGGGGAGGTTATTGGGAGGTTATTGGGAATTCATTCCCCCGGCCTGCCTCCCCAAAAAAACAGGGAGGGCGCTGCCCTCCCTGGCCCTCCCGCCGGGGGAACTGAGTTCCCCCGGACCCCCACCTCCGTTTTACAGGGCGTCGGGTTCCAGCAAGACCACGGGCTCGCCATTGCCCAGCACGCCCACGCCGCCGATGCCAGGCAGGGCCGCCAGGGCCGGGTGCAGGGGGCGGAGCAGCAAATCCGAACGGCGCTGCACGCGGTCCACCGACAGGCCGATAAGCCGCCCGCCGCTGCGCAGCATCACCACGCCGCCCTCCCCGCGCCGCGCCTCCGGCAGGTGCAGCAGGGTGGCGAGGTCGCGCATCTCCGTGCCCGGCGGCACGGCGGCGGCCTCCAGCACCGCCTCCACCCGGCCGGCGGGCAGGGCATAGGGGTGCCCCCCCGCCTCCACCAGCAGCACCGACTGCACCGCCGCCGAAAGCGGCAGGCGCAGCGTGAAACGGGTGCCCTGGCCCGGCTCGCTCTCCACCTCCAGCGTGCCGCCGGCGCGGCGGACGGCCTCCTGCACCACATCCAGCCCGACGCCGCGGCCGGAGGTTTCCGTCACCGCCTCGGCGGTGGAAAAACCGGGGTGGAACAGCAGGGCATGCACCGCCTCAGCCGGCAGGGCGGCGGCACGGGCGGGCTCGACCAGCCCGCGCTCCACGGCGCGCGCCAGCACGCGGGCGCGGTCGATCCCCGCCCCGTCATCGCTGACGCGGACGCGGATCTGGCCGGTGCGCCGGGCGGCGGAAATACGCAGCGTGCCGCGCTCCGGCTTGCCGGCGGCACGGCGGGCGGCGGGGCTTTCCAGCCCGTGATCCACCGCGTTGCGCACCAGATGCAGGAGCGGGTCGGCCAGCAGTTCCACGAGGCCGCGGTCGATGGCGACCTCCTGCCCCTCCAGCACCAGATCCACATCCTTGCCGCTGGCGCGCGCCACGGCGCGGGCGACGCGCGGCAGCCGGGCGAAGAGCGTGCCCACCGGCACCACGCGCAGCTCCATCACCGCCTCGTCCAGCCGGCGGAGGGAGAGGGTCAGGCGGCTCTCGGCCGCCTCCATCGCGTCCTGGTGGCGGCGCAGCCGGTCCAGCACCTCGGCCAGCTGCCCGGCCATGCTGGCGGGCAGCCATTGCTCCAGCGCCGCCAGCCGGGTGAGGCCGGCCCGCGCCCCCCCCTCCTGCAACGCCTCGGCGAGGGAGAGCGCGGCGGCGCGCAGCTCGGCCTGGAGGTTGATGATGCCGTCGATCGTCTCCTGCCGCACCCGCATGGTCACCGGCCCAGCCTCGACAGACGCCTCGACGGAAGCCTCGGCGGGGGTCTCGGCGGCGGGTTCGGGCGCGGGATCGGCAGGCGCCCCGGCGGCGGGTTCCGGCAGGGGCGAGAGATCGCGCAGCACATGCCCGCGCGGGTCCAGCGCGGTGGCCTGGGCGACGAGCGCCGGATGCGCCCGCGCGCTGGCGAAGAGGATCTCCAGCGCCGGCGGGTCGCTCTCGGGCAGGTTGCGGCTGGCCAGGACCTCGGCCTCGTCATGCAGCCAGGCGCCGATGGCATTCTCCGCCGCCGCATCGCGCCCCAGGGCGAGGCGGGCGACGAACAGCGCCTGCCCGGCGGCCAGGGCGGCCAGCGCCCGGCCCCGCGCCGCGCCGCCCATGCTCGCGCGGAAGGCGGGCGGCAGGCGCGGGTCGGCCACCCCGGCCTCCTCGGCGGCGGGCCAGGCACGCGGGGTGGCGGGCAGGCCCTCGGCCAGGGCGTGCAGCCGCTCGGCCAGGGCGGGGCCCTGGAGGGCCAGGGCCGTGGCGGCATCCGGGTCGGCGGCGCGGTCGGCGAGGTCCTCCAGCGTCAGCAGCAGGGCCTCCAGCGGCTCCTGCCCCAGGGCGCAGGCGGCGGCGGCGGCCTCACGCGCCTCGGCTGCCAGGGTGGCGGTGTCCTCCACGCCGCCCTCCGCCGCCCCGGCGGGGGCCTCCCCGGCCAGGGCGGTGAGGCGCGCCGCCAGCCCCGCGAGCCGCGGCCCGAGATCGCCACGCGTGGCGGCCGGCAGGGCGATGGCCAGGGCGGCGGGCAGGGCGGCGGCCCCGGCGGGCTCCCCGGCCTGGGCTTCCAGAAGCTCAAGCTGGCGGCGCAGGCGGCCGAGCGTGGCCAGCGCGGCCACACCG
>NZ_JANFNY010000027.1 GCF_024437745.1 Roseomonas sp. GC11 | reverse complement strand
GGCTCGCCCTCGCCCTCCGCCGCCGCCGCCGCCTGCGCGCCCTGGCCGCGCAGGAACAGGCCCTGCGCGCCGCGCTGGAGGCGGAGGTCGGCCAGCGCACCGCCCAGCTGCGCGCCGCCAATGCCGGCCTGCGCGCCGAGGCCGAGGAACGCCAGCGCGCCGAGGCCACCCTGATGCGCCTGCGCGACGAGCTGGGCCAGGCCAACCGCCTCGCCATGCTGGGCCAGATCACCGCCAGCGTTGCGCATGAGATCAACCAGCCCGTCGCCGCCATCCGCGGCTTCGCCGACAACGCCGCCCTGCTGGTGGCGCGTGGCGATGCCGTGGCGGCGCAACGCGCCCTCTCCACCATCGCCACGCTGACGGAGCGCATCGGCGCCATCACCGCCGGCCTGCGCGGCTTCGCCCGCAAGAGCACCGGCGAGACCCGCGCCGAGCCGGTGCGCGCCGCGTTGGAGGGGGCGCTGCTGATGCTCGGCCACCGCCTGCGCCAGCACGGCATCGCCGTGGCGGTGGAGATCGAGGGCGAGCCCGCCGTCCGCGCCGAGCGCGTGCGGCTGGAGCAGGTGCTGGTCAACCTCGTGCAGAACGCCATCGAGGCCTTGCAGGACCGGCCCGGCGGGTGCATCCGCATCGGCGCCGTGGTGGCGGGCGGGCGGGTGCGCCTCAGCGTCGCCGACAATGGCCCGGGCTTCGCCCCGGCGGTGCGGGAGGCGCTCTTCATGCCTTTCACCACCACCAAGCCGGCCGGGCTCGGCCTCGGCCTGGTGATCTCGCGCCAGATCGCCGCCGATCTCGGCGGCTCGCTGGAAGCGCCGGAGACCCCCTCCGGCGCGCTGTTCGTCCTGGAGCTGGAGCAGGCCGCCTGATGGATGTGCTCTTCGTCGATGATGACGCCATGCTGCGCGAGGCCAATCTGCAGAGCCTCGCCCTGGACGGGCTGGAGGCGATGGCCGTCCCCTCCGCCGCCCGCGCGCTGGAACTGGTGGACGAGGCCTTCCCCGGCGTGGTGGTGACGGATATCCGCATGCCCGGCATGGACGGGCTGGAACTCTTCCGCCGGCTGCGCGCGGCGGATGATGGCCTGCCCGTCATCCTCATCACCGGGCATGGCGATATCCCGATGGCGGTGGAGGCGATGCGCGCCGGGGCCTTCGATTTCCTGGCCAAGCCCTACCCGGCGGCCCGGCTGGTCACCGCCGTGCGTCACGCGCTGGAACAGCGGCGGCTGGTGCTGGAGAACCGCCGCCTCACCCGCGCCGTCGCCCTGGCGGAGGGGGATAATACCCTGCTCGGTGGCGCCCCCGCCATGCAGCGCCTGCGCGCCACCCTGCGCCAGATCGCCGATACCGACGTGGATGTGCTGGTGGAGGGCGAGACGGGCAGCGGCAAGGATGTGGTGGCCGGCGCCCTGCACCGCTGGAGCCGCCGCGCCCATCGCCCCTTCGTCGCGCTCAATTGCGGCGCCCTGCCCGAAAGCGTGATGGAGAGCGAGCTGTTCGGCCATGAGGCCGGCGCCTTCACCGGCGCGCAGAAGCGCCGCGTCGGCCGGATCGAGCACGCCGATGGCGGGACCCTCTTTCTGGATGAGATCGAGGCCATGTCGCACGCCATGCAGGTGAAGCTGCTGCGCGTGCTGGAAAGCCGCGAGATCGCGCCGCTTGGCACCAACGAGGTGCGGCGCATCGACCTGCGCGTCGTCGCCGCCACCAAGCTGCCGCTGGTGGAACTGGTGCGGCGCGGGGTATTCCGCGAGGATCTCTATTACCGGCTGCACGTCGTCACCCTGCGCGTGCCACCGCTGCGCGAGCGGCGGGAAGATGTGCCGCTGCTCTTCGCGCATTTCCTGGAACGCGCGGCGAAACGCTTCGGCCGCCCGGTGCCGCCGCTGGAGGCCGCCCTGCGCGACCATCTGGCGCGCCATGACTGGCCCGGCAATGTGCGCGAACTCGCCCATTTCGCCGAGCGCGTCGCCCTCGGGCTGGCGGGGGGGGGGGAGAATACGCCGGGGGAGGAGGCCTCGCTGGCGGAACGGGTGGAAGCCTATGAGGCCACCCTGCTGCGCGAGGCCCTGGCCGAGTATGCGGGGGCGGTGCAGCCGGTGCTGGAAACCCTGCGCCTGCCGCGCAAGACCTTCTATGACAAGCTGAGGAAATACGGGATCGAGCCGCAGGCCTATCGGGGGGAGAAGGAGAAAAAAGCGCCGGGGGAATGAATTCCCCCGGCACCCCCTTCTTTTTTCTGTCAGGGCCGCCCGCCGCTGGCGGGCGGCAGGCGCGCGGTGGTAGGAGAGGGAAAGGGGAGAGTGGGGCATGCGGCGGGAAGGCAGGCGCGTTCTGGTGGCCGGCGGGGCCGGGTTCCTGGGGTCGCATCTCTGTGACGCGCTGCTGGCGCGCGGCGATGCGGTGCTCTGCGTCGATGATTTCTCGACCGGCTCGCGCGGGAATATCGCGCATCTGGACGCGCATCCCCGCTTCGACCTGCTGCGGCATGATGTCACCCTGCCGCTCTCGGTGGAGGTGGATGAGATTTATAATCTCGCCTGTCCGGCCTCGCCGCTGCACTACCAGCGCAACCCGGTGCAGACCACGCGCACCGCCGTGCTGGGGGCGCTCAACCTGCTGGACCTCGCCGGGCGGCGCGGGGTGAAGATCCTTCAGGCCTCCAGTTCCGAAATCTATGGCGACCCCACGCGCCACCCGCAGGACGAAGGCTACAACGGCAACGTCAACCCCATCGGCCCGCGCGCCTGCTACAGCGAGGGGCTGCGCTGCGCCGAGACGCTGTTCTTCGACCATCACCGGCAGGGTGGGCTGCGCATCCGCATCGCCCGCATCTTCAACACCTATGGCCCGCGCATGCATCCCGATGACGGGCGCGTGGTTTCCAGTTTCGTGGCGCGGGCGCTGCGGGGGGAGCCTGTCACGCTGTTCGGCGGCGGCACGCAAACCCGCTCCTTCTGTTATGTCGGCGATCTGGTTGAGGGGCTGCTGCGCCTGATGGACGCGCCGGACGAGGTGACGGGGCCGGTCAATCTCGGCGACCCGCGCGAGGTGACGATCCGCGAGATCGCTGAACTGGCCTGCCATCTGGCGGGCAGCACGGCGCCGCTGGAACACCGCCCGCTGCCGCAGGACGATCCCATGCAGCGCTGCCCTGATATCACCCGCGCCCGCGCCCTGCTCGGCTGGGAGCCGCGCACCACGCTGGAGGAGGGCATGGCCCGCACCGTCGCCAGCTTCCGCCAGGTGCTGGGCAATGCCTGAGCCCCAAGGAGACAGATGATGACACAGCGCCATGCCCTCGCCATCCATGGCGGCGCGGGCACCATCCGGCGGGACAATATGGACGCCGCGACGGAGGAAGCCTTCCACGAAGGGCTGCGCGCCAGCCTGCGCGCCGGGCATGCGGTGCTGGAGCAGGGGGGTTCCGCCCTCGATGCCGTGACCGCCGCCGTCATGGCGCTGGAGGACAACCCGCTTTTCAATGCCGGGCGCGGTGCCGTCTTTACCGCGGGCGGCACGCAGGAAATGGATGCGGCGGTGATGCGGGGCGAGGACCGTGGCGCCGGTGCCGTGGCCGGGCTGTTTGGCCCGCGCAACCCCGTCCTGGCGGCTCGCGCGGTGATGGAGCGCACCGAGCACGTCCTGCTGATCGGTGAGGCCGCGCGCGCCTTTGCCGCGTCGCAGGGAATCCCTTTCGCCAGCACGGAATATTTCCACACCGATTCGCGCTGGGCCGCGTTGCAGGCCGAACTGGCGCGCCGCTCCGCCGCCGCGCCGGATATGCGGGACGATGCCGCGAAGCATGGCACGGTGGGTGCCGTGGCGCGGGACCGGCATGGCAATCTGGCTGCCGCCACCTCCACCGGTGGCATGACCGGCAAGATGCCTGGCCGTGTGGGCGACAGCCCGGTTATCGGCGCCGGCACCTGGGCTGACAATGCGACCTGCGCGGTGTCCGCCACAGGCCACGGCGAATATTTCATCCGCTGGGCCGCCGCGCACGACATCGCTGCGCGGATGCGCTATCTCGGCGAAACGCTCGACGCCGCCGCGACCCATGTGGTGGATGAGCTGGGCAAACGTGGTGGCTCTGGCGGCCTGATCGCCATTGACCGCGAGGGCCGCATCAGCCTGCCCTTCAACTGCGCCGGCATGTACCGTGGCCTGATCGGAACCGACGGCGTCCCCCACACAGGAATCTACCGCACCCCACTCCGCCCCTGACTCTCAAACAGAAAAAGTTTTTTGGTTCTTTTTTTCAAAAAAGAACGCCCTTACGCATCCTCTGGCCTATGGCACGCCACTTCCCGTGCTGCGCTGATCGGTTGCAGCGTGGGCCTTTCCTCCCGGCAGCGCGGGATGGCGCGCGGGCAGCGGGCGTGAAAGGCGCATCCGGGCGGTGGCCGCAGCGGTGATGGCAGTTCTCCGCGAATGGGCTGGATGCGCGCCGGCTGGCCGTCCACCGACAATTTCGGCACGCTTTCGAGCAGGGCGCGGGTATAGGGGTGGCGCGGCGCCGCATAGACCTGGGCCGCGGGCCCGGTTTCGACAATGCGGCCAAGATACATCACCGCCACGCGGTCGCAGAGATGCCGGACCACGGCGAGATCATGGCTGATGAAGAGCATGCTCAGCGCCAGTTCGCGCCGCAGCCGCAGGAAGAGATTGATGACCTGCGCCTGGATCGAGACATCGAGCGAAGCGACCGGCTCATCGCAGACCAGAACATCCGGCTGCATGGCGAGAGCGCGGGCGATGGCGACGCGCTGGCGCTGGCCTCCTGACATCTGGTGCGGAAAGCGCTCGGCATAGTCGGCGGAAAGGCCAACCTGTTCCAGCCAGCGCGCGATGGCCGCCTCTTCCTCACCCGCACGCAACAGGCCATGGGCACGTGGCCCTTCGGCGAGAGTGCGGCCGATGCGCATGCGCGGATCCAGCGAGGCGAAGGGATCCTGGAACACCATCTGCACGCGGGTCGTCGCCTTGCGGCCCCCCTGCATCGGGGCCTTGCCCTGCACCAGGGCGGTGCCCCGGCTGGGGGCGTGAATGCCAGCGACAACGCGGCCCAGCGTGGATTTTCCGCAGCCGGATTCACCGACCAGACCCAGTGCCTCGCCTGGCATGAGGGACAGATCGACTTCCTGCAGGGCGCGCAGGATCGGCGGCCCTTCCCCCCATCCCGTGGCCTGGCCGATGCGTTGCCACAGCGTGGCCGGGCGGCCGAATTCCTTGCTGACACCGCGCAAAGAGACAATGGCATTCATGCCGCGCCCTCCGCCCAGGGTAAAAGCGGGTGGTTGCAGCGCAGGCTGCGTCCCCCCTGTTCCATGAGAGGCGGCGCGTGCTGGTGGCAGTCTTCCCGCACGGCCGCGCAGCGGGCCGCGAAGGGGCATCCCGGTGGAAGCGCCAGCAGGGAAGGCGTCGCGCCCGGAATCTGCCGCAGATCCTGCCCTGGCTCCGCGCGCGAGGGCAGCGAGTCCAGAAGGCCGCGCGTGTAGGGATGGCGCGGCATGGCAAGAACCTCGCGCGTCGGCCCGGATTCGACAATGCGGCCGGCATACATCACCGCGATCCGGTCAGCCAGGGCGGAGACGGTGGCCAGGTCGTGGCTGATCCAGATCATCGCCGTGCCTGTCTCCCGCACGAGCTGCTGCATTTCCGCGAGGATCTGCGCCTGGATCGAGACATCGAGCGCGGTGGTCGGTTCATCGGCGATGATCATGGCCGGGCTGTGCAGGAGAGCGATGGCCAGGGCCACGCGCTGGCGCATGCCGCCGGAGAATTCATGCGGATAGGATTCCAACCGGCGGGCCGGATCGGGGATTCCGACGCGCTCCAGCGCGGCGATGCAGCGGCGCACGGCCTCGCTGGTGGAGAGGCGTTCATGCGCCGCCAGCGCCAGCATCATCTGCCGCTTCACGGAGAGCACCGGGTTGAGCGTCATCGCCGGGTCCTGGAAGACCATGGCGATGCGGCGGCCGCGCAGGCCGCGCAGTGTGGCCTGGGGCTGGCTGACCAGTTCCTGCCCCATCAACCGGATGGAGCCGCTGACAATGCGGCCGGGTGCGTCGATCAGACCCAGCAGCGAAAAGCCCGTGATACTTTTCCCCGATCCAGATTCGCCGACGAGGCCCAGAACCTCGCCCGCGCGGAGGGAGAAGGAGACGCCATCAACCGCTTTCACCACGCCGGCGCGGGTGAAGAAATGCGTGGCAAGGTCACGAACTTCGAGCAGGGGCGTGGTCATCGGCGCAGCCTTGGGTTGAGCTGGTCCCGGATCTGGTCGCCCACCAGATTGATGCCGACGATGAGGATGATCAGCGCGATGCCCGGATAGATCGAGATCCAGTAGCGGCCGGACAGCATGTATTGGAAGCCGTTGGAAATGAGCATTCCGAGCGAAGGTTCCGTAGGTGGCAGGCCAACGCCGAGGAAGGAGAGGGTGGCTTCCAGCGAGATCGCGCTGGCGACCTGTACCGTGGCCACCACGAGAAGGGGCGGGAGGCAGTTGGGTAGGATGTGGCGCCACACCACCAGGCGCGCCGGAAGGGGGGTGGAGAGGGCGGCCTCCACATAATCCTTCTGCCGTTCGGCCACGGCGGCGCCGTGTGCGGTGCGGGCGAAGTAGGCGTATTGCGCGGCGACCAGTGCGGCGATCAGCGGCCCGCGCCCCTGGCCCAGAAGGGCGGCCAGGACGAAGGCGAGCAGCACGGCGGGAAAGGAAAGCTGGAGATCGATGAGGCGCATCAGGAAGGCTTCCACACGGCCGCCCACATAAGCGGCGAGGGTGCCGATGGTGGCGCCCAGGGTGAGTGCGATGGCACCGGCCACCAGCCCCATCTGCAGCGAGATGCGCAGGCCGTAGAGAATGGCCGAGAACAGATCGCGCCCCTGGGCGTCCGTGCCGAGCCAATGGCTATAGCCTTTGCTGCCGACATATCCCGGCGGGCGGCGTGCGTCACGCAGGGTCAGGCTTGCGAGGTCATAGGGATCCTGTGGCGTCACCAGCGGGGCGCAGATGGCCAGCAGCACGATGGCGAGCACGATGATGGCGGCTGCCAGAGCCACGCGGTTCTCGGCGAATTCGGAGAGGAAGCGCTTCATCGTGCGTGCCCGCGCCGGATGCGTGGGTCGAGCACCGCATAGGCGATGTCGACCAGCAGGTTGATCGTGATGAAGAGCAGCGCGACGAGGACGAGATAGGCGACCATCACCGGGCGGTCGAGCATGCCGATGGATTCGATGATGAGCTTGCCCAGGCCCGGCCAGGAGAAAATCGTTTCCGTCACGACGGCGAAGGCCAGTGTCGAGCCGAGTTCCAGACCGAAGACCGTGACGATGGGCACCAGGATCAGCCGCAGGACATGGTGGCGGAGCACGGCGGATTCCGAGAGGCCCGCGGCGCGCGCAAATTTCACCGTATCCGACAGCATGACCTCGCGTGTGCCGGAGCGAGCCAGGCGGATCATCATCGACATCTTGAACAAGGCGAGATTGAGGGCCGGCAGAAGGAGATAGCGCCAGCCATCGGCGGTGAGCACGCTCCATTCCACGCCGAGAAGGGAGGCTGTCTCGCCCCGCCCGCCGGCAGGCATCCAGCCCAGCGTGACGGCGAAGGTGAGGATGAGTACGAGCCCCACCCAGAAACTCGGCACGGAGAAGCCGAGGATAGAGAGGCCCATGACCAGCCGGGCCAGCCGCCCCTGCGGGCGATAGCCGGCATACATGCCGAGCGGCACGCCAAGCAGCGTGGCGGCGAGAACGGCCACCAGGGTGAGTTCCAGCGTTGCCGGCAGGCGCGAGAGAATCAACTGGAGAACAGGCATGTTGAAGACGAAGGAATTGCCGAAGTCGCCATGCAGGAGGCGCAGCAGGAACCGCCCGTATTGTTCCCATAGCGGCCGGTCAAAGCCGTAGAGGGCGATGGCCTGGGCGCGGATCTCCTGCGTGGCATCGGGGGCCATCATGACATCAATCGGGTTACCAATGGCGTGGACGCCAAGGAAGACCAGCACCGACATGGCGAGCATGACCAGCACGGCCTGCAACAGGCGGCGGAGGATATAGCTCAGCATCGGCTCATCCCCAGCCTTCGGCGATGACAGAACGGGTTTCCGCGACCGCGACGTTCCAGATGGCCAGCATCTCTTCGTCCGGGCGCTGGTAGCGGCCGTGGAAATTGCCATCGCCCAGCACGGCGCGGCGGCCGGCGGGCGGCAGGCGCGCCATGCGTTCCAGGTCGGCACGCGGCTTCACCCCGTCCGGCGCGGGCCGGCCTGGAAGGCGCGTCCAGGGGAAATTCTCCATCCAGGAGCCGTGCGAGGCCTCGGGATCGGTCGCCAGGACCTTGGCCAGCGTGGCCGGGGCGCGCCACCAGTCATGCAGTTTCACCTGCGCCTCTGTCCGCTGGCCCATCCACTCGGTGAGGAAGGTCGCGACGGGGCTGTTGCCGCCATGCCCGTTGACCACGGTGATGCGCCGGAAGCCACCACGGTAGAGGCTCTCCAGCAGATCCTCGAAGACGCGCACATAAGTGGACATGCGCAGCGACAGGGTGCCCGGATAGGCGGCAAAGCCTGGCGTCATGCCATAGGGCAGGACGGGAAAGACCGGCACGCCGAGCGGTTCCGCGGCTTCGGTGGCCACGCGTTCGGCCAGGATCATGTCGGTGCAGAGGCTGAGATAGGCATGCTGCTCGACACTGCCGATGGGCAGCACGCAACGGTCGTCCCGCGCGGCCTGCGCTTCCGCCTCCATCCAGTTCATCTCAGCGATGCGCATGGGTGCAGCTCCCCATTGGCATGCGGCGGAGCGCTGCCTTGTGGCCAGGATCGGTCGAGTTCGCGGGCGAACCGTTGCGGAAGATTGACGAATGCGGCGGCGCAGTGTCAAGTTCCATACGGAACCATTCCGTATTCCCACGGAAGCCAGTCAGGAGGCGGCGGGCGGGCATGGCAGGCAGCGGGCCGGCGGCATGTGGAGAGGGCAGGGAGGCGGCCGAAGCCGCCGGGCTGCATCCGCTCGTCGCTGTCAAGCTCTGGCAGAATCCCTGTTGGCTCTCGTTCCGGATGAATTTCCTGAGTTCGAAATTCAACCATCCAGTGTATGCCTGGGTGGAGCGCCAGCATGGGCTGACGCGGCCGGAAATGGTGGTGCTCTACGCGCTCGGCCTGAAGGATGGGCTGGCGGCGAAGGATGTCAGCCAATCCTCGGCTTTTCCCAAGAACACCATCAGCCGCGCGGTGCAGGTTCTGGAGGAGCGCAGGCTGATCCGGCGCGCCACGGATGCGGCGGACCGGCGCAGCTTCGTGCTGCGGCTCACGCCGCGCGGCCGCGCCATGGTCGATGAGGCCCTGCCGCTCATGATCGAGCGCGAGCGGGAGATGCTCGCGGCCCTGACGCCGGCGGAGCAGCGCCAACTGCACGCCCTGTTGACCAAGCTTGTCGTCGCGTCGCCCGGCTGGAACGCGGCCTGTGATGCAGAGGAGAGTTCATGACCCGCCTGACACTCCGTGCCACCCTGCTGGCCTGCGCGCTGGGCGCCCTGCCCGGCCCGCTCCTGGCGCAGACGCTGACCGTTGGCGTCCGTGCCGGCCCGCTGTCGATCGACCCGCATTTCACCGCCAGCGCCGTCTCGGCCGAGGCGCTGAAGCATGTCTTCGACACGCTCGTTGTCTCCGGCAACAACCTGGAACTGCTGCCGGGTCTGGCGGAAAGCTGGAGCGCGATCGACAGCACCACCTGGGAGTTCCGCCTGCGCCGGGGCGTGAAGTTCCACGATGGCAGCGACTTCACGGCCGAGGATGTGAAGTTCTCCATCGAGCGCATCCCCAATGTCACCGGGCCGAACCCGGCGACGATCTATGTGCGCCGGGTGAAGGAGGTGCAGATCATCGATCCGCACACCATCCGCATCGTCACCAATGGCCCGGCGCCGACGCTGCCGAATGATTTCGTGCGGCTCTTCGTCGTTTCCCATGTGGCGGCGCGCGATTTCTCGACGCGCGAGACGGCGAATGAGGGTTTCAACAGCGGCAAGGCGGCGGTCGGGACGGGGCCCTATCGCTTCATCTCCTGGACGCCCAAGGAGCAGATGGTCGTCGAGCGCAATGACGGCTATTGGGGTGGAGCAGAGCCGTGGGAACGCGTCATCCGCAAGGAACTGCCGAACGACACCACGCGCGTGGCGCAGCTGAAGGCAGGGCAGGTGGACATCATCGCCCGCGCGCCGGCGGCGGATGTGCCGACGCTGGAGCGCGACCCGAAGATCCAGGTGGTGCGCACCGACAGCGCCTATATGTTCTACCTGGAACTCGACTTCCGTGAGCAGACGCCGCGCATCACCGCGCGCAATGGCGCGCCCCTTGCCGCCAACCCGCTGCGCGACCCGCGCGTGCGCGAGGCGATCGATATCGCCATCGACCGCGAGGCGCTGGCCGAGGTGGCGATGGAAGGCATGGGCAAGCCGGCGACGCAGCTCGTGACGCCGAACATCTTCGGCTATAACACGCGCCTGCCGGTGACGAAGCCCGACCTGCCGCGCGCGCGCGCGCTGCTGGCCGAGGCCGGTTATGCCAGTGGCTTCCGCGTGCCGTTCAACTTCACCAATGACGGGCTGCCGGGGGATCGCGCCATTGGCACCTCGATCTCGCAGATGCTGTCCGCCATCGGCATTGATGCGCAGGCCAATGCGCAGCCGGGCGCGGTCTGGGCGCCGGCGCGGACGCGGGGCGAGTTCAACTTCGCGATGGGCGGCTGGGGCACGCTGACGGGCGAGGCGAATTACACCCTCTCCTCGCTGGTGCACACCAATGACCCCGCCTCGCGGCTCGGCGCCTTCAACTTCCGTGGCTACAGCAATCCGGAACTGGACAGGCTGATCGAAGCGGCCGGCGTGGAAATGGATGAGACGAAGCGCCGCAGCCTGCTGGAGGAAGCGGCGGCGGTGGTGGCGAAGGACCGGCCTTCCCTGCCGGTCACGGGCATCGTCACCGCCTGGGCGATGCAGAAGGGCCGTGTCATCATCACGCCGCGTGCCGATGAGGATACGCTGGCGATGAATATCCGCCGCCCGGCGCGCTGAGCCGGGAAGGGGAGGGCGGATGCCGCATCCGCCCTCCGCGCTGCCTCAGGGCCGGCTGCCCTTCACGAGTTTCGGCGTGCGGCGGCCCAGGGCCTGCTCGACGCGCAGGATCATGCGCTGCAGGCCACCGAGGCGGCTGGCGCTGGCGGGCGGATTGGTGGCGCCGAGCGTCTGCGCGATGTGACGGCGGCGTGCTTCCAGCGCGCTGCTGCGCAGCATGCGAAGCTTGTCCATGTCGGACATGGCTTTTCCTCCTGTTCTTGCTCTGGCACCGCAGATGCGCGTTTCGCCGGGCAACCGCAAGATGCTTTTTCCGGCATGCAGGGGAGCCATGCCGGGGAGGGGGCGCGGGTGCTATTCCGCCGCCGGGTCGCCGCGCGTGCTCAGGATTTTCCAGATGCCATCGGCGGCCAGCACGGCGCGGTCCCCCACGCTCAGCACGCCGCGGATGAAGACGACGCTGCGCGTGCGGCGCAGGATTTCCGCGCGCGCCTCGATGAAGTCGCCAGGCTCGGCGGAGGCGAGGAAATGCGTGTTGAGCTGCATCGTCACGGCCGGCAGGCGTCCGATGCGCTCCCACACCGTCATGCCCAGGGCGTTGTCCGCCAGCGTCACCAGCAGGCCGCCATGGATGATGCCGCGGCCATTGGCGTGGTGCGGCTTGGTCTGCAGGCCATAGGCCCAGCCCTCGCCCTCACGCCGCACCCAGAGCGGGCCGACGAGGTCGAGGAATTCATTGCCCTGCGCCAGACGCCATCCCGTCGCGGCGGCGCCGCTTGCCATCGCGGGATCAGCCGGCATGAGGGGACAAGCCGTGGGCCATCCGGCGCACTCCTCTGTCGTCTTCCAATCGGTATTCTGATGCGCGGCGCGTTGCATATTCCGCTGAGTGGAATAGCATTCTGTGCCTTTCCCAGTATGATCCGGCTGCCCGCTGCGTCAAGCGGCGGGGTGGTTTGACGGGGTGGTTTGACGGGGTGGTTTACGGGGCCGCCCCGCATGCCTAGATCGGGCCATGCCCTTCGCCCCGCATTACCAGCCCCGCCAGATCCATGCCGAACTCGGCGAGGATTTTCATGACCCCGTCGCCGCGGCGGTGTTTCCCGCGCAGATCCTGCGCTACCGCAACCAGCGCTGGGCGGAGCGGCTTGGCCTCGGCGGCTTGAGCGATGCGGAGTGGCTGGCGCATTTCGCCGGCTTCGCGCCCTTGCCGGGCAGTTTTCCGGTGCCGCTGGCGCTGCGCTATCACGGCCACCAGTTCCGCCAGTTCAACCCACAGTTGGGCGATGGGCGCGGCTTCCTGTTCGCGCAGCTCATGGATGACGGGCAGCGCGTGCTCGACCTCGGCACCAAGGGCAGCGGGCAGACGCCGTGGTCGCGCGGCGCGGATGGGCGGCTGACGCTGAAGGGTGGCGTGCGCGAGGTGCTGGCGGCCTCGCTGCTGGAGGCGCTCGGCGTCGACACCTCGAAACCGTTCAGCCTTGTCGAGACGGGTGAACAGCTGGTGCGGCATGACGAGCCCTCGCCCACGCGCAGTTCCGTGCTGGTGCGTTTGAGCCACTCGCATCTTCGCATCGGGAGTTTCCAGCGGCTGGCCTACCGGCGGGACGAGGCGGGGCTGCGCCGGCTGATCGCGCATTGCCTGCGCCACTACCTGCCGGAGGCCGGGGCCGCGGCGGATGAGGAAGGGCAGGCGCTCGCCTTCCTCACCGCCGTGACGCGGCGCGTGGCGCGGGTGGGGGCGCAGTGGATGGCCGCCGGCTTCGTGCATGGCGTGCTGAACACCGACAACATCAACATCACCGGCGAGAGCTTCGATTACGGCCCGTGGCGTTTCCTGCCGCATTACGATCCCGGCTTCACCGCCGCCTATTTCGACCATGGTGGCCTCTATGCCTATGGCCGGCAGCCGCAGACGCTGCTGTGGAATCTCGCCCGGCTGGCGGAGTGCCTGCTGCCGCTGGCGGCGATGGAGAAGCTGGAGGCCACGCTGGAGGGCTTCGCCCCCGCCTTCGAGGAGGCGTGGCGCGCGGCCTGGCTATGGCGCCTCGGCCTGCGCCCGCTGGGGGCGGAGCCGGACCGCCATCTGGCCGCCCTGTTCGAGACTTTCCTCCAGGACAGCCAGGCGCCTTTCGAGCAGGCGGTGTTCGACTGGCAGGGCGGGCTGGCGAGCGCGGAGCGGGCGGCGCGCAGCCCCGCCGCCGCGCATTACACGGGCGCTGCCTTCGACACGCTGCGCGCGCATCTGGCCGCCTACCATCCGCGCGATGCGGCGCGGCTCGACCACCCCTATTTCCGCCGCACCCGCCCCTGCACCCTGCTGATCGACGAGGTCGAGGCGCTGTGGGCCCCCATCGCCGCCGCCGATGACTGGTCCCTGTTCCACGCGAAGATGGCGGAGATCGCGCTCCTGGCCGAAGCCATGGCGGACTGAACGCGGGGTCCGGGGAGGCCGCGCCTCCCCGGCGGGGTGCGGGGCGGCGCCCCGCCGCTTCCGCTGACTCCGCAGCTTACCACATGGGCCGCCCCCCCGTGACCGGCAGGATGGCCCCGGTGATATAGCTCCCTTCCTCCGAGGCGAGCAGCACATAGGCCCCGGCCAGTTCCGCCGGCTGTCCCGCGCGGCCGAGGGGGGTGTTGCTGCCGAAATCCCGCACCGCCTCTTCCGGCAGGGTGGAGGGGATGAGGGGTGTCCAGATCGGCCCCGGGGCCACGCTGTTGACGCGGATGCCCTGCTTCGCCAGCAGCCGCGCGAGGCCCACGGTGAAGTTGGCGATGGCGCCTTTCGTGGTGGCGTAGGCGAGCAGGCTGGGCGAGGGGTCCTTGGCGTTGATCGAGCTGGTGCCGATGATGGCGCTGCCCGGCTGCATCACCCGCGCCGCGGCCTTGGCCAGGAAGAAGTGCGCGTGGATGTTGGTGCGGAAGGTGGCTTCCCATTCCTCCGCGCTGATGTCCTCGATGTTCTCGTGGGAGCGTTGCAGGGCGGCGTTGTTCACCAGGATGTCGAGCCGGCCGAATTCACGCATCGCGCTGTCCACCAGGGCGCGGCATTGCAGTTCGTTGCTGATGTCGCCGGGCAGGAGCAGGGCGCGGCGGCCGGCGGCGCGGACCCAGCGGGCGGTTTCCTCGGCGTCGTCGTGTTCGTCGAGGTAGGAGATCAGCAGGTCGGCGCCCTCGCGGGCATAGGCGATGGCGACGGCGCGGCCGATGCCGGAATCCCCGCCGGTGATCAGCGCGACGCGGCCGGCAAGGCGGCCATGGCCGTGATAGCTCTGCTCGCCATGGTCCGGGGTGGGGCGGAGCGCGGCGGTGCGGCCGGGCGGGGTCTGCTGCTGCGCCGGCTGGGGCGGGGTGGGGTGGGCGGTTGGGGGGCTCGGTCGCGTGTCGGGCGGCATGGCGGCATCCTTTCTGGCGGGCTTGGGCGGGTGTTTGGGGCGGGGCCGGTGGCCCTTGCCCTGTCCAACCGGGGGAGGGGCGCGGGGTTGCCGCATCCCGGGTCGGCGCATCCCGGGTCGGCGCATCCCGGGTCGGCGCATCCCGGGTCGGCGCATCCCGGGTCGGCGCATCCCTGGGGGGCCGCCGCGCATTCTCCCCCTGGCGGCCCGGTGGAGTGGCCGCGCCAGCAGCAAGGAGAATCCGCATGAAGAGCCATGGCAGCGCCCTCTGGCAGGGTGGCCTGAAGGATGGGCGGGGGGAGATTTCGACCGGCAGCGGCGCGCTGCGTGCCGCGCCCTATGGCTATGCCGCCCGCTTCGAAGGGCAGCCCGGCACCAATCCGGAGGAGTTGATCGGCGCCGCGCATGCCGGGTGCTTCACCATGGCGCTGTCGATGATGCTGGGGGAGGCGGGGCTCACGGCGGAGCGGCTGGAGACCCGCGCGGAGGTCACGCTGGCGAAGGGCGGGGAGGGGTTCGCCATCACCGCCGTGCATCTGGTGCTGCGGGCGCGCATCCCCGGGGCGGAGGAGGCCGCCTTCCAGGCGCTGGCGGCGCGGGCCAAGGCGGGGTGCCCGGTCTCCCGCCTGCTGAAGGCGGAGATCACCCTGGAGGCCCGGCTGGAATGAGGCCGGACTGGAACAAGACCGGGCGGGCGGGGGCTGCCTGACCGGTTTTACATGACATTGCGGACATTTTTGCCGCCCGGTGGCCTTTCCTGCGGCCTTCCAGGCGCTGGCGTGCTTGACCGGCCGGGGGAGGTTGTGTCTCTCCTCCCGCCGCAAACACAGTTCAATGTGGAGTACGCCTTTTGTCCGACGAAACCCGCCCGCTCAGCCGCCAGGACCTGGTTGACGCCGCCGCCGCGGCCACCAGCCTGCCCAAGACCCAGGCCGACGCCGTGCTGAAGGCCGTGCTGGCCGCGGTGGGTGAGGCCCTCGGCGCCGGCCGCGAGGTTCGCCTCGCCGGCTTCGGCAGCTTCGCCGTGGCCGAGCGCGCCGCCCGCCAGGGCCGCAACCCGGCCACCGGCGAGGTGGTGCAGATCGCCGCCAGCAAGTCGGTGAAGTTCAAGCCGGCCAAGGATCTGAAGACCCGCCTCGGCGCCTGACCGGCCCCGCTGACGGTCCACCCGGCACGGTTCTCCGTGCCGGGTTTTTTTTTAGCCTTTCGCCTCTTCCGCCGGGAGGAGCACGAGGCGGCCGTGCTTCACGCCGCGCTCGGCCATCACGTGTTCGGCGAAGTGGCGCAGCTCGCCCGCCTCGCCGCGCAGCACGGCGACTTCCAGGCAGGTCTCGTTGCTCAGGTGCAGGTGCAGCGAGGAGACGGAGAGGTCGTGGTGGTGGTGGAAGGCGCCGGTCAGGCGCCGGGCCAGATCGCGCTGCTCATGGGCGTAGGTATAGACCAGGGCGCCCAGGCTCGGGCCTGATTCGCCCTCGGCGGCGGCGCTCTGCTGGAGGCCGGCGCGCAGCAGGTCGCGCACCGCCTCGGAGCGGTTCTGATAGCCCCGCCGGGCCGCCACGGCGTCCAGCTCGGCGGCCAGGGCCTCGTCGAGGGTGATGGTCACGCGCTGCATCGTCTCTCCGCCGGGCAGGATGGGCGGGGCACCATGAGGCCGGGGCGGGGCGCTGGTCCAGCCCCCCGACGGTCCGATGCGGCCGATGCGGGGGGGGGAGCTGGCGCGGGCGGTTGCGGGCGCGGGGGCGGCGTGGCTTGATGCGGGCCCCGCCCGGATGCCAAGGCCACCCCCCATGCCGCATGACCACCCGCACCACCACGACCACCCGCATGACCATGGGCACGACCATGGGCACGGCCATGAGGGCAGTGAGCTTTCGCCGATGGATCTGCGCGTGCGCGCGCTGGAATCGCTGCTGGTCGAGAAGGGCTATGTGCAGCCCGCCGCGCTGGATGCGCTGATCGAGACCTACGAGACGAAGATCGGCCCGCGCAATGGCGCGCAGGTGGTGGCGAAGGCGTGGAGCGACCCCGGCTTCCTCGCCTGGCTGCGGCGCGATGCCAGCGCGGCCATTCATTCGCTGGGCCATACCGGCCGGCAGGGCGAGCATATGGTGGCGGTGGAGAATACGCCGGAGGAGCACAACATGGTCGTCTGCACCCTGTGCTCCTGCTACCCCTGGCCGGTGCTGGGGCTGCCGCCGACCTGGTACAAGTCGCCCGCCTACCGCTCCCGCGCGGTGATCGACCCGCGCGGCGTGCTGGCTGATTTCGGCGTGACGCTGCCGGAGGGGACGCGCATCCGGGTGTGGGATTCCACGGCGGAGACGCGCTACCTCGTCATCCCGATGCGTCCCGCCGGGACGGAGGGGTGGAGCGAGGCGCGGCTGGCCGGGCTGGTCAGCCGGGATTCGATGATCGGCACCGCCCTGGCGCGGCGGCCGGAGGAGGTGGCGGCATGAATGGGGCGCAGGATCTGGGCGGCATGATGGGCTTCGGCCCCGTCGTGCCGGAGCCTGAGGGCGAATTGTTCCATGCCGGCTGGGAGCGCCGCGCCCTGGCGGTGACGCTGGCCGCCGGCGCCCTGGGGAAGTGGAATATCGACACCTCCCGCCATGCGCGCGAGACGCTGCCGCCCGCCGATTATCTTTCTTCCAGCTATTACGAGATCTGGATCAAGGGGCTGGAGAAGCTGCTGGTGCAGGGCGGTCTGGTCTCGCTGGAGGAAATCCGGGCCGGGCGCGCGCTGGCGCCGGGCCTGCCGGTGCGCCCGCTGGCGGCGGAGCAGGTGGCGCCGGTGCTGGCGCGCGGCACGCAGTATGACCGCCCGGCGCAGGCTCCCGCGCGTTTCGCCGTGGGGGATGCGGTGCGCACGCGCAATGTCCATCCCGCCACCCATACGCGCCTGCCGCGCTATGCCCGTGGCAAGGCGGGGGTGGTGGACAGGGTGCATGGCGTCTTCGTCTTCCCGGACAGCCATGCGCATGGCCAGGGCGAGGCGCCGCAATGGCTCTACACCATCCGCTTCCGCGCGGATGAATTGTGGGGGGAGGGGGCTGATCCGGCCCTGACTGTCTCCATCGATGCCTGGGAGAGCTATCTTGTCGGTCTGTGACATCACGCCGGGGCTGCCGCAGGCGGAGGGGGAGCCGGTGTTCGAGGCGCCGTGGCAGGCGCAGGCCTTCGCCATGGTGCTGGCGCTGCATGAGGCCGGTTGCTTCGCCTGGACCGAATGGGCGCAGACCCTGGGCGGCGAGATCGCGCGGGGCGGCAAGCCCTATTACGAGCACTGGCTGGATGCGCTGGAGCGGATCGTGGCCGAGAAGGGGATTGCCTCCTCGGCGCTGCTGGAGGCGCGGCGTGCGGCCTGGGCGCGCGCCGCGGCGCTGACGCCGCATGGCCAGCCGATCGATCTGGCGAAGGGTCTATAAGCCGCTTTCTGAAAAAGTCTTTTTGCTTCTTTTTCTTCAGAAAAAGAAGTTTCTTTCAGTTCCTGATCGCCTCCAGCGCCGGCTGCACCCGTCCTCCCGCCAGGGAGAGGCCGCAGCCGCGCAGCACCAGTTGCAGCACGGTGGCCGTGCCATCGGCGAATTCGCGCGGGCCGAGGCTGGGGACATCGAGCACCGCCTCGATCTGCGGGGCGAAATCCGCATAGGTCTGGGTCATGGCCCAGATGGCGAAGAAGAGGTGGCGCGGCTCGGTGGGGGCCATGCGCCCGGCGGCGATCCAGCCCTCGATGACGCGGGATTTTTCCTCGACCAGGGCGCGCAGCGGCCCGGCGAAATGGGGCGCCAGATGCGGCGCGCCGCGCAGCACCTCGTTGGCGAAGAGCTTCGAGGCGCGCGGCCTTTCCCGCGACCATGCCATTTTCGCGCGGACATAGGCGGCGAGGGCCTCGGCCGGGTCGCTTTCGGGGCGGATGCGGTCGGTGGCCGAGAGCCAGAGGTCGAGCAGGTCGTTCAGCAGCGCCGCATAGAGCGCTTCCTTGGTGCCGAAATAGTAGTGCAGATTCGCCTTGGGCAGGCCGGCGGCGGCGGCGAGGGCGGCCATGCTGGCGCCTTCGAAGCCGGTTTCGGCAAAGACGCGCTCGGCGGCTTCCAGGATCTGCCGGCGGCGGGCGGCGCGCTGGCGGGCGCGTGGCCCGGTGGCGTCGCTCTCTGCCTCTGATGAACTCATTTTGCCTCGCAATGCAGCAATTTCGGAGCGCAAAAAAGCCCCGATAAGAAACTTGACCAAATGGTCAGCATAAATCTAGCCTGCTTCCACAGCCGCACCAAGCCATCCCGGCCTGGGCCGCGCCTCCCGACGAGGTGGAACCCGCGACGATGACCACCCTGAACCGCCTGCGCGACGGCAAGGGCGCCGCTCCCCGCCCGATCATCCTGACCTCGCACCCGAAGCCCGGCGCCTCCACCGCCCCCGCCCTGCGCTGGGGCGCGGCCGATGCGCAGGAGCGCGGGCCCGTGGTCGCCACGCTGCAAAATCCCGCCGCGCGCAATGCCATCGGCACCCATGCCGGCTCCTACGCGCTGTATCGCGCCCTGGCCGTGGCCTCCGGGCAGCTCAAGGCGGACCATAAACCGGATTTCCACAACACCCGCCCCGCCGCCACCATCGGCCCCTTCCCCGCCTGGGGCGACCCGGAGAAGATCGTCTCCCTCGACCCCTTCGGCCACCTGGTGCCGGAGGCCTATGCCGAGGCACTGGCGGGCGGCCTCGACATCCGCCCGAGCATCGCCGTCACCCGCGCCCATATCAACATGCCGGAACTCACCGCCGCCATGCAGGCCGGCCGGCTGAAGCCGGATGGCGAGGTGCTGCTGGAGAATGGCGATGCGCGCGTCACCAAGATCGCCATCGAGCCGGTGTGGTGGCTGCCGGGCATCGCCAGGCGCTTCGGCGTCTCCGAGACGGAGCTGCGCCGCAACCTCTTCGAGCAGACCGGCGGCATGTTCCCGGAACTGGTGACGCGGCCGGATCTGCGCGTCTTCCTGCCGCCCATCGGCGGCATGACGCTCTATCTCTTCGGCGACACGGACAAGCTCGGCAAGACAGAGACGCAGATCGCCTGCCGCATCCATGACGAGTGCAATGGCTCGGACGTGTTCGGCTCCGATATCTGCACCTGCCGCCCCTATCTGGCGCATGGCATCGAGGCCTGCATCGGCATGGCGCAGGAAGGCGGCGTTGGCATCATCGTCTATAACCGCAAGGAGGGCCGGGCGCTGGGCGAGGTGACGAAATTCCTCGTCTACAACGCGCGCAAGCGGCAGGAGGGCGGTGACCGCGCGGAGGCTTATTTCACCCGCACGGAATGCGTCGCCGGCGTGCAGGATATGCGCTTCCAGGAATTGATGCCCGATGTGCTGCACTGGCTCGGCATCACCCGCATCGACCGGCTGGTGTCGATGAGCAACATGAAATTCGCCCCGATCGTCGAGAGCGGCATCGCCGTGGTGCAGCGCATCCCCATCCCCGACGAGCTGATCCCCGCCGATGCGCGGGTGGAGATGGATGCGAAGAAGGCCGCGGGCTACTTCACCGAAGCCGTGCCGGATGCGGCGGAACTCGCCATCGCCAAGGGGCGCGCCCTGTGAGTGATATGACTTTCAGCGAAACGGCCGTGCGTGAGGCCCCCGTGAGCGCGGCGGTGGCCCTGCTGCGGCGGCCGGAGACGATCCGCGCCCGCTGCCACGCCCTGCTCGGCCTCGCCGAGGGCGATGCCCTGCCGCATTTCCGCTACGACGCCGCGAAGCTGCCGGCGGCGGCCGACTACGTGGCCGAGACCATCCGGCAGAACTACCCGGATCTGCGCATCCCCTACCATGCCCGCTGGCGGCATTTCGCGGCGGGCGGCAAGGATCGCTGGGCCGCCCTGGCCGCCGGCCTCGCGGGGGAGGACCCGGCCGAGACCGCCCGCCGCCGCTTCGACCTCTGCGTCGTCTCCGTGCTGCTCGATGCCGGGGCGGGGCCGGACTGGTCCTTCACCGAGCCGGATGGCAGCGTCCTCGCCCGCTCCGAGGGGCTGGGCGTGGCCAGCCTGCACGCCTTCGCCGCCGGGCTGTTTTCGGCCGACCCGGCGAACCCGCTGCGTGTCGATGCCGCCGCTTTGCGCGCCCTCGATGCCCCCCGCCTCGCCGCCGCCTTCCAGGTGACGGACAAGAATCCGCTGGAAGGGGTGGAGGGGCGCGCCGCCCTGATGCGAAACCTGGGCGAGGCCCTCGCCCTATCCCCCGCCCTGTTCGGGGCGGAGCGGCCGCGCCCTGGCGGCCTCTTCGATGCCCTGCGCGCCCGCGCCACCCCCGCCGGCCTGCCCGCCGCCGCCATCCTGGAGGCGCTGCTGGAAGGGCTGGCCCCCATCTGGCCCGCCCGGCTGGCGCTGGATGGCGCGAATCTCGGCGATGTCTGGCGCCACCCCCTGGCCGCGCCGGAAGGGCCCGCCCCGGGCCTCGTGCCCTTCCACAAGCTCTCCCAGTGGCTCAGCTATTCCCTGGCCGAGGTGGTGGAGGATGCCGGTATCCCGGTGCTCGATCTCGATGCGCTGACCGGCCTGCCGGAATACCGCAATGGTGGTCTGCTGCTGGATCTGGGCGTCCTGGCCTTGCGCGACCCCGCCCTGGCGCGGCAAACGCTGCCCGTGGACCATCCGGCGATCGTCGAATGGCGCGCCCTGACGGTCGCGCTGCTCGACCGCCTCGCGGAGCTGGTGCGCGACCGGCTGGGCCTCGATGCCGCCGCCATGCCGCTGGCCCGCGTGCTGGAGGGGGGCAGCTGGGCCGCCGGCCGCCGCATTGCCCGCGCGTTGCGCCCGGGGGGCGGGCCGCCCCTCAGCGTCGCCAGCGATGGAACCGTGTTCTGATGGAAAGCCTGACCATGACCGACCTGCCGCACGGCACCCGTGACGTGACCGTGATCCAGCACCCGCTGGTGCAACACAAGCTGACCCTGATGCGGCAGAAGGACACCTCGACCGGCGAGTTCCGCCGCCTGGCGCGCGAGATCAGCCTGCTCATGGCCTATGAGCTGACGCGCGACCTGCCGCTGGAGACCACCGCCATCGAGACGCCGCTGGAGCCGATGGAAGCCCCCATCCTGGCGGGCAAGAAGCTCTGCATCGTCTCCATCCTGCGCGCCGGGGATGGCATCATGGAAGGGATGCTGGACCTCGTCCCCTCCGCCCGCGTCGGCCATATCGGCCTCTACCGCGACCCGGAGACGCTGGTTCCGGTGGAATACTACCTGAAGCTGCCGGATGACATCGCCGAGCGGCTGGTGATCGTGGTGGACCCGATGCTGGCCACCGGCCACTCCGCCGCCGCGGCCCTCTCCCGCCTCAAGCAGGCCGGGGCCACGCAGCTGCGCTTCGCCTGCCTGCTCACCGTGCCCCAGGGCCTGCGCGTGCTGACCGAGGCCCACCCGGACGTGCCCGTCTACACCTGCAGCATCGACCGCGAGCTGGACGACCACGCCTATATCCGCCCCGGCCTCGGCGACGCCGGCGACCGCCTCTACGGCACCAAGTAGTTTTTTTTTCAGGCTGCCGCCGCCGGGTGGGGAAGCGGGACGCTTCCGGCCCGGCGGCGCTCCGTCATGGGCGAGGATCAGGAAGGTCATGGTCATTCTTCCGGGAGGGTGAGGAGAAATGTTCTTTTTTAGAAAAAAGAACCAAAAAATTTTTCTCCGCTGGCGTCCCGCCTCAGGCCAGAAGCGCGACGCCAACTGAAAGAAGTTTTTTGGTTCTTTTTTTTTCAAAAAAGAACGAGACTCTTATATCCCCAGATAAGCCCGCCGCACCTCGGGATTGTCCCGCACCTCCGCCGCCGTGCCGGCGAGGCTGACGCGGCCGGTCTGCAACACATAGGCGCGGTCGGCGATCTCCAGGCTCTCGGCCAGCCGCTGCTCGACGATCAGCACCGTCACCCCCGTGGCGCGGATGGTGGTGACAGCCTGGAAGATCTCGTCCACCAGCTTCGGCATGATGCCCTGGGAAGGCTCGTCGAGCATCAGCAGGCGCGGGCGGGTCATCAGCGCGCGGCTGATGGCCAGCATCTGCTGCTCGCCGCCGGAGAGGGTACCGGCCCGCTGCGCCAGCCGCTCGCGCAGCCGCGGGAAGAGGGCGAAGACCTGCTCCAGCGGCGCCTCGCGATCCGCCCTGTGGCGGTGCAGATAGCTGCCGAGGCGGAGATTGTCGGCCACCGAGAGGCGCGGGAAGAGCCGCTTGTTCTCCGGCACATAGGCCAGGCCGCGCGCGGTGATCTCATGCGCCGGCAGGCTCTCGATGCCCTGGCCGTCGAAGCGGACATGGCCGGCGCGCGGCCGCTCCATCCCGGCGATCGACTTCAGCAGGGTGGACTTGCCCGCGCCATTCGCCCCGGCGACGGCAACGATCTCCCCCGGCGCCACGGCGATGGAAATATCGGAAATGGCGATCAGCCCGCCATAGGCGGTGGTCAGGCCCTCGACCTCAAGCAGCACGGTGACGCTCCCCGAGATAGGCGGTGATGACGCCGTCATCGCGCACCACCTGTTGCGGGCTGCCCTCGGCCAGCACCTCGCCGAGATGCAGCACCACGGCGCGGTCCACCAGCGGCATGACGACTTCCATGACGTGCTCGACCATGACGATGGTGACGCCGGCCTCGCGCACGCGGCGGACCAGCTCGACACCCTTCTGCGCCTCGGAGGGGGTGAGGCCGGTCATCACCTCGTCCAGCAGCAGCAGGCGCGGGCGGGTGGCGAGGGCGCGGGCCATTTCCAGCCGGCGCTTCTCGGGCGGCGTCAGCTCCCCCGCCGGGGCGCCGGCGCGGGCGGCGAGGCCGACATAATCCAGCGTCTCCAGCGCCGCCGCCTGCGCCGCATGGGCGCGCGGGTGGCGGACGAAGGCGCCGACCATGACATTCTCCAGCACCGTCATGGAATCGAAGCTGCGCGGCACCTGGAAGGTGCGGGCGATGCCGAGGCCGCAGCGCGCCGTGCCGGGCAGGGTGGTGATGTCGCGCCCCTCCAGCAGGATCTGCCCCGCGCTCGGCGGGAAGGCGCCGGCGATCAGGTTGAACAGGGTGGACTTGCCCGCCCCGTTCGGCCCGATCAGGCCCAGGATCTCGCCCTGGCGCACTTCCATGCTGACATGGCTGTTGGCGACGAGGCCGCCAAAGCGCCGCGTGACATCGCGGACTTCGAGGAGGGGCGCGCTCATCGCCCGCCCTCCCCGGCCGCGCGCGGGCGCGGCAGCAGGCTGAGCAGCCCTTCCGGCCGCGCCAGCGCCACCAGCATGATCAGCACGCCATAGATGACGAGATCCAGCCCGCTGCCATTGCCGCCGAGATAGCTGCGGGTGATTTCCGTCAGCGGGATCAGCACCGCCGCCCCCACCGCCGGGCCCCAGAGCGTGCCGATGCCGCCCAGCACCGCCGGCAGGGCGAAGAGCAGGGAGAAGCGGAAGCTCATCACGCTTTCCGGGTCGATATAGGAGACGAAGGCGGCATAGAAGGCGCCGCCCACGGCGGTGAAGAAGGCGGAGACGGCGGCGGCGGCCATCTTGGAGCGGAAGACCTCGACGCCGAGGCTCTGCGCGGCTTCCGTGTCATCCTTCACGGCGCGCCACCAGAAGCCCCAGCGCGAACCCTCGATGACCCAGGTGACCAGCCAGGTGATGGCGAAGAGGCCGAGCGCCAGGTGGAAATAGGGCACCTTGTCGCGGGCGAATTGCAGCGTGGCCCAGCTATCCGGCCCGAAGGGCCACTGGATGCCCATGGCGGCGCCGACATAGTCCCAGTTGTGCACCAGCAGCAGGCCGATCTCGGCGATGACGATGGTGGCGATGGAGAAGTAGTGCCCGCGCAGCTTGAAGCAGGGATAGCCGAGCAGCAGCGCCACCAGCACCGCCAGCACGCCCCCCGCCAGCATGCCGCCCCAGGGCAGGATGCCAAAATTGACGAAGAGCACGCTGGTCGTATAGGCGCCGATGCCGAAATAGAGGGCATGGCCGAGCGAGATCTGCCCGCAATAGCCGCCGAGGATGTTCCAGCTCTGCGAGAGCGCGGCATACATCAGCGTCAGCACCAGCACGTTCTGGAGATAGACGTCACGCACCAGCAGCGGCAGCAGGGCGAGGAGTGCGAAGACCGGCACGGCCAGCAGCAACTGCCGGCGGCGGCGCGCCAGGAAGGGGCTGGGTACCGTGGCAAGCGGCAGGGCCTTGGCGATGGCCATCGTCACAGCCTCCCGAACAGGCCGCGCGGGCGCAGGAAGACCACGGCGAGGTAGAGCGAATAGATGCCGATGGATTTCAGCGCGGGCGGCAGGATGGTGGTGGCCAGCGCCTCGATCAGCCCGACGATGACGCCGGCGACGAGGGCGCCGAAGATGCTGCCGAAGCCGCCCAGGGCGACGACGACATAGGCGATGGTGGAGAAGGGCCCGCCCACCTGCGGGTGGACATAGTAGAAGATGGCGAGCACCGCGCCCGCCAGCCCGACCAGCGCGGCGCCAAGGCCCCAGCCCAGGGCGAAGACGCGGTTGCGGTCGATGCCGACGAGGGCGACGGCGCCCTGGTCCTCGCGCGTCGCTTCCAGCGCCTTGCCGAAATCGGTGCGCGACATCAGCAGGTAGAGGGCGGCGAAGGTCAGCACCGAGACGACGCCGCCATAGACCTGCGGCAGCGGCAGGAAGAGGCCGCCGAGATTGATGGTGCGCTCGCCCAGCCAGGACTGGCCGATGCTGCGGTAATCCGGCGTGAAGAGGAACTGCGCCAGGCCCTGGATGGTGATGGCGAGGCCGAAGGTGGCGAAGATCTGCACCATGCCGGCATTGCTGCGCGCGCGCATGGCGAAGCGCACCACGCCGAGATAGGCGAGCGCGCCCAGCACGAAGAGCAGCCCCGTCACCAGCGGCGCGGCCAGCAGCGGGTCCAGCCCGGTGAAGAACCAGAGCCCGAAGGCCGCGTACATGGCGACCATCAGGAAATCCCCATGGGCGAAGTTCACCACATCCATGAGGCCGAAGATCAGCGAGAGGCCAACCGCGATGAGCGCGTAGAGCAAACCCATGAGGAGACCGCTCGCAAGCACCTGCAGCAGTGCTTGCGTTGTCATGGTCGGAATATCCGGTCGTGCGGCGGGGTCAGCCGTTCATCGGCCAGACGGGGGCGGCGATGGCGGCGGCCTCGGGGAAGATCGTCACCCACTTGCCGCCGACATACTGCACCAGCACCGGATCGGCGGAGGTGTTCTGCCCGTCGGCGCCGAAGCGGATGCGCGACCAGGGCATGATGGTCTGCTCGCCCGGAATGTCGGTGGCCGCCAGCGCCTCGCGGAGCTTGGCGCCATCGGTGGACTTGGCGCGGTTGATGGCATCCGCCAGCACCAGCAGGGCCATCACCTCGCGCGCCGTGTTGTCGTTCAGGTCGCGGTTGGCCTTGGCGCGGTAGATCTCGTTGACGCGCGCCACGGCGGGGCGCTTCGCCGCGAGGTCGATCGAGAAGCTGGAGCGGGTGATGACGCCGCCGAGCCGGTCGCCCACCGCGTCATACAGGGCGCGCTCCGAGAAGCCGGCGGCCTGGGCGATGATGTTGCGCGGCCTGTAGCCCAGCTCCGCCATGGTCTTGACCAGGAGGATGGCGTCGGTGGTGTAGCTGGAGGGCATCAGCACATCGGCATCGGCGCTCTTGAGCTGCTGCACCTCGGCGGTCAGCGAGGGGGAGTTGGCGCGGTACTTGATGTCGGCGGCGATGCGGTAGCCGCGCTCCTGCGCCAGCTTGGTCTGCGTCGCGGCGGAATCGGTGCCGAAGATGGTGTCCTCGTGGAAGAGGGCGATGGTCTCGATCTTCACGCCCTTCTTCCGCTGGGCGTCCATGAAGTCGAACATCGCTTCCGAGAACATCTCGTCATGCGCGGCGGGGCGGAAGAAATAGCTCAGCTTGCGGCGGTGCAGGCTGGGGGAGGAGGAATCGGCGGCGATGAAGGGCACGCCGTAGCGCTCGCAGGTGACGCTCGCCGTGGTGGCGACGGAGGAGTGGTAGGCGCCGACGATGGCGCAGACCTTGTCCTGGGTGATCAGGCGCTCCGCCTCGGAGCGGCCCTTCTGCGGGTCCGCCTGGTGGTCGGCGAAGATCAGCTTGAGGCGCGCGCCGCCGAGGCTCGGGATGCCGACGCTGCGCGCCATCGGCAGGTCGAGATCCATCGCCGTGTTGATGACCTCGGCCGCCGTCTCATAGGCGGCGCGGGCATCGGCGGCGATCTGCGCATTGGCGCCCGACATCGGGTAGATGAGGCCGACCGGCACCTCCGCCGCCTGGGCGCGGGCGCGCGGCGCGGCGGCGAGGGAGAGGGCGGCGGCGCCACCCAGGAGAAGCTCTCTGCGGTTCATGGTGTTGTGTCCTGTCTGCCCGATCTGACTGAAGCCGTGTGGTCGCTCTGAGAAAGGCGGGGCTCTTGCCGGCCCCGGCCCGCGTTCCGTGGAGACTCAGAGGATAGCGTATTCACAGTTGCGCCGGTCCGTCACCAGCATGCAGCCCGGCGCGTGGGTGATGGCGAAATCCGGCTTCGCCGCGGCGATCACCGCCTGCGGCGTCACGCCGCAGGCCCAGAAGACCGGCAGCTCGTCGGGGCGGATGTCCACCGCCTCGCCGTAATCCGGCCGGGCGAGGTCGGCGATGCCGATCTCCCCCGGCAGGCCGAGATGGAGCGGCGCGCCATGCACCGCCGGGAAGCGGCTGGTGATCTGCACGGCGCGGATGGCCTGCGCCGGGCGCAGCGGCCGCATGGAGACCACCACCGGCCCGTGGAAGGGGCCGGCCGGAAGGGTCGGCAGGCTGGTGCGGTACATGGCGACATTGCGCCCCTGCTCGACATGGCGCAGGGCCATGCCATCCTCCATCAGCGCCGTCTCGAAGGTGAAGGAGCAGCCGATGGCGAAGGCCACGAGGTCGTCGCGCCACCAGGCGGTGATGTCGGCCGGCTCCTCCACCAGCTCGCCATGCCGCCAGACGCGGTAACGCGGCAGGTCGGTGCGCAGGTCGAGATCCTCGCCCAGCTCCGGCAGGCGCGGGCTGCCGGCCTCGGAGACGCCGAGCAGCGGGCAGGGCTTGGGGTTGCGCTGGCAGAAGCGGAGGAAGTCACCGGCCAGGGCGGCGGGGAGGATGGCGAGGTTGGCCTGCACATGGCCGCGCGCGAGGCCGGCGGTATGCCCGGCGAGCGTGCCGGCGCGGCAGGCGTGCCGCACCGCCCGCCCCGTGGCGAGCCCCGTGTCGAGCCCCGTGGCAGGCTCCGTGGCAGGCCCGGCGGCGAAGGCGCCGGCGGCCTCCCCGGCATCATTCCATGCATCATCCTCGCGGCGGGAGAGAAGCAGGGTTTCCTGCGGCATGGCGGTCTGACCTCTCTGGGGCTGTGACGCGATCAGGGCATGGGCCAGGGATACAATCCAACTTTGATTTCAAATCGAAAGCAATAAGCTTTGCTTATCGTCCTCCTCCGCCGCCAGGGCGCAGGCCAGCCGGGCCAGGCGCTGGGCGGGGGAGCTGTCGGGCGTCAGCGGCGTGGTGGCGGTGAAGGCGAGGTCCGGCAGCCCGACCTCGGTGCGCACCAGCCGCAGCTCGCCGCGCGCCAGTTCCGCCCCGATGACGGCGGCGGGGATGACGCTGACGCCAATGCCATCCAGCGTCATGCGCACGATGGTGGAGAGGGAGGAGCTGGAATAGATGCGCGGCGGCGCCAGGGCGGGCTGCATCAGCATCTGGCGCAGCTGGATATAGGGCAGCGTCGTCTTGGGGTAGGTGATGACCGGCCAGCGCACCAGCCGGTGCAGCGGCACCGGCTCCGGCCCCAGATCCAGCCCCGGCCCGGCCACGAAGGAGAGCGGATAGGAACAGAGCGGCAGGTTCAGCATATGCGGCTCGCTGACCGGGCCGAGCAGGAAGGCGAGGTCCAGCCGGCTGGCCAGCAGCGCCTCGCTCAGATGGGGGGAGACATCCACCTCGATCTCCAGCGTGATGGCCGGGTGGGTGGCGTGGACGCGCTCGATGAAGCGGGCGAGCCAGGTGTGGACGATGGTCTCGGCGACGCCGAGGCGGACAATGCCGCTCAGGCTCTCCGGCGTGGCGATGGCGTCCAGCATCTCGGCATGCAGGCGCAGCAGGCGCTCGGCATAGTCGAGGAATTCCCGCCCCTTCGGCGTCAGCCCCGTCAGCCGCGCCCCGCGCTCCAGCAGCCGGACGCCGAGGCGCTCCTCCAGCCCGGCGATGCGCAGGGAAATGGCGGGCTGGGTGGTGTGCAGCCGCTCCGCCGCGCGGCGGAAGCCGCCCAGCCGGGCCACCCAGTAGAACACCTCCAGATCCCGGATATCCGGCATGGGCTCGCCCCGCGCAACGACTCTGGCCCTGGCCTAGCATGTGGCGTGCCGCGGCCCATCCCGCCGCGCGCGCCCCCCGGTTCTGTTTCCCCGCTGGCCTGTTCCCCCGCTGCCCCGGGCTCTTTGCGGTGGTGAGGCGGAATGGTCCGGATCATATCTTGCGAATGATTCTTAGTATTATTATCAAGCGGCGACCGCGTTCCAGCCTCAGGACCTCCCCCATGACGTCACGCCTCGGATTGCTGATGGCCAGCTCTGCCATCGGGCTCGCCCTCGCCGCCACCCAGGGGGCCGCCCTGGCCCAGAGCAGCGGCGCCGCCAGCACCCAGCTGCCCGCCGTGCAGGTGCAGGGTGACAAGCCGGCCGATACCACCACGCTCGACCGCAACCAGATCGTCCAGGAAGGCGGCAACTCCCTCGACGACCTGCTGCGCGGCGTCAGCGGTGTTTTCACGCGCGAAACCTCGCAGCAGCCGGGCGTGGCGGTGAATATCCGCGGTTTCGAGGGCCAGGGCCGCGTCAACATGATGATCGACGGCGTGCGCCAGAGCTTCCGCTTCACCGGGCATGAGGCGGCGGGCTTCACCTATGTGGACCCCAACCTGCTGGCGGGCATCGACATCACGCGCGGCGCGGTGCTCGATGCCGGCGGCGGCGCCCTGGCGGGCACGGTGAATTTCCGCACCCTCGGCGTCGATGACGTGGTGGCACCGGGCCGCAGCTTCGGCGCGCTCTCCCGCCTCTCCTGGGGCAGCAATGGCGTGGGCTTCCAGGAGATGCTCGCCGCTGGCGCGCGCATCGGCGGCACCGGGGTGATGGGCGCCATCAGCCAGCGCAATTCCGACAACTACCATGACGGCTATGGCAACAGCGTCGCCGGCTCCGGGCAGGAACTGACCTCGGGCCTGGTGAAGATGACGACGGACCTCGGTGGCGGGCACAGCCTCGGCCTGGGCGCGGTCATCTACGACAATGATTTCTATGCGAATTCTTTTTACCAGACGGTCAACAACAAGACCTTCACGGCGAATTACCGCTACAATCCCGGCAACAACCTGATCGATCTGCGCGTCAACGCCGCCTACAACGACCTGGTGATGAAGTACACCGACGGCGCGACGAAGAGCACGATCGGCCGCGTGATCGAGGATAAGGGCGCGGGCTTCGACGTTTCCAACCTCTCCACCTTCACCTGGGGTCCTTTCCGCGTCCGCAGCAACAACGGCATGGAGTATTTCCATGACGAGGTCAGCTCCGAGAATGGCGGCGTCAACCCGGCGGATGGCACCAGCAGCCTGCTCGGCGTCTTCACCGACACCACCTTCAGCTATGGCATCTTCGACCTGACGCCCGGGCTGCGCTACAACCGCTATACGCTCGACGGCTCCAGCCAGCCGAGCCGGACGGCCAGCCGCGCCGATGTCGATCTCACCAAGGACTCGCTGGACCCGAAGCTGACGCTGGCGGCCAATGTCACCAGCTGGCTGCAGCCTTATGTCACCTGGTCGCGCTCCATGCGCGCGCCCACGCTGCAGGAGACGATGCTGGGCGGCGACCACCCGGGCAACACCAGCGCCAGCTTCATCCCCAATGCCAACCTCCGGCCGGAGACGCAGCAGGGCTGGGAATTCGGTGTCAACGTCAACCGCCATGGCCTGTGGCGCGCGGATGACGTCTTCACCGCCCGCGCCAATTATTTCATGATGGATGTGGATGACTACATCGTCGCCCGCTACGTCTCCTCCGCCCGCGCCTACCGCTATGAGAATGTCACCGGCACCAGCAAGGTCAGCGGCTTCGAGCTGGAGATGAGCTACGACCCGCGCATCGTCTTCGCCCGCGCCAGCTTCACCCACACCAATTCGGATCTGGCGACGCAGCAGCCCGGCGCGGGCGCCAGCCAGTACCTGCCGGACAATATCGGCTCCGTCACCTTCGGCGCGCGCTTCCTGGATGAGCGCCTGACGGTGGGCAGCCGCTATGACTATGTCTCGGATGGCAAGCAGGCCACCTTCACCGGCACGACGACCCAGGGCGGCAAGCCCTATCACCTGCTCGGCCTCTTCGCGAGCGCCAAGGTGACGGAGAATGTCGAGGTCAATGCCCGTGTCACCAACCTGATGGACGTGGCCTATACGCCCTTCCTCAGCACCATCGGCACGGGCCAGGGCCGCACCATCTATCTCGGCACCGAAATCCGCTTCTGAAACAAGACCCCCTGAAGGCGGGTGCAGGGGGCCCTGCCCCCTGCTGGGGGTGAGGGGGCAAAGCCCCCTCAATCCGGCCGCGCCTCCTGCTCCGCCAAAGAGCAGGAGATGCTTATATTTCAAGGCGCCGCCACGAGACTTGCGCCCCGCCGGGCTTTGCGGCAAGCAAGCCGGGAGAAGAAAGGCCGGGGCCATGCCCCCCGGCCACGGGGAGGTCCCGGCCCATGCGCTTCGCCGTCCTGGCCGATATCCATGCCAACCGCCAGGCCTGCGAGGCCTGCCTCCGCCATGCCGAGGGGCAGGCGGTGGACCGCTACGTCTTCCTGGGCGACCTTGTCGGCTATGGCGCGGATCCGGACTGGGTGGTGCGGATGGTGCGCGCGCGCCTCGCCGACCCGGCGGCCCCCGCCCTGGTGGTGCGCGGCAATCATGACGAGGCGGTGGGCCGCGGCGACACCGCCGGCATGACCGGCCACGCCGCCGCCGCCGCGCTCTGGCACCATCAGCGCCTCTCGGCGGAGGACCGCGCCTTCCTCGCCGGCCTGCCGCTGGAGGTGGAGGCGGAGGGCGTGCATTTCGTCCATGCTGATCCCGCCGACCCGGCGCGCTGGACCTATGTGACGGATGCCGAGATCGCCCGCGCCAGCCTGGAGGGCGGCCATGCCTGGCTGACGCTCTGCGGCCATGTCCATGCACCCATGCTCTATGGCCTGACGGCGACGGCGAAGCTGGCGGCCTTCCGCCCGGCGCCGGGGGTGGCGGTGCCGCTGCTGCGGGCGCGGCGCTGGCTGGCGGTGATGGGCTCGGTGGGCCAGCCGCGCGATGGCGACCCGGCGGCCTGCTATGCCGTGCTCGACACGGCGGCGGCGGAATGCACCTGGCACCGCGTGCCCTATGACGCCGCCGCCGCCGCCGCCGGCATCCGCGCCGCCGGCCTGCCGGAGCGGCTGGCGAGCCGGCTGCTCGAAGGCCGCTGAGGGTGGCGCTGCCCCGCCTCGCCCCGGGCACGGTGCTGGATGGCTTCGTGCTCGGGCCGCTGCTGCACCGCGGCGGCATGGCGGCGCTGCACGAGGCCAGCCACCCGGACCACCCCGATACCCCCCTCCTGATCAAGATCCCCCGCATGCAGGAGGGGGAGGACCCGGCCGCCATCGTCTCCTTCGAGATGGAGCTGATGATCCTGCCGCGCCTCTCCGGCCCGCATGTGCCGCGCTTCGTCGCCGCCTGCGGCTTCGAGGCGCAGCCCTATCTGGTGATGGAGCGGATCCCGGGCGAATCCCTGCGCCCCCTGCTGGAGGCCCTGCCGCGCCCGCCGGAGGAGGTGGCGGCGCTCGGCGCCCAGGTGGCGCGGGCGCTGGACGCGCTGCACCGCCAGCATGTGGTGCATCTGGACATCAAGCCCTCCAACATCCTGCGCCGGCCGGATGGGCGGGTGGTGCTGGTGGATTTCGGCCTCTCCCGCCACGACCTCTTGCCGGACCTGATGGCGGAGGAATTCCGCCTGCCCTATGGCACCGCCCCCTATATGGCGCCGGAACAGGTGATGGGCCTGCGCGGGGATCCGCGCAGCGATCTCTTCGCGCTTGGCGTGCTGATGTATTTCTTCGTGACCGGGGAACGCCCCTTTGGCGACCCGCAGCGTCTCTCCGGGCTGAAGCGCCGCCTCTGGCGCGACCCGCACCCGCCGCGCGCCCTGCGCCCGGATTGCCCGCCCTGGTTGCAGGAGATCATCCTGCGCTGCCTGGAGGTGGACCCGGAGCGCCGCCACCCGAGCGCCGCGCAGCTGGCCTTCGACCTCGCCCATCCGGCGCAGGTGCCGCTCACGCCGCGGGCGGGCAGGGCGGGGCGCGATGGGTGGGCGGCGGTGACGCGGCGGCGCTTCAACCCGGAGGCGCGGCCGGTCTTCCGCCTGCCGGGTGCCGCGCGGCAGCAATCCCTGGCGCCGATCCTGGCCGTGGCGCTGGACGTGGCGGAGGAGGAAAGCCACCAGGGGGCGCTGCGCGCGGCGGTGGAGCGCATCCTGGCCACGCTGCCCGGCGCGCGGCTGGCCTGCCTGCATGTGCTGCGGCAGAACCTCGTCACCCCCGACAGCGGCCTGGACAGCGAAGGGCGCAACCGCCACGCCGTGTCCCTCGCGCGGCTGAAGCACTGGGCTGCGCCGCTCGGCCTGCCGGAGGAGCGCGTCACCTACCACGTGCTGGAAGCGGTGAGCGTGGCGGCGGCGCTGCTCGAATATGTCACCGTCAACCCGGTGGATCATATCGTGCTGGGCGCGCGCACGCCCTCGCTGCGGCGGCGCTGGCTGGGCAGCGTCTCGGCGGAACTGGCGGAGAAGGCACCCTGCTCCGTCTCCGTGGTGCGGCCACGCCGCACCGGGCCGGAAGAGGAAAACTGAAAAAGATGAGGGGGCTTTGCCCCCTCAACCCCCCCTTTCTTTCCCTTGGGCAGGGGACGGGGTCCCCTGCACCCGCCTTCCGTTGGGTTTCCAAAGGCCTCAGGCCTTTGGTCGGGAGAGTTTGAGAGGGGCGAAGCCCCTCTCAAGAGGGCGCGGCGAAGGCCCTGGCCTGGCGGGCCTCCAGCCGGCAGGGCTGGCCGGGGCGCAGCAGGCCATGCGGTGCCTCCGCCTCGATCACCTGCCCGGCGAGGTCGAGTTCCACATGGGCATGGCCGCCGGCGGGGCGGCTGCTGCGCACGCGGGCATTGCCCTCGCCCTCGGCGGCGGGGGAGAGCGCCCATTCATGCGGTCGGACGAAGGCCAGCGCCGCGCCCTCGGGCGGCGCCGCGCCGCGCAGCGCGGCGGCGGAGAGCGGCGGCAGGGGAAGGCCGGAGAAGGCCAGAACCCCGCCCGAGAGATGCGCCGGCAGCCGCGCCGCGCCGCCCAGGAAGCCGGCGACGAAGGCCGCCGCCGGCTGCTCCACCAGGGCCAGCGGCGTGTCGAACTGCACCACGCGCCCGGCCTGCATCACCGCCACGCGGTCGGCCAGTTCCAGCGCCTCCTCCTGGTCATGCGTGACGAAGAGGCTGGTGAGGCCCATCTCCGCGTGCAACTCGCGCAGCCAGCGGCGCAGGCCCTTGCGCACCTCGGCATCCAGCGCGCCGAAGGGCTCATCCAGCAGCAGCAGGCGCGGCTCGATGGCCAGCGCGCGGGCCAGCGCCACGCGCTGCCGTTGCCCGCCCGAGATCTGTTCCGGCAGGCGCTTCTCCAGCGCACCGATCTGCATCCGCTCCAGCAGGGCACGCACGCGGCGGGCGATCTCGGCCTCCGGCGGGCGGCTGGCGCGCGGGCGGACGCGCAGGCCGAAGGCGACATTCTCAAAGACGCTCATATGCCGGAACAGCGCGTAGTGCTGGAAGACGAAGCCGATGCGCCGCGCCCGCGCCGGCACGGCCGACATGTCGTGGCCATCGATCTCCACCGTGCCGGCATCGGCGAAATCCAGCCCGGCGAGCATGCGCAGCAGCGTCGTCTTGCCCGAGCCGGAAGGGCCGAGGAGGGCGACGAATTCGCCGCCGCGCACCGCGAGATCGACGGAATCGAGGGCCAGGGCCGGGCCGAAGCGGCGCACCAGCCCGCGCACCGCGAGGCTCATGCCATGCCCCCCCGCCGCGCGCCGAGGCGCTCCAGCAGCGCCTTGGCCGCCAGCGTCACCAGCGCCAGCAGCGCCAGCAGCGCCGCGACGGCGAAGGCGCCGACGAACTGGTATTCGTTGTAGAGGATCTCGACATGCAACGGCATGGTGTTGGTCTCGCCGCGGATATGGCCGGAGACGACGGAGACGGCACCGAACTCCCCCATCGCCCGCGCATTGCAGAGCAGGACGCCGGAGAGCAGCGCCCAGCGGATCTGTGGCAGCGTCACGCGCCAGAAGCTTTGCCAGCCCGAGGCGCCGAGGGTGGCCGCCGCCTCCTCCGCCGCGCGGCCCTGCTCCTGCATCAGCGGGATCAGCGTGCGGGCAACGAAGGGGAAGGTGACGAAGAGCGTGGCCAGCACCAGCCCCGGCACGGCGAAGACGATCTGCACGTCATGCGCCTGCAGCCAGGGGCCGAACCAGCCATGCGCGCCGAAGAGCAGCACCCAGACCAACCCCGAGATGACGGGGGAGACGGAGAAGGGCAGCTCGATCAGCGCCAGCAGCAGGGCGCGGCCGGGGAAGGTGAAGCGGGCGATGCACCAGGCCCCGGCCAGCCCGCCCAGCGTGTTCACCGGCACGGCGATGGCGGCGACCAGCAGGGTGAGGCGGATGGCGGCCTGCGCATCCGGGTCCGCCAGCGCGGCCACCACCGGCCCCCAGCCGCGCCGCAGCGCCTCGGTGAAGACGGCGGCCAGCGGCAGCAGCAGGAAGGCGCCGAGCAGCAGCACGGCGAGCGCGACCAGCAGCCAGCGGATGGCGCGCGGCTCGGCGGTGGCCGGCGTCATGCGCGGCGCCACAGGCGGTTCATCAGGCTCAGCCCCAGCAGCATCAGGAAGGAGAGCGCCAGCATCGCCAGCCCCACGGCGGCGGCGCCGGCATAGTCGAACTGCTCCAGCCGCACCACGATCAGCAGCGGGGCGATCTCGCTCCACATCGGCGTGTTGCCGGCGATGAAGATGACGCTGCCATATTCGCCGATGGCGCGCGCCGAGGCCATGGCGAAGCCGGCCAGCAGCGCCGGCGCCAGGGCGGGCAGCACCACGCGCCACCAGGCCTGCCAGCGCGTGGCGCCCAGGGTGGCGGCGGCTTCCTCCGCCTCCAGCGGCAGGTCGCGCAGCACCGGCTCCACCGTGCGCACGACGAAGGGCAGGCCGACGAAGCCCATGGCCAGCGCGACGCCGAGCGGCGTATAGGCCACCTTCACCCCGAGCGCCGCGAGCGGCGCGCCGAGCCAGCCATTCGGCGCGTAGAGCGCGGTGAGGGCGAGGCCGGCCACGGCGGTGGGCAGGGCGAAGGGCAGGTCCACCATGCCATCGAGCAGGCGGCGGCCGGGGAAGCGGTAGCGCACCAGCACCCAGGCCACCAGCAGCCCGAGCGGCAGGTTCACCGCCGAGGCCGCCAGCGCGCCGAGGAAGGAGAGCCGCAGCGAGGCCAGCACGCGCGGTTCGGTGACCGAGTGCCAGAAGCCGAGCGGGCCGAGTTCCAGCGGCCGCAGCAGCAGCGCCAGCAGCGGCACCAGCACGAGGCCACCCAGCCAGAGCAGGGTGATGCCCAGGCTGAGGCCGAAGCCGGGAAGGGGGTCGCGGCGGCGCGGTCGCTTCATCGTCCGGGCTGGTAGATCCGGTCGAATTCGCCGCCATCGTCGAAATGCGTGGCCTGGGCCTTCTTCCAGCCACCGAAGATGGGGTCGTCGATCGTCGTCATCTCGATGCGGGGGAAGCGGCTGCCGGCGGCGGCCAGGGCGGCCTCGTCGCGCGGGCGGTAGAAATGCTTGGCCGCCAGCGCCTGCCCCTCCGGCGTGTAGAGCGCCTGGAGATAGGCCTCGGCCACGGCGCGGGTGCCGCGGCGGTCCACATTGCGGTCCACCACCGCGACGGGCGGTTCCGCCAGGATGGAGAAGCCGGGATAGACGATATCGAACTGGTCCGCGCCGAATTCGGCGAAGGCCAGATGCGCCTCGTTCTCCCAGGCCAGCAGGACATCGCCCTGGCCGCGCTGGACGAAGCTGGTGGTGGCGCCGCGCGCGCCGGTGTCGAGCACGGGCACCTTGCGGAACATCTCGGTGAGGAAGCTGCGCGCCGCCTGCTCGCCGCCGCTGGATTTCTTCACCGCCCAGGCCCAGGCGGCGAGGTAGTTCCAGCGCGCCCCGCCCGAGGTCTTGGGGTTGGGGGTGACGATGGAGACGCCGGGCTTCAGCAGGTCCGGCCAGTCCGCCAGCTTCTTCGGATTGCCCTTGCGCACCAGGAAGACGATGGTGCTGGTGTAGGGCGAGCTGTTGTGCGGCAGGCGCTGCTGCCAGTCGGCATTGATCAGCCCGCGCTCGGCGATGGCGTCGATGTCATAGGCCAGGGCGAGGGTGACGACATCGGCCTGGAGGCCGTCGATCACCGCGCGGGCCTGGCGGCCGGAGCCGCCATGCGAGGCATTGGCGCGGATGCCCTGGCCCGTCTTCGCCTTCCACTGCTCGGCGAAGAGGCTGTTGAACTCGCGGTAGAATTCCCGCGTCGGGTCATAGGAGACATTGAGGAGCTGGCCGGCCCCCTGCGCCCGGGCTGCCAGGGCCACGCCTCCGCCGAGGGCAGAACCCAGGACCGCGCGGCGGGACAGGCTGGAAAGGGTCATCATGACCTCCTCTCTCTGGGTGGGATCATCCGGCCTCGGCAGGCCGGATGCAACGCTCCTGTTGGCGGGGATTCGCGGCGGCGGGGTTCAGCCCAGCAGGTCGGCGTGGTAGCGCCGGGCCACATCGGGGTGGGAGCGCAGCCGCCCCTTCAGGTAATTGGCGCCGACCGTGCGGAAGAGCGGATTCTCCGGGTCGCTCGCCGGCCCCTTGGCCTCGGCGGCGAGTTCGGGCGGCAGGGCGAGCAGCGGCACCTCCGCATCGAGCCGGGCGCCGAGGAAGAAGGCGATGGAATAGCGGTCCCGCCCCGCCGGCGGGCTGACGACGCGGTGGACCGTGGCCTTGAGGTAGCCATTCGAGGCCAGTTCGAGCAGTTCCCCGATATTGACCACGAAGGTACCGGGCAGGGGCACGGCATCCACCCAGCCTTCCGGCTTCTCCACCTGGAGGCCGCCCACATCGTCCTGCAGCACGAAGGTCAGCAGGCCGCTATCCTTGTGCGAACCCACGCCCTGGTCCGCCGCGCCCTGTTCCACGCCCGGGTAGCGGATGATTTTCATCGTCTGGTTCGGCCCGCCCTCATAGATGGGGCGCAGCGCGTCCGGGTCGCCCAGCAGGGCTTCGGTGAAGGCGCGGACGAGGCGGATGGCCACCTCGGTCAGCCGCGCCTGCCATTCCAGCAGGATCGGCTTCAGCTCCGGCAGCGCCGCATCCGGCCAGAGGTTGGGGCCCTGGAGCCGCGCCCAGGGCGGTGTGCCCGGCCCGGTCGGCAGGGGCTCCCGCTCGGCATGGATGTCGAACTGCTCGCGCCAGTCGGGCTTGCCGCGCGTCAGCTCCAGGCCGGCGCGGTTATAGCCGCGGAAATGCGGCGAGTGGATCATCTGGACCTTGAGTTTTTCCTCCTCGGGCAGCTCGAAGAAACGCCGCGCCACCTCGCGCAGCCGCGCCTCCAGCTCCGCCGGAACCCCGTGGCCGGTGAGATAGAAGAAGCCCACATCGCGCGCCGCGTGGCGCAGCTCGGCGAGGAAGGCGGCGCGTTCCGCCGGGCCCTGCTCCAGCCGGCTGATATCGAGCAGCGGCAGGTTGGTGCGGGCGGGGGCTTCGAGCGTGGCCGTGGTCATTTTTGATGTGTTCCACTGACAGAAAAAAGAAAGGGGGTCCGGGGGAAATTCATTTCCCCCGGTCTTGTCGTGCTCATGCCGCCTGTCGCAGCGCCGCCGCATCGAGGCCGCGCCGCAGGTCGGCCAGGATATCCTCCGGATGCTCCAGCCCGATGGAGAGCCGCACATAGCCGGGCGTCACGCCGCTGGCTTCCTGCTCGGCGGGCGAGAGCTGGGCATGGGTGGTGCTGGCCGGATGGATGGCGAGGCTGCGGGCATCGCCGATATTGGCGACGTGATAGAAGAGCTTCAGCGCATCGATGAAGCGCGCGCCGGCCGCGTGGCCGCCGGCCAGCTCAAGGCCGACCAGCCCGCCGAAGCCGCCGCGCAGATAGCGTTCCGCCCGTTCCCGCTGGAGCCCGGATTGCCGCGAGGGATGAATGACGCGGGCCACTTCCGGCTGCCGCGCCAGCCACCCGGCGACCTTGCTGGCCGTCTCGCTGTGGCGCTGGATGCGCAGCGGCAGGGTTTCGATTCCCTGCAGGATCTGGAAGGCATTGAAGGGCGAGAGCGGCGCGCCGAGATCGCGCTGGAGCGAGGAGCGCACCGCGGCCAAATAGGGCTGCACGCCGAGGCGCTGCGCCACCTCCGTCCAGATGGTGCCGTGGTAGCTCGGATCCGGCTCGGTGAGGGCGGGCTGGCGCGCGGGGTGGGCCGACCAGTCGAAGCGCCCGGAATCGATGATGGCGCCGGCGATGCTGGTGCCGTGCCCGCCGAGATACTTGGTGGCCGAATAGACGATGATGGCCGCGCCGTGGTCGAAGGGCCGTGCCAGCAGCGGCGCCGCCGTGTTGTCGAGGATGAGCGGGATGCCGAGCGGCCGGCCGAGTTCCGCCACCTCGGCGATGGGGAAGACGGCGAGCTTGGGGTTGGGCAGGGTCTCGCCATACCAGGCGCGGGTGCGCGCATCGCTGGCGCGGGCGAAGGCCGCCGGGTCGGCGGGATCGACGAAGCGCGTCTCGATGCCGAAGCGCTTCAGCGTGTTGGCGAAGAGGTTCCAGGTGCCGCCGTAAAGATCGGTGGAGGAGACGATATTGTCCCCGGCGCGGGCGAGGCCGAGCACGGCGAAGGCGGAGGCGGCCTGCCCTGAGCCGAGGGCCAGCGCCGCGGCGCCGCCCTCCAGCGCGGCGAGGCGTTTTTCCAGCACATCCACCGTCGGGTTGCCGGTGCGGGAATAGGTGAAGCCCAGTTGCTCCAGCGCGAAGAGGGCGCGGGCGTGCTCGCTGCTGTCGAACTGGTAGGAGGTGCTCTGCACGATGGGCACGGCGACGGCGCCATGGCCCGGCGCGGCGCGCCAGCCGGCATGCAGGGCCAGGGTTTCGGGGTGCGCCGTCTCACCGGCGGCGGGGAGCGCGCGGGGCGGGGTCGGCGGCGTGGTCTGGCCCTGGGTCATGGCGGCTCCCGTTATAATCCGCGATATAAAATCGCATTTTTCGCGGGATCATTTGAAATTCACGAATTTAATCGTGTCAACACTTTCCTCTCCCGTGAATTGGCACGGGACGCGAAAGGGGGGCCGGCGAACCGGCCCCCCCCCTCGTCCCTCTCCCCCGCGTCCTTCCCCGCGCCGCTCCGCACCCCTGGCGGGGGGCGCGGCGCTCAGGCGGCGCGCACGGCGGTGCCGAACTCGCCCACATGGCCCGTCAGCGCCTCCGCCTGGCGCGCCAGCTCGGAGGCCGCCGCCAGCACCTGCTGCGCCGCCGCCCCCGTCTCCGCCGAGCCATGGCGCAGCGCGCCGACATTGCTGCTCACCGCCTCGGTCGCGCGCGCGGTGTGCTGCACGGTGCGGGCGATCTCGGTGGTGGCGCTGCTCTGTTCCTCCACCGCGGCGGCGATGGCGACGGCGATGCTGCTCACCTCCTCGATGGTGCGGGAAATGCCGGCGATGGCCGTCACCGCCTGCGCCGTCGAGGCCTGGATCTGCGCGATCTGGCTGCCGATCTCCTCGGTGGCGCGGGCGGTCTGGCCGGCCAGGCTCTTCACCTCCGAGGCGACGACGGCGAAGCCCTTGCCGGCCTCGCCCGCCCGCGCCGCCTCGATGGTGGCGTTCAGCGCCAGCAGGTTGGTCTGCCCGGCGATGTCGGAAATCAGCTGCACCACATCGCCGATCTTCTGCGCGCCGGCGGCCAGGGTCTGCACCGTGGCGTCGGTGCGCTGCGCATCCTCCACGGCGCGGCCGGCGACGCTGGTGGCCTGCCCGACCTGCCGGCTGATCTCCTGGATCGAGGCGGCGAGCTGCTCGGCGGCGGCGGCGACGGTGCGCACGCCATTGCTCGCCTCGCCGGCGGCGTCCGCGACATGCCCGGCCTGCTCGTTGGTCGCGCCCGCCGTGCCGCTCATGGCGCGCGCCGTGGCCTCCAGCTCGCTGGAGGCGGAGGAGACGATGCCGGCCATCTCCCCCACCTGCGCCTCGAAGCCGCGCACCAGCTCTTCCAGCCGCGCGGCGCGGCGGGTGCGCTCCGCCTGGGCGGCGGCGGCGGCGGCCTCCATGCGCTGGCGCTCGACCGAGCCGGCGCGCAGCACCTCGATGGACTGCGCCATCTCGCCCACCTCGTCCGCGCGGGCGCCGTGCGGCACCGCCTGCTCCAGCGCGCCGCCGGCGATGGCGGTGACGCTCTCCGTCAGCGCGCGCAGCGGGGCGATGAGGCGGCGCAGCAGCAGCAGCAGCCCGGCCAGGGCGAAGGCCAGCGCCAGCGCGGCGATGCCGAGATGCAGCACCAGGGCGCGGCGCGCCTCGGCGGCCAGGGCGTCGCCCTCCTCCACGGCGCTGACCAGCGTCTGGTCGCGCATGGGGATGAGGGTGGCCAGGGCCTGGGTCGTCCAGTCCGGGTAGCCCTGGAAGCCCGCGGGCCAGTCCTGGGCCGCAGCGCCCGGCGCCGCCATGGCCCGCGCCTGGGCCGTGGCGACATAGCCGCGGTAGAGCGGCTCCGCCGTGCTGAAGAACCCGGCCTCGACGCGGGCCAGGGCGGCGGAGAGCGCGGCATCCTCCATGCCCTCCACCTGGCGGCGCACATTGGCCCAGGCCAGGGTGATGCGCCCGCCCAGGTCGATCGCCCGCGCCACGACATCGGGCTGCGGCGCCTGGCCGGACAGCCAGGCATTGATCAGCAGGCTGCGCGCGCCCGCCTCGTCCCGCACCCGGTTGATCTGCTGCGCCACCTGCACCAGCAGCGCCACGGAGGGGGCGGACTGGCTGATCTGCGCCTCGGCATGGCGCGTCACGCCATCGATCTCGCGCGAGATGCGGCTGCGCTGCTCCAGGATGGAGGCGGCCAGCGCCATGTCCTGCTGCCCCGGCCGGCGCGCCACGGTTTCGGCCACCTGGGCGCGCAGCCGCGCCACGGTCTGGATCGCCTGTTCCATCTGCGCGGTGGGCACCTGCCGGCTGCGCAGCAGGGCCAGCGCCTCGTTCAGCGCCGCATCGGTGATGCGCGCGCTCTCGGCGGCGCGGGCCTGGTCAAGCTGCCCGCTGCGCGCGGCGGCGCTGAGCACGCCGCTTTCCACCACCAGCCGCGTGTAGCCGCGCATGGTGGCGTTGATGATCCGGGCGAAGACGGTGGCCTGTTCCGCCTGCTGCCAGGTCTCCCAGGACTGGCTGGCCTTCCACCCCAGGCCGGCAACGCCGGGCAGGGCGGTCAGGGTGAAGCCGGCGAGCAGGAGAGTACGGATACGCATATCGACAGAGTCCCTTCAGACCCTGGCAAGGTGCGGTGATTTCGTTAATCGAAGTTGAATGACATGGAATAATTTTAGTGTTTTTTTAATGGTTTGCTGATGTTGCATATTGCATTGCAGCAAGAGCGCCCGCTTCCCCCGGATTGCCCGCCCGCGCCCCTTCGCCTAGGGATGGCTTCCAGGCCCTGCCCACCCCAGCGGCACATCTGGAGAAAATCCCATGCGCGCCATCTTCGTCGATGCCGGCGCGGCGCTCGGCGCCGTCATGCAGCGGCTGCGCCGCGACAGCGACATCCCCGTCACCATCAACCTCCAGCCCGATGTGACGCCGGAGGAACTGCCCGCCCTCGCCGCCGGGCATGAGATCATCATCATCGACCACACCGCCCTGCCGACGGCGATCGCGAAGCGGATCCCCTCGCTGCGGCACGTCGTCTTCCTCGGCACCGGCGCGCGCAGCTACATGAACCCGGAGGAACTCGCGGCGGAATGCGGCATCGCCGTGCACATCATCAAGGGCTATGGCGACACCGCCGTGGCCGAGATGGCCTTCGCCCTGATGTGGGCCGCCGCCAAGGGCCTCGCCGCCATGGATGGCGGCATGCGCGCCGGGCGCTGGCTGCGCACCGATGGCGTGGAACTCACCGGCAAGACCGTGGGCCTGCTCGGCTATGGCGGCATCGGCGCCGAGATGGCGCGGCTCTGCCACGGCGCCGGCATGAAGGTGCTGGCCTGGAACCGCACGCCGCGCCAGGCGGAGGGCGTCACCTTCGTGCCGCTGGAGCGGCTCCTGGCGGAGAGCGATGTGCTCTCCGTGCATCTGCTGCTGAATGACGAGACGCGCGGTTTCCTCTCGGCGGCGCGGCTGGCGCGGATGAAGCCCTCGGCCATCCTGGTCAACACGGCGCGCGGCGCGGTGGTGGACGAGGCCGCCCTGGTCGCCGCCCTGCGCGAGAAGCGGCTGGCCCATGCGGCGCTCGATGTCTTCGAGATCGAGCCGCTGCCGGAGGGGCATGTGCTGACGACGCTGGAGAATGTCACCCTCTCCGCCCATTCCGCCTTCCGCACGCCGGAGGCCAGTGACAATCTCATCGAGGCGGCGCTGAACCACTGCCGGCGCATCGCAGGGCCGTAAGCCGGGCGCGGCTCCGCCCCGCGCACCGCCGGAGGGACAGGGGAAGGGGTGGGGCAAAGGGGGGGGAGGGGCCCCCTGGACCCCGCCTCCGTGACGTCCTGCCAGGGGGAAGCCCCTTCAATGGAGGGAAGGAAAGGGGATAATTTTTAGCCCTGTCAAAAAACCGTCTTGTGGCTGCGGGCGTGCCATGCGGTGATGCGGCGCAGGCGGCGAGGCGCCGCCCTCCATGGAGTGGAACCGCGATGACCCTCTCCCGCCGCGCCATCCTCGGTGGCGCCGCGCTGGCCCTCGGCACCCCCGCCCTGGTCCGCGCCCAGCTTCCGGTGCTGAAGGTGGGCTCCACGCCCACCGGCGTGCCCTTCACCTTCCTCGACACCAAGAGCAACACCATCACCGGCTTCATGGTGGACCTGATCACCGCCATCGGGAAGGATCAGGGCTTCGGCGTTGAGGTGCAGAGCACGCCCTTTGCCGCGCTCATCCCCTCGCTCACCACCAGCCGTATCGACATCATCGCCGCCGCCATGACCGCGACGCCGGCGCGGCGCGAGCAGATCGATTTCTCCGAGCCCGTCTATGCCTATGGCGAGGGCGCGGTGGTGAAGGAGGGCGAGAGCCTGCCGGGTACCAGCATGGCGGCGCTGAAAGGGCTCTCCGCCGGCGCGCAGCTCGGCACCACCTATGCCGAGGCGGCGAAGAATGCCGGGCTCGATGTGCGCACCTATGACAGCGTGGCCGACATCATCCGCGATGTCTCCCTAGGCCGCATCAAGGTGGGCTTCGGCGACGGGCCGATCGTCGGCTACCAGATCGGCCAGGGCGTCTTCCGCGGCGTGAGGCTGCTGCCGGGCTACAAGCCCTCCGTCGTCGGCAGCATCAACATCGGCACCCGCAAGGGCGACCCGGTGATGGCCAGGATCAATGCCGGGCTGGCCAGGCTCATCGGCGATGGCACCGTCCAGCGGCTGATCGAGACGTGGAACCTGCCGCCCGCCGTGCAGGGATGAGCTTTTCCGGCTTGCTGGCCGCGGCACGGGATTTCCTGCCGATCCTGCTGCAGGGCGTGTGGGTGACGGTCGCCGTCACCCTCTGCGCCCTGGTCATCGCCACGCTGCTCGGCCTCGTCTGGGCCCTGATGCGCACCTCCGGCACGCGCTGGCTGGAATGGCCGGCCAAGGCGGTGGTGAACACGCTGCGCGGCATCCCCATCCTGGTGCAGCTGTTCTACATCTATTTCGTGCTGCCGGATCTCGGCATCGATCTCACCGCCTTCCAGGCCGGCGTCATCGGCCTCGGCATCGCCTATTCCGCCTATATGGGGGAGGTGTTCCGCTCCGGCATGCTGGCGGTGGACCCGGGCGCGGTGGAGGCGGCGGAAAGCCTCGGCCTCTCGCGCCCGCGCATCCTCACCCGCGTGATCCTGCCGCAGGCGACGCGCATCGTCCTGCCGCCCTATGGCAACATGCTCATCATGATGCTGAAGGACAGCAGCCAGGCCAGCGTCATCACGGTCGCCGAGATCTCGGCGCAGTCGCGCATGATCGCCTCCTCCACCTTCAAGAACCAGGAGGTCTTCACCCTGGCGGCGCTGCTCTACCTCGCCCTCAGCGTGCCGCTCATCCTCCTCGTCGGGCGGTTGGAAAAAAGGTTCGGCCGGCGATGATCGAGATCGACAGGCTGGAGAAGAATTACGGCCCGCTGCGCGTGCTGGACGGGATTTCCTTCCGCGTGCCGGAAGGCAAGGTGGTGTGCATCCTGGGGCCGTCCGGCTCGGGCAAATCCACCCTGCTGCGCTGCGTGAACGGGCTGGAGAGCTACGAGGGCGGCACCGTGCGCGTCGATGGCGTCACCGTCGCGCGGGCCGACCGAGCCCGCCTGCGCGCCGTGCGCCAGCGCGTCAGCATGGTGTTCCAGCGCTTCAACCTCTTCGCCCACCGCACGGCGCTGGAGAATGTGACGGAGGGGCCGATCTACGCCCTCGGCCAGGAGCGCCGCGCGGCGGAGGCGCTGGCGCGCGATCTGCTCGCCCGTGTCGGCCTCGCCGGCCGGGAGGGCGCCTATCCCGCGCAGCTCTCGGGCGGGCAGCAGCAGCGCGTGGCCATCGCCCGCGCCCTGGCCATGCGCCCGCGCGCCGTGCTCTTCGACGAGCCGACCAGCGCGCTGGACCCGGAACTGGTGGGCGAGGTCCTCACCGTCATGCGCGACCTCGCGCGCGAGGGGATGACGATGATGGTCGTCACCCACGAGATCGGCTTCGCGCGCGAGGTCGCGGATCATGTGGTGTTCATGGACCGCGGCAGGGTGGTGGAGGAAGGCCCGCCCGCCGAGGTGCTGGTGGCGCCACGCCAGCCCCGCACCCAGGATTTCCTCCGCCGCGTGCTGCGCCCGCTGGAGACAACGCCATGAGCAAGCTTCTCCCCCCGAGCCTCTATGCCGAGACGGCCATCCCCGCCCATCCCGCCCCGCCGCTCTCCGGCGAGCACCGGGTGCCGGTGGCCATCATCGGCGGCGGCTTCACCGGCCTGTCCACCGCGCTGCACCTGGCCGAGCGCGGCGTGGCGGCCACGCTGATCGAGGCGGCGGAACCCGGCTGGGGCGCCTCCGGCCGCAATGGCGGGCAGGTCAATCCGGGCCTCAAGCCGGACCCGGACGAGGTCGTGGCCAGCCATGGCGAGGATCTCGGGCAGCGGATGCTGGCGCTGTCCTATGGCGCGCCGGACCGGGTCTTCGACATCATCCGCCGCCACCAGATCACCTGCGAGGCGCGGCAGAACGGCACGCTGCGCGCCGCGCTGCGCCCGGCCAATGCGCGCGCCGTGGCGGCCACCGCCGAGCAGTGCGCGCGGCGCGGCATGCCGGTCGAATTCCTCGATGCCCGCGCCACCACGGAACTGCTGGGCACGCCGCTCTATGCCGGGGCGATGCTCGACCGGCGCGGCGGCGATGTGAACCCGCTTTCCTATGCGCGCGGGCTGGCGCGGGCGGCGGCACAACTCGGCGCGCGCATCCATGGCGGCACGCCGGCGCTCTCCCTGGCGCGGGAGGGCGCGCTGTGGCGCGTCACCACCCCTGGCGGCATGCTGCTGGCCGAACAGGTGGTGCTGGCCACCAATGGCTATACGGAGGATCTCTGGCCGGGGCTGCGGCGCAGCCTGGCGCCGGTCTTCTCCTCCATCACCAGCACCGAGCCGCTGCCGGAGGAGGTGGCGCGCCAGATCGTGCCGCTGCGCGGCGCGGTCTATGAAAGCGGGCGGATCACCGTCTATTACCGCATCGACCAGGGCAACCGCCTGCTGATGGGCGGGCGCGGCCCGCAGGCGCCGATCCAGGGGCCGGAGGCCATCCGCTACCTCATCACCTATGCCGAGCGCCTGTGGCCGGTGCTGCGCGGGCGGCGCTGGACGCATGGCTGGAACGGCCAGCTGGCCATGACCGCCGACCACTACCCGCATCTGCACGAGCCCGCCCCCGGCCTGCTGGCGGCGCTGGGCTATAACGGGCGCGGCGTCGCCATGGCCACGGCCATGGGCGCGCAATTGGCGCGGCGCCTGGAGGGGGCCGCGCCGGAAGCCATCGACATGCCCTTCAGCCCCATCCGCCCCATGCCCTTCCATGGTTTCTGGAAGCTCGGCGTGGCGGCGGCGGTGTGGAAGGGCCGGGTGCTGGACGCGCTGGGGGTTTAAGCGCGCGGGGCTAAGCGTGGGGGGCGTCTCACGCCCTCTTCCCCGGGAGGCGGAGAAGAGGGCGAAAGCCGCCTTCAATCCGCCAGCCCGAGCAGCCCCAGCGCCTCCCGCCGCAGCGCGACCAGGTGCGGGTCGTCGCGATGGCGGGGATAGGGCCGGTCCACCACCAGCTCCGCCGTGATGCGCGCCGGCCGCGGCGAGAAGACGAGGACGCGCTGCGCCAGGATCAGCGCCTCCTCGACATCATGGGTGACGAGAAGGGCGGTCAGCCCGCTGCGCTGCCACAGCCGCACCAGCTCCGCCTGCATGGACAGCCGCGTCAGGCTGTCGAGCTTGCCCAGCGGCTCGTCCAGCAGCAGCAGGCGCGGGTCGTTCACCAGGGCGCGGGCCAGCGCCACGCGCTGCGCCATGCCGCCGGAGAGCTGGTGCGGATAGGCGCTCTCGAATCCCGTCAGCCCGACGAGGTCGATCGCCTCCTGGATGCGGTGGCCGCGCGTGCGCAGCAGCCCGCGCGCCTCCAGCCCCAGCGCCACATTGGCGCGCACCGTGCGCCAGGGGTAGAGCGTCGGGTCCTGGAAGACCAGCACGCGCGAGGGATCGGGCGCGGTGATGGCGCGGCCATCGCCCAGCACCTCGCCCCCCGTCGGCTGGTCCAGCCCGGCCAGCAGCCGCAGCAGGGTGGACTTGCCACAGCCCGAAGGCCCCAGCAGGGCGATGAACTCACCCGGCCGGGCACTGAAAGAAACATTGTCCAGCACGGGCAGCGGGCGGCCCTCCAGCTGGAACTGCTGCGAGGCGTTGCGGATCTCCACCGCCATGCCGGCGGCATCGGCGCTGTCGCGCAGGGCAGGGCTCACCACCGGACGGTCCCCTTCTGCCAGGCCAGCACGCGGTCCCGCCCCTTGAAGAGCAGCGTGACCAGGGTGGAGCACATCACCGCCATCACCAGCAGCGCGGCATACATGTTGCCATAGGCCGCCCAGCCCTGCGCCCATTGCAGGTACCAGCCGAGCCCCGCCTTCACCCCCAGCATCTCCGCCACCACGAGGACGGAGAAGGAGGCGCCCAGGCCCATGAAGAGGCCGACGAAGACCTGCGGCAGCGCCGCCGGGATGGCCACCTTCAGCACCAGGAAGCGCGGGCTGGCGCCAAGGGTGCGGGCGATGTCGTAATAGGCCTTGTTGACCCCCGCGACCCCGGACCAGGTGAGCACCGTGACCGGGAACCACGCCGCCAGCGCCACCAGGAAGGTGCTGGCGCTGCCGCTGCTGGGGAAGGCGAAGAAGGCGATGGGCAGCCAGGCGGTGGCCGGCAGCGGGCCGATCAGCCGCAGCACCGGGTGCACCCAGTAGCCGATGGCGCGCGACCAGCCGAGCGCCACCCCCGCCACGAAGCCGGCCGCGGCGCCCAGCGCATAGCCGCTGGCCAGCAGCCAGAGCGAGCGCAGCACGCTCTCGCCGAGGCGCGGCCAGTCCTCCAGATAGACCTCCAGCAGCCCCTGCGGCGAGGCGAAGAAGGGCAGCGGCAGCAGGGCGAGCTTGGCCGTCAGCAATTCCCACACGGCGAGGGCGAGGCCGAGCACGGTCAGCCACGGCCCGGCGGCGCGCAGCTTCTGCCCGGCGCGGCCGAGCCAGGGCGCGCCAAGCGCGGCCAGCACCAGCGCGGCGCCGAGCAGCGCGGCGCCGAGGCCGAGTTCCTGCGTGCGCCCCACCTCGATCTCGTCCGGCAGCAGGCCGGTCAGCAGGCCGGCGCCGCCCCAGGACAGCGCCGCCAGCAGCCCGCCCCACCACAGGCCGGGCAGCGTGCCGGCAGAGGCGGGGGCGGCGGTCAGGGTGGTGCTGCTCATGCGGGGATGCTCAGCACATCGGCGGTGACGCGCTCGGCGAAGCGCTTCGGGTCGGTATTGGCGCGCATCACGCCGACGGCCTTCAGCTCCTGCGCGTAGTATTCGATCTCGCTGCGGATATTCGGGCCGGCCGGGCTGTGGCCATGGGTGTGGCTCTGCAGCATGGCCACCAGATCCTCGCGCGTCACCCGCCCCGGCGCGTAGTCGAGGAAGGCATCGGCCGCCACATTGGGATCATGCGCCACCACATGCTGCGCCTCGATCAGCGCGCGCGTCAGCGCGGCGACGGTGCGCGGCTCGCTCTTCAGCAGACTGCCCGAGACGCCGATGATGCAGCAGGCGAGGTTGGCCCATTCGCCGGAGAGGTTGGTCGCCACCTCGACCAGCTTCTGGTCGCGCACCAGCGTCCAGGCGATCGGGTCGCCGGCGGCGAAGGCATGGGCCTCGCCACGCTCCAGCGCCAGGCCGAAGACATGCGCGGGGAAGACGCGCCAGGTGACATCCTTGTCCGGGTCGATGCCCTTGCGCTTCAGCAGCATCGAGAAGAAGTTCTTGTCGGCGCCGCCCATGTCGGAGACGGCGATGGTCTTGCCGCGCAGCGAGTTCAGGTCGGCGCTGAGCCCGGCCGAGGCGGGGCCGGCCAGCCGCATGCAGCCGCCATGCGTGCCGCCGGTGATCTTCACGTCGAAGCCCATTTCCAGCGGCTTCAGCCAGCGCAGCGCCATGCCGACGCCGGCATCCGCCTTGCGGGTGGCGATGGCCTCCAGCAGCGCCTCGGTGGAACCGCCGAAATTCACCAGCTCCACCTCCAGCCCGTGCCGGGCGAGGATGCCGCTGCGCCGCGCCACCTCGACGGGGGAGGTGCAGATGGAGGTGGCGTTCCAGGCCAGCGTCAGCTTGCGCAGGGGCTGGCCGGGGTCAGCGGCGCGCAGCGGGGTGAGGCAGCGCCCGTCATTGGCCAGCATCGCCTCGAAGGCGCGGCGCTCGGGGCTGAGCGCGGTGAAGCCGGCCAGCGGCACGGCCAGCCCGGCCGTGCCAAGGGCGCCCAGCAGGCGGCGGCGGGAGAGGCGGCCCGGGGAGGAAGGGGCGGAAAGGGGCATGGTGGACTCCTGGCGGTGAAACACGAAGTGGAATCGCTGTTTCATTCCGAAACCAGTCAAAAAGCACGATTGATTGTGAGTCAATATAAAAACGGCCCCACCCACCGCCGGAAATCCACGCCGCGCCAACCCCGCCCCGCGCAGGAGAAGGCGACTATAAGGACGCGAAAAGAGAGTATAATTTTCCCCGCCTTGCCGCGCCCACCCCGGGGGCTCCCGGCTCGCGGCCCCTCCGCGCGCATTGCCCGCCCGCCGCCCCCGCTCTATCCAGCCGCGCATGATCCCGCAGGAGTGCCAATCCATGCCGCAGCCCCTTCTCATCCTGGATGGCGGCATGAGCCGCGAGCTGATGCGCCTCGGCGCGCCCTTCCGCCAGCCGGAATGGTCCGCCCTGGCGCTGATCGAGGCGCCGGATTTCGTCCGCCAGGCCCATGCCAACTACATCGCCGCCGGCGCCGAGGTGGTGACCACCAACAGTTATGCCCTGGTGCCCTTCCATATCGGCGAGGCCCGCTTCGCCGCCGAGGGCCGCGCCCTGGCCGCCCGCTCCGGTGAACTGGCGCGGCAGGCGGCCCAGGCCGCGCCGCACCCGGTGCGCGTCGCCGGCTCCCTGCCGCCGCTCTTCGGCTCCTACCGGCCCGATCTCTTCGATGCCGCCGCCGCCCCCGCCCTGCTGGCCGAGCTGATCGCCGGCCTCGCCCCGCATGTCGATCTCTGGCTGGCCGAGACGCAAAGCTCCATCGCCGAGGTCGAGGCCGTGCGCGCCGCCCTCGCCGGGGATGACCGCCCGCTCTGGATCTCCTTCACCCTCCAGGACGAGCCCGCCGCCGCCGCCGGGGTGATCGCCGGCACGGCGCCGGCGCGGCTGCGCTCGGGCGAGGCGGTGGGGGAGGCGGTGGCCGCCGCCCTGCGCCTCGGCGCCGCCGCCTTGCTGTTCAACTGCAGCCAGGCCGAGATCATGCTGGCGGCCCTGCGCGAGGCGCGGCAGGCGCTGGACGCGGCGGGCGCCGCCGCGCTGCTCGGCGTCTATGCCAATGCCTTCGTGCCGCAGCCCAAGACCGGCGCGGCCAATGAGGGGCTGAGCGCCATCCGCCCCGACCTCGACCCCGCCGCCTACCTCGCCATCGCGCAGGGCTGGGCGGAAGCCGGCGCCGGCATCATCGGCGGCTGCTGCGGCATCGGCCCGGAGCATATCGCCGCCCTGGCCACCGGGCTGCGGGCCTGACGAAGGGGTTTCCAAAGGCCTCAGGCCTTTGGTCGGGAGAGTTTGAGAGGGGCGAAGCCCCTCTCAAGACCACGCGGCCAAAAGCCTCACCCTGGCTCGGCCCCGATGGCCACCGGCCGGGCCGGGTCCGCGCTCCATGCGGACCAGGAGCCGGGATACATCGGCGCGCTGATACCGAGCATCATCAGCACCGCCACGTCATGCGCCGCCGAGACCCCGGCGCCGCAATAGACCCCCACCGGCCGCGTTCCGTCCGCGCCCTGCGCCGCATAGAGGGCGCGCAGCTCCTCCAGCGGGCGGAAATGGCCCGTGGCATCCAGGTTCTCCGGCGCGGGCAGGCTGCGCGCGCCGGGGATATGCCCGCGCGGCGCCTCGCCCGGTGCCACCGGGCCGCCGATGTAGTTGGGGCGGATGCGCGAATCCAGCAGCACGCCGGAGCGCGCCAGGGCAGCCGCGGCATCGGCCTCCATCACCGGCAGATGGCCGGGGGTGAGGGTGAGGTCACTCTCCGGCCGGGGGGCGGGAAGGCTGTGCTCCACCGACAGGCCGGCGGCGGCCCAGGCGGCGAAGCCGCCATCCAGCATCCGCACATGCCGCAGCCCGGCCCAGCGCAGCACCCACCAGGCACGCCCGGCCAGCAGATTGCCGTCATGGTCATAGACCACCACCCGCGTCTCCGGGCCGAGGCCCCAGCGCCGCGCCTTCTCCTGCAGGGCCTGGACCGGCGGCAGCGGGCGCGAGCCCTCGCGCGGCGAGGACGGGGCGGAGAAATCATCCGGCAGGCTGCTCTCCAGCGCGCCGGGCAGGCGGGGGGCCGCCTCATAGGGCGGGCGCAGGCTGGAATCCGGGCCACGCACCGCCAGGATCACCAGATCCTCCCCCGCCGCCCGTGCTGTCAGAATGTCCTGGGGCGTCGCCAGCACGGCGGCACGGGAGGATGCGGTCATGAAGCGGAGTCCTTGAAGGAAGCAGAGGAAGAGGTTCTTTTTTGAAAAAAAGAACCAAAAAACTTTTTCAGTCTATAGCCCCGCCGTGCCGGGAGACGGCGGCAGCCTGAAAAAGTCTTCAACTGCTGCGCAGCACCGCCTTCACGCCGCCGGAGCGGCCCAGCACATGCATGGCCACCTCGCCCTCCACCCGTTGGAAGCCGACATCCAGATGGCCTTCGCCCAGCCGCAGGTTGCGCAGTTGCAGCGCGCGCAGGAAAGGCGGCAGGACCGGCTGCTCAAAGGTCACGCAGCGCCCGGCGGGGTCGAAGCCCAGGCCCAGGCAGGCGCGCAGCAGTGCCAGCGGGGTGGTGGCCGCCCAGGCCTGGGGCGAGCAGGCAACCGGGTAAAGCACCGGCCCCTGGCCGCGCCGGCGGGGGAAGCCACAAAAAAGTTCCGGCAGGCGGCGCTGCTCCGCCGCCGCCGCCGCGTCGAACAGGGCGCTGAAAAGCTGCGCCGCCGCCGCGCGCAGGCCATAGCGCGCGAAGCCCTCGGCGATCAGGGCATTGTCGTGCGGCCAGACGGAGCCATTGTGGTAGCTCATCGGGTTGTAGCGCGCCTCGCCCGAGGCGATGGTGCGGATGCCCCAGCCGGTGAAGAAGGAGGGGTCCATCAGCGTCCGCGCCACCCGCTCCGCCCGCTCCGGCCGGGCGATGCCGGCGAAGAGCGCATGCCCGGCATTGGAGGCGCGCACCCGGCAGGGGCGCTTCGCCCCGTCCAGCGCCAGCACATAGGTGCCCAGCGCCTCGTCCCAGAAGGCGGCATCGAAGGCCGCGGCCAGGCGCTCGGCGCGGGTGTCATAGGCATCGGCCTCCGCCGGGCGGCCCAGGGCGCGCAGGATGCGGGCGGCGGCGCGCCAGGCGGCATAGGCATAGGCCTGGAGTTCCACCAGCGCGATCGGCCCTTCCGGCGTGCTGCCATCGGCGTGAAAGATGGCGTCGTGGCTGTCCTTCCAGCCCTGGTTCAGCAGCCCGTCCGGCCGCTTGCGGCGGTATTCCTGGAAGCCATCGCCATCGGCATCGCCCTCCGTCTCGATCCAGCGCAGCGCGGCGGCGATGCTGGGCCAGAGGTCACGCAGCGTCTCCACATCGGCGCTGCGGTCCAGATAGGCCCCGGCCAGCATGACGAAGAGCGGGGTGGAATCGGCGCTGCCGTAATAGCGGCGGAAGGGCACCTCGCCGAGCAGCGCCATCTCCCCCTGCCGCGTCTCGTGCAGGATCTTGCCGGGCTCGGCATCGGTCGCGGGGTCGGTGGTGGTGGCCTGGTGGGCGGCGAGGAAGCGCAGCACGCCGCGCGCGATGGCCGGGTCGTACCACAGCGTATGCCAGGCGGCGATCAGCGCGTCCCGCCCGAAGGCGGTGCTGTACCAGGGGATGCCGGCATAGGGGTAGGGGCCATGCGGCGTCTCTGTCACCAGCATGGCGAGGTCGGCGCCGGAGCGGCGGATGGCCTCGTCGAAAATATCGTTGCTGCTGGCGATGTGGACGCGCCGCGCCTCGTCCTGGCGCAGCCAGCGCCGCCCCTCGCGCAGCGCCTGCCCGAAGCCGAGGCGCGGGGCGCAGGGCCGGCCCTCCCCGGCGCAGCGGATCTCGAAGAAGAAAGCCTGCCGCGCGCCGGGGGCCAGGTCCAGCTCCCACACCGCGCGGTGGCCCTCCAGCAGGGAGGGGGCGGGGTCGAGGCGCAGCCGCGTCTGGCGCAGCACATGGTCCAGCCCGGTATAGGCGAGGGTGATGCCATCCACCCCGATGCCGGGGCGGTGCAGCAGGCCGCGCCGCGGCCGCCGGGCGCCGCGCGCCTCGAAGAGATCGGCGAAATCGGCGGCGAAGCGCAGCTCCAGCCGCAGCCGGTGCGCCACCTGGTCGAAATTGCGCAGCGCCAGCCGCTCATACCACGCGCCCTGCCAGAGGAAGCGGCTGCGGCGCAGGTGCAGCCGGTCATCCGGCACCCCCGCCCCGCCGGGCTCCAGCGCCGGCAATTCAGGGTTGGTGAGGTCGCAGCTCAGCGCCGCGTTGTTGTGGAGGAGCGACGCGCTCAGCAGCAGCGGCCGCTGCCCGTTCAGCAGCAGGCTGAAGCGTGAGAGATGGCGCGTGTCGCCATGGTACAGCCCTTCCGCCCCGCCGGTCAGGTCCCCCGCATGGTCGGCCAGGGCGAAGCTGTCCCCATGCTTGAGGGTGGTGGAACGGCCTTCCTGCAACGAGGCCGTGCCGGTGGCCGTCGTGGTGTCCTCGGGGGTGGTGCCCTCGGGCGGGGTGGCGGGGGCGTGCTGGTCCATGGCGGTGGCGCCTGTCAGCACGCCGTGAGAGCGGGAGGGAGGCAGGGCATTCGGCTTCTCCGTTGCTGTCTGGCCTGTTTATCCCTCGGTACGCATGACCAGTTGGTCAAGGCCGGCGCGCTGGCCGAAAGCTGTAGAAATTTAAAGATTGTTCTTTTTTGAAAAAAAGAACCAAAAAATTTTGGCCAGTTTGGCGTTGGGCCATGTCAGGGAGGAAACGGCAATCTGAAAAAATCCTTTCGATTATTTTTGCTTTGAAAGGAGGGATTTATATATATTTAATTTTAAGGCCAAGCTCCCGCCGTTGCGAAAATATCGCGCGCGCCGCCGAAATACAGATGTGCCCCTGAATTCCTGCCCATGGGGACAGAGGGCATGATATCACGAAAACGCGAGGCTCAGAGACAAGCACAGCCGCAGGAGGGCGGGCCGATGGTCGCGGGGGCGGATTGGTGGCGGGGGGCGGTGCTGTACCAGGTCTATCCGCGCAGCTTCGCCGATAGCGGCGGTGATGGCGTGGGCGACCTGCCCGGCATCACCGCGCGGCTCGGGCACATCGCCGCGCTCGGGGTGGACGCGCTGTGGCTCTGCCCCTTCTACGCTTCGCCGGGGCGTGATTTCGGCTATGACATCGCCGACCATCGCGCGGTGGACCCGCAGTTCGGCACGCTGGAGGATGTGGACCGTCTGCTGGCCCGTGCCCATGCGCTGGGGCTGAAGGTGCTGGTGGATCTGGTGTGCGGCCATACCTCGGACGCGCATCACTGGTTCCGCCGCAGCCGCGCCGGCCGCACCGCGCCGGAGGCCGATTGGTATGTCTGGGCCGACCCCGCCCCGGATGGCACCCCGCCCAACAACTGGCTGAGCGTCTTCGGCGGTGCCGCCTGGAGTTGGGAGCCGCGCCGGCGGCAATACTACCTGCACCATTTCCTGCCCAGCCAGCCCAGTCTCAACCTCGCCAACCCGGCGGTGCTGGAGGCGCTGCTGGCCGTGGCCGAGTTCTGGCTGAAGCGCGGTGTCGATGGCTTCCGGCTCGATGCGGTGGATTTCCTGGCGCATGACCCGGCCCTGCGCGCCAACCCGCCCCGCCCGCCGGCCGATGGCGTGGTGCCGGCGAAGCTCTTCGGCCTGCAATGGCACCGGCATGACATGATGCACCCGGAGACCTTCGCCATTCTCCGCCGCATCCGCGCCCTGGCGGAGCGCCATGGCGCCGTCACCCTGGGCGAGGTTTCCAGCCAGGATGGTGCCTTCGAGCGGGTGCTGCGCTACAGCGCGGGGGCGGATCTGCTTCACATGGCCTATACGCTGCGCCCGCTGCGCGGCGGCTTCGACCATGGCGCGGTGCAGGCCCTGCTCGCCGCCGCCGAGGGTGGGGCGGAGAGCGAGGGCTGGCCCTGCTGGTGCTTCTCCAACCACGATGTGGAGCGGGCGGTGACGCGCTGGAACCCCGCCGGGCGCGGGGCTCCGGCGGATCCGCGCTTCGCCCGCCTGCTGGCCGCCCTCCTGCTGACGCTGCGCGGCTCGGTCTGCCTCTACCAGGGCGAGGAGCTGGGCCTGCCCGAGGCCGAGCTGGCGCTGGAGGAAATCCGCGATCCCTTCGGCCTCACCTACTGGCCGGAGTTCAAGGGCCGCGATGGCAGCCGCACGCCGATGCCCTGGCAGGCGGAGGCGCCCCAGGCGGGCTTCACCACCGGCACCCCCTGGCTGCCCATCCCGGCCGGGCACCGCCCCCTGGCGGTGGACCGGCAGGAGACCGACCCGGGCAGCCTGCTGCAGGCCTGGCGCCGCCTCCTGGCGCTGCGGCGCTCGCAGCCCGCGCTGCTGCGGGGCGGGCTGCGCCGGCTGGATCTGCCACCGCCCTTCGCCGGGCTGGTGCGCGACTATGCCGGGCAACAGGTGATGGTGCTGTTCAACCTCTCCGGCGCGCCGCTGCGCTGCGCCGTCTCGCCGCTGCGCCTGCTGGCCGGGGGCTGCTCGGAAGGGTTGGAGGTGGTGCAGGGCGTGGCCACCCTGCCGCCCTACGGGGTGCTGATGGGAGAGATGGAGGCGGTGACGGTCAGGGAAGATGTGAGTTCAGGCGGGTAAGCGGTTCTTTTTTGAAAAAAGAACCAAAAAACTTTTCCAGTGCAGCGTCCCGCTGCGACGGGAGGCGGCGGCAGCCTGAAAAAAGTCTTTTTGCTTCTTTTTCTTCAGAAAAAGAAGCTATCTACCATAGACTTAAAAGCTTTTTCTCAGCCTCGCTGAGAGGCTGCGCCACCACGCGCTCCGGGATTTCCCAGATGATCAGTTTGGGCGGGGTGTCCCGGAAGGCCTCGCTGTCGAAATAGGCGGTGGCCGCGCCGCTGAAGCCACCGCCCGCCTGGGCGAAGCTGATGACGGTGCTGTTCAGCGCCTGTTGCAGGCTGCCCAGGAAATTGCCGTTCAGCGAATAGGAGGAGCCGAGCAGCACCACCTCCGGTGCCGGCGCCTCGTCCAGCAGGCCGCCGCCTTCCTGCGCCGCGCCTTCCACGGCGGCGGTATGGGCGCGGTGCTCGCGGTCCGGGCGCGGGCGGAAGGGGTTGGGCATGTGCTCCAGGCTCATCAGCCGCAGCAGGTCGCCCGGGCCGTTGGTCTCCTCATCGGCCAGGCTGGTGGCGAAGGGCTCGCCGCGCGCCAGTTCCACCTCTGGCGGCAGGGTGGCGGCAATGGCGGCGGCGGCGGCGGCGGCGCCCTCCTGGTTCCAGTGCGTATCCGTGCGGTAGAAGGCGGGGGAGACGCCGCGCAGAGCGGGCAGCAGGTCCACCACCGGCAGGTTCTGCGCGCCGAGCAGCGCCAGGAAGGCGTCATGCCGCGCCCGCGCCTGGGCGGACCACGGGGCGCCGCAGAGGTTTTCCGGGTGGCGCCGCGCCTTGTCCGGCACCACGGCCACCAGCAGGCGGATGCCGCGCCCGGCCAGGGCCTGCGCCGCGCGGCCCAGCCCGGCGGCGCGGGCGGCCATGTCGGCTTCCGCCGTGGGCCAGGGGCGCAGTTCCTCGGTGAGGTAGAGCCAGTCCGCGCAGCCGACGCGCAACTGCGGCCCGCCGGAGCGGAACAGCCCCCAGCGCCACAGCCCGCCCGCCGCGCGCAGCGTGGCATCGGCCGGTAGCAGATGCGCCAGCACATGGTTGACCGCGCCGGTCAGCCGCCCGTCGAGGAAGGCGGCACCGTTCAGCACGGGGCGCAGCCGCGTCTCGGCCTGGCGGGTGGCGAGGGCGGCGGCGCCCTGCCAGACGCCGAGGCCCAGCAGCAGCACCGCGGCGGCGCCCTGGAACCGGGCGGAGAGGCGCATCCAGCGTGGCTCGTCCGTCATCGCCGCCTCAGAACTGGAAATAGAGGAAGGGCACGGCGGCGCGGCTGTAGAGCAGCACGACGCCCAGCAGGAAACCCAGCAGCGGCGCCACGCTCCACACCGGCCGCCAGAAGGGGGAAAGCTCCGCCGCCGGGCGCAGGAAGGGCAGCCGCCCGCGCAGCAGGGGCAGATAGACCATCACCATCCCGAGGCCGATGGTGGCCCACTGATCCGGCGTCACCTGCCAGGCGAGTTCGTCGCTGAGGGCGGTGCCGTGCAGGCCGAGCATGCCGGCATACATGCGGAGGGCCTCGCCCATATGCGCGGCGCGGAACACCACCCAGCCGAGGATGACGGCGAGGAAGGTGAGCAGGTGCCCGGCCAGCCAGGGCATCGGCCCGTGGCTGGCGCGCCAGTGGCGGTGCAGCACCAGCAGCCCGCCCTGCCAGGCGCCCCAGAGCAGGAAGGTCCAGTTGGCGCCGTGCCAGAAGCCGCCGATCAGCATGGTCAGGAAGAGGTTGACCGAGGTGCGCGCATGGCCCTGCCGGCTGCCGCCGAGCGGGATGTAGAGATAGTCCCGCAGGAAGCGCGACAGCGTCATGTGCCAGCGCTGCCAGAAATTCTGGATCGAGGCGGCGAGGTAGGGGTTGTCGAAATTCTCCGGGAAGCGGAAGCCGATCATCAGCGCGAGGCCGATGGCCATGGCGGAATAGCCGGCGAAATCGAAGAAGAGCTGCAGCGTGTAGGCGATGGCGCCGGCCCAGGCATCGGCCAGCGTCGGCTGCGGCAGGCGGAAGACGGCATCGACCATCGGGCTCAGGGTATCGGCCAGGATGACCTTCATGGCGAAGCCCATCATGAAGCGCCGCGCGCCGATGCCGAATTTCGCCAGGGAATGGGTGCGGTTCTTCAGGTCGTCGGCGATCTCGGCATAGCGCACGATGGGGCCGGCGATGAGCTGGGAGAAAATGGCCTTGTAGGTGGCGTAGCGCAGGAAGCTGCGGCTGACCGGCACATCGCCGCGCCGCACATCCACGAGGTAGCTGACCGATTGCAGCACGTAGAAGGACAGGCCGATGGGCAGCGCGATCTCCGCCCAGCCGATGCGCGCGAGGCCGAGGCCATCGAGCAGCATGTTGAAGCTGTCCACGCCGAAATTGGCGTATTTGAACCAGCCCAGCACGGCGAGGTTGCCGATGAGGCCGATCTGCATCCAGCGCCTGCCGGCGGGGGATTGCGCGCCCACCCGCTCCATCGCGCGCGCGACAAAGTAGGTGAAGAGCGTGACGCCGAGCAGCAGCGCCAGGAAGTCCACCCGCCACCAGGCATAGAAGGCCCAGGAGAGCAGCAGCACCGGCGTGTTGCGCCAGCGCGCGGGCGTGAGGAAATAGACCGCGAAGAAGAGCGGCAGGAACAGGCAGAGGAACTCGAAGGAGGCGAAGATCATGCCGGCCTCACGCCACGCAGCGCCGGAGCGGGCCGGTCAGCGGCGGATCTCGCGCAGCTGCGGCAGGCTGGCCAGGGTGGTGGCCAGCGCCGTGCCATAGGCCTTGTAGCCATCCACCGTGTAGTGCTGGCCGTCGAAGGTCGGCCACTGGCCGGGCTGCGACAGCTTGGTGGAATCGACATAGGTGCAGGGCGCGACGATGGTCGAGAGCAGCTGCGACATCTGCTGCACGCGGGTGAAGGTCTTCATGAAGGGCCCGCCCTCGGTGCCCCAGCTCGGGCCGATCCAGACGCAGGGCATGTTCATGGCGCGCAGCTGGTCGGTCAGCGCCGTCACCTCGTCCTTCACCGTGTCGGTGGGGAGCTGGCGCTGGACATAGCCGGCCATGGTATCGCCCATGGCGACGATGACGAGGTTGGGCTTGTGCTGGCGAACCATGTCGGCCAGCGGGACCGTGCGGGCATCATTGCCGCGCTTGGTCTGCACCGGGCCGGACTGGATGCGCACCGCCGTGCCGCAGGAGGCGACACGCGCCGTCAGGAAGACGCTGGCGGGCGAGCCGCAGGCGGCATAGGTGGCGACCTTGGCGCCCTGCTGCACCAGCTGGTCCTGCAGCGTGGTGACGAGGTAGCCCTGCGTGGCGAAATGACTGTCCCCAAGGATCAGCAGGGAAAGACCGGCGAGCAAGGACTGCATCTGGAACCTATCCGATACGAGGAAGGAGGCGGCGCGGACAGCCAGGCCGGCGCGCCACCAGAATAGACTGACCGGCTTCGCGCACAAAGCCGCTATCATTTCGAAGTCATGTTTCTTTTTCCGGGATTAAGGCCTGTTAGAGCTTGAATGCTGTTCCCATGTTCTGGGCATGGTGGAGAGCAGCGACAATCAGGTTTTCA
>NZ_JANFNY010000026.1 GCF_024437745.1 Roseomonas sp. GC11 | reverse complement strand
CGTTCACTCTGAGCCAGGATCAAACTCTCAAGTTCATCAGCTCACCACTCAGCCAAAACCAAGCAGCAAACCTCGAGGCCTCTCCAAAACTCTTCATCGCTGACCCATCACAGTCCAGCCCAACCAAGCCCCAACACCCAAACCTCAGGCAATCGCCCAAAGCCCAAGCACCAGCCGCGCATCCCACCCAGGCAGCCAAAAACCTCAGCCACCCCAGCAAAACACACAACAGCTCAGCCAATCAGCCAAACCATAATGCATCCACAAATTCCAAGAAAACCCGATGCAATTTTAAATCAGCGTTGAGACCTTCTATCCTACATCCGCCTCAGCGTCAAGCAGAATTTTCAGTCTCAGCCTTCAGCGCCTCAGAAGAACTCGTCGGCGTTGAGCGGTGTTTAGCGGCGATTACTTTGCCCGTCAACACCACCACCGAAGTTTTTCTTCAGCAGCCCCACCAACAACCCAAGCTCATCGCCCAAACCACCAGCAGGGGCGCGCCTTCTAGGACCTCAGAACCTCAGTGTCAAACGGCTTTTTGCCGCCTGCCTCATCACAAGTGGCCACCCGACCGGAAATCCCAGGCCCTTATCCTTCTGGAACAATGTCTTCCGCGGCACACAGCCAATGCCGCCGCAGCGTATCCCGCGGCGGCTGGCGCTCCAGCGAGGGATCCGGCAATTCCTCGCGGCGAAGGAATTGCAGGGCGCGCCAGAACCCGGCCTCCCCTCCCCCCACCGGCCAGGCCTGCCGGCAGGCCTCGACAGCCGGCGGCAGCAGGCCCGCCTCGCTGGCCTCCAGGACCAGAAGGGTTTCCGCTTCCGGCGGGCGCGCCTGAGGGAAAGCCTCATAGGACTGGCCAAGCCGCGCGGCCTCGCCCAGCAGGAAGCCCAGCAGAGCGCCCTCGGCCATGGCCCGCTCCGCCACGGCCCGCACGGCCTCCGGCGCTCCCTGGCCGGGCAGGCGCAGCGTCGCCAGCGCCCCGCCCCGGCCGAAGCACCCCCCGGCCAGAGTTTGGCATGGCAGGCGGCGGAAATCGGTCAGCGTCGGGCGCATCCGGGCCGACCAGAGGGTCGGCTCGCGCACCAGGGCCATGTAGGCCGGGGTATCGAGCGCCTCCAGCCCCTCCAGCTCATAGAGCGTGAAGTAGCCCGCCCCCGCCTCGGCCCGGTAACGGCGGGCGGCACGGAAGCCGGGGGCACCCAGCCGCTCGGGCGCGTGCTCCTGGCTGTGCCAGGCCTCGTATTCGGCCTCCCACCCCGGCAGCACGCCATTCCACAGCGCCAGGAAAGCCGGCGGTGTCATGGCCGCAGAATGACCTTCGCAGCCTCGCGGCTCTGCGACAGGGCAAAGCCCCGCATCGCCTCGGCCAGCGGCAGGCGGTGCGTCACCATGGCGCGCACCTTCTCCGTATTCCGCAGCATGAACGCCAGCACGCGGGACCAGTCGGCGATCGGCGCGCGGTAGGCGCCGTGGATGCTCTGCTCCATGCGCACAAGCCGCGTCAGATCGATGGGCGCCGGCCGGGCATGAATGCCCGCCACCACCAGCCGCCCGCCCTTGCGCAGCCGCAGCAGCCCCGCCTCGATGGCCGGGGTGGCCCCGGCGGCCTCGATCACCGCGTCAAAGGGGGCGGATTGCCCGGCGGCAGCCAGGGCAGCCGGCAGGTCGGTACCGGCCAGGTCGATGGCCGTGGCGCCACACACCGCGCGGGCCGTGGCGAGGCGCGCGGCATCGCCCACCCCGGCCAGCACCACCTCGGCCCCCGCCGCCTCGGCGAAGAGGGCGATGCCAAGGCCGATCGGCCCCGGCCCCAGCACCAGCACGCGCTGCCCCGGCCGCACCTCGGCCAGATCCACCGCGTGCAGGGAGACGCTGAGCGGCTCGGTCATCGCCGCCAGTTCGGCATCCAGCCCCTCCGGCACGGCAACGCAGTTCAGCGCCGGCACGCGCACCAGCGCGGCGAAGGCGCCATCCCGCCCGATGCCAATGCCGCTGCGGCCGGTGCAGCCATCCGGGTGGCCTGCCGTGCAGGCGGCGCAGCGGCCGCAGACGGTGGAGGGGCGCACCGTCACCCGCTGCCCCATCGCGACACCCAGCGCCCCCTCGCCCAGGGCGACAATCCGCCCGGCGAATTCATGGCCGATGGTGACCGGCATGCCGGCCGTCATCGACTCATAGCCGGCGGTCCATTCGGCGATATGCACATCCGTGCCACAGATGCCGGCGGCCTCCACGGCCACCAGCACCTCGCCGGGCTGCGCGACGGGCTCGGGCAGTTCGGCGAAGTCGAGGCCAGGGCGCGGGGCGGTCTTGCGCAGGGCCAGCATGGTCATTCCATCCGCACCTTGGCGTCGGTGATCACCTTGGCCCAGAGCTGCGCCTCGGCCTCCATGAAGCGGGTCAGCTCGGCGGGGCTGCCCCAGGCCGGCACGGCGCCGAGCGTGCCGAGGCGGCTGGCCACCGCCTCGTCGCGCGTGGCCGCGCTGAAGGCCTGGTTCAGCACCGTGATCACCGGCGCGGGGGTGCCGCGCGGCGCGGCCAGGGCCACCCAGGCGGAGACGTCGTAACCCGGGAAGCCCTGCTCGGCCACGGTCGGCACCTCCGGCAGGCTGGCCACGCGCTGCGCCGTGGTGACAGCCAGCGCCTTCAGCGTGCCGCTGGCGATCTGCCCCGCCGCCGAGGCCAGGGTGCAGAACATCACGTCGAGATTGCCGCTGATCGTGTCCGTCAGCGCCGGGGCCTCGCCACGATAAGGAATGTGCTGGGTCTCGATGCCGGTGCGCAGGCCGAAGAGCTCGCCCGCCAGATGCGCCACCGTGCCGGTGCCACCGGAGCCGAAGGTCAGCGGCTGGCCGGATTTGCGGGTCGCCTCCGCCAGCTCCGACATGGTGCGCACGGGCGAGGCCGGGCGCGTCACCACCACGAAGGGCAGCCGCGCGACCAGCCCGACCGGCTCCAGCGCCGTCTTCCAGTCATAGGGAATATCGCTGCGGAAGGCGGGGTTGATCACCGTCGTCGTCGGCACCGCCAGCAGGGTATAGCCATCGGGCTGGGCGCGGGTCACTGCCTGGGTCGCCGGGATGGTGCTGCCACCGCCGCGGTTCTCGATCACCGGGCGCTTGCCCAGGACATCCCCCGCCTTCTCGGCGATGGTGCGGGTGGCGACATCGACGCCACCGCCCGCCGCGAAGGGCACGATGATGGTGGGCGAGCGGCTGGGCCAGGCCTCCTGGGCGCGGGCCGCGCCGGGCAGCCACGCGGCCGCACCCAGGGTCACGGTACCCAGGGCGGCGGCGCCGCGCAGCAGGCCACGGCGGCGCAGCGGCAGCCCTTCCGGGGAGAGCGGGAATCGGTCGGCAGGGGGCATACCTGCTTCCTCCTGGTCTGTGGATTCTCTCGACCGCGCGGGGGGCGCGGCCATGACCCATGGGGCGGGGTTAGAGCCCGGCGGGCCGCCCGCCGCAACCGACATTGCTGCGGCGGGCCATAGCCTCAGGGCATGGCCATGGCCTGCGGCAGCGCGGCGATCCCTTCCGCCAGAAGGGCCTCGAAGGTTTTCAGGAAGCGGCCCTGCACGCGGTCCACCACACGGTGGACATAGACCTCGAAGCCGCGTTCCCCGCTGGTGGGCAGCACGGCCAGGCGGTCCCGCCGCGCGGACAGGGCGCTGAAGGGGTCGATCACCGCGACGGCAAGGCCGGCCTCGGCCAGGGCGGCGGCGCTGTCGGCGAAGCGGACATGGTGCCGCCGCCCCGGCACCACCCCCGCCTGCGCCAGGAAGGCATTGAGCACCTGCCCATGGACGGACCAGCCCTCGAACACCGCCAGCGGCAGGCCGCGCAGATCCTCCGGCCGCAGCACCTCCCGGCGGGCGAGTGGCCAGTCCCGCGGCACCAGCGCCACCGGGGCGCCGCGGCCCACCCGGGCGCTGCGCAGCCCCGCCTGGGCGATGGGGAAGAGGGTGACGGCCACCTCCCCCGGCCCTTCCGTCAGATAGGTGGCCACCTGGCTGACGGAGAGCACATCCAGGTGCAGGGACAGTTCCGGGTGGCGCTGCGTCAGGCCGGCCAGGGCGGCCGGCACCAGCATGCGCCCCAGGCTGGGCGAGGCGCCCACATGGAAACGGCTCTCGCCCAGCCGCGCGGCCTCGGCGGCGCGGCCCACGGCGGCGCGCAGCGCCTCATAGGCGCGGTCGATCTCCTCCAGCATGCGGCGGGCCTCGGCGGTGGGGTGCAGCCGGCCCCCGGCGCGCTCGAAGAGCGGCAGGCCCATCACATCCTCCACCCGCGCCAGGATGCGGCTGGCGGTCGGCTGGGCGATGCCGAGTTCGCGCGCCGCGCCCACCAGCGTGCCGGCACGCAGCACGGCGCGGAACACCTCGATCTGGCGCAGGGTCAGCATGGCCGGCCCGTCGCGCGGATAGCCTCGACCAGCCGCCGCAGCATCCCGCTCCCCTCGCCGGCGATGCGCGAATGCAGCACGAGGTCGCGCGCCGGCAGGGGCGGCAGGCCGAGCCGCGCCCCGGCCTCCACCGCGCCGGCGGGCGCGACGCGCCGGGCCAGGGCCACCACGCCCAGCCCCGCCGCCGCCGCCGCGCCCACCGTGGCGACGCCCGTGCCGACGAAAGCCTCCCGCCAGGGCAGCCCCGCCGCCGCCAGCCGCCCGACCGCCATGGCGCGCAGGTGGCAGGGCTCCGGCTGGGTCACCAGGGGAAGCGGGCCGGGCGGCAGGGAGAAGCCAGGGGCGGCCATCCAGGCGAAGGCCTCGCGCAGCAGCACCTCCCCCCCGCGGCGGCTTTCATCATGCCGCAGCACCACCACGGCATCGAGTTCCCCGGCATCGTAGCGGTCCAGCAGATCGCGCGTGCCGCTCACCCGCAATTCCAGCACCGTGCCGCCACCCAGCCGCGCCAGCAGCCCGGGCAGCTCCGCACCCACGATATGATGGCTGAGACCAAGGCCAAGGCGGCTGGGCTTCGCGACGAAGGCCTCCGCCGCGCGGCGATGCGCCTCCACGACCTGCCGCGCGAGATCGAGGAAGGCAGCCCCCGCGCCGGACAGCCGCACCGAGCGCGGCGTGCGCTCCAGCAGGCGCTGGCCGAGGCGCTCCTCCAGCCGGCGCAGCTTCAGGCTGACCGCCGCCTGGCTGCTGTTCAGCACCTGCGCCGCGCGGGTGAAGCTGCGCAGCTCCGCCACGAGGACGAAGGCATGCAGGGCGTCGGGGTCCAGGCCACGCATGGGGCAACCATATCAATCCGAAATCACTGAAAGCGGATTTCGCCGCGTTCTGCAATGGCCAGGGCGGCGGCATCCTGCCGGCATGTCCACCACCACCGCCTCTTCCGGTCCGGGCGCGCAGCTCTGGACCATCCTTGGCCTCGCCGTCGCGGCGCAGACCGCGGGCTCCATCGTCTCGCAGGGGGTCTATACCCTCGTGCCCGTCTTCCGGGAGGCTTTCGGCCTCTCCCAGGCCGAGGCGGCGCTGGCTGTCACGGTGATGAACGGGGGGCAGATCCTCTCCCTCTTCACCCTGGGCCGCCTGATCGACCGGCATGGGGAGCGCGCGGTCGTCGCCATCGCCATGGCCGGCATGGGGCTGATGGCCATGGCCGGCGCCATGCTGGCCACGGGATACGCCTCTCTGCTGCTGGCGCTGCTGCTCCTTGGGGTCTGCTACGCCGCCGTGCAGCCGGGCGGCACGCGGGCCATCCTGCGCTGGTTTCCAACACGGCACCGGGGCCTGGCCACCGGCTTCCGCCAGGCGGCCGTGCCGCTCGGCACCGCCCTCGCCGCCATGCTGCTGCCGCTGCTGGCGGCCAGCGGCGGGTGGCGCGCCGCCCTGCTGGCCCAGGGTGGCATCGGCATCGCCGGGGGCCTGTTCTTCTGGGCCTTCTATCGCGAGGGCGACCTGGCCGAGAGCCGCAAGGCGCCTCCCCTGCCGCTGCGCCAATTGCTGGCGGTGCTGGGGCGAGACCCGGCCTTCTGGCCGGTGCTCGGCGCGGGCATCGCGATGTCCTCCTTCCAGTTCACCTTCACCGCCAGCGCCATCGCTTTCATGGCGGAGCGTTTCGGCCTCGGGCTGGTGGCGGCGGCGGCGCTCTTCGCCATCGTGCAGTTCACCGGCATCCCCAGCCGCGCCCTGCTGCCGATGGTGGTGGACCGCCTCTGGCCCGGCCGGCGCGAACACTGCCTGGGCTGGGTCATGGCCCTCTGCACGGCCCTGACGGCGCTCTATGCCCTGCTGCCGGCAGAGACGCCCGCCTGGGCGCTCTACCCGGTGCTGGCGCTGCTCGGCATTTTCGGCATTGGCTGGTTCCCGCTCTACCTGCTGCAAATCGCCGAGATCGCGCCGAAAAACGCCATCGCCACCACGGTCGGCTTCTCCAGCACGCTGTGCATGATCGCGATGGCGCTGGCCCCCCTCGCCTTCGGCGCGGTCGTCGATGCCGGGGGCTATGGGCTGGCCTGGGGCCTGCTGGTCCTGCCGGTGGGGCTGCTGGTGCCCCGCCTCCTGCGGCTCCCGGCCCGGGAAGGCCGGGAACCGCAGGATCAGGAGCCCGTCAGACCCGCAGCAGGGTCTTGATCGCCCGGCGCTCATCCATCGCCTTGTACCCCGCCGCGACGTCGGCGATCGGGATATCCAGGTCGAAGACCTTGCCGGGATCGATGCGCCGCGTCAGCACGAGGTCCATTAGGTGCGGCAGGAAGCGGCGCACCGGCGCCGGCCCGCCCATCATGCCGGTCTGCGAGAAGAAGAGCGACTGGCCATCCAGCTGCACGCCATGCGGCACGCCGACATAGCCGATCATGGCGCCCGGGCGGGCGCACTGGATGGCCTGCTGCATCGATTCCTGGGTGCCGACGCATTCCAGCACGGAATCCGCCCCCACGCCGCGCGTCATCTGGCGGAGGCGGCGGATACCCTCCTCCCCACGCTCGGCGACGATGTCGGTCGCGCCGTATTCCAGCGCCAGTTCCTGCCGGCGCTTGTGGCGGCTCATGGCGATGATGCGGCCCGCCCCCATCTGGCTGGCTGCCAGCACGCCCATCAACCCCACCGCGCCATCGCCCACCACCACCACCGTGGAACCGGGCTGCACGCGCGCGGCATCGGCCGCATACCAGCCGGTGCCCAGCACGTCCGAGGTGGCGAGGAGGCTGGGGATGAGATCATCCGGCGGGATCTCGGGGGTTGGCACCAGCGTGCCATCGGCGAGCGGCACGCGGGCATAGGGCGCCTGTGCACCGGACATGAATTCGCGCTGCTCGCAGGAGGACTGGAAGCCGAAGCGGCAATGCGGGCAGGTGTTGTCCGAGATGCAGAAGGAGCCGACGACGAACTGCCCCGGGCGGACCGTCGTCACGGCGCTGCCGACCTCGACGACGATGCCGCAATATTCATGGCCCATATGGGCCGGCCCCTCCATCTTCTGGAGGCCGCGATAGGGCCAGAGGTCGGAACCACAGATGCAGGTGGCCGAGAGCTTGATGATGGCATCCGTCGGCTTGAGGATCTTCGGCTCGGCGACGGCCTCATAGCGCACATCGCCAGGGCCGTGCAGGACGGTGGCAAGCATGGGTGTTCTCCTTGTGGTGAAGGCGCGGCGCAGGCTCAGCCCAGGCGCTCAGCCCAGGCGCTCGGCGCGCAGCGGGAACTGGCCGCGCAGCAGGAGGGGCGCCGTGCCCTCCTCGATCCGCCCGAGCCGGATCAGCCCGCGGGAGTAGCGGTAGCCGGCATGGAAGAAGATCAGATTGCCCCAGGGGGCATAGTAGCAGAAATCCCCGGGCGCCTCGCCGGAGAAGGGGCCGCTGCCCGCCTCCGTCAGCTTGCGCGGGAGATAGGCGATCTTCTCGTTCTGCGCGTAGTCGTCGATCTGGAGATCGAGCGGCAGCAGGGAGAAGAGATCGCGCGCCGAGGGGTTGTCCGCCAGCGTGGCGGTGAAGCGGCGGTCGTGGAAGGTGAAGCGGATCTGCATGGGTCGCTCCCGCGCCGGGCTGGAAGGCTGGGCCCGCGCGGCGCGTGGCAGGGCGAGGCCGGCGAGAGCCGCGGCCAGGCCCGCGCGGCGGGTCAGGGGGATGGATGGCGGGGCCTTCATGACGGGGCCTGCCCTCCCCGCGCGGCTCCTGGCGGCGGAGGATCCGGGAGGAAATAGCCCCACCCGGCGGGGAGGCCATCGGGGGCCGGTGCTGTCTTCAGGCAATGGGTCACGCTGCACCTCGGTTCCGGCGTGGCGGCCCTGGCCATGCCGCCCGCCCTCCGGGTGAAAGCTAGCAGGGCGCGCCGGGTGGCATTACCGGCGGCGGATCGCTTGGACCTATCCACGCCGCGGGGGTAATCCGCCCGGCCCCGTGCGGAGCCGGGCGGGAGGGTGGCCCCGCTCAGCGCGTGCCGAGGAAGGCGATGATGGCGCGCCGCTCCTCGGCATTGGCGAAGCGCTGGGCCATGCGCGTGCCGGGTACCGTGGCCGTGGGGTTGGCCAGGAAGCCGTCCATCGTCTCCGCACTCCAGGTGATGCCGGAGTTCCGCAATGCGGGCGAGGCGGAGAAACCCGGCACGCTGCCGGCGGCCCGCCCCATCACCCCCTGCAGATGCGGGCCGACGCCGTTGCGGGTGGTCGCCACCTGGTGACAGGCGCCGCAACGCTGCTGGAACAGCCGCTGCCCCTCCGCCTCGGCCTCCTGCGCGCGGGTGGCGCCGGGACTGAGGATGGTGGCCAGGAGAGGCATGGCCAGGAGAAGCGGCCTCACCCCTGCATCCCCTTGAAGTCCACCTTGGAGAGCGGAAGGCTGCGGATGCGCCGCCCGGTCAGGGCCGCGATGGCATTGACCACCGCCGGTGGCACCCCCGGCAGGCCGGGTTCGCCAATGCCACCCATCGGCGCGCCGCTCTCGACGATGCGCACATGCACGCGCGGCATGCGGTCCGGCGGCAGGATGGGGTAGCCATCGAAGTTGCGCGCCTGCGGCTCGCCCTTCTCATAGACCACCTGTTCCAGCAGCGCGGAGGAGAGGCCGAGCGCCACGGCGGAATTCACCTGGGACTCGATGACCGCCGGATTGACGATGCTGCCGGGGTCGATGGCGACCCAGACATCATGCACCACCACCTCGCCATCACGCAGAGAGACCTCGGCGATGGTCGCGACCTCGGAGCCGAAGGGCGAGGCCATGGCGACGCCGCGCGCGCGCCGCGTGCCATCCGCCACCTGGAAGGGGCCACGCTTCCAGCCGCCGGAGAGATCGGCCACCGCCTCCAGCAGCGCCTTGTGGCGCGGGCTGCTGGCCAGCAGCCGCCGGCGCAGCTCATAGGGGTCCTGCCGCCCGGCATCGGCCATTTCGTCGAAGAAGGTCTCGTAGAAGAAGTCGTTCATCGAGTGGCCGACAGAGCGCCAGAAGCCGATGACCGCCGGGTCATCGACATGGATCTGGCCGACGCGCAGGTCCGGGATGGCATAGACCTTCCCCGCGATGCCCTCGACGGCGGAACTGTCCACCTTGTCCGGCTGGCGGCCGAACCAGCGGCTCACTGCACCCTCGCCCACCGCCACGGCCTGCAGCGCCACCGGCAGGCCGCTGGCATCGAGCCCGGCGCGGAAGCGGGCCACGCTGGCCGGCCGCAGCGCGTCGCGCAGGAATTCCTCCTCGCGGCTCCAGATCAGCTTCACCGGGCGGCCCACCGCCTTGGAGAGCAGGATGGCCTGCGGGAAGGGATTGGCCGAGGCATAGAGGAAGTGCCGGCCGAAAAAGCCGCCGAGGATCGGCGAATGCAGGATGACCTTCTCCGGCGGGATCCCGGCCACCTGGGCGGCGGCGGCCTGGAACATCTCCGGCGCCTGGTTGGGGATCCACATCTCCAGCGTGCCATCCTGGTTCCAGCGCACCAGGGCGGAGGGCGGTTCCAGCTGGCCATGCGCCAGGTAGGGCGCGTCATAGGTGGCCTCGACCACGCGGCTGGCCTTGCCCATGGCGGCGGCGGCATCGCCCACCGCCTCGAAGGCCACACCCTCCCCGGCCATGCCCTTCAGCTTCTCCTTGTGGGCCTCGGAGGAGAAATCCGCCGGCATGGCGGCCGCGGTGCCGGCGGGGGCCGCGGTCCAGGTGACCTGGAGCGCCTCGACCGCGCGGCGCGCCCGCCACCAGCTGGAGGCCAGGACGGCCACGGCGCCCGGCAGGCGGTGGATGGAGTGCACGCCCGGCATGGCGCGCACCTCGGCCTCATTGGCCAGGGCGCCGGGCTGCTCGCCCAGGCGCGGGCTGTGCTGCACCGCCGCGAGCAGCATGCCCTCCAGCGTCAGGTCGATGGTGTATTGCGCGCGGCCGGTGGATTTGTCGCGCACATCGAGGCGCGGCACGCGCTTGCCGATCCAGCGGAACTCGGCGGGTGAACGCAGCGCCGGGGCGGGCGGCACGGGCAGTTTCGCGGCCTCGGCGGCGATCTCGCCATAGGCCAGGGCCCGGCCGGAGGCGGCATGCAGCACGCGCCCCGGCTCGGTGGAGAGCGCGGCCACCGGCACGCCGAGCCGCGCCGAGGCCGCCTGCAGCAGCATCAGCCGCGCCGAGGCGCCAAGCTTGCGCATCGCCTCATAGCTCATCCGCACCGACATGCTGCCGCCGGTGAAGCGGGCCCCGCCACCGATCAGCAGATAGTCCGGCCCCGGCGGGGCGCCTTCCAGGGTGAAGCGCGCCGGGTCGATATCCAGTTCCTCACCGATGATCTGCGCCATGGCGGTGAAGATGCCCTGCCCCCCCTCGATGAAGGGGCTGCGGAACAGGACGGTGCTGTCCGGCCGGATGGCCAGGAAGGCATTGACGCGCGTGCCCGGCACGATGGCCGGGGCCGCGGCCTGGGCCCGGGCGCGCCCGCCCGGCAGGGTGACGCCCAGCACCAGCGCCCCGGCGGCGGCGCCAAGCAGGCCACGGCGGGACAGGTTCACCGGCCGCGCCACGGCGCGCGGCGCCTGGGCCTGGGCCAGGAAGCGCTGGGGCAGGAAGCGCTGGCTCATCTCATTCATCGCGCTTCCCCTTCAGCCCTGGGCGGCCTGCCGCACGGCGGCGGCGATGGCGTTGTAGGTGCCGCAGCGGCAGAGATTGACCATGGCGCCGGCGATCTCGTCCTCGCTGGGCTTCGGGCTCTGCTTCAGCAGGGCGGTGGCCGCCATCACCTGGCCGGACTGGCAGTAGCCGCATTGCGGCACCTGGCTCGCCACCCAGGCCTCGACGACCTTCTTCCCCACCGGATCCTGCTCGATGGCCTCGATGGTCATGATCGCGCTGCCGGCGACGCTCTCGACGGGCGTGACGCAGGAGCGCGTGGCCTGCCCGTCCACCAGGACCGTGCAGGCGCCGCACTGCGCGAGGCCGCAGCCATACTTCGTCCCGGTCATCCCGAGTTCGTCGCGCAGAACCCAGAGGAGCGGGGTATCGGGCTCCGCCTCGACATTGCGCTTGGAACCGTTAATGCTCAGCTCCATCAAACTCTCCTTCAGGGGCCGCTCCGCGGGGCAGGGTGCGGGAACGGGGTGGCAGGGGCCGGTGTAGGCGCCGGGGCAGGCGTGGGACGCCTCCCAAGCTAGGCACGCGGGAGCCCCCGAATTAGCGCGGAAAATCTCTAAGCTTTATCGAGGCCATCGATAAATACCGCGAAAAGAATGAGAGAGGCTTTCATGTTCAAGGAAGATTTTAACGATCTCCTTTGGTTTCTTGCTGTCGCTGACGAGAAAAACTTCACCAAGGCCGCCGCGAAGCTCGGCGTTACCCAGTCCACGCTCAGCCACACCATCAAGCGGCTGGAAATGCGGATGGGTATCCGCCTGCTGACACGCACGACCCGCAGCGTCGCCACCACCGAGGCGGGGGAAAGGCTGCGGCAGGTGCTGGCGCCGAGGCTGGCGGATATCGAGATCGAGATGGCCTCGCTGATGGAATTCCGCGAGAAGCCGGCGGGGCATCTGCGCATCACCCTGTCGGACCACGCCTTCCGCAGCACCGTCTGGCCGAAACTGGCGCCGGTGCTGGCGAACTACCCGGATCTCAAGGTCGAACTGAACATCGACAACGGCTTCCGCAACATCGTGGAGGAAGGCTTCGATGCGGGCATCCGCCTCGGCGAAAGCATCGAGAAGGACATGATCGCCGTGCGCATCGGGCCGGACTGGCGGCTGATCGCCGTGGCCTCGCCCGGCTATCTGGCGCAGAACCCGGCACCGGAGCATCCGCAGGATCTGGTGCGGCACAATTGCATCAACCTGCGCCAGGCACGGGCGGGCGGGCTCTATGCCTGGGAATTCGAGCGCGACGGCAAGGAACTCCGCGTCCGCGTCAATGGCCAGCTGACCTTCAACACGAACTACGCGATGATCGATGCCGCCGTGAAAGGCTATGGCATCGCCTATATGCCGGAGGACCTCGTCCGGCCGCATCTCGACGATGGCCGGCTGGTCGCGCTGCTGGAAGAATGGTCGCCACCCTTCGAGGGCTACTACATCTACTACCCCAGCCGGCGGCAGAACCTGCCCGGCCTCCGCGTGGTCATCGACGCGCTGCGCCAGGGCGAATGATCAATCCAGCCCCTGTTTCTCCGGCATGATCATCAGGCGGGCAGGTCGATGCGCGATTGCAGCTCCCGCGCCAGCCGGTCAATGGCCACCCGCAGCCGCAGGGGCAGGTGCCGCGCGCCGGGCCAGACGGCGAAGCTCTCCAGCGGCGGCGAGGGAAAGCCGGGCACCACCACCAATTGCCCGGCGGCCAGCTGCGCGCGCACGAGCCAGGCGGGCACCCAGGCCAGCCCCATGCCCTGCGTGGCGGCCTCGACAATCGCCTCATGGTCGTCCGATTGCAGGCGCCAGCGCAGCTTCGCCTCGACCAGCCGCCCCGTGGCATCGGGCAGGGTCCAGGGGAAGAGCCGCTCGCCGCGCCAATAGACCAAGGCGTCATGCGCCGCCAGTTCCTCGATCCCGCGCGGCAGGCCGCGCGCGGCGAGATAGGCGGGCGCGGCGCAGATGATCTTGGCCTGGGTGGCGATCCGCCGCGTGCTCAGGGCACCGCCCTCGCCGGGCGCGCCATTGCGGATGGCGAGGTCGAAGCGCTCGCCGATCATGTCCACCAGGGTATCGCTGAAGCGCAGGTCCAGCTCCAGCCCGGGATGCTCCCGCGCGATGTCCAGCAGGATCGGCGCCACGCAATGCCGCCCGAAGAGGCGGGGCATCGAGACCTTCAGCGGCCCCACGACCTCCCGCCGCCCGGAATCGATCAGGGACTCCCCGGCGCGCAGTTCCTCCAGCGCCTTCAGGCAGCGCTCGTAATAGATCTGCCCGTCCTCGGTGAGCTGCTGCGTGCGCGTGGTGCGGTGGAAGAGGCGCGTGCCCAGCCGGGCCTCCAGCCGCGCCACGCTCTTGCCCACGGCGGAGCGGCTGAGCGCCAGACGCTCCGCCGCGCGCGCGAAGCCCCCCGCCTCGACCGCCTCGACGAAGACCCCGACACCGTCCAGATGATCCCTCATGGCTGCCGCATTGGTTCCTTTCAGGATACAAATATCGGAGATCTTGTCCGCACTGCAAATCTGAAATCGCCGATATCGTACCGCCCACCGGAGACCCCGCCACGCGCGGCCCCATCCCAAGGAGCGGATCCATGCAAATCGCAATCGTCTATGACAGCGGCTATGGCCACACGGCGAAGCTGGCCCGGCATGTGGCCGAGGGTGTGGCGCGCGTGGCGGGGGCTGAGGCCCTGCTGCTGGCCGTGGCGGACGGGGAGGCCGACTGGGCGCGGCTGGCCGCCAGCGATGCCATCATCTTCGGCTCCCCCACCTATAACGGCCTGATCAGCGCCCGGCTGAAGGCGTTCATGGAAGCCTCGACGCGCGCCGCCTGGCTGCCGCAGGCATGGCGCAACAAGGTGGCCGCCGGCTTCACCAATTCCGGCGCCATGCATGGCGACAAGCTGAATGCCCTGGTCTCCATGGCCCTCTTCGCGGCGCAGCACGGCATGATCTGGGTCGGGCTCGACCTCTTCCCCGGCAAGAGCAGCACCGAGATGAACCGCATCGGCGGCTGGCTCGGCGCCATGGCGCAGTCCGACGACGCCTCCCCCGAGGTGACGCCGATCGAGAGCGACCTGAAGACCGCCGCCCATCTGGGCCAGCGCGTCGCCGAGGTGACGGCGCAACTGCTGCGCGGCAAGGCCTGAGGCGGCGCGTCCCGCCTCTTCCCCTCCCCCTTTCCGGCATCCAGCACAGGGATCCCGCCGCCATGGCGACCAATGAAGGACATGACACCGCCCCGCTCTTCGCCATGATCGGGGCTGTCTCCCCGGTCCTGGTCCCCTACACGCAGGAGCGGATCGTGGGCGAGCTGTGGCACCGGCCGGGCCTCGCGCCACGGGACCGCGCGCTCGTCACGCTCGCGATCCTGGTGTCGCGCAACGCGGCCCTGGCCTATCCGCACTATGTCAACAAGGCGCTGGACAGCGGGCTGACAGGGGCGGAGGTATCGGAGCTGCTCACCCATCTCGCCTTCTACGCCGGCTGGCCCAGCGCCTTCGGCGCGATGCCGGTGGTGCGGGAGATCTTCGCGCAGCGCGGCATCCCGGCCGCGCAGCTGCCCGAGGTCTCGCCCGCGCTGCTGCCGCCCCCCGCCCCGGCGGAAAGCGCCGCGCGCGCCGCCTTCCTGGCGGAGACGCTGGCGCCGGTTTCGCCCGCCCTGGCGCATTTCACCGGGGATCTCCTGGAAGGCGAGGTCTGGCGCCGCCCCGGCCTCACGCCGCGGGACCGCGCCCTGGCCACGCTGGCCGCCCTGGCCACGCTCGGCCAGGCGGAGTTCTTCCCGTCCTATCTGGGCCGCGCCCTGCGGCTGGGCGTGACGGCGGAGGAATTCGGCGAGGCGCTGGCGCATGTCGCCTTCTATGGCGGCTGGGGCCTGGCCATCCGCGCCACCCTCGCGGCGAAGCCAATCCTGGCGGCACAGCCGGCCTAGCCGGGGCCGGGCGGCGCCTCGGCCGTGAAGCCCGCCAGCATCTCCTCCTCCACGGCGAGATGCAGGCGGAGCAGTGCCTCCAGCGTCACCAGGGTATGGCGCAGTTCGGGGGCGATGGCGGCCCAGCCGGCGCCCCCCTCCCCCAGCCGCAGCAGCGCCGCGACCCGCTCGGCCAGGGCCTCGATCTCCGCATGCATGCGCACCATCGGCGCCATCGGGTCCTGCCCGCCCAGGCGGCGCGCGGCCTCGGGATAAAGCGTCCGCTCCTCCTCCCACTGATGGGGCAGCAGCTCCTCGCGCAGCCTTGCCTCCAGCGGCCCCAGCGGGAGCGTGGCACCGGCCACGGGGTCGATCGCCTCGGCGGCGTCGCGCAGCGCATCGGCGAGCTGGCGCAGCCCCGTATGCTCCTCCTGCCGTGCCTCCAGGCCGGCGGCGGCGGGCAGGCCGGCGGCCTCGGCCTCCTCCGGCCCCGGGCGCAGCGCGGCCAGGGCATAGAGGATGGCGAAGACATCGATGCCCTCCTGCACCAGCGCCCCGGCCAGCGGCGCCAGCCATCCCGCCGCCGCCGCCGCCATGGCCAGCAGCGACAGCCCCATGCCCAGACCCATGGCCCGCAGCGCCACCTGGCGGGAGCGGCGGGCAATGGCCACCGCCTCCGCCACCCGGTCCACCCGGTCCACCAGCAGCACCACATCCCCCGCCTCGGCCGCGGCGGCGGTGCCGGCGGCGCCCATGGCGATGCCGACATCGGCGGCGGCCAGGGCGGGGGCGTCGTTCACCCCGTCTCCCACCATCGCCGTGGGGGCGCGCGCGGCTTCCTCCCGCACTGCGGCGATCTTCTCCGCCGGGGACTGGCCGGCGCGCAGCGCGTCCAGCCGCAGGGCGCGGGCGACGGGGATGGCGGCCTGCTCACGGTCACCGGTGAGCAGCACGATGCGCCGCACCCCCAGGGCGCGCAGCCGCCGCACGGCGCGCGGCGCCTCCCGCCGCAGCCCGTCGGCCATGACGAAGGCGGCCATGGCCCGCCCCTCCACCGCCAGCCACGCCACCGCCCCGGCGGCGGCCGAGACCTGCGCGGCGACGCGGAAGCCCGCCTGCGGCTCCACCCCGGCGGCGCGCAGGAAGCCTTCCGCCCCCAGCAGCAGGGCGCGGCCCTCCACCCGGCCGGACAGGCCGCCACCCGCCTGCTCGGCCACCGCCCCGGGCAGCGGCAGGGCAAGGCCCTGCGCCCGCGCGGCGGCGACCAGCGCGGCGGAGACCGGATGCGTCGAGCCCTGGGCCAGCGCCGCCGCCAGGCGCAGCGCGGCCTCGCGCCCCAGCGCCGGGTCGGCATCCAGCGTGGCCAGACGCGGGCGGCCGGGGGTGAGCGTGCCCGTCTTGTCGAACACCACGGTGCGGATGCGCGCCAGCCGCTCCAGCGCGCCACCCCCCTTCACGACGATGCCCCGGCGCGCGGCACGGCCGATCCCCGCCACCAGCGCCACGGGGGCGGCCAGGATCAGCGGACAGGGCGTGGCCACCACCAGCACGGCCAGGGCACGGCGCGGATCACCGCTCAGCGCCCAGGCGCCGCCCGCCACCAGGGCGGTGATGGCGATGAAGCCCAGCGCCCAGCGATCCGCCAGCCGCGTGAGGGGCGCGCGGGCGGCGGCGGCCTGCTGCGTCAGGCGCAGGATGGCGGCATAGGTGCTGGCCCCGGCCTCCCGCGCGGCGCGCAGGCGGAAGGCGCCGCCGGCATTCACCCCGCCGCTGCGCAGCGCATCACCGGACTGGAACAAAACCGGCAGGGGTTCGCCCGTCAGGGCGCTTTCATCCAGCGTGGCGGCGGCATCCTCCAGCGTGCCATCGGCCGGCACGGTCTCGCCGGGGCGCAGCAGGAGGAGGTCGCCGGGGCGGATCTCCGCCACCGCGATTTCCTCCACCGCCTCACCCCGGATGCGCGCGGCGCGGCGGGGCGCGCGGGCCATCAGCGCGCTCAGCGCCCGGGTGGCGCGGCCCTCGGCCCAGCGTTCCAGCGCCTCGCCGCCCGCGACCATCAGGCCGATCACCGCGGCAGCGGCATTCTCCCCCAGGGCCAGGGCGCCGAGGATGGCGGCGAGGGCGATGCCATCCACCCCGAGCCGTCCGCCCAGCAGCGAGCGCGCCAGATCCAGCGCCACCCGCGCCGCCACCGGCAGGGCGGCGGCGGCCCAGACCCAGGAGGCCGCTTCCCCCCAGCCCAGACCCAGGCCCAGGCCCAGGCCCAGGCCATGCAGCGCAAGCCCGGCGGCGAGACCCAGGGCAACCCAGGCAAGAAGCAGATAGCGGCGCATGGCGTTTGGCCTTCCCCTGCCCGCGTCGCGCGGGCGGGGGGCAGCATGGCACGGCGCGGGTTGTGGCGGCTTGGCGCAGATCAAGCCGCGCCGCGCGCTTCAGCCGCCGCCCTCCTGCCCGACCAGCCGGCCCAGGCCGTAGAAGCGGTCCGCCAGCACCAGCAGCAGCACCGCCACCGCCAGTTGCGCCGTGCTGATGGCGGCGATGGCGGGGTCGAATTGCTGCTCGACATAGCTCAGCATCACCACCGGCAGGGTGTTGGTGCCGGGGCTGCCGAAAAAGAAGGAGAGCGGCAGGTTGTCGAAGGAGACGAGGAAGGAAAAGAGCGACCCCGCGGCAATCGCCGGGCGCAGCAGCGGCAGGACGACATGGCGCAGCACCGCCGCGCGCGAGGCGCCGAGCACCTCCGCCGCTTCCTCCAGCGCCGGAGGCAGGCCGCGATAGGCGGCGGCGGTGACGCGCACCACATAGGGCAGGCAGACGCAGCCATGCGCCACCAGCAGCGCCGGCAGCGACAGGCCGAGGCCGATGCGCGAGAGGAAAAACAGCGCCGCGAAGCCGAAGACGATCATTGGCATGGAGAGCGGCGAGAGCAGGAAGGTCATGGCCGCGAGAGCCGCCGGGTGGTGGCTGCGCGCCAGGGCGAGGCTGGCCGGCACGCCGAGCAGCACGGAAAGCAGCGTCGCCCCCAGCGCCACCTGCAGGCTGACCCGGAGACCCTGCAGGAAGGGCGCGTAGTCCAGCATGCGCGCGAACCAGCGCAGCGACAGCCCCGGCAGCGGGAAAACGACATAGCCGGCGGAGGTGAAGGAGAGCGCCACCACCACCAGGATCGGCGCCAGCATGAACAGGATGAAGAGCGCCACCACGGCGCGCAGCAGCCAGAGGGCGGGGTCCGCGCGGCGCATCTCAGCCGCCCTTCCGCACCAGGCGCAGTTGCAGCGCCAGGCAGGCCAGGGCGAGGAGGAGGAGCACCGTGCTCATGGCGCTGACCATGCCGAAATCCCGCGTCGTGTTGAACTGCTGGTAGATGAGGAGCGGCAGCGTCTGCAACCCGCCGCCCAGCAGCAGCAGCGTGACGAAGCTGCCATTGGCGACCATGAAGACCAGGATGCAGCCGGTGAGGATACCCTCCCAGGAGAGCGGCAGCGTCACCTCCAGGAAGGCGCGGAAACGCCCGGCGCCGAGGATGGCCGCTGCCTCCTCCAGCCGCCGGTCAATGCTCTGCAGCACCGGGGTGATGGAGAGCACCATGAAGGGCAGCAACACATGGACGAGGGCGGCGATGGCAATGCCCAGGCTGCCGGTGAAGCGGATGGGCGCCTCGACCAGCCCCAGCCCCTCCAGCAGCAGGTTGACCGGCCCGCGGCGCGCGAACAGCACCTGCCAGCCGAAGGTGCGCATGATGATGGAGGTGAGCAGCGGCGCGACCAGGGTGAAGAGGATCACCCCCCGCCAGCGCCCGGCATGGCGCACGAGGTAGTAGGCCACCGGATAGCCGGCCAGCACGCAGAGCAGCGTGACGCCGGCCGAGAGGGCCAGCGTCTCCGCCATCGCACGCAGATAGAAGGCGTCGCCGAAGAGCAGGGCGTAGCGCGCCAGGGTCAGGCTGCCATCCGCCGCCGTGATGCTGCGCCCGACGATATCGAGCATCGGCAGCACGAAGAACCCGGCCAGGAAAAGCAGGGCCGGGGCGAGCGGCAGCAGCCGGCGCATCAGCGGCGGATCTCGCGGTTCCAGCGGTCCACCCAGGCGGCGCGCTTCGCCGCGATCTCGGCATAGGGCGGGAAGGCCGCCTGCTGCCAGGGGGTGATGCGCTCGGCCAGGCCCGGCGGATAGACCACGAGGCGGTTGGTGACGCCGTAGTTCAGCTTCTTCGCGAAGGCCAGCTGCGCCTCGGCGCTCAGCATGATGTCGAGATAGGGCCAGGCCTCCTCGCTGGCATTCTTCGGCTTCTGAATGGCGATGGCATTGATCGAGCCACCCTCGCTCGGGTTCAGGAAGCCGGCGAAGCTGGCGCCGCTGTCGCTCCAGGCCCAGGTGCGGCCATCGAAATAGATGCCGATATCGGCATCGCCGCTGGCCAGGGCATTCTCGAAGTCGTTCGGGCTGTTCCAGAAGGAGACGTTGCGGCCCATCTTCCGCACCGCCTCGAAGAAGGGATCGACATTGTCCACCCCGCCGCCAAGCGCCTTGGCCATCGCCCAGATCAGCATGATCGGCGTCACCGCGTAGCCGATGCCGGGCAGCGAGGCCTGCCACTCCCCCTTCGCCGTGCGCTCGACGAATTCGGCGAAGGATTTCGGCGGCTGCTTCACCCGCCCCTTGTGGAAGGTGAAGCCCGCCACGCCATAGTCGAAGAGCACGCCATGCCCGTCGAGCGGGGCGATGAACTCCTCCGGCGTGTGGACGAGGTTGGGCGTCTTCTCCACGGTGAAGCGCTCCACCAGCCCTTTCTGCACCGCCGCGATGGCGAGATCGGGGATGGTGACGAGGGCATCGATGGGTGGGCGGGCCGGATTGGCCTCGATCTGCGCCAGCCATTGCGTCGGGCTGCCGATCAGCACCTGGGCGCGGTTGCCGGTGGCCTTCTCATAGGGCTGGGCGAAGCAGGTGCGCACCGCCTCTTCCCAGATGCCACCGAGGGCGGTGACGGTGATGCTCTTCCCCTGCGCCCGCGCCGGGCGATGCGGCAGAGCGGAGAGGCCCAGCGCGGCCGTAGCGCCGGCAAGCCCGCGACGTGTCCAGAGAGCCATGGTCAGCCTCCTTCGGGAGCGATGTGGTCGAGTTGCGTGGCCAGCGCCCGCCGCGCGGCTTCCAGGGCCACGGCGGGTGCGGGGGCGGCGGGGAAATCCGCTGGCAGATGCGCCAGCACGGCGGCGTACAATGCACGCCGCACCGGCTGGCGCCGCGCCAGCGGCAGGGCGGCCAGCGCGGCGGAGAGGCGCGCCATGGCCGCCCCGGTGAAGACCGCCTCCCAGGCCTCGCGCGCGCTGCCCCAGGGGGCCGTCGCGCCGCCCCGGGCACGGCGCGCGGCGGTGGCCTCCAGGTCGGCCTCCAGATCGGGCACGCCCTCGCGCAGCACAACGCCATAGTCGCGCTCCGCCGCCTCCGGCGAGACAAGACCCTGGCGCAGATCGTGCAGCACGGCGGCGGGGTCACGGCGGAACGGCTCGCCATAGCCGCCGGCACCGGCGGTGCGCAGGCGGATCCGGTCCCCCGCGCGCAGTTCCAGCATGTCCACGCGGCGCAGGGTCTCGTCCAGCGCGCCCTCGCGCAGCACGGTGAACTCCGCCGCCGCCCCCGGCCCGCCCCCGGCCGTGCCCCAGGGGCGGAACAGGGCGCGTTCCATGCCGCGCGCCAGCACCAGGCTGCCCTCGGCGCCGATGCGGAAGACCAGTTCCAGCCCGCAGCCACCGCGCCATTCGCCAGGGCCGGCGGAGTCAGCACGCAGGGCGTAGCGCTCGACTTCCAGCGCCAGTTCGGCCTCCACCGTCTCCACCGGGTTGTTGGCGAGGTTGGAGATGGAAGGGTCGCGCCCATCCGTGCCATCGGCGCCGCGCCGCGCGCCGGTGCCGCCGGTCATCGGCTCCACCACCTGCACATTGCGCCCGCCCTGGCCATCCGGCTCCGCCACCACGACGGGCACGATCATGCCGCTGTTCGCCGCCGTCATCACCTCCGGCGCGGCGAGGCCGAGGGCACCGTTCAGCAGGTCGTTCACCCGCACGCAGGCGGCATGGCGCACACCCACGGCAGCGGGGGGCAGCGGGTTCACCACCGTGCCTTCGGGGGCAATCATGCGGATCGGCCGTTGCAGCCCGGCATTCAGCGGCACGCCGGGGTCGCGCGTGGCCACCAGCGCCATGACGCGCAGCGTCAGCCAGGGATGCACCTGCCCCACGCTCGGGATGTTCATCGCCGCCGCCAGCTGCGGGTCCGTGCCGGTGAAGTCGATCTCGATGCCGCCACCGGCGAGGCGCAGCGCCACGGCCAGGCGCACCGGGAGGTCGGAGACGACATCGCTGTCCAGGTAATCGACGAAGCGGAACTCGCCCTCAGGCAGCGCGGCCAGCACGGCGCGGGCGCGGCGCTCGGCATAGTCGGGCAGATCCTGCTGGGCGGCGAGCAGCGCCTCGGCCCCATGCTGGGCGATGATGCGGGCGATGCGCGCGCGCCCCACCTCCAGCGCCGCCAGCATGGCGCGGATATCGCCCATATTGGCGTCCGGCGTGCGGGAATTGGCCCGGAAGAGCAGTTCCACCTCGGGCACGATGGCGCCGCCGCGCACCAGCCGCAGCGGCGGGATCTGCAGCCCCTCCTGGAAGATCTCGCTGTTGGTGGGAGAGATCGAGGAGGGCACGCGCCCGCCGACATCCGAGCAATGCAGGAAGGCCCAGGCATAGGCGACGATCCGCCCCTCATGGAAACAGGGCGCGATGACATGCAGGTCCGGCAGATGCGTCGCCAGACCGCGCGAGCGATAGGGGTCGTTGGTGAGGATGACATCGCCCGGGGCCAGTTCCCCCACCGCCGCGATGGCGGGCAGGCAGTCGAGCCCGACGAAGCCGGAGACGCCGATGGAGCGCGGATAGGCGAAGAAGCGCCCATCCAGCCCCGCCAGGGCGCAGCAGAAATCCGCCGTCTCCTTGACGTAGAGGGTGCGGCCCACGCGTTGCAGCGTCAGCCCCATTTCCTCCGTCGCGGCGGTGAGCTTGTTGCCGAGGATTTCCAGCATGACGGGATCGAGCCTCATGCCGCCGCCCTCTCCAGGCCGAGATTGCCGAGCCCGTCCACCACGGCGCGCCAGCCGGGCAGGATGGGGGTGGTGGTGTCCGCCTGCTCGATGATGGCGGGGCCGGCGATGACATGGCCGGCGCGCAGGCTGGCGCGGTCATGCACCGCCGCCCGCACCCAGCCCTCGCCCAGGAACACCGCGCGGGTGGCGGCGGGGGGCAGCGGCTGCGTGGCGGCGGGCAGTTCCGGCAGCGGCACCGGCGCCACCTGGCCGATGATGGCCAGCCGTGCCGTGCCGACCTCCACCGTGGCCGTCCTGTCGCGGAAACCGTAGAGCTGCTCATGCACGGCGTGGAAAGCCTCGGCCAGCGCCGCCGGTTCCGGCGCCACACCGTCGAGCGGCACGCGCAGTTCATAGGCCTGCCCGGCATAGCGCATATCGGCGGCGCGGCGCAGCGTGGCGTCCTGGGCCAGACCGCCCTCCCCGGCCAGCCAGCCGCGCGCCTCCTCCTCCAGCGCGGCGAGGCGGGCGGCGAGCAGGGCCGCGCCCTCCGCATCCAGGCGGCGGCGCAGGCTGCGCGCATAATCCCGCCGCAGATCGGCCGAGACGGCACCGAAGGCGCAGAAGGTGGCCGCGCCGGCGGGCACCAGCACCGTGGCGAGGCCGGCTTCCTCGGCCAGCAGATTGGCATGGGTCGGGCCCGCACCGCCGAAGGGCAGCAGCGCGAACTGCGCCGGATCCAGCCCGCGGCTGGCCAGGGTCTTGAACATCTCCGTCACCATCCCGGCCGTGGCGACGCGCAGCGCGCCCCAGGCGGCACGCTCCGCCGCGTCAGGCCCGGTGAGGCCGAGCCCCTCCGCGATCTCCCGCAGGGCCGCGTGCGCCGCCGCGCTGTCGAGCGCCAGGCGCCCGCCCAGGAAACGCGCCGGGTCGATCAGCCCGGTGACGAGATAGGCATCCGTCACCGTGGGCCGCGTGCCACCCCGGCCATAGGCCACCGGGCCGGGATCGGCGCCGGCGCTTTCCGGCCCCACCTTCAGCACGCCCTGCGCATCCACCCGCAGCACCGAGCCGCCCCCGGCGCCGATGGCACTGACCGCCACCACCGGCAGCACCAGCGGCAGGCCACCGATCTCGGTGCGGGTGGCGAATTCCGGCTCGCCATCGGCGGCAATGGCGATGTCGCTGCTGGTGCCGCCCATGTCGAAGGTGATGATGCGGGGCACGCCGGCCTGCCGCGCCAGCCGCGTCGCCGCCATGACGCCGGAGGCCGGGCCGGAGAGCAGCGTCTCCACCGGCCGCGCCCGCGCCGTGGCGAGGCTGAGCGAACCGCCATTGGAGGCGGTGACGAAAACCGGCGCGCGGATGCCCTGCCCGGCCAGCCGCTCGCGCAGCCGGTCGAAATAGCGCAGCATCAGCGGCTGAATGCCGGCATTCATGCAGGCAACGAGGCTGCGCTCATATTCGCGGATCTCAGGCCAGAGCGCGGCGGCGGAGGAGACGGGCAGCCCCGGCAGGCGGCTGGCCAGGGCCCCGGCCAGTTCGGCCTCTGCCTCCGGCGCGGCATAGCCGTTGATGAGCATCAGCGCGACGGCCTCCGGCGCCAGGGCGCGCAGCGCGGCGGCGGCGCGGTCCAGTTCCGCTGCATCGGGCCAGCGCGTCGGGCGGCCGCTGGCATCGAAGCGCGCGGCGATCTCCACCACGCGCGCGCGCGGCACCAGGGGCTCCTCCTTGCGCGCGTGGAAATTCAGCGAGGAGGGCATGCGGCTGCGGCCGATCTCCAGCACATCGCGAAAGCCCTCGGTGACCAGCAGGGCGATGCGCGCGCCGCGCCGCTGGATCACCGCGTTCAGCCCGATGGTGGTGCCATGCATCAGCAGCCCGACCGCCTGCGGCCCCAGCCCCGCCGCCTCCAGCAGCGCCGCCAGCCCCTCGGCCACGGCGCGGGAGGGGTCTTCCGGCGTGCTGGGCTGCTTGTGGCGCAGCAGCCGCGCCGCAGCGGGATCGAAGAGCACGAAATCGGTGAAGGTGCCACCGACATCAATGCCGATGCGCGCCCGCGCCTCCTGGACAACAGCTTCGTTCACGGATCATCCCCGACCAGCACGCCATCCGCCGCCGCCCAGCCCAGCGGCACGCTCTCCCCCGGCGCCGGGATGGCGCCACCGGCGGGCACGGCGGCATAGACCACCTGCCCCAGCAGCGGCGCCTCCAGCTCGCACAGCGTGGCGCTGCCGCGGAAAGCCGTGCCGCGCAGTGTCGCGGGAACCTGGTTTTCCAGCCCATGCGCCGCCGCGCCCAGCCGCAGCCGCTCGGGCCGGATGGAGAGCAGCGCGGGGCCCTCGGCCGGGGCCGGAAGCGCCAGATGGGCACCGCCGGGAAGATGCAGCCGCCCGGCCTCCGCCCGCCCGGCGAGCAGGTTGGCCGTGCCCAGGAAGGCGGCGACGAAGCGCGTGCGCGGCCGCTCATAGATGGCCGTGGGGGTGTCCTGCTGCACGATGCGGCCGGCGCGCATCACCGCGACGCGGTCGCTCATCGAAAGCGCCTCTTCCTGATCATGCGTGACCAGCAGCGCGGTGATGCCGAGGCGGCGCTGCAGCGCGCGGATCTCAAACTGCATTTCCTCGCGCAGATTCTTGTCCAGCGCGCCCAGCGGCTCATCCAGCAGCAGCACGCGCGGATTGGTGACGAGGGCGCGCGCCAGCGCCACGCGCTGCTGCTGCCCGCCCGACAGCTGGCGGGGATAGCGCGCGGCGAGCGGGGCGAGGCGCACCATGTCGAGCATGGCCGTGACGCGCGCCGCGCGCTCCGCCCGGGGCAGGCCCTGCATGCGCAGGCCGAAAGCGATGTTCTCGGCCACCGTCATATGCGGGAAGAGGCTATAGCCCTGGAACACCATGCCGAGGCGGCGCCGCGCCGGGCGCAATGGCGTGACATCCTCGGCACCGATCAGGACGCGGCCCTGGTCCGGTGCCTCGAAGCCGGCGACGATGCGCAGGGTGGTGGTCTTGCCGCAGCCGGAAGGGCCGAGCAGAGCCAGCATCTCCCCGCCTTCCAGGCGCAGGTCCAGCGGATGGACGGCCATCGTGGCGCCGAAGCGGCGCGAGACTCCCTCCAGCACCAGGGGCGCGGGATTTTGCGCGGCGGCAGCAGGCAAGCGGATCCTCCCGGAGGTCGCGTCCGGGGGAGGCTAACGGCCTCCCCCGCCCACGGCAATTCCAGGATTTTGTGTTTTTTCTATTTTACGTGACTTTTTGCACAAACCTCCCCTTGGCGCGACCGGTTCCACAGTGCGGAGAACAGGGCCGGTGCCGCCTGTCAGGCGGGGGTGGCGGCGAAGGGCACCACATGCTGCTCGATCACGCCGAAGACCGACCGGCCATCCGGCGCCACGGTCTCCATGCGCACCCTGTCGCCAAAACGCATATAGCCGGTGCGGGCGGCGCCTTCGTCCAGCATCTCGATGCCTCGCCGCTCGGCGATGCAGGAGGAGCCGATCTCGCGGTAATTCTCGTTGGAGACCGTGCCGGAACCAATGATGGTGCCGGCGCAAAGGTCCCGCGTCGCGGCGGCATGGGCGACCAGCTCGTGGAAGCCAAAGCCCATCGCGCCGCCCAGGGGTGCCCCGAACCGCGCGCCATTCCAATCCACCGTCAGGGGGAGATGCACCCGCCCCCCGTTCCAGGCTTCGCCCAGTTCGTCCGGCGTCACGGCGATGGGCGCCATGGCGCAGGCGGGCTTGGCCTGGACCCAGCCGAATCCTGTCTTCATCTCGCGCGGGCCGAGCACACGCAGCGACCAGTCATTGATCATCACGACCAGGCGGATATGCGCCAGCGCCGCCTCCGGCGCCGTGCCGGCGGGCACCGCATCGGTGATGACGCCGAACTCGCCCTCGAAATCGATGCCATCGGCCTCGGAGCGGAAGGGAGCGGGTTCGGAGGGCGCCAGGAAGCGATGCGAGAGGCCCTGATACATCAGCGGCCTGCCCTCGGCATGGTCGGAGATGCCGAAGACCTTCGCCATCAGCGCGCCGTGACTGGCGAAGGCCGAGCCATCCAGCCATTGCCAGGCGCGCGGCAGGGGCGCCAGCGCCTCTTCCGGCCGGAAAGGCCGCAGGCCGGGGGCCTGCCCCGCCTCCACCGCCGCCGCCAGGGCGCGCAGCACCGGCTCGGCCTCCTGCCAGGATTCGAGCGCGGCCTGGAGCGTCGCGACAGGCGCCGGCGCACAGGCCGAGAGGTCGCGCGCGACAACGAAAAGACGGCCATCCGGTTCCCCGGAGCGCAGCGTAGCCAGCTTCAAGCGATGTTCCTTTCCGGTTGCGGTTCCGCCCCGGCGCGCCGGGCGCGCCCTGGCCCCTCCTACTCCGCTGGACAGGAGGTAGCCAGAAAAATATAACATCTGTGTATGTTCGAACAAATCCCCAAAGCCACCCTCGCGGAGGCCGCCGCGCGCCGGCTGCGCCAAGACATCGTGACCGGCCAGCTGCCGCCACGGACCCGGCTGCGGCTGCGCGACCTCAGCGCGCAATACGAGCTGGGCATCACGCCCCTGCGCGAGGCGCTCTCGCGCCTGGCCGCCGAAGGGCTCGTCACCTTCGAGGGGCAGAAGGGCTATGCCGTCCCGCCCGTCACGCGCGACCATCTGCTGGACGTGACGCGCTCCCGCCAGGTCGTCGAGCCGGAGGCGCTGCGCCTGGCCATGGCGGAGGGTGGGGCGGCCTGGGAGGATGGCATCGTCGCCACCCTTGCCATGCTGGAGCGCGAGATCGGCCAGCGCGACCCCGGCAGCGAGGCCTGGATGGACCGCTACGAGGAACGCCACCACCGCTTCCACCGCGCCCTGATCGAGGCCTGCCCGCTCGGCGCGCTGCGGCGCTTCTGCGATGAGCTCTATGTGCAGAAGACGCGCTACCGCCGCGTCATCAAGAGCGCGCATGGGGACTGGGCGGAGATCCTGCTGGCGCATCAGGTGCTGGCCCGGCAGGTGCTGGCCCGCGAGGCGGCGGCGGTGGAGACGCTGCGCGGCCATATCGGCAACACGGCCGAGGCTCTGCTGACCCTGCTCGACGCGCCCGCGCCCCGGACGGGGCGTGGCCGCGCCGCGCGCGGCTGAAACCGCCCGCGCCGGGCCACCACGGCACGGCGCGGGGCAACGTCCAGGACAACAGGAAAGAACACGGATATGACGCGTCTCAACAGGCGGCACCTGCTGGCGCTGGGCGCCGCCGCCCCGCTTTGCGGCGTGGCGCGCGCGCGGGCCGAGGACTTCCCCACCCGCACCGTCACCTGGGTGGTGCCCTATGCCGCCGGCGGCTTCGGCGATGGTGTCGCCCGGCTGCTGGCGCAGAAAATGGCGGAGAGCCTGAAGGTGCCGGTGGTGGTGGACAACCGCCCCGGCGCGGGCGGGCAGATCGCCGCCACCTATCTCCGGCAGCAGCCGGCCGATGGCCATACGCTGTTCTATGGCGATGTCGGGCCGCTGGCGATCAACCCGACCGCCTACCGCAAGCTCAGCTACGATGTGGTGCGCGATTTCCTGCCGGTCACGCGGCTGTTCATGACGCCTTCCATCCTCGTGGTGGCGGCGCAGGGGCCGATCCGCGACTTCGCCGGGCTGGTGGCTGCGGCGAAGCAGGGCCAGGGCCTGAGCTTCGGCTCCTATGGCACCGGCAGTTCCCCGCATCTCTGGGGCGAGATGCTGCGGCGCAAGACCGGCGCCGAACTGGTGCATGTGCCCTATCGCGGCGCCGCCCCGGCCTTGCAGGACCTGATGACGGGGCGGCTCGACTTCATGCCGGATGTCGCGCCCAACAGCCTGCCCTTCGTGCTGGATGGCAAGCTGCGCGCCCTGGCGGTGATCGGCGCGCATCGCCTGCCGCAGGTGCCGGATGTGCCGACCGTCAGCGAGCTGGGCGCCCCGGACCTGCTGATGGAGGGCTGGAATGGCGCGGTGATCCGCGCCGGCACGCCGGAGCCGGTCCTGCAGCGGCTGCATGCCGAGATCACCGCCGCCCTGCGCCATCCCGAGGTGACGGGGCGCTATATCCCGATGGGGCTGGAGCCCGCCCCGCTCCAGCCCGCCGCATTCGCCGCCTATATCGCCCAGCAGACGGCACGGTGGGGGGAGATCATCCAGAGCACCGGCATCGCCCTGGACTGACGTTGCCGTGGGGGGGGGGGGGGGGGGGGGGGGGGGGGGGGGGGGGGGGGGGGGGGGGGGGGGGGGGGGCGGGGGGGCCCCCCCCGCGCGCGGGTCAGAGCACGTCGCGCACCCGCTCCATCGTGCGGTCCAGGTGCAGGCACAGGACGCGGGCGAGTTCCTCGCCATCCCGCGCCTGGAGGGCGGCGATCATCGCCGCGTGTTCGGCCACGGCGCCGGCCCATTTCTCCTCACCGGCATTGCCGATGAAGCGGATATGCTTCATGCGCGACTGCACCGCCTCATGCGCCCAGGCCAGGGTGGCATTGCCGCCCAGCGCGACGATGGCGGAGTGGATGGCCTGGTTCAGCTTGAAATAGGCCAGCCGGTCACGCGCCGCGTAGCGCTCCATCATCGCCGCGTGCAGCGTGGCGACGCGGGCGATGCCCTCCGCCGTGCCCTCGGCGCAGGCCAGGCGGGCGGCCAGCGACTCCAGTGCCTTCAGCACCGCCAGACTATCCGCCATGTCCTTGGCCGACATGCGGCGCACCACCGCGCCGCGGGCCGGCACCAGTTCCACCAGCCCCTCGCCCGCCAGCATCCGCACCGCCTCGCGCAGCGGGGTGCGGGAGACGCCGAGCTGCGTGCCCAGCGCCACCTCGTTGATGCGGGCCCCCGCCGGGATGATGCCCTGGGTGATCAGGTCACGCAGCCGCGCCGCCACCTCCTCCTGCAAGGGGCGGCGGATGATTGGCCCCGCCCCTTCCATCTCCTCTGACCGCACCAGCGCCATGCCTGCTCCTTCCGCCACCCCGCGCGCTTCCTAATCCAACATCGCTTGACAAGCCATGCGGCGCTTCGTACCGAATCATACTGTATGCAGTATTACGAAAGCTGAGCAACCACAGGGAGGGCCAGGATGAGCGACAACGAAGCGGGCCGGCCACGCATCGCGCTGGCCATGGGCGATGCCGCCGGCATCTCCCCCGAGTTGACCGCCAGAATCCTGGCGGATGAGGCGGTGCGCGCGGCGGCCGAGATCACCGTCCTCGGCGATGCCCGCGTGCTGGCGGAGGGCGCGCGCATCGCCGGCCTCGCGCCCGAGATCGAGATCCGCCGCGCGGAGGACCCGCCCGCGCCGCGCCGCGCCGGGCGGCCGCTGCTGCTCGATCTCGGCCATTGCGACCCCGCCATCATTCCGCTGGGGCGGATCTCCGAGGCCAGCGGCCGTTTCGCCACGGAGAATTTCCGCCGCGCCCTGGCCATGGCCGCGGCGGGCGAGGCCGATGCCGTCTGCTTCACCCCCTTCAACAAGGCGGCGATGCGGCTGGTGACGCCGGGCTATGAGGATGAGATCGGCTTTTCCGCCGCGGCCATCGGCTTCCACGGCGTGGCCAAGGAGTTCAACGTGCTGGAGGGGCTGTGGAATGCCCGCGTCACCTCCCACGTGCCGCTGAAGGATGTCGCCGCGCTGCTGACGCGCGAGAGCATCCTGGACAATCTGCGGCTGACGCATGACGCGCTGCGCGCCGCCGGCGTCGCGCGGCCGCGCATCGCGGTGGCCGCGCTCAACCCGCATGCCGGTGACAATGGCAATTTCGGGCGGGAGGAGATCGACATCATCGCCCCCGCCGTCGAGGAAGGCCAGCGCGAGCAGCTCGGCTGCGACGGCCCCTTCCCCGCCGATACCGTCTTCGTCCGCGCCCGGCGCGGCGATTTCGACGCGGTGCTGACCATGTACCACGACCAGGGCCAGATCGCGATGAAGCTGATCGGCTTCGATGCCGGCGTCACGCTGATGGGCGGCTTCCCCTTCCCCATCTGCACCGCCGCGCATGGCACGGCCTACGACATCGCCGGGCGCGGCATCGCCCATCCGGGCGCCATGCGCAACGCCATGCTGCTGGCCGCCCGCATGGCCACGCGGGAGAGCGCCGTGGCCGCCTGACGACACCACCGCCGCGAGAACCCGCCAACAGGGCATGCGGCGCACCCCAGACGCAGAGGAGGAAAGTCCATGAGTTTGTTCCCGCGGGCCGCCGCCATGCTCGGCCTCACCCTCGCCGCCACCCTGCCCGCCGCCGCGCAACCGGCCTGGAAGCCGACACGCCCGGTGGAATTCATCGTCACCTCCGGCGCCGGCGGCGGCACCGATCTCTTCGCCCGCACCGTGCAGGCGACCATCACCAAGCACGAGCTGGTGCCCACCTCCATCGTCGTCACCAACAAGGGCGCCGGCTCGGGGGCGGAGGGCTTCGTCTATGGCCGGGGCGCGCAGGGCGATGCGCACAAGGTGATCTTCGGCACCAACAATGCCTGGCTGCTGCCGCTGGTGGCCAAGGTCGCGTGGAAGCCGCTCGACCTGACGCCCGTCACCGCCATGGCCTTCGACGAGTTCCTGCTCTGGGCGAAGCAGGATGCACCCTATCAGAGTGCCGCCGACCTGATCGCCGCCGCGCGGGAGGAGCCCGGCAGGCTCCGCATGGGCGGCAGCCAGACGCGCGACACCGACCAGACCCTGACCCTGCTGGTGCAGAAGGCGACGGGCGCGCGCTTCACCTACATCCCCTATCGCGGCGGCGGCGAAGTCGGCGTCCAGCTCGCCGGCGGGCATATCGACTCCAACACCAACAACCCCTCGGAGAGCGTCGGCGGCTGGCGCGGCGGGCAGGTGCGGCCGCTCTGCGTCTTCCGGCGGGAACCGCTGCCGCCCGGCCCGCGCGTGACCGAGACCCAGTCCTGGTCCGACATCCCGACCTGCGCCAGCCAGGGCATCCCGGTCGAGGAATTCCGGATGCCGCGCACCGTCTTCCTGCCACCCGGCGTGCCCGCCGCCGCCCAGGCCTTCTGGGCCGATGTGCTGCGCCGCGTCAGCGAGACCCCGGAATGGCAGGACTACATCCAGCGCACCAGCCAGAGCGCCGCGCTGCTGACGCCCGGACAGATGCGCGCCCTGATGCAGACCGAGGAGGCCGCGGCCCGTGAACTCTACGGCGCCGAGGGCTGGCTGGTGAACTGAGGCCACGGCCCCGCATGCGGCCCACAGGGGGGACCCCCATGGTGACACGACTGCAACTCGAACTGGCCTTCGCCGCCCTGGTCTTCGCCACCGGCGCCACGGGCCTCGCGGGCGCGCTGGAACTGGACTGGGGCTGGGCCTCGGACGGGCCCCAGGCGGGGTTCTTCCCCTTCCGCGTCTCGCTGATCCTGATGGGGGCGGCGCTGCTGGTCGCGCTCCAGGCCTGGCGCGGGCGCGCGGCGCTGCGCCGCGTCGTGGTGGTGGAGGGCGAAGGCGGCGGCCGCGTGCTGCGCTTCGGCCTGCCCATCCTCGGCCTGGTCGCCGTAGCACAGTGGCTCGGCCTCTATGTCGCCATGGCGCTCTACCTGCTGGGCAGCATCCGCCTCGGCGGGCGGCGCTCCTGGGGGGTGGCGCTGGGCGTCGCGCTCGGCGTGCCCCTCGCCACCTTCGTGGTGTTCGAGCGCTGGTTCCAGGTGCCTCTGCTGAAGGGGCCCCTGGAGATCCTGCTCGGCCTGGGCTGAGGAAACCGCCATGCTCTCCAATCTCGACGCGCTGCTGCACGGCTTCTCGGTCGCGCTGACGATGCACCATATCCTGCTGATGATGGCGGGGGTGCTGCTCGGCATCCTGGTGGGCGTGCTGCCTGGCCTCGGCGCGCCCAATGGCGTGACGCTGCTGCTGCCGCTGACCTTCAGCATGGACCCGGTCTCGGCCATCATCCTGCTGACGAGCCTCTACTGGGGCGCGCTGTTCGGCGGCTCCACCACCTCCATCCTGTTCAACATCCCCGGCGAGCCCTCCTCCGTCGCCACCACCTTCGACGGCTATCCGATGGCGCGGCAGGGCCGGGCAACCGAGGCGCTGACCTATGCCTTCCTCTCCGCCGGCTTCGGCGCGCTGGTGGGCATCATCGTCATCACCCTGCTCTCCTCCTCCGTCGCCAGCTTCGCGCTGCGCTTCGGGCCGCCCGAATATTTCGCTGTCTATCTGCTGGCTTTCGCCTCCTTCATCGCCTTCGGCGGCGGCGCGCCGCTCAAGACCATCATCTCCATGGGCCTGGGCTTCGGCTTCGGCATGATGGGGATGGACACGGTCTCGGGCGCCATGCGCCTGACCTTCGACCTGCCGGAGCTGATCCGCGGCATTTCCTTCCTTGTGGTCGTCATCGGGCTGTTTGGCCTGGGCGAATTGCTGCTGACCATCGAGGAGGGGCCGGAATTCAAGGGCGCCAGCGGCCGCCTCAGCCCCGCCGCCATGCTGCGGGCGGCGGCGGGCATGCCGCGCTACTGGCTCGCCATGCTGCGCGGCAGCGCCGTCGGCGTCTGGATGGGGGTGACACCGGGCGGGCCGACGGCGGCCTCCTTCATGTCCTACGGCATCGCCCGCCGCGCCTCGCGCCGGCGCGCGCAGTTCGGCAAGGGCGAGCCGGAGGGCGTGATCGCCCCGGAGACGGCGGACCACGCCGCCGGTACCTCCGCCATGCTGCCGATGCTGGCGCTGGGCATTCCTGGCTCCGCCACCTCGGCGGTGATGCTGGGCGGGCTGATGATCTGGGGGCTGAACCCCGGCCCCATGCTCTTCGTCGAGCAGAAGGATTTCGTCTGGGGCATGATCGCCTCGATGTATCTCGGCAATCTCGTGGGCGTCGTGCTGGCGCTGGCGACGGTGCCGCTCTTCGCCGCCATGCTCTCGGTCTCCTTCAGCATCATCGGGCCGGTCATCGTCACCATCTGCATCGTCGGCGCCTATACCGTGGCGGGCGCGCCCTTCGATCTCTGGCTGGCCGCCGCCTTCGGCGCCGCCGGCTACATGATGAAGAAGCTCGACTACCCCATCGCGCCGCTCGTGCTGGCCATGGTCATCGGCGACAAGGCGGAGGATGCCTTCCGCCAGTCCATGCTGATCTCGAACGGTTCGGTCGGGGTGCTGTGGTCCAACTGGCTGGTCGGTTCGCTGACGACGCTGGCCATTGTGTTTCTGCTGTGGCCGCTGGCCGCCGCGCTGCTGGGCCGCCGCCGAGCGCCGCGCGCCGCCATGGCCGCCAATGCGGAGGGGGGCGCATGAAGATCGGATTCCTCGGGCTGGGGCTGATGGGCGCCCCGATGGCGCGCAACCTGCTGGCCGCTGGCCATGCGGTGACGGTGTGGAACCGCTCCGCCGCCAAGGCCACGCCGCTGGCCGCGGCCGGCGCCCGCGTCGCCGCCACCCCGGCCGCGGCAGCGGAGGGCGCCGCACTGGTCGTGCTGATGCTGGAGAATGGCCCGATCGTCGGGGACGTGCTGTTCGGCAGCGGCCTTGCCGAGGCTCTCGCGCCCGGCACGGTGGTGGCCGACATGTCCTCCATCAAGCCGGCCGAGGCGCGCGAGCATGCGCGCCGCCTTGCCGCGCGCGGCGTGCTGCATCTGGATGCCCCCGTCTCCGGCGGCACCACCGGAGCGCAGGAGGGGAGGCTGGCCATCATGGCGGGCGGCCCGCCGGAGGCTTTCACCCGCGCAGAACCGGCCTTCCGCGCCCTGGGCCGCGCCACGCTGGTAGGGCCGAGCGGGGCGGGGCAGCTGGCGAAGCTGGCCAATCAGGTGATCGTGGGTGCCACCATCGGCGCCGTGGCCGAGGCCTTTCTGCTGGCCACGCGCGGCGGCGCCGACCCGGCGAAGCTGCGCGAGGCGCTACGCGGCGGCTTCGCCGAAAGCCGCGTGCTGGAGCTGCACGGCGCCCGCATGGTGGAACGTGACTTCGCGACGCGCGGCCGCTGCGTCACGCATCTGAAGGACCTCGACAACACGCTGGACGCGGCGGAGCGGCTGGGGCTGGCGGCGCTGCCCTATACGGCGGCCACGGCCGCGCTCTACCGCGGCCTGATCGCCACCGAGGGCGACCCGGACCACTCCGCCCTGCTGCTGGAACTGGAACGCCGCAACCCCGCCCTGGAGCCGCAGGCCACGCCATGAACCACGAGATTCTGTTCCGGGATCTGGCCGGAAAGACCTTCCGGCTGGGCCTGACGGGCGCCAGGGGAAGCTTCAGCCGCACCCTGCTGGCGCAGCTGCGCGCCATGCCGATGCTGCGCCCCGCCGCGCTGTGCGACCTCGATGCGGATGGCGTGCTCACCTTGCTGGCGGAGTTGGGCTACCCGCCGGGTGCTGCCCTGCTCTGCCACGATGCCGCCGCGGTGCGGGCGGCCGATGCGGCGGGGCGCATCGCCGTGCTGCGCGATGCGGCGCTGCTGGCTGCCCTGCCGCTCGACATTCTCGTGGAAGCCACCGGCCAGCCCGAGGCGGGGGCCCGCATCGCCCATGACGCCCTGCAACGCGGCGCGCATGTGGCGATGGTGAGCAAGGAGGTGGATTCCGTGGTGGGGCCGCATCTCAACCGCCTCGCGGTCGAGAAGGGCCTTGTCTACACCACGGCCGATGGCGACCAGCCGGCAAACCTGATTGGCCTCGTCACCTGGGCGCGGCTGCTGGGCTTCGAGGTGGTGGCCGCCGGCAAGGCCAGCGAATACGATTTCGTTTTCGATGCCGCGACAGGCGAGGTGACCTGCGCCGGCCAGCGCTGCGCGGCGCCGGGCCTGGCCGGGCTCTGGACTCTGGGCGAGGATGGGCCTGCCACGCTCGCCGCCCGCGCCGCAGCCATTGCTGGCCTGCCCCAGAGCGCCACACCCGATTATTGCGAGATGAACGTGGTGGCCAATTCCACGGGGCTGCTGCCGGCCTGTGACGCGCTGAGCTATCCGCTCTGCCGCATCACCGAACTGGCCGATATCTTCATCCCGCGTGCCGAGGGCGGCATCCTCGACCGCAGCGGCGTGGTGGATGTGTTCAACTGCCTGCGCGGGCCGGAGGAGGTGAGCTTCGGTGGCGGCGTCTTCGTCATCCTCCGCTGCGGCGATAAGGTGGTGTGGGAGATGCTGCGCGAGAAAGGCCATGTGGTGAGCCGCAACGGGCGCTATGCCTGCGTCTTCCTGCCCTACCACCTGATGGGGCTGGAGACGCCGCTCTCCCTGCTCTCCGCCGCCGGGCATGGCCGCGCCTCGGGCAGCGACAGGCAGCAGGTCCATGCCGTGATGGTGGCGCGCGCCGGGCGCGATTTCCGCGCCGGCGAGGTGCTGCAGATGGGCGGGCATCACCATGTCATGACCGATTGCACCGCCCTGCTGCTGCCCGCCGCCGAGGCCGCCGGGCTGGCGCCCTTCTACCTCGCCGCCAACAAGCGGCTGCGGCGGGATGTGGCGCGCGGCGCGCTGGTCACCGAGGCCGATCTGATGCTGGAAGACTCCTTCCTCCAGCGGCTCCGCCAGAGTGCCCACAGCGGTGCCGGCATCCTGGCGGAAGCCTGAGAGGCCGTTTACGAGAACGCGCATACTGTTGAGAGGGGCTTCGCCCCTCTCAAACTCTCCCCACCAAAGGCCTGAGGCCTTTGGAAACCCAACCATGCGTTCCCTGGCCAGCGTCGCTACAATTTGCAAATGATTATTACTTGAAGTAGTGCGGCCCTGACCAAGCGCCAGGAGCCACGCCCCGCCATGACGCCCACCCTCCGCGCCTTGCTGCGCACCACCACCGCGCTTCTGCTGCTGCCCGCCACCGCCCTCGCGCAGGCGCAGGACGTGACGGTGCTGCCGACGATCGATGTGCAGGCCCAGCGTGGCCAGGCCACCGCCCCCGTCCAGGGCATCGTGGCGGAGAGCGCCCTCGGCGCGACAAAGACCGACACGCCGCTGATCGAGACGCCCCAGGCCGTCACCGTCATCACCCGCGACCGTATCGAGGCCCAGGCGGCGCGCAGCGTAGAAGAGGCGGTGCGCTACACGCCGGGCATGACCACCGGCCTCTCGGGCTATGACCCGCGCTTCGATGCCTTCCGCCTGCGCGGCTTTGACGCACGGGCCAGCCAGTATCTCAACGGCCTGCGCCTGATGCGAACCCTGGGGCCGACCTCGACTGAGCTTTACGGCCTGGAGCGCATTGAGATCGTGCGCGGCCCCTCCTCGGTGCTCTACGGGCAGAGCGTGCCGGGCGGGCTCATCAACATGGTCAGCAAACGGCCCACCGAAACGGCCTTCGGCGAGGTGAATCTGTCAGCCGGCACCGACAGCCGCCTGCAGGCGGGCTTCGACCTGGGCGGCCCCTTGGGCGAGGGCAGCGCGTTCTCCTACCGCCTGACCGGCCTGGTGCGGAACGCCGATACCGGCGTCGATAACGTCCCAGACGACCGCTATTTCATCGCCCCTGCCCTCACCTGGCGGCCGGACAACGACACTCGCGTCACCCTGCTCTCCTCCTATCAGTATGACCAGGGCGGCTCCCCCATCGGCCTGCCCGCCACTGGCACGCTCTACACCGCGAGCGGGCGCATTCCCGTCAGCCGCTATCTTGGCGAGGACAGCTACAACCGCTCCGACGTGCTGGCCGTGACCTTCGGCTGGGATATCGAGCGGCGTCTCGATGCGATCTTCACCTTCCGCCAGAATGCGCGCTACACCTACAATCGCGTCGCCTATGAGACGATGTATGGCCGCTCGCTCAGCGGTGCGACGCTCAGCCGCGGCGCCCTCGTCCAGCGCGAGCGGTCCGAGACGCTCAATCTCGACAATGGCCTGCAGGCCGATTTCACCACCGGCGCGGTGACGCACAAGCTGCTGGCCGGCGCCGATGCGCGGCAGTTCTGGGGCACCTATGCCAGCTATTTCGGCACGGCGCCCGCCATCAACATCTTCAACCCGGTCTATGGCGCGGCCGTCGCTGATCCGCGCAGGAGCTGGCTCTCGGCTGTCGACCGCTCGGACAATCTCGGCCAGCTCGGCCTCTACCTGCAGGACCAGCTCCGCTGGCGGAACTGGATCCTCGTCGCCGGGCTGCGGCATGACTGGGCCAGCACCGAGCAGAATTCCTATCTGACACGCACCCGCACGGACCAGGACCAGAGCGCGACGACGGGCCGTATCGCCCTGATGTATGCGGCGGAGAATGGCCTCTCCCCCTATGTCAGCTACTCGACCTCCTTCGATCCGGTGATCGGCACCAACGGGCTGACCGGCGAGGCCTTCCGCCCGACGGAAGGCGAGCAATACGAAATCGGCCTGAAATACCAGCCGCCCGGCCGGCAGAGCTTCCTCTCCGCGGCCCTCTTCGACCTGACGCAGAGCAATGTGACGACACGCACGACCAATTCGGCCGGCGCCTCGGTGCAGGTGCAGACAGGCGAGGTGAATGTGAAGGGGTTGGAGGTCGAGGCCCTGGCGGAGCTTGGCGGCGGCTGGCAGCTGATCGGCGCCTATACCTACATGCTCGGTGAGATCACGCAGGACAGCGCGGTCGCCAGCGGCCGGACCACGACCGGCAATGAAGGCAACCGCCCGGCCCTGGTGCCCGAGCATATGGCGAGCCTCTTCGCCCGCTACCGCTTCGCCGAGGACTCGCCGCTCGCCGGCCTCAGCCTGGGCGGTGGCCTGCGCTACATGGGCAATTTCTATGGCGACAACGCCAACACCTACCGCATGCCGGCCGTCACCCTGGCCGATGCCACCATCGGCTATGATTGGCGCAACTACCGGCTGGCCGTGAATGCCTCCAACATCGCCGATACGCGCTATGTCGCCTCCTGCAGCAGCGCCTATTACTGCTACTATGGCACCGGGCGCACGGTGATCGCCAACCTGTCCTACCGCTGGTAGGTCAGGCACCGGTCCAGAAGGTGCCTTCCCAGGGCTGGGCGGCGAAGCGGCGGTTGATCTCCGCCAGGCTCGCCGCCGGGTCGAAGCGGGGGGCGAGGTCGGGGTAGAGCCAGCCGGCCATCGCCTCAAGCGCCACGATATTGAGCGCCGTGCCGCCAAGCGGGTTCCACAAGCCGAAGGTGCGGTGCCGGCCGATCGCCGGCAGATGCGCGAGCTCGGGCGCCTGCAGCACGCGCGCGAAGCTGCGCCGCGCCTGGGCGGGCTCGACGCCCCAGCCCAGGCGGATGCCTTCGCCCTCGCCACCGCCGCCGGACACCCCCGTGCCGATATAGACCTCGGCCTCCAGGGCCAGCATCTGCTCCAGCCCCAGCGTGCCACCACCGGGCGTGGCGAGGCTGCCGCGCGCGGCATTGCGCCCGCCCAGCGCCGCGAGCAGTTCTCCCCCGCCCTGCTCGCCCGAGACCCAGCAGCAGGGCCAACGGCCCGGGAAGGCCTGCAACAGCGTCAGCGGCCCCGTTCGCCCGGCGACGGCCTGACGCAGCCCGGTGAGCTTCGCCTCATAGAAAGCCGCGTATTCCGCCGCCGCCGCCCGGCGCCCGAAGACCTCGCCCAGCAGTTGGAGCGAGGGCAGGGCACGGCGCAGCGGGTTGATGAAGAAATCGACGAAGACCACCGGCACGCCGGCGCTGTCCAGCACGCGCAGGGCCTCGGCCGTGCCGGCACGGCGCTGCTGCCAGGCCGCCATGATGACCACATCCGGGGCGAGCGCGACCAACCGCTCCACCGGCAGGTCTTCCCCAACCTGACGGCTGAGCAGCGGCACCTGGGCCAGGGCCGGCCAGCGGCGGGTCATGGCGCCCAGGGCATGGGCGTCGATCTGCCGCAAATCCCCGCCCATGCCCACCAGCAGCGGCACGGGGTCGGGATGGATCAGGGTCAGGTTCAGCAGCACCGCGCTTTCGGCAAGGGCCACGCGGCGCGGCGGCGCCTTCAGCACCACCTCCCGCCCGGCCATGTCGGTGATGCGGCGGGGCCAATCCTCCCCATCGCCCCCGCTGGCCCCGCCCCCCGCCTCTGCCCCGGCGGGGCGGGCCATGGCCAGGAAAGGCGCGGCGAGCAGTGCCCGGCGCTTCATCGCCATGCCTCCGGGCCGGGGGCGGCAGGCGCCAGAGCCCGCCAAAGGGCGTGGAAGATGCGATGAGGCCACCCGCCTCGCAACAGAATGCCCGTGACGGCGAAGGTCATGGAGCGGAACGTCCGGGCATGGGCGCTGATCTGTCTTGTGCGGAAAGGAGATACGGCTGGCGGCATTCTTCCTGAGGATAGTCCGCCCCCGCGAGGCCGGCAATCCGCAACGCCAGGGGACGAGCCATGGGGACGAGCCAGAGGGTGGCGTTCAGCCGCCGGGGCCACCGGCCTCTTCCTCCCCGGCCATTTCGTGCGTGCGGTGGCCGATCTTGTCGAGAATCTCGCCCAGTGTCCGCAATTCCTCCGGCGTCAGGGCGGCGGAAAGCTGCGCCTGGAGATCGCGCGCGAGGGGGACGATCTCCTCATAGATCGCTCGGCCCGGCTCGCCCAGGCGCAGCACCTGGGCGCGCTGATCCTGCGGATGGGCGCGGCGTTCCAGCAGGCCCTTGTCGGCCAGGCGGATCACGGCACGGCTCACGCGCACGCGGTCCATGCCGGTATGCTCGATCACCTGCTGCGTGGACAGTTCCCCCTGCTGCCCCACCACCGCCACCACGCGCCATTCCGGAATGCTGAGGCCAAAGCGTTCCTGGTAGCGCGTGGCGAACAGGCTGCTGACCGCCTCCGTCACCACGGACAGGCGATAGGGCAGGAAATCCCGCAGGATCAACGGTTCGACAAGGGGCTTGCTCGGCGGCATGTTTTCGCTTTTAATCTCATATGAGACGATATGAATCGGATGGCGCGGCCAGGACAGCGCAGGCACCGCACTCCCGGGAGGACACCAAATGAACCTGTCCCTACGATCTGGCCTTGCCGCCGCGCAAGCGGAGAGGCTGGGCAGCACGGGCTATCTCTCCGGCTTCGGCAATGGCTTCGAGACGGAGGCCCTCCCCGGCGCCCTGCCGATCGGCCGCAACTCGCCGCAGAAATGCGCCTACGGCCTCTATGCCGAGCAGCTCAGCGGCTCGCCCTTCACCGCGCCACGCGCGACGAATGAACGCTCCTGGCTCTACCGCATCCGCCCGACCGTGGCACATTGGGGGCAGTTCCGCGAGGTCGGGGCCGGGCTGTGGCGCACCGCCCCCTGCGCCGAGATGGTCATGCCCCCCGCGCCGCTGCGCTGGGACCCGCTGCCACTGCCGCAGGAAGGTGTTTCCTTCCTCGAGGGGATCCGCACCATCACCACGGCGGGCGATGCCGCGGCGCAGGCCGGCATGGGCTCGCATATCTACCTCGTCACCCGCTCCATGCGGGATGCGTATTTCTACAACGCCGATGGCGAGATGATGTTCGTGCCCGAGCAGGGCGCGCTGCGGCTGTGGACGGAATTCGGCATCATCGATATCGCGCCCGGCGAAATCGCCGTCATCCCGCGCGGCGTCAAGCTGCGGGTGGAATTGCCCGAGGGGCCGGCGGGGGAGCAGCCGGCGCGCGGCTATCTCTGCGAGAATTACGGCGGCGCCTTCACCCTGCCGGAGCGCGGCCCGATCGGCGCCAACTGCATGGCCAATCCGCGTGACTTCATGACGCCCGTGGCGGCCTTCGAGGACCGCGACGCACCCTCGACCATGACCATCAAATGGGGCGGCCGGCTGTGGCAGACGGAGCTGGCCCATTCGCCGCTCGATGTCGTGGCCTGGCATGGCAACTACGCGCCCTACAAATACGATCTGCGGCGCTATTCCCCCGTCGGCCCGGTGCTGTTCGACCACGCCGACCCCTCGATCTTCACCGTGCTCACCTCGCCCTCGGACACGCCGGGCACGGCGAATATCGACTTCGTCATCTTCCCGGACCGCTGGCTGGTGGCGGAGAACACCTTCCGCCCGCCCTGGTACCACATGAACATCATGAGCGAGTTCATGGGCCTGATCTATGGCGTCTATGACGCCAAGACCGGCGGCGGCTTCGTGCCCGGCGGTTTCTCGCTGCACAACTGCATGCTGCCGCACGGCCCGGATCTCGCCGCCTTCGAGGGCGCCAGCAATGCCGACCTCAAACCGCACAAGCTGGAAGGCACGCTGGCCTTCATGTTCGAGACGCGCTTCCCCCAGCACGTCACCCGCTATGCCGCCGAGGCGCCGCAATTCCAGAAGGATTATGCCGGCTATGGCCTGGGGCTGCGCAAGCATTTCGATCCCTCGCGCCCGTAAGGACCGCCGGCCTTGAGCATCACCCTGGCGCCCGCCGCCCCCGATCTCGACGCCACCCATGACCCGGCCCTGCGCTGCTGGGTCGCGGGGGCGGAGGGGCATGCGGATTTTCCCATCCAGAACCTGCCCTTCGGCATCTTCACCCCGCCGGGGGAGAGCACGCCGCGCGGCGGCGTGGCGATTGGCGACAGCATCCTGGATCTCTCCGCCGCGCTGCGGGCGGGGCTGTTCAGCGGCTCGGCCGAGATGGCGGCGCGCGCGGCCGCGGGCGAGACGCTGAACGCCTTCCTCGCCCTCGGCGCCGCGCCGCGCCGCGCATTGCGCGCCCGCCTCTCCGCCATCCTGGCCGAGGGCAGCCCGGACCGGAAGCGCGCCGAGCCCTGCCTGCACGCGGCGGCGGACTGCGCGATGCACCTGCCCGCGCGCATCGGCGACTACACCGATTTCTACGTGGGCATCCATCACGCCACCCATGTCGGCCGCGTCTTCCGCCCCGACAATCCGCTGCTGCCCAACTACAAATACGTGCCCATCGGCTATCACGGCCGCGCCTCCTCCCTCCGCGTCAGCGGCACGCCGGTGCGCCGGCCGCGTGGCCAGATCAAGGGGCCGGATGACGCCGCGCCGCGCTTCGCCCCCTGCGAGCGGCTGGACTACGAGCTGGAACTCGGCGTCTGGATCGGCACCGGCAACAGGCTGGGCGAGCCCGTGCCCATCGCCCGCGCGGCGGAGCATGTGGCAGGCTATGGCCTGCTGAACGACTGGTCAGCGCGGGACATCCAGGCCTGGGAGTACCAGCCGCTGGGGCCCTTCCTGGCGAAGAACTTCGCCTCCACCCTCTCCGCCTGGGTGGTGACGCCGGAGGCGCTGGCCCCCTTCCGCGTGCCGCAGCCCGCCCGCCCGGAGGGCGACCCCGCCCCACTGCCCTATCTGCTGGATGCGGCGGACCAGCGCGCCGGCGCCTTCGACCTGGATCTGGAGGTGCTGATCTCGACCCCGGCGATGCGGGAAGGTGGCCTGGCGCCGCACCGCCTGGCGCTGTCCAACACCCGCCACATGTACTGGACCGTGGCGCAGATGGTGGCGCACCACACCAGCGGCGGCTGTGACCTGAACCCGGGCGATCTGCTCGGCTCCGGCACCCTCTCCGCCCCTGAGGCCGGTGGCTTCGGCAGCCTGCTGGAGAGCACGCGCGGCGGACGCGAGCCGGTGGCGCTGCCCTCCGGCGAGACGCGCCGCTTCCTGGAGGATGGCGACGAGATCATCCTGCGCGCCCGCGCGGCGCGCGAGGGCGCGGCCCCGGTCGGCTTCGGGGAATGCCGCGCCCGCATCCTGCCCGCCGCCCCGGCACCGTGAGGGCGGAGGGCATGCGCCTGCATGGCTATTTCCGCTCCTCCGCCGCCTGGAGGGTGCGCATCGCGCTGAACCTGAAGGGGCTTCAGGCGGAGCCGGTGTTCCACCACCTGCGCCATGGCGGGCAGCACGCGCCGGCGTATCGCGCGCTGAACCCTCAGGCGCTGGTCCCGGCGCTGGAGACGGAGCAGGGCGCGGTGCTGACGCAATCCCTGGCCATCTGCGAATGGCTGGAGGAAGGCTGGCCCGACCCGCCCCTGCTGCCGCGCGGGCGGGATGAGCGGGCCGCCGTGCGCGCTTTCGCCCAGGCCATCGCCTGCGACATCCACCCGGTGCAGAACCTCAAGGTGCTGGCACGGCTGCGCGGCATGGGCGTGGCGGAGGCCGATGTCACGGGCTGGGCGCGCTGGATCATCCGGGAGGGGCTGGAAGCCTGCGAGGCCCTGCTGGCCCGGCAGTCCGGGCCCTTCTGCTTCGGCACCGCGCCAGGGCTGGCGGATCTCTGCCTAGTGCCGCAGCTCGCCAATGCGCGGCGCTTTGGCTGCGATCTGTCTGGCCTGCCGCGGCTGCTGGCCGCCGAGGCCGCCTCCGCCACCCTGCCGGCCTTCCTCGCGGCGGTGCCGGAGCGGCAGCCCGACGCCGAGTAACCGGCCCCTGCAAAGGCCGGAGCCAGAGAGAATGTCATGAAGCCACCGCCAAAGGTGGCCCTGGGAGGACAGGATGAGCAGCAGCGCCGCAGCGGCTGTCGACTATCAGCGCCTTGTGCTGGACTACACCCGCTCGCCCGAGCAGGACGCGCCCGCCCCGGCGCGCCATCCGGTGGTGATCGTTGGCGCCGGCCCGGTCGGGCTGACAGCGGCGATTGATCTGGCGCAGCAGGGCGTTCCGGTCCTCCTGCTGGATGACGACAACCGGCTTTCCAGTGGCTCGCGCGCCATCTGCTTCGCCCAGCGCACGCTGGATATCTGGGACCGCCTGGGCTGCGGGCAGCGCATGGTGGACAAGGGCGTCACCTGGAACCGCGGCAAAGTCTTCTTCCGGGAAGATCCTGTCTACAGCTTCGATCTCCTGCCGGAGGAAGGGCATGCCCGCCCGGCCTTCATCAACCTCCAGCAATACTATGCCGAGGGCTTCCTGCTGGAGCGCGCCATCTCCCTGCCCAACCTCGAAATCCGCTGGAAGAACCGGGTGGAGGCGCTGGAGCCAGGGCCGGAGGGCGTCACGCTGCGGGTCGCCACGCCCGAGGGCAGCTATGGCCTGCGCTGTGACTGGCTGGTGGCGGCGGATGGCGCGCGCAGCCCGATCCGCAAGGCGATGGGGCTGGAGAGCAAGGGCCGCAGCTTCCGCGACCGCTTCCTGATCGCCGATGTGCGGATGGAAGCGGATTTTCCCGCCGAGCGCTGGTTCTGGTTCGACCCGCCCTTCCACCCCAACCAGTCCGTGCTGCTGCACCGGCAGCCGGATGGCATCTGGCGCATCGATTTCCAGCTGGGATGGGATGCCGACCCGGAAGCCGAGCGGCAGCCGGAGCGCGTCATTCCCCGCGTGCAGGCGCTGCTGGGCCCCGGGCGGACCTTCGAACTGGAATGGGTCAGCGTCTACACCTTCTCCTGCCTGCGCATGGAGCGCTTCCGCCACGGCCGCGTGCTGTTCGCCGGGGATAGCGCGCATGGCGTCTCCCCCTTTGGCGCGCGGGGCGCCAATAGCGGCGTGCAGGATGCGGAGAACCTCGCCTGGAAGCTGCGCCTCGTGCTGGAGGGCCTGGCCCCGGAGGCGCTGCTGGACAGCTATGACCAGGAGCGCGTCTTCGCCGCGGATGAGAACATCCGCAACTCGACCCGCAGCACCGATTTCATCACGCCGAAGAGCGAGGCCAGCCGCGCCTTCCGCGATGCCACGCTGGAACTGGCGCGCGATTGCGTCTTCGCCCGGCGGCTGGTGAATAGCGGCCGCCTGTCGCGGCCCAGCACCTACACCGACTCCGCGCTCAACACGCCAGAGGTGGCGGCGGATGGCTTTTCCGGCCCCCTGGTGCCGGGCGCGCCGGCCGCCGATGCGCCGGTGCGCGGCGTGGCCGGCGATGGCTGGTTTCTGTCCGCCCTGGGCAGCGGTGCCTTTATCGGCCTGCTGTTCAGCGATGGCGACACGGCGGTGGCCGAGGAAGCCCTGCGCGCCCTCCCGGCGGGCGGCCAGGCGTTGCGCCAGATGCTGCGCCCGGTGCTGGTGGTGCCGCGCGGCGTGCCGGCACACCGCGTGGAGGGGGTGCTGGTGCTGGAGGATACCGAAGGCCTGCTGGCCCGCCGCTATGATGCGCGCCCTGGCACCTTCTATCTGTTGCGGCCGGATCAGCACGTCTGCGCCCGCTGGCGGCGCTTCGACCCGGCCTGTCTGCGCCAGGCGCTCGCCCGCGCCACCGGGTATGCGTGACGGCCATGCGTGAGGAAGATGCCATGCTGAACACCGAGCCCAACATCGCCTTCCCCGATGATTTCTATGAGGCGCTGGTGGCCTTGCACCAGGATCTGACGCCGGAGCAGAGCCGGCTGGTCAATGCCAAGCTGATCCTGCTGCTGGCCAACCATGTCGGCGATGCGGCGGTGCTGCGCCAGGCCATGGCCCTGGCGCGCCACGGCGTGGTCCCGGCCGGGCAGGACCCCGTCCTGCAGGCCGTGGCCTGAGGCTGCCCCCCTCTCTTCTCCAGGAAAGAACGACGAAAATGTCCGGTTTCGCCAGCACCACCGACCTCGCCGAGAAGGTGATCTCCTTCGAGGAACTCGGCCCCGGCCTCTATGGCTACACCGCGGAAGGCGATCCGAATTCCGCTGTCGTCATCGGCGATGACAGCGTCCTGGTGCTCGATGCCCAGGCGACGCCGCAGATGGCGCGCGACGTGATCAGCCGCATCCGCAAGGTCACCGACAAGCCCATCCGGCATGTCGTGCTGAGCCACTACCATGCCGTGCGCGTGCTCGGCGCCACGGCCTATGAGGGGGCGGAGATCATCGCCTCCGATGTCACGCGCGGCATGATCGTGGAGCGCGGGCAGCAGGACATGGACAGCGAGATCGGCCGCTTCCCCCGCCTGTTCCGTGGCAAGGAGAGCATCCCCGGCCTCACCTGGCCGCACCTGACCTTCCACAAGAGGATGACGCTGTGGCTGGGCCGGCGGGAGGTGCAGATCCTGCATATCGGCCGTTCCCACACCGCCGGCGATACGGTGGTCTGGCTGCCACAGGACAAAGTTCTCTTCGCCGGCGATACGGTGGAATTCGGCGCGACGCCCTATTGCGGCGACGCGCACTTCGCCGACTGGCCCGCCACGCTGGAAGCCATCCGCGCGCTGGGGCCGGAAAAGCTGGTGCCCGGGCGCGGCCGCAGCCTGGTGAACAGGGCCGAGGTGGACGGGGCCATCCAGGGCACGATCGACTTCACCACCGACCTCTTCGCCATCGCCAGGGCCGGCGTGGCCAGGGGCGCCTCGCTGAAGGAGGTCTATGACGCAGCGATGGCGGCGATGCGCCCGAAATACGGGCATTGGGTGATCTTCGAGCATTGCATGCCCTTCAATGTCAGCCGCGCCTATGACGAGGCGCAGGGGATCGACACCCCGCGCATCTGGACCGCCGCGCGCGATGTGGAGATGTGGCACGCGCTGGAGCATGGCACGGCGATGAAATCCGCCGAGCTGGAGCGCTGAGCGCGCGGCCTTCGCGCGTGGCGGCAGGTTTCCGGCGCCCTCCACCCCGGCGCCGGACATGCGGGGCGGCCTCCGGTGCCGCCCTGGCCTGAGGGCGTGGATACCGAGATGGCGGGATGAAGCCGGCGCGAAGATCCGGCCGCCCCGCCGCCCCAGCGGGAGAAACGTCATGACCATCACCAGCCTTTCGCGCCGCGCCACGCTCGCGGCGGGGCTCGCCACCGCCCTGCCCTGGCGCGGCGCCCAGGCGCAGCAATATCCCGAGCGCGCGCTGCGCTGGATCGTCGCCTATGCCGCGGGCGGCGGCACGGACACGCTGGCGCGCATCCTGGGCGCGGCCCTCTCCTCCCGCATCGGGCAGCCGGTGGTGGTGGAGAACCGCCCCGGCGCCGCCACCAATCTCGGCGCCGAGGCGGCGGCGAAATCCGCGCCCGATGGCTACACCCTCTTCAGCGCCGACAATGGCACGCTGGTCTTCAACCCCGCCCTGTTCCGCAGCCTGCCCTACAACGCGGACACGGATTTCCGCCCCATCGGGCTGATGGCGCGCTTCCACCTGGTGCTGACGGTCAAACAGAACTCGGCCTTCACCAGCGCCCGCGCGCTGTTCGAGGCCGCCACGGCCCGCGCGGGGCAGATCGACTATGGCTCGCCCGGCATCGGCTCCCCGCATCACCTGACGATGGAGCGGCTGTCGAAGGAAACCGGCGCCCGCTTCAACCACGTGCCCTATCGCGGCGCCGCGCCGGCGCTGAACGACCTGCTGGCGGGGAATTTCGAGGCCATGATCCTCGACCTGCCCTCCGGCGCCGAATATCTCCGCTCCGGCCGGGTGAAGCCGCTGGCCATCTGCTCCGCCGCCCGCCACCCGGATCTGCCGGATGTGCCCACCATCCAGGAGGCGCTCGGCCTTGGCGGCTTCCAGGCCTCCGCCTGGCAGGGCATGGTGGTGCCCGCGCGCACGCCCCCCGCCATCGCCGAGCGGCTGACGGCGGAACTGGCCCGCGCGCAGCAGGACCGCGCCGTGGCCGAGAAGATGCGCAGCATCGGGCTGGAGCCGCTCACGGGCGGGCCGGACGAGTTCCGCACGCTGATCCAGGCCGAGCGCGCCATCTGGGTGCCGCTGATCAGGGAACGCGGCATCGTGCTCGACTGAGGTCGCGGCCCCGCCCTTCACGCGCCCGGGGGATGCGGCGATATTGCGCGGCGCGGGGCCTCTCGGCCCTGCCGCGTATGGAGGCTGGGCGGCATGGTGTCAGGGCGGGGTGTGCAGTCGGTCGAGGTGGGCGGCCGGCTGCTGGAAGCGCTGGTGCGGATCGGCCAGCCCGCCATGCTGCGCGACCTGGCGCAGGCGGCGGCGCTGACGCCGGCCCAGGCCCATGCCTATCTGCTCAGCTTCCGCAAGCTCGGGCTGGTGGAGCAGGATGAGGCCAGCGGCCGCTACGCCCTCGGCCCCTTCGCGCTGGAGGTCGGGCTGGCGCGGATGCGCAGTTCCGACCCGCTGCGCATGGCCAGCAAGGCGGCGGCCGAATTCGCCGCCGAGATGGGGCTGATGGTCACGCTGGCGGTCTGGGGCACGCATGGGCCGACCATCATCCAGGTGCAGGAGTCCAACCAGGCCATCCACGTCAATCTGCGCGCCGGCTCGGTCTACACCATCACCGGCACGGCGACGGGGCAGCTTTTCGCCGCCTTCCTGCCCATGGCCCAGGTGCGCCCGCTGCTGGAGGAGGAGCTGCGCGGCATCGGCGGCACCAACCGCAAGGTCGGCCGCGCCACCTCGGCCGCGCGGCTGGAGCACGACATCGCCGCCATCCGCAGCCTGGGCTATTCCACCACGGAAGGCGTGCCGGTGCCGGGCATCAATGCCGTCAGCGCCCCGGTCTTCGACCATATGGAGCAGATGCAGCTGGCCGTCACCGCCATCGGCAATGCGGGGATGCTGGATTGCGGGCCGGACAGCCCGCAGACGGCCGCCGTGCTCGCCCTGGCCCGGCGGCTTTCCGCCGGGCTGGGCTACCGCAGCGCGGCCCCCGTGGCGCCGGTCAGTGCCCCGCGCCGAGGTAGGCCGCGCGCACCTGCGGATGCTGCAGCAGCGCCGCGCCGCTCCCCGACAGGGTGACGCGCCCCGTCTCCAGCACATAGGCATGGTCGGCGATGCCGAGGGCGAGGTTGGCCATCTGCTCCACCAGCAGCACGGTGATGCCCCGCGCGCGCAGGCCGCGGATAATGGCGAAGATCTCGCGGATGACGAGCGGCGCGAGGCCGAGCGAGGGCTCGTCCAGCAGCAGCACGCGCGGGCGGGCCATCAGGGCGCGGGCGATGGCCAGCATCTGCTGCTCGCCGCCGGAGAGCGTCACCGCCATCTGGTCCCGGCGCTCGCGCAGGCGGGGGAAGAGGGCATACTGCTCCTCGATCGCCGCTTCGAGGGCGGCGGGGCGCAGGTCGCGGCACCAGGCGCCGAGTTCCAGATTGTCCCGCACGCTCTGGTCGGGGAAGACCTGCCGCCCCTCCGGGGAGAGGGCGAGGCCCGCCGCCACCCGGCGATGCGCCGGCATGGCGGTGATATCCCTCCCCTCCAGCAGGATGCGGCCCGCGGCCAGGGGCAGGATGCCGGCGATGGCCTTCATCAGCGTGGTCTTGCCCGCGCCATTGGCACCCACGATGGCCACCACCTGCCCCGGCTCCACACGGATGGACAGGCCGCTCACGGCCTCGATCGGCCCATAGGCGACCGAGGCGTCAACGACCTCCAGCATCGCGCTCACGCCCCCACCGCCAGCCGGGGCGCGGGCGGCGCTTCCGCCGCCTCCTCGGTGCCGAGATAGGCCGCCATCACGCGCGGATCGGCCTGCACCTGGGCCGGCGTGCCCTCGGCGATCACCGCGCCATAATCCAGCACGGTCACGTGGTCCGAAATGCCCATGACGAGATCCATGTGGTGTTCCACCAGCAGCAGGGTGATGCCCTGCGCGCGGATGCGCAACAGGAGCTGGCCGAGTTCGGCCGTCTCCTGCGGGTTCAGCCCGGCCGCCGGCTCGTCCAGCAGCAGGAGATGCGGCTCGGTCGCCAGGGCGCGGGCCAGTTCCACCCGGCGTTGCAATCCATAGGGCAGGGCCCCGGCCGGCTGCCCGGCCAGGGCGGCAAGGCCGAGGAAGCGCAGGATCTCCTCCACCCGCGCCGCCGCCGCGCGCTCCGCCCGCCATGCCGGGGGCAGGCCGAGCAGGGAGGACCAGAAGCCATTGCGCATCCGCGCATGCTGGCCCAGCAGCACATTGTCCCGCACGGAGAGTTCGCGGAACAGGCGCAGGTTCTGGAAGGTGCGGGCAATGCCGCGGGCGCAGACGGCATGTGGCGCCACGCCCTCCAGCGCCTGCCCCCGGAAGGCGATGCGGCCGCTATCCGGGCGCACCACGCCGGAGAGCATGTTGATCAGTGTGCTCTTGCCTGCGCCATTGGGGCCGATCAGCGCATGGATCTGCCCGGCCTCCAGGCTCAGCGAGATCTCCCGCGCCGGGCGGACACCGCCATAGGCCTTGTTCAGCCGGCTGGCCTCCAGCAGCGACGTTCCGGGCGCCGGGGCATCGGGCCGCCGCGGCAGCACGGCATCCAGCCCCGGCACCCCGGCGCGGCGGGGTGCCTCAGCCCCCCTGGCGCGGCGCAGCAGGCCGCCCAGCACGCCCGCCAGCCCCTTGGGCATGACATAGAGCGCGAAGAGCAGCAGCGCGCCCTGGACGAAATGCTCGATCCAGGCCCAGCGCGCCACCAGGGCGCTGACCACCGTCAGCGTCACCGCCCCCAGGAGCGGACCGGCGAAGGAGCCGGCCCCGCCGAACAGCACCAGCAGCAGGATGAAGATGGAGAGGTGGAAGGTGATGAAATCAGAATTGATATACTGGTTCTGCTGCGCCACCAGCGCGCCCGCCAGCCCGCAGGTGGCTGCGGCGATGACGAAGGCTAGCACCTTGGTCCGGTGCACCGCGACGCCGACGGCGGCGGCGGCGACCTCATCCGCCTGCAGGGACAGGAAGGCGCGGCCATAGCGCCCGGTCAGAAGATTGCGTAGCAGCAGGTGCAGCCCGAGGCCAAGCGCGACCACCAGCCAGACCCATTGCACCATCTCCAGCGGCACACCGGCGAAAGTCAGCGGCTTGATGGCATAGATGCCCATGGCGCCGCCGAAGATCTCGGCCTCCGTCACCAGTTTCTCGGTGACGATGCCAAAGGCCAGGGTCACCATCGCCAGGCTTGGGCCGCGGACCCGCAGCGAGGGCACGGCGATCAGCACGCCACAGCCCGCCGCGATCCCCACCGCCAGCAGCAGCGCGAGCCACGGCCCGAGATCGAGCGCCGAGGTGGTGAGCAGCGCCGCGCCATAGGCCCCGGCGGCGAAAAGCCCCGCCTGGCCCAGCGATTTCTGCCCGGCGAAGCCCAGCAGCACATTCATGCCGGCGGCGCAGAGGAAATAGATGCCGATGTTGAAGAGGATGCGCAGATAGAAGTCATTCTCCAGCACGGCGGCGGCCAGGGCGGCGAGTCCGGCGACGGCGGTGGCCAGCAGAGCGTGGCGCATCGGCTTCACACCTTGTCCAGCGCGCGCCGGCCGAAAATCCCGTTGGGACGGATGGCCAGCACGAGGATGATGATGAGGAAGACAGCGATCTCGCGCCATTGCGCCTGCCAGAGCGCCACGCCGGATTCCAGCAGGCCGAGGGCGAAGCCGCCGAAGATGCAGCCGCGCGGATTGTCCAGCCCGCCCAGGATGGCGCCGGAGAAGGCCTTCAGCGCGATGCCCATGCCCATGAACAGCGAGGCGGAGGCAATGGGCGCCACCAGCACGCCCCCCAGCCCCGCCAGGGCGGAGGAAAGCGCGAAGGCCCCGAGCATGATGGCGGTGACGGGAATGCCCATCAGCGCCGCCACGGCCGGATCATGCGCCACGGCGCGCATCGCCTTGCCCAGCCGGGTGCGGCGCAGGGTGATGTCCAGCGCCAGCATCAGCAGCACCGCCACCACCAGCACCGCCACTTCCTGCGGCCGCACCCCGGCGCCGCCCAGGCGGATCACGCCATCGCCGAAGGGCGATGGCATGTTCACCGGCGCCGGGCCCCAGACCGCCAGGCCGAGCGATTGCAGGATGATGCCGAAGCCGATCGTGCTCATCACCCAGGACATGCCGGGCTTGCCGGCGAAAGGCCGGATGGCGGCGAGGAACAGCAGCAGCCCGAGCGCGCCCAGCGCCGCGCCGGCGGCGGCGGCGGCCACGGGATAGCGCCCCCCCTCCGCCGCCACGGGCGCCAGCGCCGAGAAGCTGCCGCCCTCGCCCGGGGCCAGGAGGTAGAGCAGGGTGACGCCCAGAAACGCGCCCACGCCGATGAACTCGCCCTGGGCGAAGTTCAGCGTGCGGGTGGTGGTGAAGGTGATGCTGAAGCTGAGCGCGAGCAGCGCGTAGACGCCGCCAATCGCCAGCCCGCTCACCAGGGCTTGCAGCAGGGTTGCCAGCACGGGCGATGATTCTCCGGGGCGTGGTGGAAGCCTCCGGCCCCGCGCCGCGCACGGGGCCGGGCGGGATCAGCCCTTGAAGTCCTCGGGGCGCAGGCTGCCGACGATGGCATCGCTGTAGGCGGCCAGCTTGCCGCCGCGCCAGCAGGTCCAGCGCTGGTCGGCGGCGGTCAGCGCCTCGCGCTCGGTCTTGCTGAAGGGCTTGTCATAGGTCTTGGCGTAGCCGCGCAGCGTGCCCTGCAGGTCTTCCAGCGCTTCCCGCACGGCCGGGCCATCGGTGCGCCCGGCCTGCTGGATGGCGCGCGCCAGCAGCATGGTGCCGTCATAGCCATGCACGGCGAAGGAAAAGGCGGAATCCGCGTCGAGCCGCGGGCGGATGCGGTCGAAGAAGGCTTGCTGGAAGGGCGTGCGCTCCTCCGAGACGGTGCGCAGGAAGATCGGCTTTTCCGCCAGCGCCGGGCCGGCGGCATTGATGAAGCTGAGATTGTCGGCCGCCCAGCTCGTCAGCACGGTGGGGAAATAGTCGATCTTCTCCATGCTGCGCATGATCTGGCCGATCGGCGTGCCCTGCGCCCAGACCAGCGCCGTCTCCACCCCCGCCGCGCGCAGCTTGGCGAGCTGCGAGGTCATGTCCGTGTCGTTGACGTTGAACTTCTCGCTCGCCACGGGTGAGAGCCCCTGGGCCGCCGCCACCTCCTGCAGGTCCTTCAGCCCGCCCTGCCCATAGCCGGTGGTCTCGGTGAGGAAACCGATCCGCCCGGTGCGCGGATTTTTCTTCGCATAGCCCATGATCGTGACGACCTGGGTGCGGTCCACGCTGCCAACGCGGAACATGTAGTTCTCCGCCCCCTCGCGCATCGGCTTCGTGATGTCGGTGGCCGAGCCGATGCAGCCCATCACGGGAATGCGCTTCTGGTTGGGGATATGCCGCCAGGCCAGGGCATTGCCGGAATTCGTCGGCCCCAGCACGGCCACGACCTTCTCGTTGTCGATCAGGTCGCTCATGTTCTGGATCGACTTGGGCGGCTGCGACAGGTCGTCGCGGATGACAAGGGCCAGTGGCCGGCCCAGCACTCCGCCTTCACGGTTCACATCCTCGATCGCCGCCTCGATGCCGGTGACGGCGGCGCGGCCGGACTGCGCCGAGGGCGAGGCGGCGAGGTCGCCATTGAAGCCGAGCCGCACGGGCTGCGCCTGCGCGCGGGCGCGGCCAGGAAGCGCGGGCGCGGCGAGCAGCGCGGCCAGGGCGCCACGCCCCAGGTCACGGCGGGTGGGTCGGTACTGCATTGCTTCCTCCTGTCTCGCCACGCGCCCTTCGCGCGGCGGTTTTCTGGCCAGGACAGGAGGCAAGCCAAGGCGGCGCGGGCCGGCGCGCTTTCCTCCCCTGTGCCCGCCGGGTCTTGCATGCCCGGATCTGACAGGAGGCTATGCGGCGGCAAAATCCTACGCAACGAGCAAAACGGTCCACGCCAATATTTTTGTCTATTGCGAATAAATTCGCTCCATGCTCCCCTCTGCCCCAGGCCCCTCCCCTCGACGGAAGGGGCGGCCAGCGGGGCCCATGCAGGCCCGGCGGCCTGGGAAGGAAAGGTCGCGCATGCTGCTGTCAGGACAACTCGCCCTCGTCACCGGCGCGGGGCAAGGCAATGGCGCCGCCATGGCGCTGGGGCTGGCCCGGCATGGCGCGCGCCTCATCGCCACCGATATCGACGCCACCCTGGCCGCCGCCACCGCCGCGCGCATTGCGGCAGAGGGCCATACGGCCTTTTCCGCCGCGCTGGATGTCACCGATGCCGCGGCCTGCCGCGCCCTGGCGGCGCGCGCGGCGGCGGAATGGGGCGAAGTGTCGGTGCTGGTGAACAATGCCGGCCTCTGCCCGCGCCACGGCATTGATGACGATGCGCTGGACCGGGCCTGGGACGCGGCGATGGAGGTGAATCTGCGCGGCACGCTGAACGTCACCCGCGCCTTCCTGCAGGCGCTGCGCCGCAGCCGGGGGCGCGTCATCAACATCGCGTCCATCGCCGCCTTCGTCGCCACCAACACCTCGGTCAGCTATCCCGTCTCCAAGGCCGGGGTGCGGGCGCTGACCGGCGCCCTGGCGCAGGAGCTGGCGCCGGAAGGCGTGCGGGTGAACGCCATCGCCCCCGGCACCTTCGCCACGCGCATGACCGAGGCGACGCGGCTGAACCCGGAACGCTCCGAACGTTTCCTGGCCCGCATCCCGATGGGCCGCTACGGCGAGCCGGAGGAACTGGTCGGCCCGGTCGTCTTCCTGGCCTCCGACATGTCCAGCTACGTCACCGGCAGCACGCTGGTGGTCGATGGCGGCTACCTGGCCGTGTGAGCGCCGCCCCGGGCGGATGGCGGCCCAAGACACCAGGCCCAAGACACCAGCATGGGAAGGAAAAGGCAGTGAGCGACACGGTGGAATGCGATGTCCTGGTCGTCGGCTCGGGCGCGGGCGGGCTGTCGGCGGCGGTGGCCGCGGCGGCGCGCGGCCTCTCGGTCATCGTCGCCGAGAAGGAACCCTATGTCGGCGGCACCACCGCGCTGTCCGGTGGCTTCCTGTGGGTGCCGGACAACCCTGTCTCGCGCCGCGACGGCATCGAGGATACGGCGGAGGCAGCCCGCGCCTATCTGCGGCATGAGGCCGGCAACCACTTCAATGCCGAGGCCGTGGATGCCTTCCTGGAGGCCGGGCCGCAGGCGGTGGATTTCTTCGAGCGCGAGACGGCGCTGCAATTCGAGCCCGCCTCGGCCTTTTCCGATTACCACCCGACGGCGCCGGGGGGGCGTTCCGGCGGGCGGTCGATCAAGGCGCAGCCTTACCGGGCGCAGGAACTGGGCCGGGAATTGCGCCGCCTCCGCCCCCCCCTGCCGGAACTGACCTTCGTCGGGCTGATGGTCGGCTCAGGGCCGGAGCTGAAGCATTTCTTCAATGCCACCCGCTCGCTCGCCTCGGCCGCCTATGTCGCGGGGCGGCTGGCGGCGCATCTGCGGGATCTCGCGCTCAACGGGCGGGGCATGCTGCTGACCAATGGCAATGCCCTGGCCGCGCGGCTCTTCCGCAGTGCGCTCGACCGTGGCGTGCAGATCTGGACCGAGGCTCCCGCCCTGCGTCTGGAACGCGAGGGCGGTGCCGTGCGCGGCGCCATCCTGCGGCGTGATGGGCGGGAATTGCGCGTCCGGGCCCATCGCGGCGTGGTGCTGGCCGCTGGCGGCTTCCCGCAGGACAAGGAACGCCGCCGCGCCCTCTTCCCGCATGACCGCGACAATACCGGCCATTCTTCGCCGGCGCCCTCCGGCAATACCGGGGATGGGCTGCGCCTGGGCGAGGGCGTGGGCGGCGTGGTGGAGCAGGGCTACCCCAATGCCGCCGCCTGGGTGCCGGTCTCCCGCGTGCCCCGCAAGGAGGGCGGCTTCGGCGTCTTCCCGCATTTCATCGACCGCGCGAAGCCGGGGCTGATCGCCGTGCTGCCGGATGGCCGGCGCTTCGTGAACGAAGCCAATTCCTATCACGATTTCATCCAGGCGCTGTTCGCCGCCACGCCCCCGGGCCAGCCCGCCCGCGCCTTCCTGGTGGTGGACAGGCCCTTCCTGCGCCGCTTCGGCCTGGGTTTCGTGAAACCCTTCCCGGTGCCGGTCGGGCCACATCTTCGCTCCGGCTATCTCAAGACGGGGCGGAGCGTGGAAGAACTGGCGCGCCATGCCGGCATCGACCCGGCGGGGCTGGCGGAAACCCTGGCCCGCTGGAATGCCGATGTCGCGACGGGCGAGGACCATGCCTTCGGCAAGGGCGCGACAGCCTATAACCGCTTCAATGGCGACCCGGAGTTCCAGCCCAATCCCTGCCTCGCGCCGATCGCCGAGGGGCCTTTCTACGCCGTCGAAGTCGTGGTGGGGGATCTCGGCACCTTCGCCGGGCTGCGGAGCAACGGCCATGCCCAGGTGCTGGACGCGGCGGGCCAGCCGGTGCCCGGCCTCTATGCGGCGGGCAACGACATGGCCAGCATCATGGGCGGCAATTACCCGGGCGGGGGCATCACGCTGGGGCCGGCCCTGGCCTTCGGCTGGATCGCGGCACGCCACATGGCCATGGCGCCCGGCTGGCAGGGACCGTCCGAAAGGAGGCTGGCCCCCGCCGAACCCTGACGCTGCGCACAAAGGATATTGCCCCCGGGCTTGCACCGCCCTCACCCGGCCCAGCCGGGCCGCGCGTCCCGGAGCAGGTCCGCCCCTGCCTTCAGGGCGCGGCGGCATTGGCCATGGCCGGGGCGGCACCCGGGCTCGCCGACGCCCCCATCGGCGCGCCGCTTTCCAGGATGCGGACATGCACGGCCGGCATCTGGCGGGGCACGAGGACCGGAAGCGCATAAAGCCCATGGGCCGCACGGCGTCGCGGGCGAACTCCTCCTCGCGGCTCCAGATCACCTTCACAGGGTGGCCCACCGCCTTGGCCAGGCGGATCGCCCGGTGAAAGGGATTGGCGAAGGCATGGAGGAAATACCGGCGGAAGACGCCACCCAACAGGGGCGACAGCAGCGCCACCCGCGCGGGCTCGATCCCCGCCACCTGGGCTGCGACGGCCTGGAACATCTCCGGCATCGGGTTGGGCAGCCAGAGCTCCAGCCCGCCATTGGCGGTGAAGCGCGCCAGGGCGCAAGGCGGTTCGAACTGGGGATGGGCCAGGTAGGGCGCGTCCTATTCCGCCTTGATGACCCGCGCGGCGGCGGCACGCAGCAGCATATCCCGCGCCGTGGCCCCAGCAGGCACCGCCACCGCCCGGGCGCGGTCACACCGAGCACAAGGGCCCTGGCCGCAAAGCCGAGCAGGCGAATCTCTCCCGCCTGTTCCGCCGCGCTATGGGGTGCCCGCCCAGCACCTGGCGCCAGCGGCAGGCCTCAGCCCTGGAGCGTGACCTGGGCCGCTTCCCCGGCCGTGCCCTGGCCGGCGTCCAGGGGCGCGCGGGGTTCGCGCAAGCGGCCGGCGGCGGCCTCCAGAATGCCATCGGAGAGGGCCGCGTCATCGACGGCACGGGCCAGCACCAGCGCGCCGACCAGCGTGGCGAGGATGGCCATCGCATCCGCCTCGGCCGGCCGGCGGCCACCGGGCAGCAGCGCGGCGAGACGGCCGACCGCCTGCCGGACCCCCTCGGTGAAGCTGCGCCGCACCTCCGGCCCATGCCGTGGCACCTCGCAGCCCAGGGCGGCCAGGGCACAGCCCTGGCCCGGCGCGTCGCGGTGCCGTGGCGAGAGATAGCTGTGGATGGCAGCCTCCAGCACGGCGGCGGGGCTGGCCTCCGGCTCCACCGGGGCGGAAAGCAGGCCCCGTGACAGGGCATGCCGCAGCGCCTCGGCCAGCAGCCGCTCCTTCGACCCAAACTGGCTGTAGAGGCTGCCATGGGTCAGCCCCGCCGCCTGGGTCAGCGCATCGACCCCCACCGCGACCGTGCCGCCTTCGCGGAACAGCCGCGCGGCCGCCTCCAGGATCCGTTCCCGGTTCGCCGCTGCCTGTGCCTTCGTCACCCTTGCCATCGCCAGCCTCCTCGCCCCGCCGGAACTGCCTTGACAGACATGGCGGCCGGCACAACCTGATTATAAATTGAGATCGTCATTATTAAATCCCAGAGCCCCTCATGACCCAGACCACCGCCCTCATCACAGGCGCCTCCTCCGGCATCGGCGCGCTCTATGCGGACCGCCTGGCCCACCGCGGCCACGACCTGATCCTGGTGGCACGCAATGCCGCGAAGCTGGAGGCCCTCGCCCTCCGGCTGCGCCAGGAAACCGGCCGGCAGGTGGAGACCCTGCCGGCCGACCTCGCCGATCCGGAGGCGCTGCGCCGCATTGCCGCGCGGCTGCGGGAGGATCCGGCCATCGGCATGCTGGTGAACAATGCCGGCTCCGCCATCGCCGCGCCGGTCCTCGCCTCCGACCCTGACCGGCTGGAGGCGATGGTCCAGCTCAACGTCATCGCCGCGACGCGGCTGGCGCAGGCGGCGGCGGCCGGCTTCGTGGCGCGCGGCGGTGGCACGCTCGTCAATATCGCCTCCGTCCTCGGGCTGGCGCCGGAGCGCTTCAACGCCGTCTATGCCGCCACCAAGGCCTATGTGCTGGCCCTCACCCAGGGGCTGAACGCCGAACTGGCGGGGCGCAACATCCGCGTCCAGGCGGTGCTGCCCGGCGCCACCCGCACCGCGCTGTGGGAGGCCGCCGGCATCGATGTCGCCACCCTGCCGCCGGAGATGGTGATGGAGGCTGATGAGATGGTGGAGGCCGCTCTGGCCGGGCTCGACATGGGTGAGCTGGTGACCCTGCCCTCCCTGCCCGACATGGCGGCCTGGGAGGCGGCGGATGCGGCACGGCAGGCGCTCGGGCCCGACCTCTCGCACCGCCACGCCGCCGCCCGCTACCGGCCGGCGGCCGCGGCGTGAGCGCGCCCGGCGGAACACTGCCCGCCGGCACAGCGGCGGCCAGCGGCGCGCGGGTGACGGACCCGCGTACGCTGCGGCTGCTGCACGCCCCCATCCTGCCGATGCTGCTGCGCATGGCCGGGCCGAATATCCTGATCATGCTCGCCCAGGCCTCCACCGGGCTGATCGAAACCTGGTGGGTCTCCCGGCTGGGCACCGATGCCCTGGCTGGCATGGCCCTGGTCTTCCCGGCCGTGATGCTGATGCAGATGGTCTCGGCCGGGGCGCTGGGCGGCGGCATTTCCTCCGCCATCGCGCGGGCGCTGGGAGGCGGGCGGCAGGAGGTGGCGGATGCGCTGGTGCTGCACGCCCTGCTGCTCAACCTTGTGCTGGGCCTCGCCTGCTCCGCCATCATGCTGCTCTTCGGGCGGCCGCTCTATGCGGCCCTGGGGGGCGAGGGCGCGGCGCTGGATGCGGCGGTGGCCTATTCGGACGTGGTCTTCGCCGGCAATGCGCTGCTCTGGCTGATGAACGGGCTGGCCAGCATCATCCGCGGCACCGGCAACATGCTGGTGCCGGCGCTCGTCATCTGCGCCGGGGTGGCGCTGCTGCTACCGCTCTCGCCGCTGCTGATCTTCGGGCTGGGTCCGGTGCCGGGGCTCGGCGTGGCCGGAGGGGGGGCGGCTCTTCTGCTGTTCTACCTCGGCGGCTGCGTGGCGCTCGGCTGGTATGTCCTCTCAGGCCGTAACCCCGCCCGCTTCCGCCGGCTGCCGCTGCGCGGCGCGCTGGCCTGGGAGATCCTGCGCATCGGCGCGGTGGCCGCGCTCACCTCGCTGCTGACGAACGTGACCATCGCCGCCGTCACCGCCCTGGTGGCGGGCGCCGCTGGCACCGGGGCGGTGGCCGGCTACGGCACCGGGGCGCGGCTCGAATACCTGCTGGTGCCGCTGGCCTTCGGCCTGGGCGCGCCGCTGGTGGCGCTGGTCGGCACCAATATCGGCGCCGGCCAGCGGGAGCGGGCCCTGCGCATCGCCCTCACCGGCGGTGCCATCGCCTTCGTCCTCACCGAGGCGGTGGGGCTGGCCGCCGCCTTCTGGCCGGACGCCTGGCTCGGGCTGTTCAGCACCGAGCCCGGCATGATCGCCACCGGGCGCCAGTATCTGCGCTGGGCGGGGCCGGCCTATGGCTTCTTCGGCCTGGGGCTGGCGCTCTACTTCGCCTCCCAGGGGGCGGGTCGGCTGGGCTGGCCGCTGGCCGCCGGCTTCCTCCGGCTGGCGGTGGCCGTGCCGGGCGGATGGCTGGCGCTGCGCCTCACCGGCTCGCTCGATGCGCTCTTCGCCGCGGTCGCACTGGCCCTGGTGCTCTATGGCGGCCTCCTCTTCCTCGCCGTGCGCGGCGGCGCCTGGTTCCGGCGCCCAGGCTGAGCCGCCGCCCTTCTCCCCCCCACGCTTCCGGAGCAACCGATGCACAAGCCCGAGATCCTGCTCTGCCACCCCGTTCGCACCCCCATCGGCGGCTATAACGGCACGCTGAAGGGCATCCCCGCCACCGAGCTCGGCGCCCTGGTGGTGCGCGAGGTGCTGGCGCGCAGTGGCCTGCCGGCCGAGCGCGTCGGCGGCGTGGTGATGGGCAATGTCATCCAGGCCGGAAACCGCATGAACCCGGCCCGGCAGGCCGCGCTCGGCGGCGGGCTTCCGGTCACCGTCCCGGCGATGACGGTCAACCGCGTCTGTGGCTCCGGCGCGCAGGCCATCCTCACGGCGGCGCAGGAGATCGGCGCCGGGCAATATGACCTCGCCATCGCCGGCGGCATGGAGAACATGGACCGCGCCCCCTACCTGCTCGATGGCGGCCGCTGGGGCTACCGCATGGGCCCGGCGGAGATCCATGACAGCATGCTGCGCGACGGGCTTCAGGATGCCTTTTCCGGCCAGCATTCCGGCTGGCACACGGAAGAGCTGGTGCGGCAGGCCGGGCTGAGCCGGGAGGAGCAGGACCGCTGGGCGGCGCGTTCCCAGCAGCGCTTCGGCGCGGCGCAGGCGGCGGGCCATTTCGCCGCCGAGATCGTCGCGGTGCCCGTGCCCGGGCGCAAGGGGCAGGAGGTGTTCCGCCAGGACGAGGCCCCACGCCCCGAGACGACGGAAGCCGCTCTGGCCCGGCTGCGCCCGGCCTTCCAGACAGAGGGCACCATCACCGCCGGCAATTCCCCCGGCCTCAACAGCGGCGCGGCGGCGATGATCGTGGCCGGGCGCGAGGCGGCGGAGCGCGCGGGGCTCACCCCCATGGCGCGGCTGGCCGGCTTCGGCGTCGCGGCGGTCGAGCCCGGGCTGTTCGGCCTTGGCCCCGTGCCGGCCGTGCGGCAGGCCCTGGAGCGTGCCGGCTGGACGATGGGCATGCTTGAGCGCATCGAGATCAACGAGGCCTTCGCCGCCGTCCCCCTGGCGGTCGCGCGGCAACTCGGGCTGCCGGAGGAGATCATCAATGTCGAGGGCGGTGCCATCGCCCATGGCCACCCGATCGGCGCCACCGGCGCCATCCTGGCCACGCGGCTGCTGCATGGCATGGCCCGCGACGGGGTCCGGCGCGGCATGGTGACGCTGTGCATCGGCGGTGGCCAGGGCATCGCCCTGGCGCTGGAACGCCTCTGAGCGGTATCCCGCGCCAGCCATCAGAAACCGTATCCATGCGCCATGAGAACAGATTTTCAGGGGGGGGGAGCGGGGCGGCCCAGGCCGCCCCCTCGCCTCCTGGAAGCCTCGCGCCATGACACCCCCCGGCTTCAACCCCTTCCCGCCAGCCGCCGCCCCTGCCGCATTCCTGCCCGGCGGCTTCTGAGCCTGGGAGAGAAGGCCCTTTGATCTTCACCGGCCGCACCCCAGGGGATCCATGCCGGTGCATCCACACCCCGGGGGCTGCCAAAGAGGAGGAGGCGGAGCAGTCAGCCCACCGCCTCCAGCGCTGCGGCTCCTTCGTCGGCCAGGGCAAGGGGGGCACCATGGGCCTTGGCGCTCTGGCCGGCGCGGGCCGAGGTGCCGCACCTGCGCGAGCTGGATTTTGTGCGCGCCGCCCGTGCCGCCGGCGTGCGGGACGGGCGGATCCTGTGGCGGCTGATCCTGCCCAATGCGCTGCCGCCGCTGAGGATCTCGGGCACGCTAACCATCGGCGCGGCCATCCTGTTCGAGGGCGGGCTCAGCTTCCTCGGCCTCAACCGCGCTGACATGCTGGAGACTGATCGGCGACGGCCTGAATGACGGGCTGAGTCCAAGGCGGCGCGAGCGATGAGCGCGCAGCTGGAGGAGCAGGATCTCAGCGTCGAGTTTGGCGCGGTGCGGGTGTTGGACCGCGCGGGCTTCCGCGTGGCGGCGGGTGAGGCGTTCTGCGTCGTCGGCGAAAGCGGCTGCGGCAAGTCGATGGCTGTGCTGGTTCTTGTGCCGCAACCGAATGGCCGAGTCAGCCGCGGCAGCGTGAAGCTGGAGCGATTTTCGAGCGGGTTGAATCGATGGGGATTCACATGGGCGCGGTTTTCTGATTCACGATCCGTGCGGGCGAAGGAGGCCGGCAGGGATGGGTCGAGCCTTATCGCGTGATCTTCGCGACCGTGTCGTCGCTGCGGTTGAAGGCGGGTTGTCG
>NZ_JANFNY010000025.1 GCF_024437745.1 Roseomonas sp. GC11 | reverse complement strand
CCTCAGCCCTGGCCTCCGGCACGGCCGGGGCGGCGGGCGCGGCGGTGGCCCCGCCCTCGCCGCCATCGAGCTCGGCGATGACGGAATTCACCGCGACATTCTCGGTGCCCTCGGCGATGAGGATGCGCGTCAGCGTGCCCTCGTCGACCGCCTCGACCTCCATGGTCGCCTTGTCGGTCTCGATCTCGGCGATGATCTCACCGGCCTTGACCGCGTCCCCTTCCTTCTTCAGCCAGCGCGACAGCTTCCCCTCGGTCATGGTGGGGGAGAGGGCGGGCATCAGGATCGTGGCACCCATGGTTCAGCGGGCCTCCAGCAGCACGTCGGTCCACAGCTCGCTCTCGTCAGGCTCGGGCGAGGTCTGCGCGAATTCGGCGGAATCGGCGACGATGCGCTTGACCTCGTCATCGACCTTCTTGAGATCGTCCTCCGGCAGGCCACCCTCCAGCAGCTTCTTGCGGGCGGTCTCGATGCAGTCATGCTGCTCGCGCATCTTCTGCACCTCCTCCCGCGTGCGGTACTTCGCCGGGTCGGACATGGAGTGGCCGCGATAGCGGTAGGTCTGCATCTCGAGGATGTAGGGGCCCTTCCCCTCGCGGCAGTGGGCCACGGCGCGCTCGCCGGCGGCCTTCACCGCCTCGACATCCATGCCGTCCACCTGCTCGCCGGGGATGCCCCAGGGGCTGCCATCCTTCGAGCGGTCCTTGGACGCGGAGGCGCGGTCGGCGCTCGTGCCCATGCCGTACTTGTTGTTCTCGATGATGTAGACCACCGGCAGCTTGTGCAGCGCCGCGAGGTTGTAGCTCTCGAAGACCTGGCCCTGGTTGGCCGCGCCATCGCCATAATAGGTCAGGCAGACATTGCCATTGCCGCTATAGGCATTGGCGAAGGCGAGGCCCGTGCCCAGGCTGACCTGCGCGCCGACGATGCCATGGCCGCCGAAGAAGCCCTTCTCGCGGCTGAACATGTGCATCGAACCGCCCTTGCCCTTCGAGTAGCCGCCGATGCGGCCCGTGAGCTCGGCCATGACGCCGCGGGCTTCCATGCCGCAGGCCAGCATGTGGCCATGGTCGCGGTAGGAGGTGATGACCTGATCGCCCGGCAGCAGGCACATCTGCATGCCGACGACGACCGCTTCCTGCCCGATATAGAGGTGGCAGAAGCCGCCGATCAGGCCCATGCCATAGAGCTGCCCCGCCTTCTCCTCGAAGCGCCGGATCAGCAGCATGTCCCGGTAGGCCTGCAGCATCTGTTCCTGCGACAGCCCGCCCGAATTGGTCGGGGGGGTCTTTGCCTTGCCGCGACGCTTGGTGGTGCCCGCTTCGGCGCCTTGGACCATCCGGCTGCTCCATTCTGCCCGCCCCGCACGGAATTGGCGGCGGCGCAAGCCCGCAAATACGTGGCTCTGGCGCCCACTGCAAGCTTCACGACGTGGCTAAGCACCTGATGCTGCAACGCAATATGAAGTTTAACCGAAATGCGGTTAAACCTGTTGGAAACCCTGAAGAGGCGCAACAGCGCAAGGATTTCTGAACGTTCAGCGCAATGAAAGCGACAGACGGCAGGCTTTTCCAGCAATGACCGGCATGCAGGGCCGTCTCATTTTTTGGGATCTTTGCGGATATAACCACAGGGCAGCGGTGAGGCGGCATTCTTCATAGCTGCCCGGCCCCACCGCCATGCCTCTGCGCAGGATTCCCCCCCGGCGGCGCCCCACCAGCCCCTCAGCGGCCCTGTGCCAAGACGAACCGCAGTCCTGAGAGGGGCCTCGCCCCTCTCGTCACCTGCGCGGCCACCAAAAGCCTGAGGCCTTTGGAAACCCATCCGCTGAGGGGGAGGGGGCGGGGGATTCTCAGGCCGTCTCTCACACCCGCAGCCAGGTGGAGGTGACATGCGCGCAGGGCTGCGCGCTGCCCTCCGCCCGCAGCCAGACCTCGGCATAGAGGGTGCGCCGGCCCTGGCGCACCAACCGTGCCTCGGCCAGCACCGCGCCGCTGCCGGCGGGGCGCAGGAAGCTCGCCGTCAGCGTCCCGGTCAGCGCGTCCTGCTCGCCCTCCGTATCGGCCATGGCGGCGGCCCAGATGGCGATATCGGCCAGGCCCATCAGCGCCGGGCCGGAGACGGTGGGGCCAGGGCGCAGCAGGGCGGCGCGCGGCGGCAGGCGCAGCACCGCCGCCCCCGCCCCGGCCGAGACCACCTCGATGCCCCATTCCGCCGCCAGCGGCAGGCCCTGGTGGATCAGCGCGGCCAGCGCCTCCGGCGTCACCGCCCGCCCACCACGCGGCCGAGGCAGGGATGGCCGCCCAGCCAGTAGCAGAGCTCCGCCGGCCGGCCGATGCCATAGAGGGCGAAATCCGCCCGCAGCCCGGCGCGCAGCACGCCGCGATCGGCCAGCCCCAGCGCCGCCGCCGCGTGGCAGGTGACGCCGCGCAGCGCCTCCTCCACCGTCAGCCGGAACAGGGTGCAGCCGAGATTGAGCATCAGCAGCAGCGACCGCGCCGGGGAGGAGCCGGGGTTCATGTCGGTGGACAGCGCCATCCGCACCCCGGCGGCGCGCATGGCGGCGATATCGGGGTGCTTCGCCTCGCGCAGGAAATAGGTGGCGCCGGGCAGCAGCACGGCCACCGTGCCGGCCTCCGCCATGGCGCGCAGCCCGGCCGGGCTGGCATATTCCAGATGGTCGGCCGAAAGCGCCCCGTGGCGCGCCGCCAGCGCCGCGCCGCCCAGGTCGGACAACTGGTCGGCGTGCAGCTTCACCGGCAGCCCGGCGGCGCGCGCCGCGGCGAAGACGCGCTCCGTCTGCGCCGGGGAAAAGGCGATGCGCTCGCAGAAGGCATCCACCGCATCGGCCAGCCCGGCGCGGGCCGCCAGCGGCAGGATCTCCCCCGCCACGAGATCGGTATAGGCCTCCGCCCCGCCGGGGAAATCCGGCGGCACGGCATGGGCGGCGAGCAGGCTCGTCACCACCTCCACCGGATGCTCCGCGCCCAGGCGGCGGGCGACGCGCAGCATCTTCAGCTCGGAGTCGAGGTCCAGCCCATAGCCGGACTTGATCTCCACCGTCGTCACGCCCTCGGCCATCAGCCCTTGCAGGCGCGGCGTGGCGGCGGCGAGCAGTTCCTCCTCGCTGGCGGCGCGGGTGGCGCGCACGCTGGAAAAAATCCCGCCCCCCGCGCGGGCGATCTGCTCATAGGTCGCGCCCGCCAGCCGCTGCTCGAACTCCGCCGCGCGGTTGCCGCCGAAGACGAGATGGGTGTGGCAGTCGATCAGCCCGGGCAGGATCCAGGCGCCGCCGCAGCGCGTCACCGGCGCGTCCTGCGCGGGCAGGGCCGCGCGCGGCCCCACCCAGGCGATGCGCCCCTCCTTCACCGCCAGCGCGCCATCCTCGATGACGCCGAGGCCCTCCCCCTCCATGGTGGCGAGGTTGGCCTCCAGCCAGACATGGTCGAAGCCGCTCATGGCAGCGGCACCCCGTCGAAGGCGCCATGCTCGACCAGCCGCTTCACCGCGGCGATGTCGGGCGCCATGTGGCGGTCCTCCTCCCAGGGCGCGGCGACGGCGCGGATGGCGCGCACCACCGCCTCCAGCGGCGCGGAGGAGGCGAGGGGGCGGTGGAACTCCACGCCCTGCGCGCCCTCCAGCAATTCGATGGCGAGGATGGCGGCGACATTGTCCGCCATCTCCGCCAGGCGCAGCGCCGCGCCGGTGGCCATGCTGACATGGTCCTCCTGGTTGGCGCTGGTCGGCAGGCTGTCCACGCTGCGCGGATGGGCGAGCGACTTGTTCTCGCTGGCCAGCGCCGCCGCCGTCACCTGCGCGATCATGAAGCCGGAATTCAGCCCGCCCTCGCGCACCAGGAAGGCGGGCAGGGTGGAGAGCACCGGGTCCGTCAGCAGGGCGATGCGGCGTTCCGACAGCGCGCCGATCTCGGCCAGCGCCAGGGCCAGCGTATCGGCGGCGAAGGCCACCGGCTCGGCGTGGAAATTGCCGCCGGAGAGCACCTCGCCCTCCTCCGTCACCAGCGGATTGTCGGTGACGGCATTGGCCTCGCGCAGCAGCGTCGCGGCGGCATTGTGCAGCAGGTCGAGGCAGGCGCCCATCACCTGCGGCTGGCAGCGCAGGCAATAGGGGTCCTGCACGCGGCTGTCGCCCTCGCGATGGCTGTCGCGGATGGCGCTGCCGGCGAGCAGCCCGCGCAGCGCGGCGGCGGCGGCGATCTGCCCCGGCTGGCCGCGCAGCGCGTGGATGCGCGGGTCGAAGGGCGTGTCCGAGCCACGCGCGGCATCGACGCTGAGCGCGCCGGCGGTGATGGCGCTGCGCCACAGCCGCTCCGCCGCGAACAGCCCGGTGAGGGCGAGGGCGGTGGACACCTGCGTGCCGTTGAGCAGCGCCAGCCCTTCCTTCGGGCCCAGCTCCAGCGGCGCGAGGCCGGCGCGCTTCAGCGCCTCCGCCCCCGATAGCACCTCATCGCCCAGGAAGGCCTCGCCCTCGCCGATCAGCACGAGGGAGAGATGCGCGAGCGGCGCCAGATCGCCCGAGGCGCCGACCGAGCCCTTGGCCGGAATGGCCGGCAGCACCCCGGCGCGCAGCAGCGCCAGCAGCGCCTCCACCACCACCGGCCGCACGGCCGAGGCGCCCCGCGCGAGGGAGAGCGCCTTCAGCGCCACGATCAGCCGGACCACCGGCGCGGGCAGGAAAGGCCCCACCCCGGCGGCATGGCTGCGCAGCAGGTTGCGCTGCAGCTTCGCCAGATCCTCGCGCCCGATGCGCTGGCTCGCCAGCTTGCCGAAGCCGGTGTTGACGCCATAGAGCGCCTCGCCACTGTCGATGCGCGCGGCGAGCGCCGCCACGGCGCGTTCCAGCGGCGCCTCCCAGCCGGCGGGCAGGGCGGGCGTGGCGCCCTCGGCCAGGGCGCGCAGATCGGCCAGGCTCGCCTGGCCGGGGGTGATGGGGAGCAGGCCGCCCATGATCAGCGCCCCATTCCGTTGAGCATCGGCAGGTCCAGCCCCTGCTCGCGGGCGCAGGCGATGGCGATGTCATAGCCGGCATCGGCATGGCGCATCACGCCCGTGGCCGGGTCGTTCCACAGCACGCGCTTCAGCCGCCGCGCCGCATCCGGCGTGCCATCGGCCACGATCACCATGCCGGCATGCTGCGAATAACCCATGCCGACGCCACCGCCATGATGCAGCGACACCCAGGTGGCGCCGGAGGCCGTGTTCAGCAGCGCATTCAGCAAAGGCCAGTCGGAGACGGCATCCGTGCCATCCTTCATCGCCTCCGTCTCGCGGTTGGGCGAGGCGACGGAGCCGGAATCCAGATGGTCGCGGCCGATGACGATGGGCGCCGAAAGCTCGCCCTTCGCCACCATCTCGTTGAAGGCGAGGCCGAGGCGGTGCCGCTGCCCCAGACCCACCCAGCAGATGCGCGCCGGCAGGCCCTGGAACTGGATTTTTTCCTGGGCCATGTCGAGCCAGCGATGCAGGTGCTGGTCGTCGGGGATCAGCTCGCGCACCTTCGCATCGGTCTTGCGGATATCCTCCGGGTCGCCGGAGAGCGCGGCCCAGCGGAAGGGGCCGATGCCACGGCAGAAGAGCGGGCGGATATAGGCCGGCACGAAGCCCGGGAAGCCAAAGGCATTGGCCAGGCCCTCATCCTTCGCCATCTGCCGGATGTTATTGCCGTAGTCGAGCACGGCGCTGCCCATCGCCTGGAAGTCGAGCATCGCCTGCACATGCGCCACCATCGAGCGGCGGGCGGCGGCGGCCACGGCGCGCGGGTCGCTCTGCCGCTTCTCCTCCCACTCGGCCAGCGTCCAGCCGGCGGGCAGATAGCCATTGCCCGGATCATGCGCGCTGGTCTGGTCGGTGACGATGTCCGGCTTCACCCCGCGCCGCACCAGCTCGGGGAAAATCTCGGCGGCATTGCCGAGCAGCCCGACGCTGATCGCTTTCTTTTCAGTGTAGGCCTGCCGGATCATCGCCAGCGCCTCGTCGAGGCTGTCGGCGCGGGCGTCGAGATACCCCGTTTCCAGCCGCTTCTCGATGCGGCTGGGCTGGCATTCCACCGCCAGCACCGCGGCCCCCGCGAAGACACCGGCCAGCGGCTGCGCCCCGCCCATGCCGCCGAGGCCCGCCGTCAGGATCCAGCGCCCGGCGAGGTCGCCGCCGAAATGCTGCCGCCCGGCCTCGGCGAAGGTCTCGTAAGTGCCCTGAACGATGCCCTGGCTGCCGATATAGATCCACGAGCCGGCCGTCATCTGGCCGTACATCATGAGTCCCGCGCGATCCAACTCGGAAAAATGCTCCCAGTTGGCCCAGGCGGGGACGAGGTTGGAATTGGCGAGCAGCACGCGCGGCGCATCGGCATGCGTCTCGAACACGCCCACCGGCTTGCCGGACTGCACCAGCAGAGTCTGGTTCTCTTCCAGCCGCTTCAGAACTGAAAGAATGGTCTCGTAGCTCTGCCAGTCGCGCGCGGCGCGGCCGATGCCGCCATAGACGACCAGCTCGCCCGGCCGCTCGGCCACCTCGTCATCGAGGTTGTTCATCAGCATCCGCATCGCCGCTTCCGTCGTCCACTGCTTGGCGGTCAGCGTGGCGCCGCGCGGGGCGCGGATGGCGGGGGCATTGCGCAGACGGGTGAAAGTCATGCAGGCCACTCCTTCGGTGTCAGTCCAGCGCGCCGCCGAGGCGGTATCGCGAGCCGGGATGGGTCAGCCAGGCCCGTGTCGCCACCACGCGCCAGGACCAGGTCCGGCGGTGGATCAGCAGGCAGGGCTCGTCAGGCGGGATGTCCAGCGCGGCGGCGGTCTCGGGCTCGGGGCGCGTGGCTTCCACCACATGCTCCACCCGCTCCGGCGGCGCGCAGGAGGTGAGGTAGCGATAGGGGGTGATGCGCGTGAAATCCTGCTCCAGGAAACGCGGCGCGATCACCGGGTTCACATAGCGGTCCTCGAACTGCACGGGCGTGCCGTTCTCGCGATGCACGAGGCGGCAGCGGAAGAGTTCCGCGCCCTCGGGCAGGCCGAAGCCCATGGCCAGCGCCGCATCGGCACGCGTCGCGTGCAGCGCCAGCACGCGGCTGTCATGCCGGCTGCCGCGCTCCGTCATCTCCTCCGCGATGTCGCGCAGTTCGAGGATGCTGGATTGCGGCTTGGCCCCGGCGACGAAGGTGCCCACCCCCTGCACCCGCACCAGCAGCCCCGCATCCGCCAGCTCCCGCAGCGCGCGGTTGACGGTGACGCGGGAGACGCCGGTCATCTTCACCAGTTCATTCTCGGAGGGAACGCGGTCCTCCGCGCCCCATTCACCGCTGGCGACACGGCTCAGGATGAAGGCCTTGATCTGCTGGTAGCGCGGCGTCGCCGGGCTCGGCGTGGGCAATAAAGTCGGGCTCGGCGGGGGCGGCAGGGAAGGGGCGTCGTCGCTGGGCATGGGGTTGAGCATGGTTGTCTTGACAAGTTTCGTCAACCGCGATCAGCATGCCGCCACCATTCCGCAGGAGGCCCGCCATGACCGTCTTCTTCGCCCCCCTGGCCCTGTTGCCCGGCGGCTGGGCGCGCGATGTGCGGATCACGGTGGAGGCCAGCGGCGCCATCGCCGCCGTGCAGCCGGGTGCCACGGCGGAAGGGGCGGAGCGCCTGCCCGGCATCACCCTGCCGGGCCTGCCCAACCTGCATTCCCACGCCTTCCAGCGCGCCATGGCGGGCCAGACCGAGCGCCGCTCCCCGCCCGAGGCCCGCACCGCCGAGGGTGGCACGGATTCCTTCTGGACCTGGCGCCACACCATGTATCGCTTCGTCGGCCGCTTCTCGCCCGAGGATGCGGAGGCCGTGGCCGCCCAGCTCTACGCCGAATGCCTGGAATGGGGTTTTACCAGCATCGCCGAGTTCCATTACCTGCATCACCAGCCGGACGGCACGCCCTATGCCGACCGCGCGGAAATGGCACTGCGCCATCTGGCGGCGGCACGGCGCGCGGGCATCGGCATCACCCTGCTGCCCAGCCTCTACCGGCACGGCGGAATCTTCGGGAAGGACCCGGTGCCGGGCCAGCGCCGCTTCCTCAACGACCTGGACGGCTTCTGGCGCATCGTCGAGGGCATCCGCGCCGCCATCGCCGGCGATGCGCAGGCGGGGCTGGGCCTTGCCCCGCATTCGCTCCGCGCGGTGACGCCGGAGATGCTGCGCGCGCTGTCCGGTTTCGCCGGCCCCATCCACATCCACGCCGCCGAGCAGCTGCGCGAGGTGGCGGAATGCCTGGAGGCCACCGGCGCCCGCCCCGTGCAATGGCTGCTGGACAACCTGCCGCTGGATGCGCGCTGGTGCCTGATCCATTGCACCCACATGACGGAGGAGGAGGCCGCGCGCCTCGCCCGCAGTGGCGCCGTGGCCGGGCTCTGCCCCAGCACGGAGGCCTCGCTCGGGGATGGTATTTTCGGCCTGCCGGCCTATCGCGCGGCGGGCGGGCGTTTTGGTTTCGGCACGGATAGCCATGTCGGCATCTCGCCGCGTGACGAAATGCGCCAGCTGGAGACCAGCCAGCGCCTCGCCCTGCGCCAGCGCTCCGTGGCGACGGAGGATGCGAATCCCTGGCCCGGCCGCAATCTTCTCGAAGCGGCGCTGGCGGGTGGGGCGCAGGCCAGCGGGCGCCCCATCGCCGGCATCGCCGCCGGGCAGCGCGCCGATCTCGTGGTGCTGGACCCCGATCACCCGGCGCTGTTCGGGCGGGAGGAGAATGAAGTGCTGGATGCCTGGGTCTTCAGCGGCCAGGGCAACCCGGTGACGCAGGTGGTGGCCGGTGGCCGCGTGGTGGTGCGGGAAGGGCGGCATATCCACGCCGCCGCCATCGCGGCGGAGTTCCGCGCCGCCCTGCGCCGCCTCGCGGCATGAAAGCATCAGGGAAAGAGGAAGAAGGCAGCGTTCTTTTTTGAAAAAAAGAACCAAAAAACTTTTTCAGTGGGCGTCCCGCCTCAACGCCGAAGCGGGACGCCAAACAGAAAAAATCAGCCGGCGGAAATTTCTTCTGCCTTGCGCATGATCCGCAGGAAATTGCCCGACCACAGCAGGCCAAGCGCCGCCGCGTCATAGCCGCGCCGCAGAAGTTCGGCGCTGAGGTGGCCCGTCTCCGCCGCGTTCATCCAGCCCGCCACGCCGCCGCCGCCATCGAAGTCGGAAGAAAGGCCGACATGCTCCAGGCCGATGCGCTTCACCGCGTAATCCACATGGTCGGCGAGATCGGCCACGCTGGCGCGGGCCTTGCCGTCCGGGCCGGGGGCGCGCAGGAAGCTCGGCACGGCGGTGATCTGCATCAGGCCACCGCGGGCGCGCAGGGCGTCCATCTGCTCGTCATCCAGGTTGCGGGGGTGGTCGCGCAGGGCGCGCACGCAGGTATGCGTGGCCACCACCGGCGCGCGCGAGATCTCCACCGCCTGGAGCATGCCGCTCTTGGCGACGTGGGAGACGTCGATCAGCAGGCCGAGGGCGTTCATCTCCGCCACGGCCTGCCGGCCCAGCGCGGAAAGGCCGCCATGCAGCGCCGCGCCATCGCCCAGGTCGGGGCGGGGAATGGCGGAGTCCGAGAGCAGGTTGTGCCCGTTATGCGTCAGCGTGACGTAGCAGGCGCCGAGGCCGCGCCACAGCGCCAGGCGGGAGAGATCCTCGCCCATCGCATAGCCATTCTCCACCGCCAGCAGCACGCCGAGATCGGGGCTGCCCGCCAGGGCCGCCAGTTCCGCCGCGCGGGTGACGATGCGCCGCCCGCCGCCGGCCGCCGTGGCGCGGATGCTGCGCAGCATGGCCTCGCAGCGCGCGGCGGCGGCGGCATGGCCCTCGGCCGTCAGCGGCCCCTGCGGCAGATAGGCGGCGAAGACCACGGCGCGCAGCCCGCCCGCCGCCATCTTGGGGAAATCCACGCAGCGGGAGGTCTCGCCGCGCGGGTCGGGCGTCTCCGGCCAGGGGATGTCCACATGCGTGTCGAGCGTCAGCGTCGCGGCATGGACGGCTTCGGGAGAAAGGCGGTCGGTCATGTCTCGTCCAACAGCGAGGAAGCGGCCAGACTCGGCCCGGCCGCGCCCCGCGTCAACGCCCCCGCCCCATCAGCCCAGGGCATCAGTCCAGGGCATCAGTCCAGGGCGGCGGTCACCCGCGCCAGCACCTCCGGCAGCGCCGCCGGGTCCAGCCAGCGGAAGACGGCGACGATGCGGTGCTCCGGGTCGATCCAGATGACATTGCCGCCGGCGCCCTGTGCCAGGAAGCTGGCGCGGCTGGCACCCGGATAGCGGCCCTGGCCATTCAGCCACCAGAGCAGGCCATAATCGGCATTCAGGGCGCAGGGCGTGGTGCAGGCGGCCACCCAGCCCTCGGGCAGGAGGCGGCGGCCCTCCCACACGCCATCCTGCAGCATGAGCTGCCCGATGCGCGCCTGATCCTCCGCATGGGTGAAGACGCCACCCCCCCAATGCCCGCCGCCGGAGACGGAGGGGAGGCGCTGGCCACCGATCTCGACGAAGCTGGTGCGGTAGCCCTCCCAGCGCCAGTCCTGGCTGCCGCCGATGGGGGCCATGATCCGCTCGGCGAAGACCTCGGGCAGCGGGCGGCGGAAGCGGTGCAGCAGCGCCAGGGACAGGGCGTTGACCCGGACGTCGTTATATTCCCAGTAGGTGCCGGGGCTTTGCAGCGGGCGGTCGATGCCCTTGGGGCCGCTGCCCTCGCGCTTCAGGTCGCGGCCACGGTCGATCCGCTCCGCCTTGCCGAACAGCGTGCCTTCCCACTCGCTGGTCTGCTGCAGCAGCATCCGCCAGGTGATGGTGCCATTGCGCGGGCCGCTGAAGGCAGGGTCCGCGACGCTGGCCGAGACCGGGGCATCCAGGCTGCCGATCAGCCCATCCCCGAGCGCCAGCCCGGCCAGCAGGGCGAGGTAGCTCTTCGCCACGCTGAAGGTCATGTCCACCTGCCGGGTGTCGCCCCAGCGGGTGACCAGCGCGCCCTCGCGCAGGATCAGCCCGTTCGGCGCGCCACGCGGCGCGGTGTTGCCGAGCACCTCATTATCGGGCGCGGGCTCGAAATAGCCGGCTTCCAGATGCGCCAGGATATCGCGCGGGAAGGGGCTGTCCTGGGCCTCGGCGAAGGCCACGGCCTCGGCCAGGCGCTGCGGGTCGAAGCCGGCCAGGGCCGGATCGCGGGGCGGGAAGGGGGTGGGGCTGTGCATGGCCGCGACGGTGGCGCGCGCCCGGGGGCGGCGCAAGCGGGAGGGGAGATGCGCAACCGCGCGGGGCACCCCATCTCTGCACCCTCACGACAAGGAGCCCCGCCATGTCCGACTCTCCGACGACCGAGACCGCCATCCTGGGGGGGGGCTGCTTCTGGTGCCTGGATGCCGCCTACCGGCATTTGCAGGGGGTGGCCGAGGTGCTCTCCGGCTATGCCGGCGGCCATGTGGAGAACCCCGGCTATGAGGCGGTCTGCGGCAAGCGCACCGGTCATGCGGAGGTGGTGCGGGTCGTCTTCGACCCCGCCGTGATCTCCTATGCCGATCTGCTGCGGATCTTCTTCACCCTGCACGACCCGACCACGAAGGACCGCCAGGGCGCTGATATCGGCCCGCAATACCGCAGCATCATCATCACCCTGTCCGATTCGCAGGCCGAGACGGCGCGGCAGGTGATGGCCGAGGTGGAGGAGGCCCGCCTCTGGCCTGCCCCCCTGGTCACCGAGGTCACCGGCCCCGCGACCTTCTGGCCGGCCGAGCCGGAGCACCAGGACTACTTCGCCCGCAACCCCTGGGCCGGCTATTGCCGCGTGGTGATCGCGCCCAAGGTGGCGAAGTTCCGCCAGCGCTTCGCCGGGCGGCTGAAGGAGAATGCTCTTTCGTAAGCGTTCTTTTTTGAAAAAAAGAACCAAAAAACTTTTCCAGTTTGGCGTCCCGCTGTGCCGGGAGACGGCGGCAGCCTGAAAGAAGTCTTTTTGCTTCTTTTTCTTTAGAAAAAGAAGAATTTAGAGCATTGATTTCACGAAAAATCCCATCGCGGCGCTGCCGCCCAGCAGGGGCAGGACGCCCAGCCGGAAGCGGAACAGCGCCAGTGCCGCCAGCAGGGTGAGCAGCAGCGCCGCGGGGTCGAGGCTGCCCGGCACTGGCAGTTCCAGCGCGAAGGGCCCCAGCTCCAGCCGGGCCTGCGCGCGGAAGACCAGCCGCAGGGCGAACCACAGGGCGAGGTTGGCGATGACCCCGACCACGGCGGCGGTGACCGCCGCCAGGGCGCCGCGCAGCCGCGGCATGGCCTGGAGCCGCTCGATGAAGGGCGCGCCAAGGAAGATCCAGGCGAAGCAGGGCGCGAAGGTAACCCAGAGCGCCAGCCCCGCCGTGGCCAGCGCCGCCAGCACGCCCTGCGGCCATCCGGCCATGAAGCCCACGAATTGCAGCACGAGGATCAGCGGCCCCGGCGTGGTCTCGGCGAGGCCGAGGCCGGCGAGCATCGCCTCGGGCGTCAGCCAGCCATAGTGGCCCACCGCCTCCTGCGCCACATAGGCGAGCACGGCATAGGCGCCGCCAAAGGTGACCACCGCCATGCGGGAGAAGAACCAGGCGATCTCGCCAAAGAGCGGCACATCCCGCAGCAGGGCCACGGGCCAGAGCCAGAGGGCCAGGGCCACCAGCCCGGCCCGGCGGGCGCCGCGCGCCATGCGGGCGGGGCGCTCCGGCTCGGCGGCCAGCAGGTGGTCGATCAGCGCGGGGGCCTCGGCGGCCTGGGTGGGGGCGGTGGGGCGCTGGAAGGCGGCGGGCCATGCGGCGCCAAGCAGGGCAGCCCCCGCCACCACCGCCGGAAAGGGCCAGTGCAGGGCGAAAAGGCCCAGGAAGGCGAGCCCCGCCAGCCCCCAGGCGAATGGCCCGTGCAGGGCGCGCCGGGCGATTTTCAGCAGGGCTTCCAGCACCAGGGCCAGGACGGCGCATTGCAGGCCGAAGAACAGCGCCGCCACCAGCGGCACCGCCCCCAGCGCCGCATAGAGAAGAGAGAGGCCGAGCATCACCGCCGCGCCGGGCAGGATGAACAGCAGCCCGGCCACCAGCCCGCCCCGCACCCCGTGCAGCAGCCAGCCGAGATAGGTGGCGAGCTGCTGGGCCTCGGGCCCAGGCAGCAGCATGCAGAAATTGAGGGCGTGGAGGAACCGGGCCTCGCCGACCCAGCGTTTTTCCTCGACCACGGCGCGGTGCATCAGGGCGATCTGTGCCGCCGGCCCGCCGAAGGAGAGGCAGCCGATTCGGGCCCAGAGCCGGGCGGCCTCGCCCAGGCCGGGGTGTTGAGGAGGGACCATGCCAGGGGCCATGCCGGTGATCTCCGCGCTGCCCGCCGGTTAGAGCGGAAGGCGCGGGCGGCGGGAAGAGGGGGGTAGAATCGCGGACGGCGCCCTGGCCATCAGCCCGGCGCCGTCATCACGCTTTCCGTCCCTTTGCGGGATCGTTCCTCCCCAAACTCGGCCTGCTGAGCAATCCCGAGAGCCTCATCCTAACAGGTCTTGTATAAGACACAAGTCTTTCTTTACCGATGCCTTGAATCAGCCATCAGGATCGTGAAGAGAGGCTTTCGCGCTGCACCATGCCCGCCTTGCCTGCCGGAGGTTTGCCACCCGCCATGCCGATGCCCGACGCCCCGTCGCCGCGACTGGACGCCCGCCCGCTCTACCGCCAGGTGGAGGATATCCTGATCGGGCGCATCGTGGGGGGGGAGTGGCCACCGGGCCATCTCCTGCCGGCGGAGCCGGATCTCGCGGCGGAGCTTGGGGTTTCCCAGGGTACGGTGCGCAAGGCCCTGGCGGGGCTGGAGCGCCGCCACCTGATCGACCGCCGCCAGGGGCGCGGCACGACCGTCGCGCGGCATACCAGCGAGACGGCGCGCTTCACCTTCTTCCGGGTGCGCGACCTCAGCGGCCGGGCGGTGGTGTCGCGAATCACCGTGCTGTCCTGCACGCCGGGGGAGGCGGAGGAATGGGAGGCGAAGGCCCTGGGCCTGCCGGCGGGCGCGCCGGTGATCCGGCTGCGGCGGATTCGGCAGCTGGACGGCTCGCCGCGGATTTTTGAGCGCTGCTGCCTCTCGGCGGCGATCTTCCCCGGATTCGCGCTGCTGCCGGGGGACCTGCCGACGGAGCTTTATGTCCTGTTCCAGCGCAGCCACGGCGTCACCGTGGCGCGGGCGGAGGAGGAGCTTTCCGCCGCCCCGGCCGATGCGGAAACCGCTGAGGCGCTTGGAAAACCTGTGGGCACGCCCCTGTTGATGGTGCAGCGGATCGCGTATGATGTGGCGGACCGTCCTGTTGAGGTCCGCCTGTCGATGATCGACACCGAGCGGCACCGCTACGCCGTGCGGTTGGATTGAGCCGCGCGGGCCGTAACGCTTGCACCTTGGGGGGTGCGGTGGTAATGGCCCCGCCTTCCTTGATTTCCGCTGACTCTACACAGCACAGCACTGAGAAGAGAGGCCCGGCGCCATGGCCGTTCCGAAGAAGAAGGTTTCGCCCTCCCGCCGCGGGATGCGCCGCAGCCACGAGGCTCTGTCTGCCCAGGCGCACCATGAGTGCCCGAACTGCGGTGAGCTGAAGCGCCCGCATCATGTCTGCGCGTCCTGCGGCCATTATGATGGCCGTGAGATCGTCCAGGCCGGCAAGGCCCTGAAGGCCGCGGTCCGCACCTGACGCCTCCCGCTCGTCCAGGGGAAAACGGCACCTTGTCGCAGGTCGGATTGCCGCAGGGCGGCCTCCAGCAGCCCGGTGCCGCCGGGGGCTTTGCCCTGGCCATCGATGCCATGGGCGGTGATCACGCCCCGGATTCGGTGCTTGACGGCCTGGAGATCGCCGCGGAGCGGCATCCCAAGGCCCGTTTCCTCCTGGTGGGCGATGAGGTCCGCCTGGGTGCCCTGCTGTCGCGCCGCCCCCGGGCGGCGCGAGCCTGCGCCATCCGGCATGCGCCGGAGGCCATCCCCGGCGATATGAAGCCGACGGCCGCGCTGCGCGTCCGCAACTCCTCCATGCGCATCGCCATTGATGCCGTGGCGGCGGGCGAGGCGGCGGGCGTCGTCTCCGCCGGCAATACCGGCGCGCTCATGGCGCTCGGCAAGATCGTCGTGAAGACCCTGCCGGAGATCGACCGGCCGGCTCTCGCCGCCATCGGGCCCTCCGCCCGGGGCGATGTGGTGCTGCTCGACCTGGGTGCGAATGTCGCCTGCGACGCGCGCAACCTGGTGGAGTTCGCCATCATGGGCGATGCCTTCGCCCGTGCCGTGCTGGGGCTGACCAGCCCGAGCATCGGCCTGCTGAATGTGGGCAGTGAGGAGCTGAAGGGGGATGACCGCGTCCGCCTCGCCGCCGAGCTGCTGCGCGATTCTCCCCTCTCCGCCCAGTTCCACGGCTTTGTCGAGGGCCACGACATCACCGCCGGCACGGTGGATGTGGTGGTGACGGACGGCTTCACCGGCAATGTCGCCCTGAAGACGGGCGAGGGCGCCTTCAAGCTGGTGGGCAGCCTGCTGAAGCAGGTCTTCACCTCCTCCTGGACGGCGAAGCTCGGTTACCTGCTGGCCCGCCCCGCGCTGGACCGCCTGCGCGAATGGATGGACCCGCGGCGCTACAACGGCGCCGTGCTGATCGGCCTGAACGGCGTGGTGGTGAAAAGCCATGGCGGTACCGATGCCCTCGGCTTCGCCCATGCGGTGGATGTGGCCATGGATATGGTGACGCACCGCTTCAACGAGCGTATCCGTGAGGGTCTGGCGGCGCTGCCGCCGCGGGGGCGCGCTGCCGTCGCCGAATCCAGCGCACCAGTTCGCTGATTCGCCTTCGCTGATTCCTCCCCGCTGATTCTGCTGCCGCCCCTGCGCACCGACCTGCTGGACCTCGCCGCATGACCCCTCGCGCCCTGATCGCCGGCACCGGCGGCTATCTGCCGGCCCTTGTGCTCGACAATGACAGCCTGGCCGCGCGCCACGGGCTCGATACGTCGGATGCCTGGATCCGCGAGCGCACCGGCATCCGCCAGCGGCACATCGCCGCGCCGGGTGAGATGGCGAGCGACCTTGCCGCCGCCGCCGCCCGCGCCGCGCTGGAGCAGGCCGGGGCGGAGGCCGCCGAGGTGGATGGCATCATCGTGGCCACCGCCACGCCGGATGCCGCCTTCCCCTCCACCGCCGCGCGGGTGCAGGCCAAGCTGGGCGTGACGCGCGGCTTCGCCTTCGATCTCGCGGCGGCCTGCACCGGCTTCGTCTATGCCCTCTCCGTGGCGGATGCGATGATCCGCGCCGGGCAGGCGCGCAATGTGCTGGTGATCGGCGCCGAGGTGTTTTCCCGCATCCTCGACTGGACGGACCGCACCACCTGCGTGCTGTTCGGCGATGGCGCCGGCGCCGTGCTGCTGCGCGCCAGCACGGAGGCCGAGGTGGGGCGGGGCCTGCTCTCCTGCCACCTGCATGCCGATGGGCGCTTTGGCGACCTGCTGCATCTTGAGGGCCACCCCGGCGTGGTGCGGATGAACGGGCGCGAGGTGTTCCGCCACGCCGTCAGCAAGCTGGCCTCGGCGGTGGATGAGGCGCTGCAGGCCAATGGCCTGTCCAAGGGCGATGTCGCCTGGCTGGTGCCGCATCAGGCCAATCTGCGCATCATCGAGGCGATGGGGCGCAAGCTGGACCTGCCGCCGGAACGCGTGGTGGTGGCGGTGGACCGGCATGCCAATACCTCCGCGGCCTCCATTCCCCTGGCCCTGGCCGAGGCGACGCGGGATGGCCGTATCGCGCGTGGCGATCTGGTGCTGATGGAGGCCATTGGCGGCGGGCTGACCTGGGGTGCGGCGCTGGCGCGCATCTGAGGCACCAGATTCGTCTCAATTTTCGGACAAATCTCTGTTCCTGGCTCTAGGGTGACGCTGCTTCCGTATTTCACGGAGTAGCCCGCCCCGGCGATGGGGCCAGGGAATGGTCCGAATGCCTGATGATGGTCACGCGGCCAGCGCGGCCCCGATCCTGCGGACCTGGCAGAGCCGCCCCACCGCCCTGCCTGAAGAAAGCCGGGCCCCCGATGCGGTGGATTGGAAGACGCCGCTCAAAGGGGCGGTGATGGTTCTGCTGGCGCTGGCGGCCCTTGCCTATTTGGTTTCCCATTAATTTTTGCCGTCCCGTAAGGCAGGCTGTCCAAACCATCAGCAGGTGGGGCGGTTGAGTCGAAATTTCATCGACTCAGCCACAGGCCTGCCTCTTGGCTTTATCCCCCCCGCCCCTGTATGGTCCGGCCGCCTTCAGGGGCCGGAACAGAAGCCGGGCCTCTTTCGGTCGGGGGATCGAACCACAATGCTGATCACTGTGCCGCCAGACTACCGGCCGTCTGACTCCGAAGAGTTCATGAACCCCCTGCAGCAGGAATACTTCCGCCAGAAGCTGCTGCGCTGGCGCCAGGATCTGCTGCGTGAAGCCGGGGATACGCTCGCCAGCCTGAGCGAAGGCGGCATCGCCGAGGCCGATCTGACCGATCGCGCCAGTGTCGAGACCGACCGCGCCCTGGAACTCCGCACCCGCGACCGCGCCCGCAAGCTGATCTCCAAGATCGACCAGGCTCTGGAGCGGATCGAGAACGGCACCTACGGCTATTGCGAGGAGACGGGGGAGCCGATCGGCCTGCGCCGGCTCGAAGCCCGCCCCATCGCCACCCTGTCCATCGAGGCGCAGGAGCGCCACGAGCGGATGGAACGCGTCCACCGCGACGATTGATGCGGCTTTCCTGGCGGGAGCCCAGCCCCGCCAGGACCAGGAACACGCGGCTGCCTGCCCCTCGGCGCAGGGTGGCCGGCCTTGGGGGCAAGCCCCGCCCGGCACCACCTCCGCCCGCGCATGATGCCGTTGCCGTGCAGGCCAGCCTTGCGTGCCGCACTCTGAGTGCCGTGCCTGCCATTCGGCTGTCACGCCTCTCTTCCCTTGCCCGCTTCCTGCCGCGCTGCATCATGTCAGGATGCGCGGCGCTGCCGCATGCCGCCTTTCCGTTCCCGCTTTCCGCCGCGCCAGGGCAGACCTGCTCCGGCAGGAGCCGGCCGGGTGGCGGCGGGCGGCCCCGCGGGGCCGGGACGCGGGGGTTTCGCGCTCTTATCGCTTGCAATGCGGGCCGATCCGGTGCATCTGCCGCGCGACGGTGGGTGCGGTGAATCGCCCTGGCGATGGCCGCCCCCGTCGGTTCCGGGACACCGTTCGGCCATTCGGGTTCGAGCATGCGGCGGCGGCGAGGCAGGGGCAACACCCAGCCAGCCGCTTCCCCAGGCCAATCCCCTGCGGCAGCCCGGAACCGGCAGTTTGACATTCGGCGAGCGCGCGGGACGGGAAGCCGCGCTTGGCTCGATGGCGATTCCCGCGCGGCACCTGCCGCGTTAAACTTGTTCCGCGCGGCTGCCGCCGCGACGCGTATGGAGGCCCCCGTGGCGCGCACCCCGCTCGAGAAGATCCGCAATATCGGCATCACGGCGCATATCGACGCCGGCAAGACCACGACGACCGAGCGGATCCTGTATTACACCGGCAAGTCCCACAAGATCGGTGAGGTCCACGAGGGCAACACCACGACGGACTACATGGAGCAGGAGCGGGAGCGTGGCATCACGATCACCTCCGCCGCCGTGACCGCCGAGTGGAATGAGCACCGCATCAACATCATCGACACCCCGGGCCACATCGACTTCAACATCGAGGTGAACCGCTCCCTGCGCGTGCTCGATGGCGCGGTGTTCGTGATCGAGGGCGTGGCCGGCGTGCAGCCGCAGTCCGAGACCAACTGGCGCCTGGCCGACCGCTACAACGTCCCGCGCATCATCTACATCAACAAGCTGGACCGCACGGGCGCCGACTTCTACCGCGCCGCGGCGACGCTGACCGAGAAGCTCGGCATCACCTGGGTCGCCCTGCAGCTGCCGATCGGCATCGAGGACAACCTGAAGGGCATCGTCGACCTGGTGACGATGAAGGCCCTGATCTGGGAAGGCGACGAGCTCGGCGCCAAGTACCACGAGGCCGAGATCCCCGCCGACCTGGCCGACAAGGCCGCCGAGTACCGCCAGATCCTGCTCGACACCGCGCTCTCCATGGATGACGCGGCGATGGAAGAGTATTTCGAGAAGGGCGATGTGGCCGTCGAGACGCTGAAGGCCTGCATCAAGAAGGGCACGATCTCCGGCGCCTTCCGCCCGGTCGTCTGCGGCTCCTCCTTCAAGAACAAGGGCGTGCAGCCGCTGCTGGACGCCGTGGTCGACTACCTGCCGAGCCCCGTCGACGTCGAGGGCATCAAGGTGGCCCCGGAGGAAGGCGAGGAGGACGATCCCAACGCCGACCGCCGCGTCATCGAGGTCTCCGAGACCGCGCCCTTCTCGGCGCTGGCCTTCAAGATCATCAACGACAAGTACGGCAATCTGACCTTCATCCGCGTGTACTCGGGCGTGATCAAGCAGGGTGACACCATGCTGAACACGACCAAGGGGCACAAGGAGCGCATCGGCCGCATGTTCCAGATGCACGCCGATAAGCGCGAAGAGGTGAAGGAAATCTTCGCCGGTGACATCGTCGCCGTCGTCGGCATGAAGGACACCGGCACGGGTGACACCCTGGCCGACCCGGCCGACCCCGTCGTGCTCGAGCGCATGGCCTTCCCGGTCCCCGTCATCGACATCTCCGTCGAGCCGAAGACCAAGGACGGCGTCGAGAAGATGACCCTCGGCCTCCAGAAGCTGGCCGGCGAGGACCCCTCGCTGCGCCTGAAGACGGATCAGGAGACGGGCCAGACCATCCTCTCCGGCATGGGCGAGCTGCACCTCGAGATCATCATCGACCGCCTGAAGCGCGAATATGGCGTGGACGCCAATATCGGCGCCCCGCAGGTGGCCTATCGCGAGACGATCACCAAGGCGCACACCGAGACCTACACCCACAAGAAGCAGTCGGGTGGCTCGGGCCAGTTCGCCGAGGTGAAGATCACCTTCGAGCCGAAGGAGCGCAACGAGGGCATCGAGTTCGTCAATGCCGTCGTCGGTGGCTCGGTGCCGCGGGAATACATCCCGGCGGTCGAGAAGGGCATCAAGGTCCAGGCCGACACCGGCGTGCTGGCCGGCTTCCCGACGGTGGACTTCAAGTACACCCTGACGGACGGCAAGTACCACGACGTCGACTCCTCGGCGCTCGCCTTCGAAATCGCCGCCAAGGCCTGCTTCCGCGAAGGCATGAAGAAGGCCGGCCCGGTCATCCTCGAGCCGATCATGGACGTCGAGGTGACCACGCCGCAGGATCACGTCGGTGACGTCGTGGGCGACCTGAACCGCCGCCGCGGCATCATCCAGAGCCAGGACATGGCCGGCACCTCGGTCATCGTCCGCGCCCATGTGCCGCTGAAGGAGATGTTCGGCTACATCTCCAACCTGCGTGGCATGACGAAGGGCCGCGCGTCCTTCTCCATGCAGTTCCACCACTATGATCCGGTGCCGCGCAACGTCGCGGAAGAGATCATGGCGAAGAGCGCCTGATTGCCATGATGCGGCTCCGCTGGCAGCGCGGCCGCATCGAAGACCCCGGCCCTGGTGCGGCAGACCCGCACCGGGCGCTGGAGTGGGTGGGTTGTGACGACGCGGGCGATCCTATCGCCCGCGTCGTTCGCGTTCGGGGGCCGGTCTGGTTCCGCTGGCACCTCCGCCACGCCGTCGCGCTCGATGACGAGGCGCGGGTGGTCGAGCTGCGCCCCAGTGTCAGCGAGAATCGCTGGCTGGTGCTGATCGGCAACCAGGTGGTGGGGCGGGCCAGCCTGCCCCTCCAGGCGGTGCGCAGGGCTGAGGCCGCGCTGGCCGGTTGAGGTGCTTCTCCGTCAACTGGGCAGGCAGCGGATGATATCGCGATGGCCGCGCGCCAGCACTGGCCGCGTGCCTTCCGGGCAGGCCATCACCGCGTTGCGGGCCGCCGGGGCAAGGCCATTGTCCCAGGGCGTGCGGTCCATGCCGCGGTCACAGCGGCCGGGCACACCCTTCACCGGAGAGCCGCCATGCGGGCAGAGCCAGCGGCGGATGTCTTCCAGTTGCGCCGCGCTGGGGCGGCGTGGCGCCTCTGCCCGCGCCGGGGGGGCGGGCAGGGCGGCGCACAGGCCGAGCAGCAGCAGGGCAATGGATGGGAAGGAGGGGTGCGCCATGGCCGCCTCCCTAGCATGTTCGGCACAGGTGCCGAAGCGATGCCTCTTGAACTGGCCGCTGGCTGAGGCAACATCCTGCTCATGGACCCGCGATCTTCCGACCGCCCCGTTCTGGATATGACCCCGGAAGGGGAATTCCGCGACCCTGCGCCGCCGCGCCAGGCGACCTGGCTCGATCGCCTCTTGCTGCGCATCGGCGGTGCCGCGGCCCTGGCGGCGCTGCTGGCGGCTGGCATCGTGGTCGCCGGCGTGGCCGTTGCGGCCTTTGCCCTGGCCTTGCCGGTGGCGCTGCTGGCCGGGGTGATCGCCTTTTGCACGCTGTGGTGGCGGGTGCGCCGGGGTGGCACGGTGGTGGGCAAGAATTTCAGCTTCACCGTGACCCGCCGCTGAGCACGCCGCCTCTTTTCCCGCTTGATCCAAAGCGGCTCTACGAGGTCGACGAGCAAGGGCAGGCCTATACCCTCCAGGGTGTCGAACCGGGGCAGCAGGCGCGGCTTCTGCATCAGGCCAAGCTCTGGTGGCTGCTGGCTGCCGGGTGCAATGCGGCCAGCATGACCATGGCCGCCCTGGCCTATGCGCTGGGGGCCCGGGTGCTGGCGGCATGGCTGGGCCTCTGTGTGCTGGCCACGGTGCCCCTCCTGGCGGTGGGCCCGCTGCTGCAATGGCGCAGCCGGCAAAGCCGCACCCGCCGCCATCGCCAGCGCGCGGCCCATTTCAGCCAGGGGTAGAAGCGTTCTTTTTTGAAAAAAAGAACCAAAAAACTTTTTTCAGTTTGCCCGAAAATTCAGCGTGCCAGAAAACTGGAAAAGTCTTTTTGCTTCTTTTTCTTCAGAAAAAGAAGATAAATTTCAATAACTTATCTTTCGGCGGGCCCTCGCTGCCGGTAGGTCAAGGCTTCCGCCAGATGGTGTCGTTCGATCCGGGGCGAGGCGGCGAGGTCCGCGATGCTGCGCGCCACGCGCAGGCAGCGGGTGAAGGCCCGGTTCGATAACCCCAACTGTGTGGCGGCGCGTTCGGCCAGGGCCAGGGCCTCGGGCCCCGTCGTGGCGACCAGAGCTTCCAGGGGCAAGTCCGCATTGTGCTGGCCCGGGGGCATGCCGTGCCCGGCCTGGAAGGCGCGGGCCGCCCGGATGCGGGCGGCCACATGGAGGGAGCTTTCGCCCCGTGGGGCCCGGGCCAGTTCGCCGGGGCGCACGGGGGCCATGGGCACATGCAGGTCGATGCGGTCCAGCAGCGGTCCGGAGAGCCGCGCCTGATAGGTTTCGCCACAGCGCGGAGCGGAGCCGCATTCGCGCGTGGCATCGCCCAGATGGCCACAGCGGCAGGGATTCATGGCCGCCACCAGTTGGAAGCGCGCCGGATAGGTGACATGGGCGCTGGCGCGGCTGATGACGCAGCGGCCGCTTTCCAGCGGCTGGCGCAGCGCCTCCAGGGCGGGGCGGGTGAATTCCGGCAATTCGTCCAGGAAGAGCACGCCGTGATGCGCCAGGCTGATCTCCCCCGGCCGCACCCGCGCCCCGCCCCCCACCAGCGCGGCCTGACTGGCCGAGTGGTGGGGGTCCCGGAAGGGGGGGCGGGCGGAAATGCGGCCTTCCTCGATCAGCCCGGCCACGCTGCGGACGAGGCTGACCTCCAGCGCCTCCGCCGGCGTCAGGTCCGGCAGGAGAGAGGGCAGGCGCTGCGCCAGCATGGACTTCCCCGCCCCGGGTGGCCCGACCAGAAGCAGGTTGTGGCGGCCCGCCGCGGCGATCTCCAGGGCGCGCTTGGCGCTCTCCTGCCCCTTCAGGTCGGAGAGGCAGGGGCCGGCGCTGGCCTCTTCCTCCAGTGGCGCCGGGCGCGGGGGGGAGAGCACCTGCCGCCCTGTCAGATGCGCGATGACCTGTTGCAGCGTCTCCGCCGCCAGCACCTCCAGCGAGCCGGCCCACAGCGCCTCCGGCCCCTGCGCGGCGGGGCAGATGAGGCCGAGCCCGCGCGTCGCGGCGGCCAGGGCGGCGGGCAGGATGCCCGGCACCGGGCCGATGCCGCCATCCAGCGCCAGTTCTCCCAGTGCCGCCAGGCTGGTGAGTTCCTCGCGCGGCAGGATGTCCATCGCCGCCAGCAGGGCCAGGGCGATGGGCAGATCCAGATGCGGCCCTTCCTTCTGCAACCCGGCAGGGGCGAGGTTGATGAGGATGCGCTTGGGTGGCAGGGAAAGGCCCAGCCCGTGCAGCGCCGCCCGCACGCGCTCGCGGCTTTCCGCCACGGCTTTGTCCGGCAGGCCGACCAGGAGAAAGGCGGGCAGCCCGCCGGCAATCTGGACCTGCACCTCGACGGGCAGGGCTTCGACGCCGGCGAAGGAGAAGCTGGCGAGGCGGGCGATGGACATGAAACGATTTAGTATCGTTCCATGCCCCGATCTTCAACGCCGGGGTGAGGGTCTCAGCGCCCCCAGCCCTCCAGGAAGCGGCGCAGCAGGCCGCCGATCTTCTCGACATTGTAGCCGCCTTCCTGCACCACCGCCGTGGGCAGGCCGAGGCCGGAGAGGATTTCACCCGCGCGGGCGAAACCATCGGCGGTGACCTTCAGGAAGCTCAGCGGCTCATGCTCCGAGGCATCGAAGCCGAGGGGCACGATCAGCGCCTCAGCCCCGAAGGCGCGGGCGCGCTCAGCGGCCTGGCGCACGGCCGCCAGCCACGCCGCGTCACCGCTGCCCTGGGCGAGGGGGAGGTTCAGGTTGGCACCCGCCCCGGCGCCGCCGCCGGTCTCCGTGGCATAGCCGACATACCAGGGGTAATAGCCCGCCGGGTCACCATGGACGGAGACGGTCAGCACATCCGGCCGCTCCCAGAAGATGCCCTGGGTGCCGTTGCCGTGATGCGCGTCGATATCGATGACGGCGACGCGCTTCGCCCCGGCGCCGCGGAGATGCTCGGCGGCCAGGGCGCTGTTGTTGACGTAGCAATGGCCACCGGCGCGCGCGGCATAGGCGTGGTGGCCGGGCGGGCGGGCCAGGGCATAGGCACAGCCCCCGGCGGCGGCGACCTCGGCCGCGGCCAGGGCGCAGCTCGCGGCGCCGAGGATCGAGGCCCAGCTGCCGGGGCCGATCGGGCATGCGGTATCGGCGGTGTACCAGCCGACACGGCCGACCATGGCCTCCGGCAAGGTAGCGCCCTGCGATAGCATCTCCGGCGAGGGATGCATGTTCGCCACCACTTCCGGCCCCTTGTCGGGCAATTGCGCCCAGGCCGTGGCGGCCTCGGCGAGGAAGCGGACATAGCCGGCATCATGCACGGCGTGCAGGGCCTCGGCTGCGACGGTGGCCGGCGTCTCGACGCCCAGGCGCATCTCCTGCAAGGCCGCCAGCAGGGCTTCTGCCCGCGCCGGCACCTCGAAATTGCCGCGGACCTGGCCGCGCTGGAGGAAGAATTGCGGCGCGTGCCGCGACTGATCGGGGTGGGCAAAAGCTCGCATGCCAAAAAGGCTATGCCCGACTCAGCGTCTTGTCGATCCGCCCGAGGCAGGTCTAGCGTTCGTCCCGGGAAGTTTCATCGGGAGAGATCAAATGGGTATTTCACGTCGCGGCCTCATGGCCGCTGCGGCCGTTACCCCCTGGCTGATGCGCGCCGAGGAGGCGCTGGCGCAGGGCATCCAGCCCAAGCGCGGCGGGACGCTGACCACCATCGTGAACCCTGAGCCGCCGGTGCTGCATATCGGCGTCAACAACCAGGCGCCGACGCTGATCGTCGGCGGCAAGATCTTCCAGGGGCTGCTGCGCTACAGCGCGAAGCTCGAACCGCTGCCGGAACTGGCGAAGAGCTGGGAGGTGAGCGCCGACGGCCTCGAATACACCTTCCGCCTTCAGGAGAATGTGAAGTTCCATGACGGCACGCCGATGACGGCGGAAGACGTCATCTTCTCCATCATGAAGTTCCATATGGAGGTCTCGCCGCGCGCGCGTGGTGTCTTCGCGCGCATCAAGGAAGGCGTGGTGGTTGATCCGCACACCGCGAAATTCATCCTCTCCGCGCCCTTCGAGCCTTTCCTGCTGATGTTCGACGTGACGGTCTCCGCCATCGTGCCGAAGCATCTCTTCGAGGGGCAGGATTACCGGCAGGCGCCGGTGGTGCAGAAGCCCGTCGGCACCGGCCCGTTCCGCTTTGTCGAGTGGCAGCGCGGCAACTTCATCCGCCTGGAGCGCTTCGCCGATTACTGGAAGCCGGGGCAGCCTTACCTGGATGCCATCATCTACCGCGTGGTGCCGGACAGCCAGTCCCGCCGCCTCGCGCTGGAGACGGGGCAGGTGCAGCTCACCCAGTCGAACGATATCGAGCCCTTTGACATTCCGCAGATGCGCGCGCGCCCCAACCTGGAGGTGCAGACGGCGGGGTGGGAGTATTTCGGCCCGCTGATGTGGCTGGAGCTGAACCACCGCGTGAAGCCGCTCGATGATGTGCGGGTGCGGCAGGCGCTGGCGCATGCGGTGAATCGCGACTTCATCGCGCAGCGGCTGTGGTTCGGCATCGGCAAGCCGGCCACCGGCCCCGTCTCCAGCGCCACGCGTTTCTACGACGCCAGCGCGAAGATGCCGGCCTATAATGTGGAGACGGCGAAGAAGCTGCTCGACGATGCCGGGCTGAAGCCGAATGCGCAGGGCGTACGCTTCACAATCAGGCATATGAGCCTGCCCTATGGCGAGGTCTTCACGCGCCTCGCCGAGTTCCTCAAGCAGTCGCTGCGCCAGGTGGGCGTGGACCTGCAGCTTGAGAGCGTCGATGTCGGCACCTGGGCGCAGCGCACGGCGAACTGGGATTTCGACACCACCATCAACTACCTCTACCAGTATGGCGACCCGACGCTGGGCGTGGAGCGCAGCTACGTCTCGACCAACATCAAGAAGATCCTGTTCTCCAACGTCTCCGGCTACGCCAACCCGAAGGTGGATGAGCTGTTCACCCAGGGCCGTGACGCCGCTGACCCGAAGGCGCGGCAGGCCGCCTTCAGCGCCGTGCAGAAGATCCTGGTGGAGGAGGTGCCGCTGGTCTGGCTGATGGAGATGGCTTTCCCCAGCATCTATGACAAGAAGCTGCACAACATCATCACCTCCGGCGCCGGGGTGCATGCCAGCTTCGACGACGTCTTCTTCGCCTGATCGCAGCGGCATGGAACTGTCGAGGCTGCCGGCCTTTCTGCTGGCCCGTGCCGTGAAGGCGGCGGTCGTCATCCTGGCGATCGTCGTCTGCAATTTCTTCCTGATCCATGCCGCACCCGGCGACCCGGCGAGCATCATCGCCGGGCAGTCCGGCGCGGCCGATGCCAAGTTCCTGGCCCAGTTGCGCGCGCAGTTCGGCCTGGACCAGCCGCTTTACGTGCAGCTCTGGCTTTATCTGAAGGGCGTGCTGACGCTCGATCTCGGATTCAGCCATCGCCAGCAGGTTTCGGTCGCGGCGCTGCTGCTGGACCGCCTGCCGGCGACGCTGCTGCTGACGGGCGCAGCCTTCGTCTTCGCCATCAGCGTCGGCGTGGCGATGGGCGCGCTGGCGGCGCGCCGCGTCGGCACCTGGGGGGATTCGATCATCACCATCCTGGCGCTGACTTTCTACGCCACGCCGCTGTTCTGGGTGGGGCTGATGCTGGTGCTGCTGTTCAGCGTGGCGCTGGAATGGCTGCCGTCCTTTGGCATGGCCTCGGTGGGTGTCGAGCTGCACGGCATCGCGGCGGTGCTGGATGTGGCGAAGCACCTGCTGCTGCCGGGGCTGACGCTCGGGCTGTTCTATGTTGCCGTCTATGCCCGCCTCTCGCGCGCGACGATGCTGGAGGTGGCGGACCAGGATTTCGTCAAGACCGCGCGGGCCAAGGGCGTGCCGGAAGGGCGCATCCTGCGGCGGCATATTCTGCGCAATGCGCTGCTGCCGGTCATCACCTTCGCCGGCATCCAGGCGGGGCAGCTGATCGGTGGGTCCATCCTGGTGGAGACGGTCTTCGCCTGGCCCGGCATCGGCCGCCTGGCCTTCGAGGCGCTGCTGGCGCGCGACTATCAGGTGCTGCTCGGCGTGTTCTTCTGCACCAGCGTGATGGTGGTGCTGTTCAACCTGATCACGGATCTTCTTTACGCCATCGTCGATCCGCGCGTGGAGGTGGCCCGATGAAGGAATTCTGGCGCAACTTCCGCCGCAACCGCGGGGCCGTGGTGGGTCTGGCGGTGCTGCTGCTGGTGCTGCTGCTGGCCGTGCTGGCGCCGGTGCTTTTCCCCGGCAGCCCGTGGGACATGGCGGGCATGCCCTTCGCCCCGCCGGGCGAGATGGGCATGCTGCTTGGCACGGACAGCCTGGGGCGCGATGTCGCCGCCGGCATCGCCCATGGCGCGCGCGTCTCGCTGCTGGTGGGGGCGGTGTCCACCGTCGCCGCGCTGGCCATCGGCGTCAGCCTGGGCGCCGTCGCGGGCTATCTCGGCGGCGTGGCGGATGACGTGGTGATGCGCTTCACCGAATTCTTCCAGACCATCCCGAGCTTCGTGCTGGCCATTCTCCTCGTCGCCATCTTCACGCCGAGCATCGGGTCCATTGTCTTCGCCATCGCCGTGGTGTCCTGGCCGCCCGTGGCGCGGGTGGTGCGCGCCGAGTTTCTGTCCCTGCGCTCGCGCGAATTCGTTCAGGCGGCCGAGGTGCTCGGCAAGTCGCGCCTGTCCATCGTGGTGGGCGACATCCTGCCCAATGCGCTGTCACCCATTGTCGTGCTGTCCTCGCTGATGGTGGCCTCGGCCATCCTGCTGGAAAGCGCGCTGTCCTTCCTGGGCCTTGGTGATCCCAACATGATGTCCTGGGGCTTCCTCATCGGCTCCGGGCGCAGCGTGATCCGCATGGCATGGTGGATGAGCGTCTTTCCCGGCATTGCCATCTTCCTCACCGTGCTCTCGCTCAATCTCGTGGGCGAGGGCCTGTCCGACGCGCTCAATCCGCGCCTGGCGCGCAACCGCGGGGGGAAGGCATGACCCGTCTGCTGACCGTCGATTCTCTCACGGTTGCTCTGCCGCCGGGCGCCGACCGGCCGCATGCCGTCGAGGATCTGTCGCTGCATCTCGATGCCGGCGAGATTCTCTGTGTCGTCGGTGAAAGCGGCTCGGGCAAGTCGATCACCGCCAATACGGTGATGGGCCTGCTGCCCAAGACGCTGAAGGTGAAATCCGGCCGTATCACCTTCGAGGGCGAGGATGTGCTGGGCCTTTCGGCCGAGGCGCTGCGCTCCCGCCGGGGCCGCCGCATGGCGATGGTGTTCCAGGAGCCGATGACGGCGCTGAACCCGCTGATGAAGGTGGGGGACCAGATCGCCGAGGCGCTGGCCGTGCATGGCCGCGCGGCGGAGGCCAGGGCGCGCGTGCCGGAACTCCTGGCGGCGGTGAACCTGCCGGACCCGGCGGCGATCGCGCGCATGCACCCCTTCCGCCTCTCCGGTGGCCAGCGGCAGCGCGTGATGATCGCCATGGCCCTGGCGCTCGAGCCCGCGCTGCTCATCGCCGATGAGCCGACCACGGCGCTCGACGTGACGACGCAGATGCAGATCCTGCGCCTGATCCGCGAGATCCAGTCGCGCAAGGGCATGGGCGTCATGTTCATCACCCATGATTTCGGTGTGGTGGCGGAGATTGCCGACCGCGTGGCGGTGATGCAGCATGGCCGCATCGTCGAGCAGGGGCCGGCGGCACAGGTGCTGAACGCGCCGCGCCATCCCTATACCCGCGCGCTGATCGCCGCCGTGCCGCATGGCGCGGCGCCGGAGCGTGCGCCCATCCGGCCCATGCCGGTGCTGTCGCTGAAGGGCGTCACCAAGACCTACCAGCGCGGCGGCTGGTTCGGCGCGCGCGCCACGGTGAAGGCCATCCACGATGCCGACTTCACCCTGAACAAGGGCGAGACGCTGGGCCTGGTCGGCGAGAGCGGCTCCGGCAAATCCACCCTGGCGCGCTGCGTGGTGCGCCTGGTGGAACCGGAAGCCGGCGAAATCCTGTTCCATGGCAAGGATCTCCGCCCGCTCTCGCGCCAGGGCTGGCTGCCCTACCGGCGCCGCATCCAGATGGTGTTTCAGGACCCCTATGCCTCGCTCAACCCGCGCCGCAGGGTGGGCGATGCGATCATGGAAGGCCCTGTCACCCACGGTGTCAGCGTGGAAGAGGCGCGGCAGCGCGCGCTCGACCTGCTGCGGCTGGTGCGGCTCGATCCCTCGGCGATGGAGCGCTTCCCGCACGAGTTCAGCGGCGGGCAGCGGCAGCGCATCGGTCTCGCCCGCGCGCTGGCCATGCAGCCGGAACTGCTCATCGCCGATGAGCCGGTCTCCGCGCTGGATGTCTCCGTCCAGGCGCAGGTGCTCGACCTGCTGGCGGAAATCCGCCAGCGCCTGGGCCTGACCATGTTGTTCATCACGCATGACCTGCGCGTCGCCGCGCAGATCTGCGACCGCATCGCCGTCATGCAGCGCGGCGCCATCGTCGAGCAGGGGCCGACCGCCGAGGTCTTCGGCGCCCCGCGCCACGCCTATACGCGCGCCCTGCTCGACAGCATTCCCGGCCGGGGCTGGACCCCACCGGTGCTGACACCTGCCTGAAGGACTGACCATGTCTGCTCTCGATCCCGGCGTCCGCCGTGCCATTCTCGATGCCGTGCAGGCGCTGGAAGGAGAGGCCATCGCGGCGCTGGAGCGCCTGGTCCGCTACCCCTCCACCCTGGGCAACGAGGCTGGCGCGCTGGAGGAAATGGCGCGCAACTATGCCGCGCTCGGCCTCGCCCCGCGGCGGATTCCCACGGTGCCGGAAGCGCTCGCCGCGCATCCTGGCTTCTCCCCCCCGCTGATGTCTTACAGCGGGCGGGACAATGTGGCGGCGGTCTTCACCCCGCGTGAGCGCAGGGGCCGCAGCCTCGTGCTGCAAGGCCATGTCGATGTGGTGCCGGAAGGCGCCGCCGAGATCTGGGCGACGCCGCCTTATGAGCCCTCCATCCGCAATGGCCGCATGTATGGCCGTGGCGCGGGTGACATGAAGGCGGGGGATATCTCCAACGTCATGGCCTTCCGCGCGCTGCAGCTCGCGGGTCTGCAGCCGGCGGCGGAGGTGCAGTTCCAGTCCGTCATCGAGGAGGAATGCACCGGCAATGGCGCGCTGGCCTGCATGCTGGCGCTGCCGAAATGCGACGCCGTCATCATTCCCGAGCCAGGGCCGGGGGTCGAAGGAATCTACACGGCCGAGGTTGGCGTGGTCTGGGCCTGGGTCACCGTCACCGGCCGCCCGGCCCATGTGCGGGAGATGCAGGCCGGCGTGAACGCCATCGAGGCCGCCTATGTCATCGCCCAGCGCTTCAAGGAATACGAGGCGGAGGCCAACCGCGCCGAGAACATCCATCCCAGCTTCTTCGGCGTGAACCACCCGGTGAATGTCAATTTCGGCACGGTGCAGGGCGGCGAGTGGAACAGCTCCGTGCCGACCCGCGCGAAGATCGGCCTGCGCGTCGGCATCATGGTGGGCAACACCGCCCGCCAGGTGAAGGCGGATATCGAGCGCATCGTGGCCGAGGCGGCGCAGGATTCCCGCCTGCGCGGCGCGCAGCTGAAGCTGGAATTCGGTGGCTTCATGGCCGACCCCTGCGTCTTCGACCAGCAGGCGCCGATCGTGCAGATGGTGCGGCGGAACTTCGCCGAGACCAACGGGCATGAGCTGCGCGACTACCCCGCCTCCGGCCTGACCGATGGGCGCTTCTTCACCCTCTACCAGGACACGCCCGTGGCCTGCTTCGGGCCTGACGCCGATGCCATCCACGGCATTGATGAAAGCGTCGGGCTGGAGAGTTTCCACGCCACCACCCGCACCATCGCCCTGACCATGGCCGAATGGTGCGGCGTGGAGAAGCTGCCGTGAGCGGCGGCAATCTCCCCGTCTCCGGCGCCCGGCTCTGGGACAGCCTGATGGCGATGGCGCGCATCGGCGGCACGCCGAAGGGCGGCTGCAACCGCCAGACCCTGACGGATCTGGATGGCGAGGGCCGGGCTCTGCTGCGCCGCTGGGCGGAGGAAATCGGCTGCGGCGTCACGGTGGACCGCGTCGGCAACATGATCATCCGGCGTGAGGGCAGGGACCCCGCCCGCGCCGCCGTCGCCATGGGCAGCCATCTCGACACCCAGCCCACCGGCGGCAAGTTCGATGGCGTGCTGGGCGTTCTCGCCGGGCTGGAGGTGCTGCGCGCCCTCCATGAATCCGGCACGGAGACGGAGGCGCCGATCGTCCTGGTCAACTGGACGAATGAGGAAGGCGCGCGCTTCTCCCCGCCGATGATGGGCAGCGGCGTCGCCATGGGCCTCTTCTCCGAGGCCGAGGTGATGGCGAAGACCGATCCTGCCGGCGCCGTCTTCGGCGAGGAATTGCGCCGCATCGGCTGGCAGGGCGAGGCCGATCCCGCCGCGCTGCAAAGCCTCGGCGCTTACTTCGAACTGCATATCGAGCAGGGGCCGCTGCTGGAGGCGGAGGGCATTCCCGTGGGCGTCGTGGACAGGGCGCTGGCGCAGCTCTGGCTGGATGTCACGGTGGAGGGCGAGGATGCCCATGCCGGCTCCGCCATGGGCCCGCGCCGCGATGCCATGGTCGCCGCCGCCCTTATGGTGCAGGCGGTGGAAGAGGTGGCGCTGGCCGCCGGCGGCGATGGGCGGGGCACGGTGGGGCGCCTGCTCGTCACGCCGGACAGCCGCAACGTCGTGCCGAGCCGCGTCTGGTTCAGCGTCGATCTGCGCCATGGCGATCCGCGCCAGCTCGCCGCCATGGGCGCGGCTTTCCGCCAGCGTGCCGGCGCCATCGCCGCCCGGCGCAACCTTGCCGTCAGCGTCACGGATTTCTGGGAGTTTCCGCTGACGCCCTTCGACCCTTCGCTGGTCGAGGCGCTGCGCGTCGCGGCGCAGGGGCGGGGCCTGCCCTTCCGCACCATGCCCACGGGCATCGGCCATGATGCCGTCTATGTCGCGCGCCGCGTGCCGACGGCGATGATCTTTGTCCCCTGCGAAGGGGGCATCAGCCACAACGAGGCCGAGGCGATCACCCCCGCCTGGGCCGAAGCGGGGCTGGTGGTGCTGGCCGATGCCGTGCTGGCCACCGCCAACCGCGTTCCGGGAGGATAAGAATGCGCATCGCCCTGGGCGGCTTCCTGCATGAAAGCCACTCCTTCGCCCCCCGCGCCACGGCCTGGGAGGATTTCCGCAGGCCCGGCGGCTTCCCGCCCTTCCAGCGCGGCGCTGGGCTGATTGAGGCGCTGCGCCCCACCTCTGCCCCCGCCGCCGGCGCCATCGCCGCGGCCGAGGCGATGGGGGGCGTGGCACTGGTGCCGCTGGCCTGGTGTTTCGCCAATCCCGCAGGCCCCGTCACCAACAATGCCTTCGAGCGCATCAGCGCCGCGCTGGTGGACGAACTGGTGGCGGCGCTCGACGAGGGGCCGCTGGATGGCGTCTATCTCGACCTGCACGGCGCCATGGTGGCGGAGGCTTTCCCCGATGCCGAAGGCGAGGTGCTGCGCCGCGTGCGCGCCATCGTCGGGCCGGATGTGCCCGTCACCGCCAGCCTGGATCCGCACTGCAACCTGACGGCGCAGATGGTGGTGCTGGCCGATGCGCTGGTGCCCTTCCGCACCTATCCGCATGTGGACATGAAGGCCGCCGGGGCGCGCGCCTTCACCCTGCTGATGGAGCGCATCCGGCGCGGCGCGCCTTTCGCCCGGGCCTTCCGGCAGGCGGATTACTGGATGCCGCTGACCACGCAATGCACGATGGTCGAGCCGATGCAGGGCGTCATGGCCGCCCGCGCCGCCCTGGCCGAGAAGCCCGGCGTGGCCGAACTCGGCTTCTGCTTCGGCTTCCCCTATGCCGATTTCGCTGATTGCGGCGTGGCCCTGGCCTGCTACGCGGCGGATCAGGCGGCGGCCGATTCCGCCGCGGATGCCTTGCTCGCGGTGCTGGAGGAGCGCGAACCCCTCTTCGCCGGCAGCGCCCTGCCGGCGGCGGAAGGCGTGGCGCGCGCCAGGGCCATCGCGGCCCAGGCGGCGAAGCCTGTCATCCTGGCGGATACGCAGGACAATCCCGGCGGCGGCGGCCATGGCGACACCACCGGCCTGCTGGCCGAACTGGTGGCGCAGCAGGCCGATGCCGTGCTGGGCCTGATCAACGATGCGGAGAGCGCCGCCGCCTGCCATGCCGCCGGGGAGGGCGCGGAACTTTCCCTGAGCCTGGGCGGAAAATCGGATGGCGTGCCGCTGGCCGTCACCGCGCTGGTGCTGCGCCTCACGGATGGCCGCTTCACCTGCACGGGGCCGATGAGCGCGGGCAACCCGGCCGATCTCGGCCCCTCGGCCCTGATCGCCATCGGGCCGGTGAAGGTGATCGTGGTGACCCGCAAGATGCAGGCCCATGATCAGGCGCTGTTCCGCCACCTGGGCATCGAACCGGCACGGGAAAAAATTCTTGCGCTGAAAAGCAGCGTTCACTTCCGCGCGGATTTCCAGCCGATCGCGGAGGAGGTGCTGGTGGTGGCGGCGCCGGGTCCGGTGCTGGCCGATCCCTCCACGCTGCCCTTCACCCGGCTGCGGCCGGGGCTGCGCCTGCGGCCGAAGGCCGCTTGAGACGAGCCTGCGGCCGAGGGCCGCTTGAGACGTGTCTGCGGCCGAAGGCCGCTTGAGATGAGCCTGCGGCCGAAGGCCGCATGACATGACTCCGGCCGGGCTCCGGGGGCATTGCCCCCGCGGCCCGGCCGGATCACAGGCTTTTCAGCCCAGCGCAGCCATCTTCTCGGCGGTGCGCTCCAGCTCGCGCGCCTTGTCATGCGCCTCGCGCGCCTTCTGCGCCGTCTGCCCCAGCGTGTCGTGATAGCGGTTGACCTGCACCGAGAGGCTGCTGGTCGCGTCGCGCAGCGTCTGCAGGTTGCTGCGGAACTCGGCCACCGCCGCCGCCTGCTGCGCCAGCGCGGTTTCCAGCTTGCGCAGCGCCAGGCGGAGCCGGTCCTCCGGCAGCTGCGGGAAATGAAGAACGGGGGCGGGCTGGTCCATGGGTCGGGGCCTCGGCTGATCTGTTGATGATTTGTTAACAGACCCTGACGCGTTTAAGCCATCTCAAAATTCGAGACTGCGATAAAAAAATCTGGAAAATCCCTAACGCCGTGGGGCTGTGGCGCGGGGGTTCCCCCGGCCCGCGCAATCTGCTCTAACGCGCGCCCCCCAGCGCACAGGTGATTCCATGGCCGAGGTCATCGGCATTGATTTCGGCACGACCAACAGCGTGATCGCGCTGCGGCAGGAGGATGGCAGCGTCACCGCCATCCGCTACCGCGTCGGCGCGGCGGAGGTGGATACCTTCCGCTCCCTGCTGTGCTTCTGGGCGGAGGAGAGCGGCGCCCGGCGCGGGCGGCTCCAGCACGCCGCCGGGCCCCATGCCATCGAGGCCTATCTGGATGATCCGCTGGGCTGCCGGCTGATCATGTCGATGAAAAGCTATCTGGCCAGCCGCAGCTTCATGGAAACGCGAATCCACGGCCAGTCCTTCACGCTGGAGGATCTGATCTCGCTCTTCCTGCGCTCGCTGCTGGCCAGCGCGCAGGGGGGCGCCGCGCTGGCCGGGGTGCGGGTGGTGGCCGGGCGTCCGGTGCGCTTCGTGGGCGACAACGCCGATGACGAACTGGCCGCGCGCCGCCTGCGCGCCGCCTTCGCCGCCGCCGGCTGGCAGGACCTCACCCTGGCGCTGGAGCCGGAGGCCGCCGGCTACCGCTTTGCCGCCCGGCTGGATGCGCCGGCCACCGTGCTGGTGGGCGATTTCGGCGGCGGCACCAGCGACTTCTCGCTGATGCGCTTCGAGCCGGGGGCGCAGCGCCGGGTGACGCCGCTGGGCCATGCCGGCCTGGGCATCGCCGGGGATGCCTTCGACTACCGCATCATCGACCATGTGGTGTCGCCGCGCCTGGGCAAGGGCGACTCCTACCGCGTGATGGGCACGCCGCTGCCGGTGCCGCCCAGCTTCTACACCAGCTTCGCCCGCTGGCACCGCCTCTCCCTGATGCGCGCGCCGCGCACCATGCGCGAGATCGCCGAGGTCGCCCGCGCCGCCGACCACCCGGAGAAGCTGCATCACCTGATCCGGCTGGTGGAGGATGAGGCGGGCTACGCGCTGTATCAGGCCGTCTCCGGCGTGAAGGCGGCGCTCTCGGGGCAGGAGAGCGCCACGCTGCGTTTCCGCCATGCCGGTTTCGATCTGGAAGAAGAGATCCATCGCGAGGATTTCGAGCGCTGGATCAGCCCGGAGCTGGAGCGCATCGGCGCCGCGGTGGATCAGGCGCTGGTGGATGCGGGGATGCCGGCCTCGGCGGTGGACCAGGTCTTCCTCACCGGCGGCACCTCGCTGGTGCCGGCGGTGCGGCGGCTCTTCGAGGCGCGCTTCGGCGCCGGGCGGGTGGCCCATGGCGGCGAATTCGTCTCGGTGGCCGAAGGGCTGGCGCTGATTGGGGCAGAGCAGCGCGGGGAGTAAGGGTTCTTTTTTGAAAAAAAGAACCAAAAAACTTTTTCAGTCTGGCGTCCCTCTGGGCCGGGAGAGGGGGGCAGCCTGGGAAAAGGACCTTTTGACGGTCTGGCGCCCCCACCAGCCCAGTCCCAGGCTGGCCAGGGGCGGCAGGGCGAAGCCCAGCAGCAGCCCCGCCCAGCCGGGCGCGAGGGGAAAGGCCAGCAGCGCCGCCATGCCCAGCGCGCCCGCCCAGGCGCGCGGCGCCCGCCACCGGGCCGGCAGGCCCAGAAGCGCCGGCCCCTGCTCGGCCAGCTTGGCCAACGCGGCCAGCGCAGCCAGGCCGCCCGGCGCCAGCAGCGCCGCACGACCCGCCAGCACCAGCGGCAGGCCCAGCCCAGGCACAGCAAAACTGGCCAGCGGCGCAGCGCCGGCATCGCGGCTGGCCAGCAGCAGCAAAGTAACCGCGAGGGCGGCCAGGGCGGAGCCGGCCCACAGCGCATCCGCCAGGGCCGAGACCAGCGGTTGCAGGAGATGGCGCCGCTGCCCCGCCGTCAGGGCGCGCGACCAGGGGTTCAGCAACGCCCCGGCATGGCGCCGCAGCAGGGCAAAAGGCGTGGCCGGAGCAGGCAGGCAGGCCGGGGCCTCGCCCATGCTCTCTTCCAGCACGGCGGAGTCCCAGCCCTGCCGCAGCAGGCGCAGGCTCATATCGGCCAGCTGGTCAGGGGCCGCCTCATCCCAGCCGCCGGCCAGCCGCAGCGCATCCGCGCGCAGCAGGGCCAGGGTGGGGCGCAGCCCGGCCGCCACCTGCTCATTGGCGGCGCGGCGGGGGGCGGCCCAGTTCGCCTCGTCCTGGGCATGGGCGAGACGGGCGGCGAAGCCTGTCCCGGCGGGGCTTGCTGCGGCCTGCAGGAAGCCCAGCCCCTGCCGGGCCTGGAAGAACGGCACGCTGCGGCGCAGCCAGTCCGGCCGCGCCAGCGTGCCGGGCGAGACCAGCCCGATGACCTGTGCCTCCACCGCCGTCTCGCGCAGGGCGAAGCCGCGCGCCGCCTGCGGGCAGGCCCCGAGGTGGAAAAAGCGGAAGCGCGGCCCCAGCCGGGCGCAATGCTCGGCCACGGCTTCCCAGCGCGCCGGGGTGCTGCTGCTGTCCACCACCAGCACCTCGAAAGCGGGGTAGTCCAGCGCCGCCAGCCGGTCGAGGGTGCGGCGCATCTGCGCGGGCTCCGCATCCTGGCTCAGCAGATGGAGGGAAACCTTCGGCTGCGGGCGCGCCAGGGAGCCCTCCAGGGCCGGCCAGCGGCGATGAAAGCGGCGCAGGCCCCGCGCCTCGGCCACCTGGCGGGCCAGGGCGAGCACCAGGACCCAGGCCGCGCCTTGCGCCAGCAGCCAGGCCGGGTTTTCCCCGCGCAGCAGCGCGGCCACCAGCGCCGCCGCCGCCCCTTGCGCCAGCGCCGCCAGCAGCCAGCGGGGCAGGGCGCGCAGCGCCTCATCCCGGTGCAGCGTGGCGAGGCCGAGCAGCAGCCCAAGGGCGGCGGCCAGAACACCCATCCCCCCGGCCCCGCCGGGCAGCCAGAGCAGGCCCTGGACCAGGGCGGCGGCCAGGGGGGGCAGCCAGAAGCGCGCCCGCCGTGGCAGGGCGCGCCTTGCCGGGGGCGTCGCTCCGGGCGCCGCTCCGGGCGCCGCTCCCTGGGCGGTCCCCGGGGTACCCCAAGGGGCAGCGGCCCAGGGGGCCGCCGTGGAAGACTCGGTCACAACCGTTCGGGGTAGCGGAGCATTCATGAGCCGGGTCCGGGATTCGGGTGCGGCTGCGTGCCGCCACCCTCCTTTGCCTGCCTGATGCGGCAGGGGATCGACGGCTTGATGGCAGGAATGGGGCCGCGAGGCGTGACCCTGTGGCCATCAGGCTCTAGAAACCCTGCATCAACCCTTTGGACGGAGGTCTTCACCCCCCATGGATGTCGCGCTCGAACTGGCGGTGATTATGCTGCTGGTATTGCTGAATGGCATTTTTGCCATGAGCGAGCTGGCGATTGTGTCCTCCCGCCGGGTCCGGCTGCTGGGGATGCAGCGGGCCGGGCGCGCGGGAGCCACGGCGGCCCTGGCCCTGGCCGAGGACCCCCAGCGCTTCCTCCCCACCGTGCAGGTGGGCATCACTCTGGTGGGTGTGCTGGCCGGCGCCTTCGCCGGGCAGGGGCTGGCGCAGCGCCTGGCGGGGGTGCTCACCCTCGTGCCGGGGCTGGAGACCTATGCCGGGGAGATCGCCCTGGCCCTGGTCGTGCTGGGCATCACCTATGCCTCGCTGATCCTGGGCGAGCTGGTGCCGAAGCAGCTGGCGCTGCGCAACCCGGAGGTCATCGCGGTGCTGATGGCGCCGCCCATGCTGCTGCTCTCCCGCGTCGCGGCGCCGATGGTGTGGCTGCTCTCGCGCTCCTCCTCCCTGGTGCTGGGGCTGCTGGGCGCCTCCCGCCCCATCTCCTCGACCATCACGGAAGAGGAGGTGAAGGCCGCCGTGGCCGAGGGCGCCGAGGCCGGCGCGCTGGAGACGGAAGAGCGCCACATGATCGAGCGCGTGCTGCGCCTGGCCGACAAGCCGGTGCGCGCGCTGATGACGCCGCGCCCCGAGGTGGAATGGCTGGACCGCGCCGCCCCGGCCGAGGAGCTCGCCACCCGCCTGCATGAAAGCCATGTGACGCGCTTCGTCGTGGCGGAACGGCGCATCGACAATGTGGTGGGCGTGGTCGCGGCGAAGGACCTGCTGGACCAGCTGCTGCGCGGCGGGCGGCTGGATGTCGCGGTGGCGCTGCGCCAGCCCATGATCCTGCCGGACAATCTCTCCGCCCTGCTGGCGCTGGAACGCCTGCGTGCCGATCCCATCGGCATCGCCCTGGTGATGGACGAGTATGGCAGCTTCGAGGGGGTGGTCACCGCCTCCGATCTGCTGGAGGCCATTGTCGGCGAACTGGGGCCGGTGCAGCCGCAATCCTCGGGCGGCGATGTCGTGCGCCGCCATGATGGCAGCCTGCTGCTCGACGGCATGATGCCGAGCGACGAGCTGAAGGCGCGGCTGGAACTGCCGGAACTGCCGGCGGAAGGCAGCTACCACACCGTCGCGGGGCTGATGCTGGCGCTGCTCCAGCGCGTGCCGCGGGAGGGGGACCGCATCGTCTGGGCCGGCTGGCGCTTCGAGATCGTCGATATGGACGGGCGCCGGATCGATAAGGTGCTGGTCAGCCAGGAACAGGCGACGGGCGCCTGACATAAAAAAGTGGGGGGGGGGGGCGGCGGGGCCCCGCGGGGGCCGCATGAAAAAAAAAAGAGGGGGGGGCCGCCCCGGACCCCGCTGGGGGAACTGAGTTCCCCCAGACCCTGACTTAAGGCGCCCCCACTTCAGGCGCCCCGCTTCAGAGGCCGGCCTGGGTCACGAACTTGGTGATCAGGTAGGGCTCGATGGCCTCCGAGCCGCCCTCGGAGCCATAGCCGCTGTCCTTGATGCCGCCGAAGGGCACTTCCGGCAGGGCCAGGCCCAGGTGGTTGATGGTCATCATGCCGCTCTCGACCTGCGAGGCGATGGCATTCGCCGTCTTGGCCGATTTGGTGAAGGCATAGGCGGCGAGGCCGAAGGGCAGGCGGTTCGCCTCCTCCACCACCTCGTCGAATTCGCGGAAAGGCACCATCAGGGCGAGCGGGCCGAAAGGCTCCTCGTTCATGGCGCGCATCTCGCGCGTCAGGCCCGTCAGCACCGTCGGCTCGAAGAAATAGCCCTTGTTGCCGATGCGGTTGCCGCCGGCACGCAGCTCCGCGCCCTTCTGCACCGCGTCGCCGATCAGCGCCTCCATGGCCGGGATGCGCCGGTCATTGGCCAGCGGGCCCATCTGCACGCCCTCTTCCAGGCCGTTGCCGACCTTGAGCGACTGGGCATAGCTGGCGAAGGTCGCGACGAACTGGTCAAAAACCTTTTCCTGCACCAGGAAGCGCGTCGGCGAGACGCAGACCTGCCCGGCATTGCGGAACTTGCTGGTGGCCAGCGTCCTGCTGGCGAAATCCACATCCGCGTCGTCGAAGACGATGGCCGGGGCATGGCCGCCCAGCTCCATCGTCGCGCGCTTCATGTGGCGGCCCGCCAGCTCCGAGAGGTGCTTGCCCACCGGGGTGGAGCCGGTGAAGGTCACCTTGCGGATCACCGGATGCGGGATCAGGTAGCCCGAGATCTCCGAAGGCACGCCATAGACCAGCGCGATCACCCCCGCCGGAATGCCGACATCGACGAAGCAGCGGATCAGCTCGGCCGGGGCCGCCGGCGTCTCCTCCGGCGCCTTGACGATGATGGAGCAGCCCGTGGCCAGCGCGGCGGAGAGCTTGCGCACCACCTGGTTGATCGGGAAGTTCCACGGCGTGAAGGCCGCGACGGGGCCGACCGGCTCCTTCACCACCAGCTGATAGATGCCCTCGGCGCGCGCGGGGATGACGCGGCCATAGGCGCGCCGGGCCTCCTCGGCGAACCAGTCGATGATGTCGGCGCCCGCCAGCACTTCCATCCGCGCCTCGGGCAGGGGCTTGCCCTGCTCCAGCGTCAGCAGCCGGGCGATGGTGTCCGCGCGCGCGCGCAGCAGATCCGCCGCCTTGCGCATCAGCTTGGAGCGCTCGAAGGCCGAGACCTTCTTCCAGGTGGCGAAGCCACGCTCGGCCGCGGCCAGCGCCTCGTCCAGATCGGATTGGGAGGCATGGGCAACAGTGCCGATCACCTCCTCGCTCGCGGGGTTCAGCACCGGGATGCTGCGCCCGCCCGAAGCGGGGCGCCACTTGCCGTCAATATGGAGCAGGACGTCCTGATACATCGCTGCGTCTCCTCTCAGCACAGAGTCGGCGCGAATGTGGGCCTGCGGCGCGGCCAGCGCCACCCCTTGACGGGTGATAAAATAGGATCATCCGATGATTGGGCGGCAGGGAAAACCTGGCCCGCGCCTTGAGGGGCTTTGCCCCTCAAACTCCCCAGCAGGGGACAGGGTCCCCTGCACCCGCCATCAGGGGGGACTCCCTGATGGGTTTCCAAAGGCCTCAGGCCTTTGGTGGGGAGAGTTTGAGAGGGGCGAAGCCCCTCTCAAGATAACGCGCCGTCTCGCGCAACGCTTTCAGGCGGTTTCCAGCACCGCGACGCCCGGCAGGGTCTTGCCTTCCAGCCATTCCAGGAAGGCACCGCCGGCGGAGGAGACATAGGTCATCCGGTCCGCCACCCCGGCATGGCGCAGGGCGGAGACGGTATCGCCACCCCCGCCGATGGTCTTCAGCCCGGCCGATGCGGTCAGCGCCGCCGCCGCCTGCGCCACCTGCACCGTCGCGGTATCGAAGGGCGGTATCTCGAAGGCGCCGAAGGGGCCGTTCCACACCAGGGTGGAGGCGCGCTTCAGCCGCGACTCGACGGCGGCCACGGTCTGCGGCCCGACATCAAGCGCCATCATCCCCTCCGGCACCGCATCGGCGGAGACGGTGCGGCTCGGGGCATGGGCGGCGAAGGCCTCGGCCACCACCAGATCCTCCGGCAGCAGCACCTCGCAGCCCGCCGCCTTGGCCTCGTCGAGGATGCGCAGCGCCGTGCCGTGCATCTCCGCCTCCTGCAGTGACTTGCCCATGGCCTTGCCCTGGGCGGCGAGGAAGGTGTTGGCCATGGCGCCGCCGATGACCAGCACATTCACCTTCCGCGACAGGTTGCCGAGCAGGTCGAGTTTGGTGCTGACCTTGGCGCCGCCGACAATGGCCACCAGCGGCCGCGCCGGGTTGCCCAGCGCCGCGTCCAGCGCCTCCAGCTCCGCCTGCATCAGCCGGCCGGCATAGCCGGGCAGCCGGTGCGCCACGCCCTCGGTCGAGGCATGGGCGCGGTGCGCGGCGGAGAAGGCGTCGTTGACGAAGATATCTCCCAGCCTGGCCAGGGCATCGGCCATCGCGGGGTCGTTCTTCTCCTCGCCGGCGTGGTAGCGCGTGTTCTCCAGCACCAGCACGTCGCCATCGGCCAGCGCGGCCACGGCGGCCTCCGCGACGTCGCCGATGCAGTCATCGGCGAAGGCGACGGGCCTGCCCAGCGTGGCGGAGAGCGCCTCGGCCATCGGCTTCAGCGACATCTCGGGCACGCGCTTGCCCTTGGGCCGGTCGAAATGGCTGCACACGATGACGCGCGCGCCCTTCTCCGCCAGTTCGCGGATGGTGGGGGAGAGCCGCTCGATGCGCGTGCGGTCGGTGATGACCCCATCGCGCACCGGCACGTTGAGGTCGGCGCGCAGCAGGACCCGCTTGCCGGCGGGTTCGAGCTGATCGAGCGTCCGGAAGCGGGCCATCGCTGCGCCCCGCTCTCAGAGCTTGCCGTAGTAGGCGGCGGTGTCCGACATGCGGTTGGAGAAGCCCCACTCGTTGTCGTACCAGCTCATCACGCGCACCAGCCCGCCATCGACCACCTGCGTCTGCGTCGCGTCGAAGGTGGAGGAGGCCGGGTTGTGGTTGAAGTCGATGCTGACAAGCTTCTCGGTGCTGTAGCCGAGGATGCCCTTCAGCTCGCCCTCGGCGGCTTCCTTGATGGCGGCGTTGATCTCTTCCTTCGTCAGCCCGGTCTTGGAGGGCACGAAGTCGAGCGAGACCAGCGAGACATTGGGCGTCGGGATGCGGATGGCGGTGCCGTCCAGCTTGCCCTTCAGCTCCGGCAGCACGAGGCCGACAGCCTTCGCGGCCCCCGTCGAGGTCGGGATGGCGGAGACGGCCGCCGCGCGGGCGCGGTGCAGGTCCTTGTGCAGCGTGTCGACGGTGTTCTGGTCACCCGTATAGGCGTGGATGGTGACCATGTAGCCGCGCTCGATGCCGAACTTCTCGTGCAGCACCTTGGCCACCGGCGCCAGGCAGTTGGTGGTGCAGGAGGCGTTGGAGACGATCTTGTCCTCGGCCGTCAGGGTCTTGTGGTTGACGCCGTAGACGATCGTCTTGTCCGCGCCCTCGCCGGGGGCGGAGATCAGCACCTTGCGGGCGCCCGTGCCGAGCAGCAGCCCCGCCTTCTCGCGCGCGGTGAAGATGCCGGTGCACTCGGCGGCGACATCGACGCCCTGCCACTGCAGCTTGGCGGGGTCGCGCTCGGCCGTCACCTTGATCGGGCCCCAGGTCTTGCCATGGGCCTTGATGGTGATGCTGTCGCCCTCGACGATCACCTCGCCGGGGAAGCGGCCATGCACGCTGTCATAGCGGAACAGATGCGCATTGGCCTCCACCGAGCCCAGGTCGTTGATGGCAACGAACTCGACATCGTCACGCCCGCTCTCGCAGGCGGCGCGCAGCACGAGGCGCCCGATGCGCCCGAACCCGTTGATCGCGACCTTCACAGCCATGGTGTCTTCCCTTGTCTTTCCCGAAATTCCGGCCTGCTCGATCAGGCCAGCTTGCGCCGCACCGCGGCCACGGCGGCGTCCGCCGTGATGCCGAAGTGGCGGTAGAGATCTTCCGCCGGTGCCGAGGCCCCGAACCCCGTCATGCCGATGAAGGTTGCGTCCTTGCCCAGCCAGCGGTCCCAGCCGAAGCCCAGCGCGGCCTCGATGCCGATGCGCGGCGCATCGCCCAGCACGGCGGCGCGGTAGCCCTCATCCTGCAGGGCGAACAGCTCCCAGCAGGGCAGGGAGACGACGGCGGTGGGGATGCCCTCCGCCTCCAGCGTCTCGCGCGCGGCCATGGCGAGCTGCACTTCCGAGCCGGTGGCGATCAGCGTCGCGCGGCGCGGGCCGGAGGCCTCGGCCAGCACATAGCCGCCGCGGGCGGATTTGTTCTCGCCCGCCTCCGCGCGCAGCGCCGGCAGGTTCTGGCGGGAGAGCGCCAGCACCGCCGGGCCATCGGCGCGGTCCACCGCCAGCTCCCAGCACTCCGCCGTCTCCATCGCATCCGCCGGGCGGAAGACGAAGAGATTGGGGATGGCGCGCAGGCTGGCCAGGGTCTCCACCGGCTGGTGGGTCGGGCCATCCTCGCCGAGGCCGATGCTGTCATGCGTCAGCACATGGATGACGCGCTGGCGCATCAGCGCCGCGAGGCGCAGCGAGGGGCGCAGATAGTCGGCGAAGACCAGGAAGGTGCCGCCATAGGGGATGGTGCCGCCATGCAGCGCCATGCCGTTCATCGCCGCGGCCATGCCATGCTCGCGGATGCCCCAATGGACATAGCGGCCGCCATAATTGGCCGTGGTCAGGGCGGGCACGCCCTTCACATTGGTGTTGTTGGAACCGGTGAGGTCGGCCGAGCCGCCGATCATCTCGGGGATGGCCGGCACCAGCACTTCCAGGGCGCGCTGGCTGGCGACGCGGGTGGCGATCTTCGGCTTGTCCTCGGCCAGCTTCGCGCGGAAGGCGGCGGCGGCCTCGTGCCAGCCCTCGGGCAGCTTGCCGGCCATGGCGCGCTCGAACTCCGCCTTCTGCGGGTGGTTCGCCAGGCGCTTCAGCCAGGAACGGCGGGTGCCGGCCGAGCGCCGCCCGGCGGCCTCCCAGGCGGCCTTGATGTCCTCGGGGATCTCGAAGGGCCCGCCGGTCCAGCCCAGCGCCTGCTTCGCCGCCGTGGCCTCAGGCCCGCCCAGCGGGCTGCCATGGCTGCCCGCCGTGCCCGCCTTGGTGGGGGCGGAGAAGCCGATGATGGTGCGGCAGGCGATGATGGTGGGCTTCTTGGAGCGGGTCGCCGCGTCGAGCGCCTTCTCGACGGCGGCGGGGTCATGCCCGTCCACCCGCTTCACGGCCCAGCCATACGACAGGAAACGCTTCAGCACGTCGTCCGAGGAGGTCAGGCCGACATCGCCATCGATGCAGATGCCGTTGTCGTCCCACAGCACCGTGAGCTTCGACAGCCGGAAATGCCCGGCGATGGAGGCGGCCTCGTGGCTGATGCCCTCCATCAGGCAGCCATCGCCGGCGATCACCCAGGTGCGGTGGTCCACCAGGCTCTTGCCGAAGCGGGTGGCCAGGTGGCGCTCCGCCAGCGCCATGCCGACCGCATTGGCCAGGCCCTGGCCAAGCGGGCCGGTGGTGGTCTCGATCGCCGGATGCTCGCCGAATTCCGGGTGGCCGGCGGCCACGGAATGCAGCTGGCGGAACTGCTTCAGGTCCTCGACCGTCATGCCGGCATGGCCGGAGAGATGCAGCCAGGCATAGAGCAGCATCGAGCCATGGCCGGCGGAGAGCACGAAGCGGTCGCGGTCCGGCCAGCGCGGATCGGCGGCGTCGTGCTTGAGGAACCTGGTGAACAGCACCGTGGCGGCATCGGCCATGCCCATCGGCATGCCGGGATGGCCGGACTTGGCCTTCTCCACCGCATCAATGGCCAGGGCGCGGATGGCATCGGCCATCCGGCGGTTCTCGGTCACCGGCCGGGCCAGGATTTCGGCCTGGGCCGCGATGGCGGGGTTGGCGGAAGCGTCGGGGAGGGGGGCGATGCTGGCCAAGGCGAAGGACCTCTCAGGCGTCGGGACGGCTATAAAGCTGCGGTCTGTGGGCGGCAACCCGGCCGGGCCTGACCTCCTGGGCGGCCCCTCCCGGCGAATCTGCGCAGCCCATAGCCTGACGGCGCCGGACATGCCAGCCTGCTTGCCCGGCCGCGGCAACCCCTGTCCCGCTCCGCTGGCGCTTCTGTCGCAGGCTTTTGTTGCGGCGCGGCGCGCCGCGGGTCAATCCTGCCGCCCCATGAAGCTCCCGCTCGCCCTGCCGCGCCGCCAGCCCGGCTTTCACGAGACCGCCCTCTTCCGGCCGCGCTCCGTCGTGCTGCTGGCCGACCCCGCCCTGCCGGAATCGGCCATCCTGGCGCGCAACCTCGCCGCGGGCGGGTTCAAGGGGGCGCTCTGCGTGGTCGGCATGGCGGCGGCGGGGCTGGAGGAGGCGCCGGATATCGCCAGCCTGCCGGCAGCGCCGGATCTCGCGGTGCTCTGCCTGCCCCCCCCGGCGCAGGAAGCGGCGATGCAGGCCCTGGCGGCGCGCGGCTGCTTCGCCGCCATCCTGCCCGTGGCCGCCCCCGATCTCGCGGGGATGTGCGAGCGCACCGGGGTGCGGGCGCTGGGCGCGCACAGTTTTGGCCTCTGCCTGCCGGCGCTGGGGCTGAATGCCAGCCTCTCCCATCTGGCGCCGAAGCCGGGGCGGCTGGCGCTGCTCTGCCAGTCCGGCGCCGTGGCGCGCGCCATCATCGACTGGGCGGCCGGGGAGGAACTCGGCTTCAGCCATATCATCGGCATTGGCACCAATCACGGGCTGGGCTTCGCCGTCTCGCTCGACTGGCTGGCGCGCGATCCGGCGGCGGGGGCGGTGCTGCTGGATATCCGGCGCATCAAGAACCGGCGCATGTTCATCTCGGCCGCGCGTGCCACGGCGCGCACCCGGCCCGTGGTGGCGCTGCGCCCCGGCGGGCGGCAGATCGACGCCTCCGGCATCGCCGATGCGGTGATGGAGGCGGCGCTGCGCCGCGCCGGCGTGCTGCGCGTCAGCGGGCTCGAGGATCTGCTGGCGGCGGCCGAGACGCTGGCCCGCCTGCGCCCCGCCCAGCGTGGCGGCAGCGACGCCCTGGCCGGGGACCGCGTGGCGATCGTCGCCAATGGCCAGGGGCCGGCGCTGCTGGCGGTGGATGCCGTGCTGCAGGGCGGCGCCCGGCTGGCGCAATGGGGCGAGCCGGCGCGGGAGGCGCTACGCCTCGCCCTGCCCCAGGCTGGCACCCAGGCCGGCACCCAGGCGGGTGGGGTTCCGGGCAACCCGCTGCTGCTGCCGCCCGGGGAGGGCCACCGGCTGGCCGAGGCCGCCAGCCTGCTCGCCGCCCTGCCGGAGGTCGATTCGGTCGTCGCCGTGCACGGCCCGACGGCGGAAGGCGATGGCGAGATCGCCGCCACGGCCCTGACCGCCGCCGCCAAGGCAACGCGTGGCGCGCCGGTGCTGGTGGGCTGGCTGGGGCGGGCCGATGCCCCGGCGCGGCGGCGGCTGGCGGCGGCGGGCCTCGCCGTCTTCGACACGCCGGAGGCCGCCGTGCGCGGCGCGCTGCATCTGGCGATGGACCGCCGCAACCGCGCCGCCGCCGCCGAGCTGCCCCCGCGTGAGGTGCTGGAACTGGCGCCGGACCGTGCCCGTGTCCGCGCGCTTATCGGCCGCATGCGCGCCGAGGGCCGCCTCGGCTTCACCGAGGCCGAGGCGCTGGAGATCCTGGAAGCCTATGGCCAGCCCGTTGTGCCCGGCCATGCCGTGGCGGATGTGGATGGTGCCGTCTCCGCCGCCATGCGCATGGGCTTCCCCGTGGTGCTGAAGGTGCTGAGCCCCGACCTGCCGCGCAAGACGGAGGTGGGCGGCGTGGTGCTGGGGCTGAAGGACGTGGCCTCGCTGCGCATGGCGGCGCAGGCCATGCTGGGCCAGGTGCGGGCACAGCGGCCGGAGGCGCGCATCCACGGCTTCCTGGTGCAGCGCCAGGCCGGCGGCGGCGCGCTGCGCGGCCATGAGCTGCGCCTGCGCCTGGGGGATGACCCGATGTTTGGCCCCTGGATCGGCTATGGCCGGGGCGGCACCGCCTCCGATTTTGAGCCGGATGTGGCCTTCGACCTGCCGCCGCTCAACCGCACCCTGGCGCTCGCCCTGCTGCGGCGGACGCGCAGCGTGCGGCTGCTCGAGGGCTTCCGCGACCATGCCCGCGTCGATCTCGCCCTGGTGGCGGATGCGGTGGTGCGCCTGTCCCAGATCGCGGTGGATTTCCCCGAGATCGAGGGGCTGATCATCAACCCCCTGCTGGCCGATGAGCGGGGGGTGGTGGCACTCGACGCCTCGGGCGAGCTGCGGCCACCGGGTGAGGCCTCCGCCCTGGCGGTGCCACCCTATCCGGCGGAGCTGGCACGCCCCTGGCAGGCGCGCGACGGCCGGCGCCTGCTGGTCCGCCCCATCCGCCCCGAGGACGCCGCCGCCCATGCCGAGGCCTTCCGCGGCCTGGCGCCGGAGGATGTGCGCTGGCGCTTCTTCAGCCAGCTCAAGGAACTGCCGCCGGCGCAGATCGCCCGCATGACGCAGATCGACTATGACCGGGAAATGGCCTTCGTCGCCGTCGAGGAGCCGCCGGAAGGGCAACCCCGCACCGTGGGCGTGGCCCGGCTGATCCGCGAGCCGGGCGGGGGGCAGGGTGAATTCGCCGTCGTCACCCTGCCGGGCTGGAAGGGGCAGGGGCTGGCCCGCCACCTCATGGAACGGCTTTTCGAATGGGGCCGCGCCCAGGGGCTGGAACGCGTCGTCGGGCAGGTGCTGGCCGACAACAAGCCCATGCTCGGCTTCGTCCGCGCGCTCGGCTTCGCCCTCACCCGCTCGGCGGAGGATGAGGACGTGATGGAAGCGAAGCTGGATTTGTAGGGAAGAGGTTCTTTTTTTGGAAAAAAGAACCAAAAAACTTTTTTCCGTTTAGCGTCCCGGCTCTGGAGTGAGGCGGGACGCTGGACGGGAAAAATTACTGCCTGGGGCCGACTTCGCGGATCAGGTCGCGCACCCGGGCGGCGGCGGCGGGGCCCTTGAGGGCTTGGCGCCATGCCGTCTCGGCGACGCGCTGATGCACCGTCACCGCTTCATCGGCGGCGGTGATGGTGCCGACGCCCACGGCGGCGCTGGCCGTCAGGTCGGGCGGGAAGGGAGAGGTGCAGACATGCGCCCGCTCCCGCCCGCGCAGCACCAGGAAATTGCCCGCCGGCTCACCGGCCAGCAGGCCGATCTGCAGGCCGATCGGCACGCTCTCCATCAGGCTGGCGATGCTCTCCGCCTCCGCCCGCGCGGCGAGGCGGCAGCGTGTGCGCGTGCGCTCCGACACCGCCAGCCCGCCCGCCACGCCCTCAGTCAGGAAGCGGCGCAGCGAGGCCTCGGAGAGCATCGAGATGATGCTGGCCCGGCGGGACTGGTGCAGCTTCTTGCGCGCGGTCAGCAGGCCCATGGCCTGGTCGGCGGCGGCGCGGGCGGCCACCCGCTCCGGCGCCGCATCCGCGGCCTCGGCCCAGGCCTCGGCCAGGGCGCCATCGAAGGCTTCCGTGGAGGTCTGGTAGCAGACGGCCCCACCCACCTGGAGGATCTGGTCCGACTGCTCCTCCACCTGCCGCAACCGCTCCTGGAAAGCGATCGGGCGGGAGAAATACTCCACGCCGATCCCCAGCAGGGAGAGGGGGGAGATCTTCAACAGCTCGGCCAGCCTTCGGATGGTGTCGAGCTTGATGACCTCGCCCTTCTCGTAGCGGTAGAGAGCGGCGCGAGAGACACCGAGCCGGGCCGCGATCTCCTCGGCGCGCAGACCGGACTCGAGACGGTAGGCCCGCAGTTGCTGGCCGATATCGGCGAAACGCATGATACCTCTTGTCGATATCAACCGAGGAAGGACCGCATGGGGAATGAATCTCGCCCCATGTGGCTTATGCATGAAAATGCGGTCAGCGGCGGGCAATAGCAATCGGAGAATTGGTTGCAGTGCAAATACGATCTCCTGGTGCGCGGAGACCGCCGCTTTGTCTCTTTGTCATGCCGGTGCGTATCAGGCAACGCGGTGGGCGGCCATCGCTTCCAGGGCTTGTACGAGTCCGGAATGATCCCACCCCCCGCCACCGGCCGCGACACAGGCGGAAAACAATTGCTGCGTCGCGGCGGTGTTCGGCAGCGACACCCCCAGTTCGCGCGCTGATTGAAGGGCCAGGTTGAGGTCCTTCTGGTGCAGGGCGATGCGGAATCCGGGGTTGAAGCTGCGGGTGATCATCCGTTCCCCATGCAGTTCAAGGATGCGTGAGGTGGCGAGCCCCCCCATCAGCGCCTGCCGCACCTTGGCCGGGTCCGCCCCCGCCTTGCTGGCGAAGACCAGGGCCTCGCCCACCGCCTCGATGGTCAGGGCGACGACGATCTGGTTGGCCACCTTGCAGGTCTGCCCCGCGCCATTGGCCTCGCCCACCAGGGTGATGTTCTTGCCCATGGCCTGGAAGAGGGGCAGGGCCCGCTCGAAGGCCGCCTGCGGGCCGCCCACCATGATGGTCAGCGTCGCCTGCTTCGCGCCCACCTCGCCGCCGGAGACGGGGGCGTCGAGGTAGTCGCAGCCCAGGGCGTTGATGCGGGCGGCGAAGTCCTTGGTGGCGGTCGGGCTGATCGAGCTCATGTCGATCACCAGCTTGCCGGGGGCGAGGCCCGCCGCCACGCCGCGCGGGCCGAAGAGGACGGCCTCCACATCCGGCGTGTCCGGCACCATCAGGATGATGGCTTCGGCCGTGGCGGCGATGGCGGCGGCATCGGGCAGCACGGTGGCCACGGCGCGCACCTCCTGCGGCAGGCTGGCGCGCTCCGGCACGAGGATCCGGTGCCCCGCCTGTTGCAGGTGCAGCGCCATCGGGCGCCCCATGATGCCGAGGCCGATGAAGCCGATATCCATGGCGGGTTTCCTTCCTCCGTGCGGGGGCCTCGCCCCCTTGCCGGCACGCTAGAGGCCTGACCGGGAAGCGCAAGAGGGGTTGTCCGACAAGTCCTCGTCCCGCCGGGGAGCAAGGCGGGGCCGGGGTGGCGGTGCTGGCGGAGCGGCCCCGGCTCGGGCACAGTCGGGGGATGCAATCTTCTCCCCCCTCCGACCAGGGGCTGCGCCCGGCCCGCCTGCTGGGCCTTGCGGCTCTCGCGGCCTTGCTGGCCGGCTGCCTGATGGTGCTGCGGCCTTTTCTCTCCGCCCTGCTCTGGGCGGCGATCCTGGCCTTCTGCACCTGGCCCGCCTACCGCGCCCTGCGCGACCGGCTGCGCCTTTCCCCCACCTGGGCGGCGCTGCTCATGGTGACGCTGGAGATGCTGCTGATCGGCCTGCCGCTGCTCTTCGCCACGCCGATCCGCGCCGAGGATGTGGAAGGGCTGCGCCGCAGCGTGGAGACGCTGATCTCCTCCGGCCTGCCCGGGCTGGGGGACCGGCTGGCGCGGATTCCCTGGGTGGGCGAGTTCCTGCGTGAGCGCTGGGCTGCCCTGCAATTCGACTTCTCTCCGGTGACGGAGCTGCTCCAGCCCTATGCCGGGATGATCGCGCAGCAGGCGCTGGGGGTGTTGCTGGCGGTGCTGTCGGGCATTGCGGAGCTGGTGCTGGCCATCCTGCTCTCCTTCTTCTTCTACCGCGACGGCCCGCGCCTGGCGGCGGGGCTGGAGGCGCTGGTGGTGCGCATCGCCGGGGCTCAGGCGCGGCGGCTGGTGCAGCTCACCGGCAATGTGACCACGGGCGTGGTCTATGGCCTCCTGGGCACCGCCGTGGCGCAGGGCGTGCTGACGGGCTTCGGCCTGTGGATTTCCGGCGTGCCGCAGCCGGTGCTGCTCGGGGTGGTGGCCGGCATCATCTCGGTGCTGCCGGTGGGGGCGCCGCTGGTCTGGCTGCCGGCCTCGCTCTGGCTGTTCAGCCAGGACTCCACGGGCTGGGGTATTTTCCTGCTGATCTATGGCGCGGGCGGCATCAGCAGCGTGGACAATGTGATCCGCCCCTGGCTGATCAGCCGCGGCGCGGACCTGCCCCTGCTGCTGACCATCCTGGGCGCCTTGGGCGGGGTCTTCGCCTTTGGCTTCCTGGGCCTGTTCCTGGGGCCGGTGCTGCTGGCGGTGGGCTTCACCCTGCTGCGCGACTGGGCGGAGGAGGAGGGCCAGACCCTGCGCTGATTCCTGGCATCCCATTTGGGCGCCCCACCGGGAAGCAGGGCGCCAGCGGACAAAGTCTTTTTGCTTCTTTTTCTTCAGAAAAAGAAGATTTCTTTCAGCCCCTTACCGCCCCACCGCATAGCCCTGCATGCCGCGTGGATTGGCCCCGGCGAAGATCTGCCCATCGGCTTCCTGCCGCACGGCGGAGAGCCGCCCTTCCGACCAGTCCCCGCCCATCTCGGCCTGATGCCCGCGCGCCTGGAGCGCGGCGAGCACCTCCGCCCCATAGCGCCCCTCCAGCACGACCTTCCCCGGCCGGGCGACGCGCGGCCAGAAGCTGGAGGGCCAGTGCTCGGTATGGAAGGCGGGGGCGTCGATCGCCTGCTGGATGTTCAGCCCGTGGTTCAGCATGCGCAGCAGCATGATGGGCTGCCACTGGTCCTGCTGCTCACCGCCCGGGGTGCCGAAGGCCATCCAGGGCTTGCCCTCGCGCAGCGCCATGCCGGGCGAGAGGGTGGTGCGCGGCCGCTTGCCCGGCCGCAGCCCGTTGGGCAGGCTTTCCTCCAGCCAGAACATCTGCCCGCGCGTGCCGAGGCAGAAGCCCAGCTCCGGAATGGCCGGCGAGGATTGCAGCCAGCCGCCCGAGGGCGTGGCGGAGACCATGTTGCCCCAGCGGTCGATCACATCGACATGGCAGGTATCGGCCCCCGAGACGCCGAGGCGCGAGACCGTCGGCTCCCCCGCACCGGCGGCGGCGCCGAGCAGGGCCAGGCGCCCTTCCGCCGCGTGGTCCACCCAGCCGGCATGGCCGGGGATGCTGCCCGGGCGCAGCGCCAGCGAGGCCTCGGCCCCGATCAGCCCGCGGCGCTCGGCATTATAGGCCTCGGAGAGCAGGGTCTCCATCGGCACATCGCTGAAATCCGGGTCGCCATAGAAGGCCTCGCGGTCGGCGAAGGCGAGCTTCATGGCCTCCACCACATGGTGGACAAAATCGGCGCCCAGCGGGTCCATGGCGGCGAGGTCGAAGCCCGCCAGCAGGGCCAGGGTCTGCAGCATGGCCGGGCCCTGGCTCCAGGGGCCGCATTTCAGGATGGTGGTGCCGCGATACTCATAGGCCAGCGGTGCCTCCACCGGGGCGCGCCAGCGCGCCATGTCCTGCCCCGTCAGCACGCCGTGATGGGCGCGGCCGGAGGCATCCAGCATCGCGTTCCCGCGGCAGAAGCGGTCCACCGCCTCGGCCACGAAGCCCTCATACCAGGCGCGGCGGGCGGCATCGATCTGCGCCACGCGGTCCCCGCCGGCGGCCTCCGCCTCGCGCACCACGCGGGCATAGGTGGCGGCCAGGGCGGGGTTGGCCCAGAGCTTGCCCGCGCGCGGCCCGCCATCGCGCAGCCACAGCGCGGCGGAGGTCGGCCAGGCCTGTTCAAACAGCGGGCGGACGCTCTCCACCGTCGCCGCGATGCGCGGCACGGAGTGGATGCCGCGGTTGGCGTAGCCGATGGCGAAGTCCAGCACCTCGGCCAGGGTCCATGTGCCCCAGTCGCGCAGCATGGTGGCCCAGGCGTCGAAGGCGCCGGGGACCATGGCGGCCAGCAGGCCGGTGCCCGGGATCAGGTCCAGCCCCAGCTCCCCCTTCACCTTGGCCACGCTCAGTCCGGCCGGGGCCGGGCCCTGGCCGCAGATGACATGCTGCCGCCCCGCCTTCGCGTCGTGGATGATGATGGGGCAATCGCCCAGCGGGCCGTTCAGGTGCGGCTCGGCCACCTGCAGGGTGAAGCCGGCGGCGGCGGCGGCGTCGAAGGCATTGCCGCCGCGCTCCAGCACGGCCATGCCAACCTGGCTGGCGATCCAGTGGGTGCTGCCGACGGCGCCAAAGGTGGCGGCGATCTCCGGGCGGGTTGTGAACATTCCATGGCTCCTGGGCGGGGCGACTTGCCGCCGGGTCTCTGCGCGCCGAAAAGGCGCGGGTCAACCGGGAGAGGAATCCGCGCATGGCCGGCAGGCTGGTGACGGTGGTGGGCGCCTCGGGCGCCGGCAAGGACACGCTGATGGGCGCGGCGCGCGCGGCCCTGGCCGGGGATGCGCGCTTCGTCTTCGCCCGGCGCGTGATCACCCGCCCCGCCGAGACCAACCTCCACCCCGGTATCGAGGAGCACATCCCGATGACCGAGGCCGAATTCGCCGCCGCGCGCGAGTCGGGCGCCTTCGCCCTGCACTGGCCGGCGCATGGGCTGCATTACGGCATTCCGCGCGGCATCGAGGCGGATCTGGCGGCGGGGCGCGTCGTGGTGGCCAATCTCTCCCGCGCCGTGCTGGCCGAGGCGGCGGCGCGCTACCCGTTGCGTGTGCTGCTGGTGACAGCCCCGCGTGAGGTGCTGGCGGCCCGCCTCGCCGCGCGCGGGCGGGAGAGCGTGGCGGAGATCGCGCTCCGCCTCAGCCGGGAGGCGCCACTGCCGGAGGGGCTGGATGTGGTGGAGGTAGCCAATGACAGCACGGCCGAGGAAGGCGCGGCGCGGCTGCTCGCGGCGCTGCGAGGGTAGGTTATTGAATTTTATTTTCTTTTTCTGAAGAAAAAGAAACAAAAAGACTTTTTCAGTTTGGCGTCCCGCCTCAGGCCTGAAGCGGGACGCCAACTGGAAAAAGGTTTTTGGTTCTTTTTTTAAAAAGAACGGGCTTTAGCCCAGAAGTCTCAGGCGCTCGGCAATCAGGAAGGGCGCCCCAGGCCCGGCCTGGGTGAACAGGCACAATTCCCGCACGAAGCGCGGCTGCGCGGCGATCGCGGCCAGCGCCGCCTCCGCCGCCGGGCGCACAATTGCGGCTTCCTCCGCCGTGAGGCGGCGCGAGAGCGTCAGGTGGAAGCGCCAGGACTCGAACACATGCGGGTAGCCCCAGGCCGCCAGATAGCCGCGCTCGCGCTCCGGCAGGCGTTCCGGGCGGCGGCGGGCGATCTCGGCTTCCGTCGCCGGCGCCCGGTGCGGCTCCAGGCCGCGCACGCAGTCATCGGCGAAGGCGTGCAGTTCCGGGCAGGGCGCGCTCTCGCGCAGCGCCAGGAAGCCATCCAGCTCGGCCACCTCCAGCGGCGGCAGGGCGAAGGGGCGGGTGCGCGCGGCCAGTTCCTTCGCCGCCTCGCGCGCCGCCGCATAGGCGGTGGCGAGGCGGAAGGGCGGCTTCAGCGTGGCGTGGAAGCCATAGCCCCGCGCATCGGCGGTGATCTCGGCGATGTCCAGGCCGGGCAGCGGCGCCTGGGGCAGGGGGGCGCCGGTCTCGGCATCCCGCCCCAGCCAGCGGGAGGCCGCGGCGTGCAGCGGGTCCGTGACCTCCGGTGCCCAGTAGAGGGCGAGGCGGGCGCTCATGCCACCCGCTCACCCGCGCGCCAGACGGCCCGCACCACGGGAATCGCGCCCAGGCTGCGGATGCGCACCAGATCGCCGCGCAGGCCGGGGGCGATGCGGCCACGGTCGGCCATGCCGAGCATGTCGGCCGGGGCGGCGGTGATGGTGGCCACCGCCGCGGGCAGGGAGAGGCCATTCTCCGCCACGCTGCGCCAGACCGCCTCGATCATCGCCGGCGGCACATAGTCGCTGGCGAAGACATCCACGAGGCCCTCCCGCACCAGATCGGCCGCCGCGACATTGCCGGAATGGCTGCCGCCGCGCACGATGTTGGGCGCGCCGGCGATGATGCGCATGCCATGCCGCCGCGCCGCCTGCGCCGCCGGCATGGAGACGGGGAATTCCGAGATCAGCACGCCATCGGCGGCATTCTCGGCGATCTCGTCCTCATGCCAGTCGTCATGGCTGGCCAGCGCCACCCCGCGCCCGGCGAAGAGGTCGAGCAGGGCGCGGCGCTGCGGGCCGCGCAGCCGGGCGCGCTGCTCGGCCAGTTCGCGGATGCGGCGGTCCACCTCCTCCACCGCCTTGCCGCCGCGCAGGCGCATCTGGCGGTAGCGCTCGATATCGGCGTATTGGCCACCGCCCGGGGTATGGTCCATCAGGCTGACCATGCGCACCGCCGGGTGCGCCGCCACCGGCTCCACCAGCGGCATCAGGTCGGCGGCGGGAAGCTCGCAGCGCAGATGCAGGTAGTGCTCGCTCTTCAGCAGCCCGGTCGGCACCAGCGCGTCAAGATCAGCCACGCCGTCGAGGAAGGTCTGCGTCCGCTCGGCATCGAAGCCGAGATCGCCGAGGCAGAGCGCATCCAGCACGGTGGTGACGCCCGCCGCCGCCGTCTGCGCGTCATGCGAGAGGAAGGCGGAGCGGGAGGGCCAGCGCGCCAGGCTGCGCGGCTGCACCTGGCGTTCCAGATTGTCGGTATGGACGTCGATGACGCCGGGGATCAGGTGGTCCCCCTCCAGGTCGAGCGCGCCGGGGGCGTGGCTGCGGCCGGGCTGCATCTCGGCGATGCGGCCCTCCCGCAGCACCAGCGTGCCGGGCTCCACCCGGTCGGGCAGCACCAGCAGGGCATTGGTCAGGATGGTCTCGGCGGTCATGCGGCGTCCTGGATGGGCAACACTTCAAAAAGACGGTCGGCGACGCGGTCGCGCACTTCCAGGTCGTGGAAAATGCCGATGATCGCGGCGCCGGCCTGCTTCGCCTCGGCGATCAGCCGGATCACCACCGCGCGGTTGGCGGCATCCAGGCTGGCGGTCGGCTCGTCGAGCAGGAGGACAGGGTAGAACGGGGCGAAGCCGCGCGCGAGGTTCACCCGCTGCTGTTCGCCGCCGGAGAAGGTGGCGGGCGGCAGGCCATGCAGCCGCTCCGGCAGGTTGAGGCGCAGCAGCAGGGCGCGCGCGCGCTCCCGCGCCGCCGCGCGGTCCATGCCGCGCGCCACCAGCGGCTCCGCCACGATGTCGAGGGCGGGCACGCGCGGGATGACGCGCAGGAACTGCGAGACATAGCCCAGGCTGTCGCGCCGGATGGCCCGCATCTGCCGCGCATCGGCGGTGGTGAGCTCCACCGCCGCGCCCTGGTGGCGGAGGAAGATGCGCCCCGTGCCGGCGCCGTAATTGCCGTAGAGGCAGCGCATCAGCGTGGACTTGCCGGCGCCCGAGGGGCCGGCCAGGGCGACGCATTCCCCCGGGGCCACCGCCAGCGCGACATCGCGCAGCACGGGGATGCGGGCGCCGCCCTGCAGGTGCAGGACGAAATCCTTGCCGAGGTCTTCGGTCCAGAGAAGCGCGGTCATGCGGCCAGCACCGAGGCGACGAGGAGTTGCGTATAGGGGTGCTGCGGGTCGTCCAGCACCCGGTCGGTCAGGCCATGCTCGACCACCTGGCCGTGGCGCATCACCAGGATGCGGTGGGCCAGCAGCCGGGCGGCGGCGATGTCATGCGTCACCAGCAGCACGGCGAGGCCGAGATCGGCCACCAGCGCGCGGATCAGGTCGAGCAGCCGCGCCTGGACGGAGACATCGAGGCCCCCCGTCGGCTCGTCCATGAAGACAAGACGCGGGCGGGTGACCAGGGTGCGGGCGATCTGCAGGCGCTGCTGCATGCCGCCCGAGAAGGTGCGCGGCAGGTGGTCGATGCGCGCCGGGTCGATTTCCACGCGCGCCAGCCACTCCGCCGCCTCGGCGCGGATCCCGCCATAGTGGCGGGCGCCGATTGCCATCAGCCGCTCCCCCACATTGCCGCCGGCGGAGACGCCCATGCGGAGGCCATCCCGCGCATGCTGGTGGACGAAGCCCCAGTCCGTGCGCATCAGCCGGCGCAGCGCGGCCTCGCCCATGCCGTGCACCGGATGCGCCGTGCCATCCGGCGCGCGGTAGGTGACGGTGCCGCCCTCGGGTCGCATCTGGCCGGAGAGCACGCGCAGCAGGGTGGATTTGCCCGAGCCGGACTCGCCCACGATGGCGACGACCTCGCCCGGGTGGATATCGACCGCCACATCATCCAGCGCGCGCACGGCGCCGAAGGCGAGGCGCAGGCCGGAGGCTTCCAGCAGGGGGGCGCTCATGCCGCCTGTTCCTTCGTGTTGGCCTGCCGCTCCTCGCAGTAATCGGTGTCCGAGCAGACGAACATCCGGCCGCCGCGGTCATCCGTCACCACCTCGTCCAGATAGGAGGTGGTGGAGCCGCAGAGGGCGCAGCAGCCCTCGGCGCGGTGCGGGCGGAAGGGGTGGTCCTCGAAATCCAGGCTGCGCACGGCGGTATAGGGCGGCACGGCGTAGATCTTCTTCTCGCGCCCGGCGCCGAAGAGCTGGAGCGCCGCCATCCGGTGCATCTTCGGGTTGTCGAAGGCAGGGATGGGGGAGGGCGACATCAGATAGCGTTCCTCCACCATCACCGGGTAGCTGTAGGCGGCGCTGACATGGCCGTGGCGGGCGATGTCCTCGTAGAGCTTCACATGCATCAGCCCGTAATCGGCCAGGGCGTGCATGCGCTTCGTCTCCGCCAGCCGCGGCTCCAGCTTGAACAGCGGCTCCGGCATCGGCACCTGGTAGACCAGGATCTGCCGCTCGGTCAGCGGCTGCTCGGGGATGCGGTGGCGCGTCTGGATGATGCTGGCCTCCGGCGTGCGGGTGGTGGTGGCCACCCCCGCCACGCGGTGGAAGAAGCGGCGGATGGAGACGGCGTTGGTGGTGTCGTCCGCGCCCTGGTCGATCACCTTCAGCACGTCGCGCGGGCCGAGGATGGCGGCAGTGACCTGGATGCCGCCGGTGCCCCAGCCATAGGGCAGCGGCATCTCCCGCGCGCCGAAGGGCACCTGGTGGCCGGGGATAGCCACCGCCTTCAGCAGGGTGCGGCGGATCATCCGCTTCGTGTTCTCGTCCAGATAGGCGAAGTTGTAGCCGGGATCCTGGCTCATTCGGCCATCTCCTCTGCGCGGCCCGCCCCGATGCTGTCCTGGGTGCTGCCCTGGCCGGTATCCCCGGCGATGTGGGCGGTGGCGGTCGCGCGCATGCGGCGCACCACCTCCAGCTCGCTCTGGAAATCGACGTAGTGGGGCAGCTTCAGATGCTCGACGAAGCCGGTGGCCTCGACATTGTCGGAATGCATCAGGACGAATTCCTCGTCCTGCGCCGGGGCCACGCGGTCCTCGCCCAGTTCCCCGGCCATCAGGGCGCGGTCCACCAGGGCCATGGCCATCGCCTTGCGCTCGCCACCCCCCAGCACCAGCCCGTAGCCGCGGGTGAATTGCGGCGGCTCGCGCTTCGAGCCGTGGAACTGGTTCACCATCTGGCACTCGGTCACCAGGATGTCGCCCAGCTCGATCTCGAAGCCGAGTTCCGGCGGGGTGAGGCAGACCGCCACATGCCCCTGCCGGATCTCACCGACGAAGGGGTGGGCATTGCCGTAGCCGCGCTGCGTCGAATAGCCGAGGCCGAGCAGGAAACCCTCATCGCCGCGCGCGAGGTTCTGCAGCCGGGCCGGGCGGCTGGCGGGGAAGGCCAGGGGCTGGCGCGTCAGGTCGGCGGGCCCGGCCTCGCTGGCCGGCTCGCGCGCCATCAGCCCCTCGCGCGCCAGCAATTCGGTCACATGCGGCGCGGGCTCCTGCGGCGCGGCGGCCTCGGGGGCGGGGGGCGGCACCTCGCCGCGCGCGGCCAGGGCGAAGTCGAGCAGGCGGTGGGTATAGTCATAGGTCGGCCCCAGCACCTGCCCGCCCGGCAGGTCCTTGTAGGTGGCCGAGACGCGGCGGCGCAGGCGCATCGCCGCCGTCGCCAGCGGCGCGGCATGGCCGAAGCGGGGCAGGGTGGTGCGGTAGGCGCGCAGCAGGAAGGCGGCCTCGATCAGGTCGCCCTGCGCCTGCTTGATGGCCAGGGCGGCGAGGCCCCGGTCATGGCAGGCGCCTTCCGCCATCACGCGGTCCACGGCGAGGCCCAGCTGCTGCTCGATCTGCGCCACCTCCAGCTCGGCCAGGGCGGCCTCGCCCCGGCGCGTCTCGGCGAGCCAGGCATGGGCGTTGGCGATCGCCTGCTCGCCCCCTTTGACGGCGACATAGGCCATGGCTCAGCCCTCCGTGACGCGGGTGGTGCGGGGCAGGGCGGCGAGGCGCGTGCCGGCGCAGAGGATGAGGTCGAGCCCGCGCGGAAAGAGCGGCCGCAGCCGCGCCCGCGCCGCCCAGAAGCCGGCGGGCAGGCCGCTGACGCGCAGTTCGTGCCGCTGGGCGATGCCCGGCCCCTCCAGGATGAGGCCGGGCGCCGCCTCCAGCGCCGCCACCTGGAGGATGAGGGTGGCGCCGGCCTGCGGCTCCTCCTCGCTGCCGAGCTCGAGGGTTTCCAGCGCGGGCGGCGCGCCGGTGGCCAGCAGGAAGGCGGCCTCTTCCGGCGCCGCCACCAGCGGGCAGCCGGCATGGAAGCGCAGCCATTCCGCCACCCCGGCGCCGGCATCCTGCCAGAGCGGGGTTTCGGCATCGGCCAGGGTCAGCAGCACGGCGGCGGTGGCGGGGTGCAGCCCCTCGGGCGGGGTGAGGCCCCCGCCCGCCTCCTGGGTGCCCGCCTCCTGGATGCGGCCGGGGCGGCTCATTGCCTCCAGCACGGCACGGAAGCAGGACTGTGATTCCTTCACGGGGTCGGTGAAGCCGGGGCGGATCATCGCATGGTCGCCATGGTGAAGAATTGCACGCGGGTGGCGGCGGCCTTGCGGGCGGTTTCGGCGCGGGCGGCCTCCTGGGCGGCGGCCAGCGGTTCGACCACCATGGCCAGCAGGGCCGGGCGGCGCGCGGGGTCCTGCAGCGCGGCATCGAGCAGGGCGGCGAGTTCGGCCTGGGCGGCGTCGCGCCCGGCCACATAGGCATGGCCCACCTGGCCCTCGGGCAGGGTGACGGCACAGCGCGTCACCGTCATCTCGGAGAGGTTGAAGGGCGCGCCATCGCCGCCGGCGCGGCCGCGCAACATCACCAGCCCGGTTTCCGGGCCACGCAGGCGGGTATGGGGCGGCAGGGGCGGGGCTTCGGCCAGGCGGGTGCGGAGGGCCTCCGCGCTGGCGCGGGCCAGGATGCCCATCCAGCGGCGGCGGTCATCATGCGGGGCGTGGGACACGGGAGCCTTTGGCGTTGTTGAGACGTCTAGACAACTAGATGTCCGTCCGGTTAGCGTCAACGCGAAATTGCCATGACCTCCGAGGCCCGGGCTTGAAGTTTCCATGACGCTGCCACCCCGTACCGAACCCACCGATGCGTCCCCTCTTGAGGCGACTCCATTGGAGAGATCGCTGGCGCGCGGCGAGGGCGTCGCCCTCTGGCGCCAGATCGCCCAGGCGCTGGAGCAGGCCATCGCCCGTGGCGAGCATCCGCCGGGCAGCCGCCTGCCCACCGAGGCCGCGCTCTCCGCCCGGCATGGCGTCAACCGCCACACGGTGCGGCGGGCGCTCGATTCCCTGGCGCTGCGCGGGCTGATCCGCATCGAGCAGGGGCGCGGCTCCTTCGTGGCGGAGGATGTGGTGGATTACCGCCTCAGCCCGCGCACCCGCTTTTCCGAGCTGATCCGCGCGCAGAACCGCGAGCCGGAGGGGCGCATCCTGTGGCTGCGCGAGGTGCCGGCGGAGCCGGTGGTGGCGGAGGCACTGCGCCTGCGCCCCGGCCGCCCGGTGCTGGCGGTGGAGCGGCTGGGCCTGGCCGATGGCCGCCCGGTGGTGCTGGGCCGCCACCACTTCCTGCTGCCCCGCTTCGCTGAACTGAAAAAAATCCTGGCGGGGACGGGCTCGATCACCGAGGGGCTGACCCGCTGCGGCGTGCCCGATTACCGCCGCGCCTGGACGCGGCTGACCGCCACCCTGCCGGATGCGGAAGAGGCGGAACTGCTCCAGCAGGCCCGCACCCGCCCGGTGATGTGCGCCGAGGCCCTGACGGTGGACCCCGAAGGCCGGCCGATCGACTTCACCCTGTCGCGCTACGCCGCCGGGCGCGTGCAGATCGTCATCGAGGGCGGCACGCAGGACGGACAACAGGCATGACGGCGTGGATCATCACGGGCGGCGAGGTGCTGCGCGCGGGGCGGATGCAGGCGGGCGCGCTGGCGCTGGCGGAGGGCGTGGTGGCCACCGCCGCGCCGGAGGGGGCGCGCCGCTTCGACGCCGCGGGGCTGCTGGTGCTGCCCGGTATTGTGGACATCCATGGCGATGCGCATGAGCGGCAGTTCCAGCCGCGCCCCGGCATTGGCATCCCGCCCGCCCAGGCGCTGCGCGATTCCGAGGCGCAGATCCTCGCCGCCGGCATCACCACGGCCTTTCTGGGGGTGACGCTGTCCTGGGAGCCGGGGCTGCGCTCGCTCCAGGCCTGGAGGGTGCTGCTGGCGGCGCTGGCGGAGACGGAAGGCCGGCGCGCCGCCGATCTGCGGGTGCATCTGCGCTTCGAGGCCGACAATCTGGACGCGCTCGAGGATGCGCTGGCCGATATCGCCGCCGGCCGGGTGCATCTGCTGGCCTTCAACGACCATACCCCCGGCATTCTGCGCAAGCTGGACCGCGAGGCGGCGGCGGCGAAGTATGCCGAGCGCGCGGGCGTGGGCATCGCGGCCTTCCGTGCCCTGGCCGAGGCGGTGGCGGCGCGGCGGGGGGAGGTGCCGGCGGCGCGGGCGCGCCTGGCCGCCGCCGCGCGGGCCCCCGGGGGGGCCA
>NZ_JANFNY010000024.1 GCF_024437745.1 Roseomonas sp. GC11 | reverse complement strand
TCGCAGCCCCGCAGCCCCCCCCGCCGGCAGCCGCGCCCGCCCCGGCGCCACAGCCCGCGGCGCCACAGCCCGCAGCGCCTGGGCAGGCGGCGGTGCTGCGCCTGTTCCTCGATGTCTCGGACCTGCTGATCTATTTCGCCGGGGCGCGCACGCCGACGGGCATCCAGCGCGTGCAGATGGGCATTGTCAGCCGCGCCGCCGCCGCGCCGGCCCCGGCCGGCATGGCCATCGCCCTGGCGCGCTACGATGCCGATGCGCTGTGCTGGCGGCCGGTGGACAAGGCGGCCTTCACCGCGCTCTGCGCCCTCGCCTCCTCCGGCGCGGATGCGGAGGCGGCGGACTGGGTCACGGCGCGCGACGCGCTCTATGCCCGCACCACCAGCAGCGCGCCGATCGCCTTCCCGGAAGGGGCGATCCTGGTGAATCTGGGCAATTCCTGGGGGCTGCCGGATTACTTCCGCGCCCTGACAGCGATGCGCCAGCGCCATGGCCTGCGCTATCTGCCCTTCGTGCATGACTGCGTGCCGCTGATCGTGCCCGAGCATTGCCAGCAATCGACGGTGCATGACTATGCCCGCTGGTTCGCCGCCATGGCGCTGCAGGCGGACGGGCTGCTGTGCAATTCCGAGAACACGCGGCGCGACGTGCTGCAGCAGCTCGGCCGGCTGATGCCCGGCTTCTCCCTGCCCGCCCATGTGGTGCGGCTGGATGCCGACCCGCGCGAACTGGTGCCCGAGACCCTCGGCGCCTCGGGCGCCCTGCGCGCCCTGCGGCCGGGGGAGAGCTTCGCCCTCTTCGTCGCCACGCTGGAGAGCCGCAAGAACCACCTGCTGGTGTTCAGCGCCTGGCTGGAACTGCTGCGCCGCCACGGGCCGGCACGGGTGCCGCGGCTGGTCTGCGTCGGCCGGGCCGGCTGGCATGCCGAGCCGGCGCTGAGCCTGCTGCGCAGCGTGCCGGAGCTGCAGCGCCATGTGCTGCTGCTCTCCGGCGTGTCGGACCAGGACCTCGCCACGCTCTACGCCGGCTGCGCCTTCACCCTCTATAACAGCCATTACGAGGGCTGGGGCCTGCCGGTCACCGAGGCGCTGGCGCATGGCAAGGTGGTCATCACCCCGCGCCATTCGTCGCTGACCGAGGCGGGGGGCGAGGCCGCCCTGTATTTCACGCCGCAGAGCCAGCCGGAGCTCGTGGCACTGGTCGAGCGCGTCGCCTTCGAGCCGGACTTCCGCGCGGCGCAGGAGGCGGTGGCGCGGCAGAAGGGCCAGCCGCGCAGCTGGGCGGCGGTGAAGGACAATGTGCTGGAGGCGGTGGCCGCGCTGGCGCGCCACCCCATGCGCCCGGCGGAGGGGCGGATGCCGCTGCGGCTGGGCCAGCCCTATGCCACGCAGCGCGCCTGCCTGCCGCGGCCCGACATCACCCTGGCCGTGGCGGAGGCGGCCTGCCAGGGCCCCGGCTGGCACCGGCAGGAGGAATGGGGCCTGTGGTGCCGCGAGGGCCATGCCACGCTGCGCCTCCCCCTCCCCGACGAGGCGCGGGGCGTGCCGCTGCGGCTCTATCTCGATCTCCGCCAGCCGGGCGAGGCGCTGGTGGTCGGCCTGCGTGCCAGCCTCCTCCAGACCAACCTCCTCCATGCCAGCCTGGGCGGCGCGCCGCTCACCCAGGTGGAGCTGCCGCTTGAAGGGAGCGGGGATGTGACCTTCGTCGTCGATCTTCCCGCCGCGCATGGCACCCAACCGGGGGTGGAGCTTGAACTGGATCTGGACAACGGCCCCGGAGTTGCGGCAGAGGGCATCGCCGGCCTCGCCCGGACGCAGATCGGGGCCGGTCTGCGCGGCTTCATGATTTGCCGGACTGACGACCACGCAGCCAGGCTGGCCTTCCTGGAGCGGAAGAGCTTCCTGTCCCCCGGCCAGTGAGATCCATGATACCTTCCGAGACTGACCTCGCCGGCCAGCGCATCCTGGTCACCGGTGCCGCCGGCTTCATTGGCGCGGCGCTGTCCCACCGCCTGCTCGCAGGCGGGGCCGAGGTGGCGGGCGCCGACAATCTGAGCGACTACTACGACACCGCGCTGAAGCGGGCGCGGCTGGCGCGGCTGGCGGAGCATGCGGGGTTCCGCTTCGTGCCGCTCGACATCGCCACCCCGGGGGCGCTGGATGCCCTGTGGGCGGAGGTGAAGCCGGATGTGGTGGTGCATCTCGCCGCGCAGGCGGGGGTGCGCTACTCGCTCGACAATCCGCGCGCCTATGCCACCACCAATGTCGGCGGCTTCCTGGAGGTGCTGGAGGCGGCGCGGCACCGCCCGGTGCGCCACCTGATCTATGCTTCCTCCTCCTCGGTCTATGGCGCCAACACCAAGGTGCCGTTCCAGGAGCGCGACCCGGTGGAGCAGCCGGTTTCCCTCTATGCCGCCACCAAGCGCTCCAACGAGCTGATGGCGCAGACCTATGCCCATCTCTACGGCCTGCCGCTGACGGGGCTGCGCTTCTTCACCGTCTATGGCCCCTTCGGCCGGCCGGACATGGCCTATTGGAAGTTCACCCGCGCGCTTTTCGCGGGCGAGCCCATCCCCCTCTATGAGGGTGGCCGCCTCTGGCGCGACTTCACCTATGTGGACGAGATCGTCGAGGCCATCGCGCGGCTGACGGTGGCGCCGCCTGCCCATGCGGAGGAGCCGGGCCGCATCGCCGCCGGCGTGCCGCACCGCCTGTTCAACATCGGCAATGACTCGCCGGTGATGGTGAATGACGTGGTCCGGCTGCTGGAGCGCTTCACCGGCCGCACGGCCATCCGCCAGGAACTGCCGATGCAGCCGGGCGATGTGGAACGCACCTGGGCGGATGTCTCGCTGCTGCGGGCCGCGATCGGCTTCGCACCGTCCACACCGCTGGAGGTGGGGCTGGAGCGCTTCGTCACGTGGTACCGGAGCTACCACGGCCTCAACTGAAGCCGGCGAACAGAAAAAAGTTTTTTGGTTCTTTTTTCCAAAAAAGAACTTTTCTCTTTTCTCTTTTCTCTTTTTTCTTTCCCCCGCCCTCCTCCGGACGCGGTGCCTTCAGCACCGCGCCCGGCTGGGTCCCGCCGGCCTTACCCGGCGAGGGCGCCCTTGATGGCCGCCAGGGCCTCGGCGGCCTTGCCGGCCTCGGGGCCGCCCGCCTGGGCCATATCCGGGCGGCCGCCACCCCCCTTGCCACCGACGGCGGCGCTGGCCGCGCGCACCAGGGCCACGGCATCGGCCTTGCCTTTGGCGGCCTCGGCCACGCCGACGACGATGCTGGCCTTGCCCTCGGCGGTGGAGACGAGGGCGACGACATCGGCGGTGCCGGACTTCAGGATGGCCTCGGCCAGCCCCTTCAGGTCACGCGGCGGCACGTCGCCGAGATCGCGGCCGGAGTAGCGCAGCCCCGCCACCTCCTCCACCACGGCGTCGCTGCCGCCGGTGGCGAGCTTTTTGCGGAGTTCGGCCACGTCGCGCTCGAGCTTGCGGCGCTCCTCGACCAGGGCGGCGATGCGCGCCGGCAGCTCGGCCGGGGCGATCTTCAGGGCGGCGGCGGCCTCGCGCAGGGTCTTCTGCTCGGCCTCGACCAGGGCCAGGGCGGCGGCGCCGGTCACCGCCTCGACCCGGCGCACGCCGGCGGAAACGGCGCTTTCGGCGACGATCTTGAACAGGCCGATATCGCCGGTGCGGCGCACATGGGTGCCGCCGCAGAGTTCCAGCGAATAGACGCCGTGCTTCTCAACCGCCTCCGGGTCGTGGCCCATGCCGACGACGCGCACCTCATCGCCATACTTCTCGCCGAAGAGGGCCATGGCGCCGGCCTGGACGGCGGCTTCCGGCGTCATCAGGCGGGTGACGACCTCGGCATTCTCGCGGATGCGGGCATTCACCTCGGCCTCGACCCAGGCGAGGTCCTCGGGCTGCATCGGCGTCGGCTGGGAGACGTCGAAGCGCAGCCGGTCCGGCGCGTTCAGCGAGCCCTTCTGCGCCACATGGGTGCCGAGGCGGCGGCGCAGCGCCTCATGCAGCAGGTGGGTGGCCGAGTGGTGGGCGCGGATGGCGCCGCGGCGGACATGGTCCAGCTCCGCCTGCACGGCCTTGCCCGGCGCGGCCTCGCCCGCCTCGACGGTGCCGAGATGGACGAAGAGGCCGAGCTTCTTCTGGGTGTCACGCACGGCGATGCGCAGCCCGTCGGCGCCGGTGATCACGCCGGTATCGCCGACCTGGCCGCCGCTCTCGGCATAGAAGGGCGTCTGGTTCAGCAGCACGGCCACCTCGGTGCCGGGGCCGGCCTTCTCCACCACGGCGCCGCCGGCGACGAGGGCGAGGATCTCGCCCTCGGCCTTCTCGGTGCTGTAGCCGAGGAACTCGGTGGCGCCGAGCTTCTCCTTCAGGTCGAACCACAGGGTTTCGGTGGCGGCCTCGCCGGAGCCGGCCCAGGCGGCGCGGGCGCGCTTCTTCTGCTCGGCCATGGCGGCCTCGAAGCCGGCGACATCCACCGCCTTGCCCTCGCCGCGCAGCGCGTCCTGCGTCAGGTCGAGGGGGAAGCCGTAGGTGTCATAGAGCTTGAAGGCGACATCGCCGGGCAGCGTGCCCTTCTCGCCGAGCTTGCCCGCCTCCTCGGCCAGCAGGCCGAGGCCGCGCTCCAGCAGGCTGCGGAAGCGGTTTTCTTCCAGCTTGAGAGTCTCAGAGATGAGAGCTTCCGCACGGACGAGTTCCGGATAGGCGGCGCCCATCTGGCGCACCAGCACCGGCAGCAGGCGGTAGAGCAGCGGCTCCCTGGCGCCCATCAGGTGGGCGTGGCGCATGGCGCGGCGCAGGATGCGGCGCAGCACATAGCCGCGCCCCTCATTGGAGGGCATCACGCCATCGGCGATGAGGAAGGCGCCCGAGCGCAGGTGGTCGGCCACCACGCGGTGGGAAGCGCGGAAGGGCCCTTCCATCTCCTGCCCGGTGGCTTCGGCGCTGGCCTGGATCAGGGCGCGGAAGGTGTCGGTGTCGTAGTTGTCATGCTGGCCCTGAAGGATGGCGGCGAAGCGCTCCAGCCCCATGCCGGTGTCGATCGAGGGGCGCGGCAGCGGGTTGCGGGTCCCCGCCGGCTCCTCCAGGAACTGCATGAAGACGAGGTTCCAGATCTCGATGAAGCGGTCGCCATCCTCGTCCGGGCTGCCCGGCGGGCCGCCGGGGATCTTGTCGCCGTGGTCGTAGAAGATTTCCGAGCACGGGCCGCAGGGGCCGGTATCGCCCATGCGCCAGAAATTGTCCGAGGTCGGGATGCGGATGATCCGGCTGTCCGGCAGCCCGGCGATCTTGCGCCAGAGGGCGGCGGCGTCCTCATCCTCCGAGAACACCGTGACCAGCAGCTTTTCCTTCGGCAGGGCGAAGTCGCGCGTCAGCAGGGTCCAGGCATGGGTGATGGCCTGTTCCTTGAAATAGTCGCCGAAGGAGAAATTCCCCAGCATTTCAAAGAAGGTATGGTGGCGGGCGGTGTAGCCGACATTGTCCAGGTCGTTGTGCTTGCCGCCGGCGCGCACGCATTTCTGGGCCGTGGTGGCGCGGTTGTAGGGGCGCTTCTCCTGGCCGGTGAAGACGTTCTTGAACTGCACCATGCCGGAGTTCGCGAACATCAGCGTCGGGTCGTTGCGCGGCACGAGGGGCGAGGATTCCACCACCGTGTGCCCGTTGCGGGCGAAATAATCGAGGAAGGTGGCCCGGATGTCGTTGCTGCTGGTCATCGTCCGCTCTGTCGCCCTGGCGTGATATTCCGTGGCCGCTGACGTAGCGCGGCATGGCTGGAGTGGGAAGGGCCAGCACAAAGTCAACACCGGGCCAGCCGCCTTTACACGGCGCGGCTTTGCAGGGGGGCCCGGTTGCGGCGTTATAAGGGTGCCATGCCGCGCAAAGCCCAGACCGACGACCTCTTCGGCGCCGCCGCCGCCCCGGACCCCGCCCCCCCTGTGGAGGCGGAGGCGGGAGACGGGTCCGGCCCGCCCGGAGGGCCCGACAGGCCCTTGGCCGACCGCCTGCGCCCGCGCCAGTTGCAGGAGGTGGTGGGGCAGGAACACCTGCTGGGGCCGGAGGGCGCCATCACCCGCATGCTGGGGCGCGGCGCCCTGGCCTCGCTGATCCTCTGGGGGCCGCCGGGGGTGGGCAAGACCACCATCGCCCGCCTGCTGGCCGAGGCCGCCGGGCTGCGCTTCGCCGCCCTCTCCGCCGTCTTCTCCGGCGTGGCGGATCTGAAGAAGGCCTTCGACGAGGCCCGCGCCCGCCGCCGCCCCGGCCTCTCTGGTGGTGGCCCTTCTGGCGGTGGGCAGGGCACGCTGCTCTTCGTCGACGAGATCCACCGCTTCAACCGCGCCCAGCAGGATGGCTTTTTGCCCGTCGTCGAGGATGGGACGGTCACGCTGGTGGGCGCGACCACGGAGAACCCCTCCTTCGCGCTGAACGGCGCCATCCTCTCGCGCTGCCAGGTGATGGTGCTGCGCCGGCTGGACGATGCGGCGCTGGAGCGGCTGCTGGCCCGCGCCGAGCAGCTGTCCGCCCGCGCCCTGCCGGTGGACGAGGCGGCGCGCGGCGTGCTGCGCGCCATGGCCGATGGCGATGGCCGCTATCTGCTCAACATGGCCGAGCAGCTCCTGGCCCTGCCGGAAGGCAGCGCGGCGCTGGACCCGGCCGGGCTCTCCGCCCTGCTCGCCAGGCGCGCCGCCCTCTACGACAAGGACCGGGAGGAGCATTACAACCTCATCTCCGCCCTGCATAAGTCGCTGCGCGGCTCGGACCCGGATGCGGCGCTCTACTGGTTCGCCCGCATGCTGGAGGGCGGCGAGGACCCGCGTTACATCGCCCGCCGCCTGACGCGCTTCGCCACCGAGGATATCGGGCTGGCCGACCCCTCCGCCCTGCCCGCCGCCCTCGCCGCCTGGGAGACCTATGAGCGCCTGGGCAGCCCGGAGGGGGAGCTGGCCCTGGCGCAGCTTGTCGTGCATCTGGGCGCGGCGCCGAAATCCAACGCCGTCTATGTCGGCTACAAGGAGGCCCGCCGCGCCGCGCGCGAAACCGGCAGCCTGATGCCCCCGGCCCATATCCTGAACGCGCCCACCAAGCTGATGAAGCAGCTCGGCTATGGCGCCGGCTATGCCTATGACCATGACGAGGATGGCGGCTTCAGCGGCCAGAACTACTTCCCGGAGGGCATGGAGCGGCAGCGCTTCTACCGCCCCGCCGGGCGCGGCATCGAGGCCCGCATCCTCGACCGCCTGCGCGAATGGGACGCCCTGCGCGAGCAGCGCATGGCCGGACGCGACACCCCCACCCCGAGGACCCGCCGATGAACGGCCCCTTCTCCCCCCTGCTGCTCGCCCTGGTGGCGGCGGGCGGCGCCGCCGGCTCGGTGCTGCGCTATGCCGTGGGCGTCTGGTGCGCCGCCTGGTTCGGCACCGCCCTGCCCTGGGGCACGCTGGCGGTGAATGTCATCGGCAGCGCGGTGATCGGCCTGCTCGGCGGCGCCATGCAGGCCGGCATGCCCTTCCCGCTGGAGACGCGGCTGCTCGTCATCACCGGCGTGCTCGGCGGGTTCACGACCTTCTCAGCCTTCTCCCTCGACCTCGGTGTGCTATGGCAGCGCGGCCCGGCGGTGGCGCTGGGCTATCTGGCGCTGACCCTCGGCCTCGGCCTCGGCGCCTTCGCCCTGTGCTTCTGGCTCGGCAGACGCTTTTAATTTTTTTTCAGGCTGCTTTTCTTTCAGGCTGCCGCCGTCTCCCGGCACAGCGGGACGCTGCACTGAAAAAAGTTTTTTGGTTCTTTTTTTTCAAAAAAGAACGCTTTTCCCAGGCTTTGCCCTGCCTTTCACACAGCCCACCCATTCCGGGGGTGAGTCGGGCGGCTCCGGCTGCTACAAGCCCCCGCCCGAGTTGATCGAGACTGCCCATGACCATCCAGCACCGCACCGTCCACGCCGCGGACGCCGATTCCCGCCTGGACCGCTGGTTCCGCCGGCACTTCCCGCAGCTGACCCAGGGGGCGCTGCAGAAAATGCTGCGCACCGGGCAGATCCGCGTCGATGGCAAGCGGGCCGAGGCCAATACCCGCCTCGCGCGCGGGCAGGAAATCCGCATCCCGCCGCTGCCCGAGGGGCCGGCGCCGGAAAGCCTCACCCCCCGCCCGCGCCCGGTCTCCGAGGAGGATGCCCGCGCGCTGGAGCAGATGATCCTCTACCGCGATGACCACATCATCGCCCTGAACAAGCCGCATGGCCTGCCGGTGCAGGGCGGCCCCAACATCCGCAAGCACCTGGACGGCATGCTGGACGCGCTCTGCTTCGAGAAGGAGGAGCGCCCGCGCCTCGTCCACCGGCTGGACCGCGACACCTCCGGCGTCATCCTGCTGGCGCGCGACGCCGCGGCGGCCAGCTTCCTCGCCGCCGCCTTCCGTGGGCGGGATGCGCAGAAGACCTACTGGGCCATCGTGGTGGGCCAGCCGCAATACCAGGGCGGGCGCATCGACATGCGCCTGGCCAAGCAGGGCGGCGGCCCGATGGGCGAGCGCGTCGTCCCCGCCGAGGGCAAGGATGGCGCCCACGCCATCACCGAATTCGACACGGTGGACGCCGCCCGCCGCCACGCCACCTGGCTGGAGCTGCGGCCACTGACCGGGCGCACCCACCAGCTGCGCGTCCACTGCGCGGCGGCGCTCGGCTGCCCCATCCTGGGCGATGGCAAGTATGGCGGGCAGGCGGCGCATCTGGAGGGCATGTCCCACGCCCTGCACCTGCATGCCCGCCGCCTCATCGTGCCGCACCCGGAGGGCGGCACGCTGGACGTGACGGCGCCGCTGCCGCCCCACATGGCGGAGAGCTTCGAGACGCTGGGCTTCGAGAAGCCCCGCACGCCGCAGCCGAAGCGCCGGGGCTGACCCCATGGCCCCGCCCCGCCGCCGGCGCGGCCGTGCCGCGCTGGTCACCCTGGCCGTCCTGGTCGCCATTCCGGCGGCGGGCTGGGGCGCGCTCAGCCTCGCGCTGAGCGACGAGGTGCTGCGCCCCCGCGTCATCGCCGCCGTGGAGCAGGCCACCGGGCGCGGCCTCACCCTCTCCGGCCCCATCGGCATCAAGCTGTCCCTGGTGCCGACGGTGACGCTGGAGGGCGTCGCCCTGGCCAATGCGCCGGGCTGGGAGACGCGCGGCAGCCGGGCCCAGATGCTCACCGCCCGCCGGGTGGAGGCGGAGCTGGCCCTGCTGCCGCTGCTCCGCCGCAAGCTGGCCTTCGAGCGGGTGACGCTGATCGAGCCGGACCTGCTGCTGGAGCTGGATGCCGAGGGCACGCCCAACTGGCGTTTCGGCCCGCCGCGCCCGCGCGGGGCCGCCCCCGCCCCGGCCAGCACGCCCGCCGCCCCCGCCGGGGAGCCGCTGGCCCTGACCGTCGCCGCCATCGACATCGAGGGCGGCCGGATCGGCTGGCGCGACCTCCGCAAGGGCCAGGCGGAGACGCTGGAAATCCGCCATTTCCACCTGGAAGCCGAGAGCCCGGAGGCGCCGATGCGCTTCGAGGGCCGCTTCGGCTTCCACGGCGTGGCGGTGGCGGCGGAGGGCAGCAGCGGCCCGCTGGCCCAGCTCACCGGCGCCACGGCCAGCAGCGGCGAATGGCCGCTCCGCCTCGCCCTCGCCGCGCCGGGCGTGCAGCTCGTGGCGCAGGGCAATCTGGCCCAGCCGGATCTCCTCGGCGGCTGGCGCCTCACCCTCGACGCCGCGGCGGAGGACACGCAGCGCCTCGCCCCCTTCCTCGGCCCGCTGCCCCTGGCGCGGGGCCTGGATCTCTCGCTGGAACTGGCCGATGCGGGGGCGGGCGCCCTGCCCCGCGTCAACCGGATGCAACTGCGCAGCACCGGCTTCGCCGCGCCGCTGGCCGCCGGGCTGCGCGCCGGCGTGACCAGCCTTGGCTTCACCGCCCCAGGCGAGCCCGTCGCCCTGGCCTCGGCGCTGACGCTGAACGGCCTGCCGCTGCGCGCCGAGGGCAGGCTGCCCCCGCTGGAGCAGCTGCTCGCCGGCAACCCCACGGCGGATCTGCCCTGGCCGCTCCGCCTCGTCCTCCGCGGTGAGGGGCTGGAGGCGAGCGCCGAAGGCCAGTGGAAGGGTGGCCAGGAGGCGGAGCTGGACCTCTCCTTCAGCGCCCGGGATACGGCCGCGCTGTCCGCCGCCCTGGCCATGCCCCTGCCGCGCCTGACCGAGGCGCGGCTCGGGGCACGCCTCACCCTGTCGCGGCAGCGCAGCAGCCTGGAGGCGCTGCGCCTCGACTCCCGCCAGCTTCAGGCGGAAGGCGAAGGCGCCTGGCAGGAAGGCACCCCGCCCCTGCTGACGGCCCGCCTCGCCGCGCAGCGCCTGGACCTGGATGGCATGCTGGCCAGCCCGCCGGCGGCCCAGGCCGCGCCCGCCACGGCCGCCCCCGCGCCCTCTCCGGCCGCCCCTCCGCCACCGGCGCCCGCCGCCGAGCCGCGCCGCGTCATCCCCGACCTGCCGGTGGCCTTCCTCCCGCTGCGCGCCCTCAACGCCCAGATCGGCCTGACCGTGGGCGAGGCCCTGGCGGGGGGCGTCACCTATCGCGACCTGCGCGCCACGCTGAAGCTCAACAACGGGCAACTGGCGGTGGAGCCGCTCAGCCTCGGCCTGCCGGGTGGGCGCATCGCCGGCAAGCTCGCGCTCGATGGCAGCGGGGCCCTGCCGCGCCTCAGCCTCGCCTTCCGGCATGAGGGGGGCGGGCTGGATCTGCGCCCCATGCTCCAGGCCTATGGCATCCCGCCGCAGGCCAGCGGGCGGCTGGAGGTGGAAGCCGACCTCGCCGGCAGCGGCGCCGATACGCGCCAGATCGCCGGCACGCTGGGCGGGCACATGGCCCTGGCCATGGCCAATGGGCAGGTGGACAACCGCCTTCTCGCCTCCCTGGCCGGCGATCTCCGGCGCCTGCTGCTGCCCAATGCCCCCAGCGAGGGCAGCACCGCCCTGCGCTGCCTCGCCCTGCGCCTGAACCTGCGCGAGGGCATCGCCCGGCCCCAGGCCATGCTCGTCGAGACCTCCCTGGCCGATGTCGTCGGCAGTGGCGAGATCGACCTGCGGCAGGAGCGCCTGGCCCTGCGCCTGCTGCCGCAGATCCGCCTGGGCGGGCTCGGCCTCTCCGCCCCGGTGCAGGTGGGCGGCAGCTTCGCCAACCCCAGCTACCGGCTGGACCCGGCGGGCGTGCCGGAAGCCACGCTCGGCATCGTCGGCGATCTCGTCGCCCAGCAGATGGAGAAGCAGGGCGGCGTCCTGGCCCAGCTCGGGCAGCAGCTTTCCGGCCGCGCGCCGGGCACCCTGCCGGATTGCGCCCAGCAGCTCGCCGTCGCGCGCGGGGGCCGCAACGGGCCCATGCCCGCGCCGGAAAGCGCCTCCTCCAGCCGGCGCGAACGCCAGGGGGGCAGCGCCAGCGATCTGCTGCGCGGGCTGTTCGGGCGATAGACATCAAAAAAAACTCCAGAGCCTTGTGGGTTCTGGAGTTTTCTTTCAGGCTGCCGCCGTCTCCCGGCACAGCGGGACGCTAAACTGAAGAAAGTTTTTTGGTTCTTTTTTTCAAAAAAGAACGCTTCTCTTATTCCGCCGCCGCGGCGTCATCCGTATCCGGGCTGGCGAGCATGCTGCTGGCGACAATGCCGGCCTGGGCGCGGATGCGCTGCTCGATGCTGTCCGCCATGGCGGCATTGTCGCGCAGGAACTGCTTGGCGTTCTCGCGGCCCTGGCCGATGCGCTGGCTGTCGCAGCTGAACCACGCGCCGGACTTCTCCACCACCCCGGCCTTCACGCCGAGGTCGAGCAGCTCGCCCACCTTCGAGACACCCTCGCCATACATGATGTCGAACTCGACCTGCCGGAAGGGCGGGGCCATCTTGTTCTTCACCACCTTCACGCGGGTCTGGTTGCCCACCACGTCCTCACGGTCCTTGATCTGCCCGATGCGGCGGATCTCCATGCGGATGGAGGCATAGAACTTCAGCGCGTTGCCGCCCGTCGTCGTCTCCGGGTTGCCGAACATGACGCCGATCTTCAGGCGGATCTGGTTCAGGAAGACCAGCAGCGTGTTGGAGCGGGAGACGGAGCCCGTCAGCTTGCGCAGCGCCTGGCTCATCAGGCGGGCATGCAGGCCGACATGGCTGTCGCCCATCTCGCCTTCCAGCTCGGCGCGCGGCACCAGGGCGGCGACCGAGTCCACCACCAGCACATCCACCGCGCCGGAGCGCACCAGCGTATCGGCGATCTCCAGCGCCTGCTCGCCGGCATCGGGCTGGCTGATCAGCAGGTTGTCCACGTCCACGCCCAGCTTGCGGGCATAGCCGGGGTCCAGCGCGTGCTCGGCATCGATGAAGGCGCAGGTGCCACCGCGCTTCTGCGCCTCGGCGATGGCATGCAGCGCCAGCGTCGTCTTGCCCGAGCTTTCCGGGCCATAGATCTCGATGATGCGGCCCCGCGGCAGGCCACCAATGCCCAGCGCCAGATCGAGGCCGAGCGAGCCGGTGGGGATGACATCCACCTCATCCGACTGCTGCTTGGCGCCCATGCGCATGATGGAGCCCTTGCCGAAGGCCCTCTCGATCTGGCTGAGCGCGGCGTCCAGCGCCTTGTTCTTGTCCATTCTGGGAACCCTTTCGCCGTTCGGCTTGTCTCTCATATCGCCTGTGCCGCAGCTTGCGGCCGGATCATCCAGGCCCTGGCGATGCGCTTCAAGGGGAAGCCGCGTCCCGGGCGAGGAATTTATGTTCTCTATATGTTCGCAAAGACCGGGCTATGCAAGGGGGGTTTCCACCGCCATCGCCCGCCGCGCCGCCTCGGCGAGGTCGGCCGCGCCATAGGGCTTGGCCAGGAAATGCAGCCCCGGGCCTTCCAGCCCCTTCTCTACCATGGATGGGGCATATCCGCTCACCAGAAGAACCGGCAGGCCGGGGAAACGCTGCCGCACCACCCGCGCCAGCTCCGTCCCGTCCATGCCCGGCATGACCACATCCGTCACCATCAGCGCCGGAGGGGTGGCGGCCTCCTCCAGCATCTCCAGCGCCGATTCGGCATCCTCGGCCACCATCACCGCCCAGCCGGCGCGCTGCAGGGCGCGCTCGGCGAGGCGGCGCAGCGGCGCCTCATCCTCCACCAGCAGCAGCGGGGCCAAGGCGGGCTGGACGGCGGGCTGGGCGGCGGGAGGCCCGGCGGCGGAAAGCTCCGGCGCGGATGCGGGGGGGGCAGGCATGGGAGGTTCGGGCGCTGGCGCGGGGGGCTCCACCGCTGCCGGCTCCTCGACACGCGGCAGCAGGATGCGGAACAGGCTGCCCACCCCCGGCGTGCTGCGCACCGTGACATAGCCGCCGGACTGGCGGACGATGCCATGCACCGTGGCCAGCCCCATGCCGGTGCCGCCCTGCTGGAGCCGCCCGGTGAAGAAGGGCTCGAAGATGCGGGTGAGCAGTTCGGGCGGGATGCCCTTCCCCGTATCCTCCACCTCCAGCACCGTCCAGCGGCCGACGGGAATATCCTCGCCCACGCCGCGCTGGGGTTGCAGCAGCAGGGCGCGGCCGGTGCGCAGGGTCAGTTCCCCACCCTCGGGCATGGCCTGCCGCGCATTCATCGCCAGGTTCATCAGCACGCGGTCGAGCTGCGAGGGGTCGATCCGCACATGCCGGCCGGGCGTGTCCAGCTCCAGGGTGAGCCGGATGCTCTGGCCGAGCAGCGGGCGCAGAAGCTGGGCGATTCCTTCCACCGCCGCGTTCAGCGGCACGAGGCGCGGGGCCAGCACCTGCTGCCGGGCATAGGCCATCATCTGCCGCACCAGCGCGGCGCCGCGGCGGGCGGCTTCCTTGATCTGGTTCAGCTCGGCGCGCAGCGGCGCCTGGGCGGGCTGCGCGCCGGCCAGCCGCTCCGCATCCTCCGCCGCGCCCAGCACGACGGAGAGCAGATTGTTGAAGTCATGCGCGATGCCGCCGGCCAGGGCGCCCAGGGCCTGGAGCCGGTCGGCCTCCGCCACCCGGGCCTCCAGCGCGCGGCGGTGGGACTGGTCGCGCAGCAGCAGCACGGAATCGCCCCTCGGCAGGGCGAGGCGCTGCGGCGCCACCAGCGGCCCTTCCTGCCCTTCCGGGGCGATCAGGCGCAGCTCGGCCGGGGGCTCGCCGCCCTCCTGCAGCCATTGCCGCAGCAGGGGGCGGGCAGCGGCGGCGAAGAGGCGGTCCACCGGCGTGCCGGGGCGGATCAGCACGGCCGGGCCGAGCATCTGGCGCAGCGCGGCATTGGCCTCGCGCACCGCCTCGCCCTCACCCAGCCAGAGCGCAGGGTCGGGCAGGCCCGAAAGCAGGGCCATGAAGTCGGTGTCGGCGGGCCGGCCCCGCCAGGGGCTGAGCAAGCGCATTGCCGGCCAGACTAACATCACAAAAACGTGATGTCAGTTACCTTCTTCAGGCTGGCACGGCGCGGCACGTCATTTCGCCTCGGCGTCGAGCAGCGCGATGGCCTCACCCAGGAGCTGGTGGCTGATGCGCAGGGCGTCCAGGCTGGCGCCACTCACCGCCGGGCGATCCAGCAGCGCGCTGGCGGCGAGGTCCTCCGCGGCGGCTTCGGCCTCGGCGGCTTCCTCGGCGGCCGACATCTGCCGGGCCATGGCCAGCAGGCGGTGGGATTGCGCCCGCATGTTGGCGGCGCAGAGGCGCAGGGCTTCGTCCATGTCCATTGCGGCAGCTCCCTCGAGACGAAGTAGCTTAACGGCAAGGAGATTAGCGGAGGTTTAAGGCAGCCTGGGCACGGCATGGCCCCGCCCGGCGCACAACCGGAATGAAAGAGTAACTTTCCACCGATTAAATTGAGGCCATGTCACTCACCTCTCTCCAGGCTGTTCAGGCCAGCGCCGAAAGCCTGCGGTCGACCCTGGCCGTGGCGCAGGCCCTGGTCCATTCCGGCCGGCAGATCGACATGGCGGGGCTGGAACGGGAGGTGGCGGTGCTGTGCGCCGCTGCCCTGGCCTTGCCGCGGGCCTGCCGTGGCGAGGCGCGGCAGGCCCTGCGCGCGGTGCAGGCGGGGCTGGAAATGCTGCTCACCACCCTGCCGGGGCGCCAGGAATCCTGAGGGGCGCCACGCGGCGCCCCACGGGTCTCAGAGAGTGTCTGAGAACACAGCCCGCGTTCTTGAGAGGGGGTTCCCCCCTGAAGGCGGGTGCAGGGGACCCTGTCCCCTGCTGGGGGTGTTTGAGGGGGCAAAGCCCCCTCATCGAGGCCAGAGCCTTGTTCAGCCCTGCTTCGGCAGGTGCTTGCTGATATAGGGCGGCAGGTTGAAGGCGCCGGTGTGGATTTCCGGCGTCCAGTACTGCGTCAGCCCCAGGATGCCGGCGGCCTCGGCGCGGGCGCGGATGGTGGCGGTGTCCACCTGGCGCAGCGTCGCGTCCTTCGCCGCCCAGCCCAGCGTCATGAAGCCGCCGACATAGGTCGGCACGGCGGCGACATAGGCCCAGATATCCGGGAAGACCTTGCCACGGCGCAGCGAGGTCTCGGCCAGTTCCTCGGCCTGCATGGCCGGGACGCCGCACTGGTTCACGATCAGCCCGCGATCCGACAGCAGTCGCGCCGCATTGGCGTAGAACTCGTCGGTGAAGAGCACCTCGCCCACGCCGATCGGGTCGGTCGAATCGACGATCACCACATCAAAGCTGCCGGCCGGCGCCTTGCGGACATAGTCGATGCCATCGCCCACGATGACCTCGGCGCGCGGGTCGTTCCAGGCATCGCCGGCGATGTCGGGCATGTGCTCCTTGCACAGGCGGATGACCTCGCCATCGATCTCGACCATCACGGCCTTCTCGACGGTCTTGTGCTGCAGCACGCGCTTCAGCACGCCGCCATCGCCGGCGCCGATGATCAGCACGCGCTTCGCGTCGCCATGCGCCAGCAGCGGCACATGGGTCAGCATCTCCTGGTAGACGAACTCGTCCTTCTCGGTGATCTGCACCACGCCATCGAGCAGCATGACGCGGCCATGGCTGTAGCTCTCGAACAGCATGATGTCCTGGAACTCGCTCTGCACGCGGGCGAGTTCACGCTTCACCAGGAAGCGCTGGCCCCAGTCGGGGTACAGGGTTTCGTTCACCCAGGAGTCGGTCGGCATCGGGGAAATCCTCGGGAAGATGCGAAGAGGGCGGGACCCTAAGGCCCCGCCCTCCGCGGCGTCACGTGACAGGAGCGCGTCAGGCGGGCGTCAGCCGATCAGGCCGCGCTTGTGCTCGGCGAGCTGCACGCGCTCGGGCAGGAAGCCCTTCTTCAGCACCGGCACCGCGTTGTACGGGTTGCAGATGCCGCAGACGAAAATGTCCAGCGCGGCATAGGCCCGCTCCGGCCAGGTGTGGATCGAGACATGGCTTTCGGCCAGGACCAGCACGCCGGAGACACCACCATTCGGGGAGAAGTGGTGGAAATGGCCGTGCAGGATGGTCGCGCCGGTCTCGATGGCGGCCTCGCGCAGCACAGCATCAATGTGCGCGGGGTCGTCGAGATTCGTGGCACCCCACAGATCGACGATCAGGTGCGTGCCAGCGAAGCGCACACCGTCACGCTCGACGAAGTAATCCTTCGCCTCACCGTGAGTATCAACAGACTGGGCTTCGCTCGGGCTGCTATCCGAGACCATCCCCAGCGGAGAAACGAGAGCGTCCATGGCTCGGGGGCTCCTTCCCACCAGAAGATGACCAGGGTGATCGGAGATCGATCAGGTCAACGGGGGCGGCATATGCGGCAAGCCTTCCCCCGCCGCAAGGAAAATCGGGACCGCGAGGCCGAAAAAATCGCGGGTCGTTCCTGCGCCCAACGCGTATCTCGCCGTGTTGCCCCCCTGCCCCCTCCGGAAGGCCCCCGGCAACCCCCCGGGGGGATACGGAAAAACTCCAGTCCTGTCCCGCTTCATCATTCCGGTCGCATTTTGGCCGCGCGAAACCCCTTGCCCCCTGCGCCGGGGCTGCTATACCCCCGGCCTGCGCTGGATGGGTGGCCGAGCGGTCGAAGGCGCACGCCTGGAAAGTGTGTATACCTCAAAAGGGTATCGTGGGTTCGAATCCCACCCCATCCGCCATATTCCCTCCCCCCGACGATCCGCTGTCATTCGCAGGCCTCGCCCTGAACGCATCCGCGCGGCCGGCATTCCCGCGGCTGGCCGGCGCATGCTTGACGGCAGAGGACGGCTCTGTAACATTTTATTGCCAAGACAAACCTTGTCTTGTGCCGACAGTGCCGGGAAGCCTGATGCGCCTTTCTTCTCTGGCTGCCATAACGGCGGCCATCTTCCTGTCTGCCTGCCAGCAGCAGGATCCGGATTGGGCCAATAAGGCCGCCCTGCGGATCGGCGCGCCGCTGGAGAATGCCGCCGCACTGCGCGAGACGCAGACCGCGCGCTTCGCCGACGTGCCGGAGCAGCGCCTGCTCATCGAGGCCACGCAGGTCCTGCAGGATCTCGGCTTCACCATCGAGGAAAGCGCGCCCCGCTACGGCGTCCTCGCCGGCAGCAAGGACCGCGATGCGACCGAGGCCGGCCAGGTCGCCGGCCAGGTGGCCCTGGCCATCGGGCTGGCGCTGGTTGGCGTCCGCTACGACCCCATCTATGACACCGATCAGGTGATCCGTGCGACCCTGACGACCCGCCCCCTCGGCGCGCGGGACAGCCAGCTCCGCGTCTCCTTCGAGCGCATCGTCACCACGAACAAGGGCTTCACCCGCGTCGAGCGGCTGAGCGAGCCTGAATTCTCCACCGGCTTCTTCGAGAAGGTGCGCGCCGGCCTGGCGCGTGGGGCCTGAGCATGACGCGCCCGATCCTGTCCATCTCCATACCCCTGTCCCTGGCGCTCTGCGCGCCGCTGCTGGCCGGCTGCGTCCAGCCGCAGATGGTCTTCGAGCCCAGCAGCAAGCCCGCGACCGAGCTGCGCGCGGCGCAGGTGCGGCTGGTGCCGGTCGATGCCGATGCCGCCATGCGCGGCGCCATCGCCGCCCTGCATGATCTCGGCTACCGCATCACCAAGGTGGAGCCGGATGCGGGCACCGTCTCCGCCACCCGCATGACCACGCTGCGGATGGCCGTGGTGGTGCGCGCCCGCACGCCGCAGGATTCAGTGGTGCGCGCCAATGCCACCATCGTCTCGCCGCAGCGCGAGGCGCAGGTGGACAGCGCCGAATTCTACGAGAAGAACTTCTACACCCAGCTGGCGGCGACGCTGCAGCGCGAGCTGGCCGCGGCGCCGGCGGAGGTGGCAGCCCCCGAGGCCCTGCGCCCCACCGCCGAGCTGAACACCCTGAAGGAACGCGAGGCCGCCGCCCGTGCTGCCGCGCAGCCCGCCGCCGCCAGCCCCGCCGCCGCCAGCCCCGCCACCGGAGCCGCCCCGCGATGACCAGCCCCCGCTTCCTGCCCCTCCTGGGCATCGCCGCCCTCCTGGCCGGCTGCACCCCGGCCAGCGACCACGCCCGCAGCGTTGCCGCCGGCCGCGAGGCGCAGGACCGCGTCACCGTCGGCACAGTGCAGCGCGAGATCCGTGCCGGCATGAGCGGCGCCGAGGTGGGCGGGGTTCTGGGTTCGCCCAACATCGTCACCACGGATGAGCAGCGGCGCGAAACCTGGGTCTATGACCGCATCTCCACCGAGCAGGTCTATTCCTCCTCCGAGGGCGGCGCCGGCGTGCTGTTCCTCGGCGGGGTGGGCGGGCGCGCCGGGGCGTCCAGCACCTCGCAGCGCACCCTCACGGTGATCATCCGCTATGACGCCGCGGGCAAGGTGCGCGACTTCTCCTATCGCGCCTCCAGCTTCTGAGCGGCGCCGGCGCGATGTCCCGCCAGCCCTGCCCCCGGCGGCGCCTCCTGCTGGCGGCGCTGCCCGGCGCGGCCCTGGCGGCGCTGGCAGGCTGTGCCCCCACCCCGGCGCAGCAGGCCGCCGCCTTCACCCCCAGCGCGGCGGCGACCGCCCTGCGCGCCCGGCAGACCCGCCGCTTCGACACGGCCGACCGCCGGCTGATGCTGCAAAGCGCCATCGGCACCTTGCAGGACCTCGGCTACCAGATCGAGGAGACGCAGGCCGAGCACGGCATCATCGTCGGCACCAGGACCGCCGATGGGCGCGTGCGCGCGCAGGTGGTGCTCCGCCCCGGCGCCGATGGCCGCAGCATTCTGGTCCGCGCCACCTTCCAGTCCATCACCCCCCGCCCGGGCTCCCTGCTCACCGCCGGGGAGACGCTGGAGGACCCGGCCATCTACCAGGGCTTCTTCGAGAAGATGGCGCAATCCGCCTTCCTCACCGCGCATGAGATCTGACACCGTGCCAGCCCCCTCCTCCCGCCTCGGCGCCGCCCTCGCGGTGGCGCTGCTGCCGCTGCTCGCCGCCTGCCAGACGGACAGCCGCCAGCAGGTGCTCGGCAGCGCCAACAGCCAGGCGGCGCAGCGCGCCATCTCCACCCGCGCCTTCGACACGGCGGACCAGGGCAAGGTGTATCAGGCCGCGATCAGCGCCCTGCAGGATCTGGGCTTCGTCGTGGACCGCGCCGATACCGTGCTCGGCACCATCAGCGCCACGCGCTATGGCGGCGGCGGGCTGGTCCGCTTCACGGTCACCCTGCGCCGGGGCGAGGGCAACCGGACCATCGTCCGCGCCTCGGGCCAGCTGAACCAGCACGAACTGTCCGACCCCGCGCCCTTCCAGCGCTTCTTCGAAACCCTCTCCCAGGCGCTGTTCCTGCAGGCCAACGCCATCGACTGATCCGCCGCGCCGGGGCTGGCCCGCCCCCCCTCACTGGAGGGGGTGGCCGGCCCTGCCGAGCCGTTCCCGCAGATCCTCCTTCTGGAAGGGCTTCGGGAGGATGGGGAATTTCTTCAGGGCGATGTTCTCCGCAGAGCCGGACCTGCGCAGATGCCCCTGCCCGGCCATTGCCCGGCCGCCTGCGCCGCCAGTTCCGCCCCGCTCATGCCGGGCATGGCGTGGTCCGTCACCGGCCTCGTTCGCCTCCAGCACATGGCCAGAGGGGTCCATCAGCAAATGCGCCCGATGGGTGCTGAAGGCTGTCCGCGACAATTGCGGCATCGCCGCCTGGAGATGGGCGTGGACGGACCTGTTCTCCGGGAGCGGCCCCGCAGCCGGCTCAGCGGCTGTTTGGGAATACGGGCCGCTCCTGGCTGGAGGGAGCTTTGCCCTCTCAAACGCCCCTCTTTCTTTCCCTGTGGCGCGGGGGCCGAGAGAGAGAGGCGAAGACCTTTTCAAGATCACGCGCCGTGCTGTCAAACGGCCTCTCAGCCCCGCGACGGCGCGCCGGCGGCCAGCGAATCCCCCGGGGAATTCCCTGAAGAGGTCCCGGGCGCATTGCCGGCCGCATTCGCGCCCTTCGGCGCCTTCTCCCGCGGCAGCTTTTCATAGCGCAGATCGACGGTCAGGCCCCATTGCTCGGCCTGCCAGTTCCGCATGTGGCGCGTCAGGCGCATGCTCTCCACGCCCTTGGGCACGTCATAGCCGAGGACCATCGTGTCCTCACGCCCGCGGACGGAGCGGAAATTGTTGAACTTGCTGATCAGCCCGAGCATGCGCGCCGAGCCCGCCTCGCTGAGCGGCATGGCGACCTCCCATTCCCCGAGTTCCAGCACGCAGACATCGCCGCCCTCCCAGGAGAGGCCATCGGCCCGCACGGAGACGGCGATGCGCAGCGGGTCCTCGACACGGCTCGGGATGCCCATCGAGCCGAGTTCCGCCGGCCAGGCGAGGCGCGGGCGGCGCGCGGGCGGCGGGGGCGGGGTGATCTCGAAGGGGAAGGTCTGGCTCACCCCCATGGCGGAGACGACGATGCGGTGGCGCAGCATGGCGCGCCGCGTCACCGCCGCGTCATAGGCCTGCACCGCCTCGGCCAGCGGGCCGGAGGGGGTGCGGCCGGTGAGCACCAGGGCCAGCGCCGCCTGCACCGCCCAGGTGGCCGCCAGCCGGCCGCCCTGCTGGATGCGCGCATCCGCCTCGGCGCGCGCCTTGCGAAAGGCGGCGGCGGCCTCGCGGTCGGACAGGGGCTGCGTCTGCCGCAGCGCCACGAGGCGGCGGTAATCCTCCCGCCGGCGGGGCGAGAGCAGAGCCCCCACCCAGGCCGCCGCCAGCGTCGTCCAGGTGAGGCATTGCTGGGCCAGCCAGTGCTCCATGGCCGCGCGATAGGCGTCCTCGGCCTCGGCGATGGCGGTGAAGCCGGCCTCCATCTCGTCCAGCGCCGCCTCGAAATGGTCGAGCGCCCGGCCGCCATGGCCCGGCCAGGCACGTGCGGCCGCCTCCTCCATCACCAGATCCCCCTGCCCTGGCAGGGCCTCGGCGAATTCGCCCAGGATCTGCGGCCGGGAGCGCATATGCGACAGCCAGTCATGGTCGCAGACGATGGAGGAATGCGCCTGGGACGAATGGGCTGGGGGCGAGAAAGGCATGACTCGTTCCTGACACCGGCAGCGACCGCCTGAACCAGGAAGAACCGTGGCTTGTTCCAAGACTCCGTTAACGCTCGTTCCTCGCCCCTCCCCCCCTCCACGCCGGCGGCAGGCTCCGGCGCGGCCTTTGCACAGAAACAAGGCACACATCCCCAACGATCCGCCCAGGCTTTGACCGGGTATCGCAGAGCAGTCCCCACCCGCGGCGGCCCGGGGCGGCCCGAGGAGGCCCGGGCCGGACTGGCCTGCTTCCTGCTTAGGGCAGCGGCAGGGACCGGTATCCGGCCGTAGAGCCAGGGGAGAGCTTCACAGCATGTCTGACACCAACAAGATGGCCGCCACGGCCCAGGCCGCCGAGACGCTGCGCGCGGCGCGCGGCCTCAGCCGCCGTTTCTTCCTGAAGGCGGGCGCCGCCGGCACCGTGGCCGCGATGGGGCCGTGGTATGTGAAGGACGCGCTGTCCTCCTCCGGCACGCTCAACCTGCTGCACTGGGATGACGAACTGCCGGGCGAGGTGATCCCCGACTTCGAGAAGAAGACGGGCATCCGCATCAACAAGACGCCCTTCTCGCAGAATGAGGAGCAGATCAACAAGCTGCAGGCCACCGGCGGCGAAGGCTTCGACCTCTGCCAGCCGACGCGCGACCGCGCGCCGCAGTTCCAGGAGCTTGAGGTGCTGGCGCCCTTCGACACGAAGAAGCTGCAGCTCGACCGCCTGTTGCCGGCCATGCTGGAGGGCTCGACCAGCGTCTGGACCTGGGGCGGCAAGCTCTACCACGTGCCGCATTGCTGGGGTTCGGAGGCGATTTCCTGGCGCACCGACCTCACAACGCTGAACTATGAGACGCTGAGCTACGGCACGCTGTGGGACGAGGCCTATCGCGGCAAGGTGCAGGGCCGGCCGCATTCGCTGCTGCTCGGCATCGGCCTGTGGTGGGACCGCACCGGCCGCCTGGCCAGCAACCGCATGATGGACAGCTACAAGGATGAGGCGTCGATGCGCCGCATCTACGACCCCATCCTGAAGTTCGCCATCGAGAAGAAGTCGCAGATCCGCCAGTTCTGGGATTCGGCCGACAACACCAAGTCCGGCCTGCTGGAGAATGGCGTCGTCATCGGCCAGACCTGGGATGGCCCGGCGCTGTCGCTGAAGAAGCAGGGCCGCCCCGTCTCCTACATGGCGCCGCAGGAAGGCGCGATCGCCTGGCTCGATGGCTGGGCCATCACCAAGGCCGCGCGCAATGTCGAGCAGGCCTATGCCTGGATCAACTACATCCACTCCCCCGAGGTCTCGGCCAAGGTGGCGGATGGCTCGGGCTACAACCCGGTGGCCAAGGGGGCGGATGCTTTTCTGTCTGATGTGGCCAAGAAGAACTTCCTGGAGGCCTATCCGGGCGATGCCACGGCGAAGCTGTGGCACCGCGTGCCGGAGCCTTCCTGGTTCGCCGACCTGCGCACCCAGTACGCCGAGAAGTTCAAGGCCGCCTGAGGATGCCGCGCGGGGGCGGCGCCTGCCCGCCCCCGCGATCCCTGTTCTTCCTGGCAGACGGGTGCCCATGACATCAGCCCTTGTGCTTGACCGCGTCAGCGTCCGCTTCGGCGGCTTCACCGCGGTCGAGGATGCCTCGCTCGACATCGCCCAGGGCGAGTTCTTCTCCTTCCTCGGCCCTTCCGGCTGCGGCAAGACGACCTTGCTGCGCGCCATTTCCGGCTTCGTGCAGCCGAGCGAGGGGCGCGTGCTCTTCGAGGGCCGCGACATGCGCGGCACCGGCCCGAATGAGCGGCCGACGGCGCTGATCTTCCAGAACCTCGCGCTTTTCCCGATGATGTCGGTGGCGGAGAACATCGCCTATGGCCTGCGTGTGCGCGGCATGGGCAAGCGCGAGCGGCTGGCCAGGGCGGAGGCGCTGCTGGAGCTGATCGCCCTGCCCGGCCAGGGCAACAAGCGCATCGATGAGCTGTCCGGCGGCCAGAAGCAGCGCGTGGCGATCGCCCGCGCCCTGGCGGTGGAGCCGAAGATCCTGCTGCTGGACGAGCCGCTTTCGGCGCTCGACCTCAAGCTGCGCCAGCATATGCGCACCGAGCTGCGCGCCATCCAGCGCCGCGTCGGCATCACCTTCATCTACATCACGCATGATCAGGGCGAGGCGCTGACCATGTCGGACCGCATCGCGGTGATGAGCCGCGGCGTGATCCAGCAGATCAGCGATGGCGAGACGCTGTACCACCAGCCGCGCACCGCCTTCGTCGCCGGCTTCGTCGGCGAGAACAACGCGCTGCCCGGCGCCGTGCTGGACCGCGATGGCGATCTGGCGCGCGTGCAGACGGAGCTTGGCCCCCTGCCCGGCCGCAACAGCCGGCAGCTGGCGCCCGGCTCGGAGGCCGTGCTGTTCCTGCGGCCCGAGGCGCTGTCGCTGGTGGAGCCGGGGGCCGGGCGCCTCGCCGGCACCGTCACCGGCCGCGCCTTCGAGGGCGCGACGACGCATCTGACGCTGCGCTGCGGTGGCGGTCGCGCGCTGCTGCTCTCCCTCTCCGGCGCGGCGGCGCGGCAGGCGCCGGAACCCGGCCAGGAAGCCTGGCTGGACTACGACCCCGAGGCCGCCATCCTGCTGCCGCGCGAGGGCTATGGCGATGCATAGCAGTACCGGCCAATGGGTGATCCTGGCGGTGCCGGTGCTGATGGTGCTGGCGCTCGCCACCCTCTCCTGGCGGGAACGGCGGGCGCTCGGCCCTGATGCGCCGCCCGGCTTCATCGCGCGCAATGGCTGGCCGGTGGCCTCCTTCCTGATCCTCGCCGTGGTGCTGTGGACGGTCTTCATGATCGTCCTGCCGCTGCTGTCGATGATCGACCTGTCCTTCCGCCCGCGGCTGCCGCCGGCGCAGTGGGGCAATGCGCGCGACATCTACACGCTGGACCACTACCGCTTCTTCCTGTTCGGCTCGAACACATCGACCGACAGCTGGAACGTCACCCACCTGAAGGCTTTCGGCCTCACCATCCTCGTCTCCATCCTGGTGACGGCGCTGGATTTCTGCATCTGCTACCCGGTCGCCTTCTACATGGCGAAGGTGGCGCGGCCGGCGCGGCTGCGGCTGATGATGCTGATGCTGATCGCCCCCTACTGGGTGAACGAGCTTCTGCGGGCCTTCGCCTTCCGCCTGCTGTTCAGCAATCAGGGGCTGATCAACCGGGTTCTGATGTCGCTCGGCCTCACGGACCAGCCGGTGGATTTCATCGCGGGGGATGTCGCGCTCTATTCCGGCCTCGCCTATGCCTATCTGCTGATGATGATGTTCGCGCTCTACAACGCGATCGAGACGCTGGACCGCAATCTGATCGAGGCGGCGCGCGACCTCGGGGCGCCGTGGTGGCATATCCATGCCTTCATCGTCATCCCGCATGCCAAGCCGGGCATCGGCTCCGGCGCCACGCTGGTCTTCATGCTGACGGCGGGCTCCCTGGCGGCGCCGCTGATCCTGGCCGGGCCGCGCAGCCTGTGGTTCACGCCCATCGTCTATGACCGCTTCTACCAGGCCTTCAACTGGCAGCAGGGCGCGGCCTATGCGCTGATCCTGCTCGTCGCCTGCATCATCTTCGTGCTGGGCGTGCTGAAGCTGTTCCGCCTCGGCCTCGGGGAGATCGCGAAATGAGGGCCGACACGCTGCGGCGTGCCCTGGTGGGCTTCTACATCCTGCTGTTCTTCGCCTATCTCTTCGGACCGCTGGTGGTGATGGGCATCACCGCCTTCAACACGCCCGCCTATCCGCAGGCCTGGCCCTTCGAGGGCTTCACGCTCGACTGGTTCGGCAAGCTGGCGGGCGACAAGGACCTGATGCTGGGGCTGCGCACCAGCCTGTGGATCGGGCTTCTTGTTGTCCTCGTCTCCGTCCCCGTGGGCCTCGCCGGCGCGCTGGTGATGACGCAGCTGCAGGCGCGGGCGCGCTCCTTCTACTACCTGATCGTCGTCTCGCCGGTGCTGACGCCGGGCGTCATCATCGGCATTTCCACCGTCGTCTTCTGGCGGCAGGCGACGCAGCTCACCGGCCTGCGCTTCTTCTATGACGGCACGCTGATGACGGTGCTGGCGCAATCCAGCTTCATCTCCGCCTACACCATGCTGATCTTCCTGGCCCGGCTCGCGCGGTTCGACCGCACGCTGGAGGAGGCGGCGCTGGATCTCGGCGCCAGCCGCTGGCAGGTGTTCCGCGATGTGATGCTGCCCTTCATGGCGCCTTCCATCGGCTCCGCCGCCGTGGTGGCCTTCCTGTCCTCCTTCGAGAACTACAACACCACCACCTTCTCGATCCTGGCCGACAAGACGCTGACCACGGTGCTGGCCGGCCGGGTGCGCCAGGGCACGACACCGGCGCTGAGCGCGCTGGCCGTGACGATCATCGCGGTGACCGTGGCCGGCGCGCTGCTCTATGAAGTGGCGAAGCGCCGCGAGGAGGCAAAAGCCGCGCGCCGCGAGCGGAACGCACTGCGCGCCGAGAGCCAGGACATGGCCGCCCTGCCTGGCGCGAGCGACACCGCGACGCAAGCCATCTGACTGACAGAAAAAAGATGGGGGTCCGGGGGAATTCCTTCCCCCGGACTTTTTTTCAACCCCGCCCCGCCGCGGCAACGCCCGCCGCATGCCCCAGCGCCACCGCCGTCAAAAGCCCATTGCCCGACAGGTATCCTTCCGCACGGCTGCCGGACACGCCACAGGCCGCGCCCCCCGCCGCGTAGAGATTGGGAAGCGGCGCGCCATCCGGCCGCAGCACGCGCGCCTGCCCATCCACGACCAGCCCACCCTGCGTATGAAACAGGGCGCCCGTGACGCGCACCGCGCGATAGGGCGGCTGAAGCGGCGGCTGCCCGGCGAAGTCCCGCCCGAAGCGATCCTTCTCCGCACCTGCTTTCATCCGCTCCACTTCTTCCAGCGTCGCCGCCAGGGCTTCGCATGGCAGGCGCGTCACCGCGGCGAGGGCCGGAAGATCAGCGGCCGTGACCACCACGCCCGCCTGCTCGGCCTGGCGGAAATCCTCGAACTGCCGGGCGATGCCGGCAATCCGCTCATCAAAGATGCTCCACACCGTGCCTTCAGGCTGGCGCAGCACGGTGGCCGCCTGCTCGGAATAACCGTGGCTCTCATCGGAAAAGCGCTGGCCCAACAGGTTCACCTGCACGCCACCCTGGGTCATGGTCGCCCAGGAAATCAGGATACCGATGGGATGCGCGACGGAGCCATGCCCCTGGTGGCCAGAGAGATGGCGCGTTGCCGCCCCCAGGGCCTCCCCCCAGAGCACGGCATCGCCCTGATTGCCGGCATGGCCGAAATAGAGCGCCCCCGCCAGCTGCGGCACATGCCGCGCGACGAGATCCGGATTGCCGCCATAGCCGTTGCAGGCGAGGATCAGGGCCTCGCAGCCCAGGCTTTCCTCGCTGCCATCCGGGCGCCGGAAGCGCAGCCCGTGCACCCGCGCCTGATCATCGGCGTAGAGGGCGATGACGTGGGCATCGCAAAGGATCTCGACACCCGCCGCCTCCGCGGCTTCACGCAGGCGGTCCACCAGTTCCTCGCCGGAGCGGCTGGGCAGGCCGTGCATGCGGCAGGCCGAGTGGCCCGGGTAGCGGAAATCGGTGATGACCGAGAAATCGAGGCCATGCCGATCCGCCAGCCATTCCAGCACGCCCCCGATGCGCTCGACGACGGATTGCACCATCGCCGGATCCGGCTCGCCCTGCGCCTTGGCCATGATATCGGCGCCGAACAGGAGCGCGCTGTCCTCGATGCCCGCGGCACGCTGCCAGCGCGTGGCTGACGCGGGAATGAGGCCGGCAGAGAGCGCGGTGGAGCCGCGCGGCACCGGATCGCGCTCCAGCACCAGGACATCCTGCCCGGCCTGGCGGAGGGCCAACGCCGCCACGAGGCCAGCGGCGCCGGCACCGATCACCACCACCGGCAGGGTGAGCTCAAAACCGGTGTCAGGAACAGGAAGAACCGTCATGCCACGGCGATCTCCGCCAGGGCCTCGCCAATGGTGGCGATATGGCAGACGGGGCGCAGGGCGGCGATGGCCGTTGCGTGGGTCTCCGCGCTGAAAGCGGCGCAGCCATCTTCCAGCACGGTGACGTCGATATCGCGCACATGGGCGTCGCGCACCGTCGAGGCGACGCCCCCATTGGTGACGATGCCACCCACCAGCAGGCGGCGGATGCCCGATTTGCGCAGCACCCATTCCAGACGCGTCATGTAGAAGGCGGAGTAGGCCACCTTCTCCACCGACAGATCGGCAGGCTGCAAGGCATCGACCAGCTGGTGCCCCCAGGCGCCGGGGCAGAAATCCCCCTTGCGCAGGAAAGGCCGCAGCGCCTTGAGGTGGGGCGAGATGATCGGCTCGCCATCCTTGCCCGGCACCAGGGTGAACTGGGTGGAGACCACCCAGCCCCCCTTCGCCCGCAAGGCTTCGGCCAGCGGCTTCAGGCGCTGCGGCAGCGCGGCGATGGCCGGTTCCGCAAGGCCGCCGCGCGCATAGGCTCCCTCGGGGTGCAGGAAGTCATTCTGGAGATCGACGACCAGCAAAGCGGTTTCAGTGACGGGGATCACATCCTGGTTCATGCCGCGCGCTCCACGATGACATTGCCCAGGCGATCGACACGCGCGATCAGGCCAGGATCGACGACGGTCGTCGCATCGGGCTGCTCCAGGATGGCGGGGCCTGCGACCTCCGCCCCCACGGGCAGTTCCAGGCGGGCGAAGATGGCGGCCTCGTGCCAAGCGCCCTCGAACCAGACGGGGCGCGTACCACGACGGGCCGCCTCCAGCGTCGTCCCCGCCTCAGGGGCCAGCATGCCGAGATCGAAGCGCGGCCGCCGGCCAATGGCCGCCGTGCGGAGGTTGACGATGCGCACGCCAAGCCCGGGCAGGAGGCGGGAGAAACTGGTCTGATAGGCTGCCTCGAACGCCGCGCGAATGATGGCACAGGTGACGCCCGTCGTTCCTTCCCCGACGGCGACGGGCAAGGGCACCGCCACGGTGTGGGTCTGGCCGGCGTAATGCATGTCCAGTTCGAAGACCGTATCGATCCTCTCCACGGCGAGGCCAGCGGCTTCGACAACATCGCGGGCAGCAGCGGCTTCCGCCACCATGCGCTGGTCCAGCGTGGCTTCGTCGAGCGTGTCGAGCGTCAGATTGACGGTCTGCACCTGGTCGTGGCGGATATCGGCGATGACGCAGCCCAGCGCGGACGTCACGCCCGGATAGCGTGGCACGAGCGCGGCTTTCAACCCAACCTCGCGAATCAGCGCGCCAGCATGAAGCGCGCCGCCACCGCCGAAGGGCACCGCCGCGAAACGCGCGGGATCATGACCACGCTCGATCGAGACAAGGCGGATAGCACCTGCCATGCGCGCATTGGCCACGCGCAGAATGGCTTCCGCCGCCGCCATGGCGTCGAGACCCAGCGGGCGGCCGACATGTTCCAGGATGGCGGCCTTGGCCGCCTCCACATCCAGGCGCTGCAACTTGCCACCGATCGGCCGCTCCGCATTGATGCGGCCGAGGACAACATTGGCATCGGTCAGCGTCGGGCGGGTATTGCCCTGGCCATAGCAGACAGGGCCAGGGCGCGAGCCCGCGCTTTCCGGCCCCACCTGCAGCAGGCCGCCCGCATCGACATGCGCGATGGAACCACCACCGGCACCGATGGTGCTGATCTCGATCATTGGCGTGCGGATGACCATGCCGAAGTCGATGGTGGTCTGCGCGGCCAGCGCCGTGGCTCCCCCGACAACCAGCGAGACATCGAAAGAGGTGCCGCCGAGATCGCCGGTGATGACATCCGGGAAGCCAGCCTCCCGCGCGATCGCCGCCGCCGCGATGACACCGGCGGCAGGGCCCGACAGGGCCGTGCGCACCGGCAGGCGCCGCGCGGTGGCGGTCGACATCACACCGCCATTGGATTGCACGATGTGGAACTTGCCCGTGAATCCCTCACCTTGCAGGGCGGCATCGAGCTTGCCGAGATAACTCCCCACGACCGGTTGCAGGTAGGCGTTCAGAGCAGTGGTCGAGGTCCGCTCGAATTCACGGATCTCGGGCAGGATCTGTGTTGAGCAGGCGATGGTTTCATACGGCCATACCGCGCGGGCGGCTTCAAGCGCGGCCTGTTCATTGGCAGGGTTGGCATAGGCATTGATGAAGACAATGGCGAGCGCCTCAGCGCCCATATGCAGCAGGTGCCGCACGGCTTCCTGCACTTCCGCTGTCTGCACGGCCTCACGGATGCTGCCATCGGACAGGGTCCGCTCGCTGACTTCCAGGCGCATGTCACGATCAACGACCGGCAGGAAATCGCCCCAGAGACCCCAGGTGCGCAGCCGGTCACGCCGGCGCATTTCCAGCACGTCCCGGAAACCGCGCGTGGTGATCAGGCCGACCTTCGCACCCTTGCGTTCCAGCAGGGCATTGGTGCCGACGGTGGTGCCATGCACGACGGAGGCGAGTTGCGCCACGGGGCCAAAGGTCTTCAGACCTTCGAGGAAGCCCACGGCTTCATCGCCACGGTTCGAAGGCACCTTGGCCGTGCGGAATCGACCGCTCGCCTCATCGAAACAGAAGAGATCCGTGAAGGTGCCGCCGACATCGACACCGACGATGGTCGCGCTCATGCCGCGGACTCCGACGTCACATAGCCAAGGCGGCGGTCACGCTCGGCCGCCTGCGGATCGCGCAGCGTGGGATCACCCCAACCGCCGCCGCCCGGTGTTTCAAGACGGATATGCTGGCCCGCCCTGAGGGCGATATCCGTAATCTTCGAGACCATCGGTGGATGGTGCGCGCCGGCTTCATCCCACCAGGTGAAGCGATTCAACGCAGCTGCGCTACCACCCGAAACGCCGAAGGGAGCAGCCTTGCCACGCTCGCCGAGCAGCGAAACGCGGGCATCGGTCAAAGGCTCGATCTCATAGACCGCGCCGAGGCCACCTCGGTGCTGGCCCTGTCCTGCGGAGTCCGCACGCAAGGCCCATTGGCGGAACAGGACAGGATAGGCGGCCTCCAGGATTTCGACCGGCGGAATCGTGGCGGTGGAGATCGGATTGTTGGCGTGGCTCAGGCCATCGCTTTCCGGATTTCCGCCGAGCCCACCACCAAAAAAGGAAAACATCACCCACCGTGATCCATCGGGCCGATGACCGGCGAGGGACAGGGCATTGATGGTCCCGAAGGGCGCCGCCGTAGCACGCGCGGGATCCGCCTTGGCCAGGGCACCGAAAATGACACCGATGAGGCGCAGGATGGTTTCCGTATAGCCCGCGACAGGACGCGGTGCCGTGGCGCCCAGCAGCGTTGTCTCCGGCACCGTGAAGGTGATCGGGCGGAGACAGCCGGCATTGGCCGGCACCTCGGTGAAAACATGCTTCAAGGCGACATAGCAGGCCGCAATCGCCGTGGAGCGCGCGATGTTCACCGGCCCTTGCACCGGGGGCGAGGAGCGCGAGAAATCCAACGCCATCGTCTCGCCCGCGATGGTGAGATCCAGCGCGATGGTCAGCGGCTTGTCATCGATGCCATCATTGTCGAGGACATCCTCGAAACTGTAGCGTCCATCCGGAAGGCCCTGGATGGCCGTGCGCATCATCGCATCGGCACGGTCAGAGAAGGCGTGGAAAGCCTCTGCCACCGTGGCTTCGCCATAGTCGTCGAGCAGGGCGGCAAAGCGGCGCTCGCCAAGGTCGAGGGCGTTGAGCTGACCGTTGAGATCACCCCAGTTCGATTGCGGGACGCGCGTATTGGCAGCCAGGATATCCAGAAGATCCTGATTCATCCGGCCTTCCGTCATCAGCCGGACGGGGGGAATGCGCACGCCTTCCTGGAAGCTCTCGGTCGCCTTGGGATTGTAGCCACCAGGAACATTGCCGCCGATATCCAGCCAATGGCCAACCGACGCCATCCAGCAGAACAGCTTTCCCTGCCGAAAGACAGGCCGCACCAGACGGAAATCGTTCAGATGCGTTCCGCCATCATAAGGGTCGTTGAACAGGAAGGTGTCGCCCGGGCGCACGCCTCCCGACTGGGCCACCTTGTCAATCACCGCCTTGACGGCAAAGGCCATGGCACCAACGAAAATCGGCAGGCCATTGGCACCCTGCACCAGGGTTTCGCCGGTCTCGGCATGGTAGAAACCGTGGCAGGCATCCCTGGCCTCGGCGATGATCGGATTAAAGGCCGAGCGATAGAGCGTTGCATCCATCTCATCGGCGATCTGTTCCAGCCGCCCTTTCAGGATGGCCAGAGTGACGGGGTCAATGCCACTCATGCCGCATCTTCCTTCCGCTCGTGCTGTGCGTAGGTTTCGCCGAGTGCCAGCATCTCCGGCGTCCCGATCAACTCGTTCAGCGCATTGAAATCATACATGCGCGCGGCGAAGGGTTGATTGCTACCGTGCTGCGCCAGGGAGGCGTAGTAGTCGCGGGCAGTGTGGGCCAGTGCGCGCACAATGCCACCCGGAAAAATGACCAGCTGGAAACCGAGTTCGCCGAGCTTGGCGGCTGAGGCGATGGGAGTTTCACCCCCCTCGACCATATTGGCCAGCAGCGGACGCAGCCCACCCAGTTCACGCGCGATGCGCGACAATTGCTCGCTTGAGCGGGGAGCTTCAACAAACAGGATGTCGGCACCTGCCTCGGCATAGAGGCGCGCACGGTCCAGTGCGGCATCCATACCCTCGACAGCCACCGCATCCGTCCGTGCGATCACCAGCGTGGACACATCATGACGGGCGTCAACGGCAGCCTTGATCTTTCCGGCCATCTCACCGGCGCTGATCAGCGATTTTCCCTGAAGATGCCCGCAGCGCTTTGGCAGCGTCTGGTCTTCCAACTGCAGAGCGGTCGCACCCGCACGCTCGAAAAGCCGGACGGTGCGCTGCGTGTTGAGTGCATTGCCATAACCGTTGTCGGCATCAACGATCAGCGGCAAGGCAACACGATCGCGAATCAGGCCGATGGTCTCGGCAACCTCGGTCATGGCAACGAGGCCGATATCAGGCCGCCCAAGCCGCGTATAAGCAATGGCCGCACCTGATACATACAGTGCCTGAAAACCCGCGCTCTCCGCGAGGCTGGCTGTCAGCGCATCATAGACGCCAGGGGCGACGACAGGAGCCGCATGGCTCAGCTTGTCCTTTAGGCTCATCAGTTCATGCTCCGCGGCGGTAGCGCCAGCAAGGAGAAAAGACGGTCGAGTCCACCCGCTTGATCGACTTCCAGAGCCGCATCGAGCAGCGCCGTGCTCCCAGCTTCTCCCCAGACAGGAACAGCCAGAGAGCGGAACTTTGCGATGATGTCGGCAGCCTCGTAGGGATCTTCGGTATCGCCGCGATTGGTCAGCACTTCGGCCTGGTGCACAGAGCCATCGCGCAAAGTCATGGCAACGCGGGCCGGCCGCAGGCCAGGCAGTTGGGCTGTCAGTGCGAGATCTTCGCGCACAGTGACACGGGCTGCCAGATCGCGGATCGCAGGATCCTGGAGCGCAGGCGGACGGAAGGCGGGGACGCTGGCCTCGCCATGCACCAGGGCCGTTGCCAGGGCAAAGGGTATCGAGAATTTGGCAGAGAGCATGTTGGCCGGCGCAGGCAGATCAAGTTGCGCTGCCCAGACATAAGTTTCCACTGATATCGCGGCGATGTCCTCGACGCGCAGACCGGGCAACCGCGCACGCAGCATGCCCAGCGCATCAAGAGCGCCATGCGTATAGCGGCAGGCGGCGTGCCGTTTGAAATAGTTCCTCGCGATTTCCCAACGCACGCCAAGCGAATCCGTCATGGCAGAGGGCTGGAAATCCTCAGCGATAATGCCGCCATAGACAGCGCCGACACCATCGGTCTCACCGGTGAAGCCGGCCGCGACCAGATCCCATGCCATCAGGCCCAGCTGATTGGAGAAACCGGCATAGGTGTTACGGACGGTCGCACCCTCCAGCATGGTCCGGCGGCTGGTAGACAGTCCAAGGCTCGAAGCGAGGTTGATGCCCTGCATGATCTGCTGGGCATCGGCACCGCGCAGATGCGCCACCGACAGAAAAGCCCCGAGCGTGCCCCAGGTTCCATGCGGATGCATCGTCACGCGCAGCTTGCTGGCAATGCCAATCCGCGCGCCCAGTTCATAGCCCAGGGCCATGGCGCCGAGCAGGGCAGCGCCATCGCGCGGAGCCGCGGCCAGGGCGGCAGGCACGACATGAATCGCGGGATGGCCACGGGCGTATTGATTGCCTTCGTCCAGTTCCAGCATGGTGCCGGCGGTGCCATTGGCAAAGGCGGCGAGCAGGGGCGGCAAGGTATGGCCGGCGCCGATGGCGATGGCCGTGCCTCCCGCCGCATAAGTTGGCTGCCGGAGCAGGGATGCCAGTTCGGGCTCCTGCATGCCGGCGGCGATGACACCGATGCTGTCCAACAGGACCAGGCGCGTACGGTCGCGCGCTTCTTCAGGCAGGTCGGCGAAGGAGAAGGAGGCGGCGAAGCGGCCCCACTCCTCAAGCCATTCCGGCCGCTGCCGACGCAGCAGCACGGAGGCCGGCTCAACGCCGGCGGTGACGATGTTCATCGTGACCTCACATGCCGAGATAGGCGCGGCGCAGTTCCGGATTCCCGCTCACCTCGGCGGCGCTGCCCGACAGGGCGAAGAGGCCGTTCTCAAGGATGTAGGCACGGGAAGCGATTTCCAGCGATTGCACCACGTTCTGCTCGACCAGCAGGATGGGAAGGCCGTCGGCATTCAGCCGGCGGATCAGGGTAAACATCTCCTCGACCAGCAGTGGCGAAAGGCCCAGCGAAGGCTCGTCGAGGATCAGAAGATTCGGCTCAGCCATCATGCCACGCCCAATGGCCAGCATCTGCTGCTCACCGCCGGACAGCGTGCCGGCGGCCTGCGCGGACCGCTCGCGCAGGCGCGGAAAGACCGAGAAGACATGCTCCAGGTTACGGGCCCGGCGCGGCTTTCCCCGACGATAGCTGCCGAGTTCGAGATTTTCGCGCACCGTCATGTTGGGAAAAATCTTGCGCCCCTCAGGCACATGGATGAGGCCAGCCGCGACGATGGCATCCGGCGTGGCCCGGTCGATGCGCTGCCCCTCGAACAGGATTTCACCCGCCCAGGCCGGAATGACGCCGGAGAACACCTTGTTCAGGGTCGTCTTGCCGACGCCATTGGCGCCCAGCACGGCAACAATCTCCCCGCGCGACACCGCCATGTCGATCCCGCGCAGGACCTCCACCACACCATAGCCGGCGTGCAGCCCCTTCACCTCAAGCATGCGCGCCTCCCTCGGCGCGGATGCGTGCCGCGGCGCCATGGCCCAGATAGGCTTCGATCACCACGGGATCGTTGCAGACCGCGCGCGGCGGCCCCTCGGCAATCATCCGCCCCTGCGCCAGGACGTGGACGTGGTCGCAGAGATTCATCACCGCCTGCATCACATGCTCGATCATCAGGATGGTGACGCCACGGGCGCGGATGCCGCGCAGAACAGGCAGGATGTCACGCACCTCGGAGGGGTTGAGGCCCGCCAGCACCTCGTCCAGCAGCAGCAGGCGCGGCTGGGTGGCGAGGGCACGGGCCAGTTCCAGCCGCTTGCGCCCGGCCACCGTCAGCGCCGCCGCCGGCGTGTCGAGCAGCGGCGCCAGGCCGACTTCCCGCGCCACGCTCTCGGCCATCGCCAGCGCGGCATCGCGCCCGGCATGGCGGAGATAGGCCCCGACAGCGATGTTCTCGCGCACCGTCAGACCCTGGAAGGGCTGGACGATCTGGAAGGTGCGCGCGATGCCACGGCGGGCGCGCAGATGCGGCTCCTCCGCCGTCACATCCTCCCCGGAGAAGATGACATGGCCTGAACTCGGCTCCAGGAAGCCGGAGGCCAGGGCGAAGAGGGTCGTCTTGCCCGCGCCATTCGGGCCGATCAGCCCGGTGATGCTGCCTTCCCGCACCACCAGCGAGGCATTGTCCACCGCGAGCAGGCCACCAAAGCGCTTGCTAAGGGCTTCAAGAATCAGGAGGCTCATCGGGCGGCTCCCCGCATGCGCAGGCGCCGCAGCGCCCCCACCAGCCCACTCGGCACGAAGGCCACGGCGGCGATCAGGATGATGCCGAACAGCACGAGGTCGATCCCGGTCAGCCAGCCGAGCAGGCCCTTGGTCACCTCGCCCAGCCCGTGCAGGGCCAGGGCACCGATCACAGGCCCCAGCACGGTGCCGAGGCCGCCGACGATGGCGGCGATCAGCAGTTCCACCGAAATCCAGGTGCCATAGGCGATGCTGGCGTCCAGGTAGAGAAAATTCTGCGCGTAGAGGCAGCCTGCCGCACCGGTGATGGCGCCAGAGAGGGTGATGGCACGCAGCTTCGTCGCCAATACATCGACGCCGAGCGCCCGCGCCGCATCCTCATTCTCGCGCACGGCGACGAGCTGCGCGCCGAAACGGCCCCGGTCGATCCACAGTGTCATCAGGCCGACCACGAGGATGCAGGCCAGCACCGCCCAGAGATAGCCGGCGCGGCTGGCGAACTGGAAATTCGCAAGCCCTGGCTGGAGTTTGATCAGCAGGCCCGCAGCACCTCCGGTGAAGTCGGCGGCATTGGCGAGGATGCGCAGAACCTCGGCGAAGGCCAGCGTCACCAGGGCGAAGTAGGAACCGCGCAGCCGGGCACGGAAGCTGAGATAGCCGATGATCCAGCCGGCCAGCGCCGCGAGCGCGATGCCGCAGGCGAAGGCCAGCCAGGCATTCAGCCCGAACTTCACCTGCAGGATCGCCGTGGCATAGGCCCCCGTGCCGAAGAGCGCGGCATGGCCGAAGGAAAGCTGGCCGCCATAGCCGCCGAGCAGGTTCCAGCCCTGCGCGCCCAGCGCGATGATCAGCGCGGAGACGAGGAAGTTCAGCAGCAGGTTGGAGGCGAAGAGCGGCGTCAGCGCCAGGGCACCCAGCAGCAGCAGCAGGGGCAGAAGGTCGCGCGGCTTCATGCCCTTGCCCCGAACAGGCCCGTGGGCCGCAGCAGCAGCACCAGGATGAAGATGAGGAAGATGCCGAGCTGGCCGAGGCTTTCACCCAGCAGCAGGCCGCCCAGGCTCTCGACCACGCCGATGACGAGGCCACCGACCAGCGCTCCCACCACCGAGCCCATGCCGCCGAGCACGACGATGGTGAAGGCCACCAGCACGAAGGCGTTGCCGACGCGCGGGTTGACGTAGAAAGTCGGCAGCAGCAGGCAGGCCGCCACCGCCAGGCAGGCGCAGCCAATGCCAAAGGTGACGGCGAAGATATGGCGCGGATCGATGCCCACCACCTGGGCGCCGAAGCGCTCCTTCGCCACAGCGCGGATGGCGCGGCCGGTATCGCTGCGCGCCAGCAGCAGCCAGAGCAGCGCCGCCACCACCAGCGCCACGGCGCAGCCGACCAGGCGCGGCCGCGACAGCAGCATGGGGCCGAGCTCGACGACATCGAAGCCCATATCGCCGCCGAGCGTGCGCGTGTCCGAGCGGAAGGCCGCCAGCAGCGCATTCTCCAGAACGATGGAAATGCCCAGCGTGACGAGCAGGGTGTTGCGGTCCTCCCCATGGCTGGAAGGGCCGATGACGTAGCGTTGCAGCGCGTAGCCGAGCAGGAAGAACAGCACGCCCAGCGGCAGGATGGCGGCATAGGGGCCGATGCCCAGCCCCTGCTCCATGCCGAGCACCGCGAACATGGCGCAGGTCAGCAGGGCGCCATGGGCGAAGTTGACGATGTGCAGCACGCCATAGACCAGGGTCAGCCCGAGAGCGACCAGGGCGTAGGCCGCCCCGGTCATCAGGCCGTTCACCATGGCCTCGGCCACGATGGCGGGAGAATACATGAGCCGGCGATCAGCCCTGGAGGGGGAAGATCGGCTTGGCGTCGGCGAAGCTCTCGGGGAAGATCACCTTGATGTCGCCGCCCTGCACCTGGGTGTTCACCGGGGCCGCGCCCTGGTTCTGGCCATTGATGAACTTCGTCGGGCCATAGGGCATGATGTGGCCACGGAAGTTGGAGGCGGCCAGCGCCTCGGTCACCTTGCCGCGGTCAGCGGCACCGGCATTCTCGATGGCATCGGCCACCAGCTTCACGCAGGAATAGTTCAGCGGCACGTTATAGGCCCAGAGCCGGCCATCGGCCTCGACCTTCTTCTTCAGCGCCACGGCCTCCTCCTTGCGGGGATCGTGCCAGTGGTTGCAGTCCATCACGCCCTCGGCCGCCTCAGGGAATTCCTTGACGAAGCGGTAGTTGGAGGCGGCGCCGTTCAGCACGGCGTAGATGCCCTTGGGCCGGATGCGCTGCTGGCGCAGCGTGCGCGCCAGCAGGACGAATTCGCCGTAGTAGCTGGAGGGAATGACGAGATCGGGGTTCAGCGCGCGGATGCGCAGCGCGACATTCGACATGTCGCGCGCCGGGGTCGGGTGCGCGATGGTCTCCAGCACCTCGAAGCCGAGCTTCGGCAGTTCCGTCTGCATCAGCTTGGCGAGGCCGGAGCCGAAGAGGCCATCCTCATGCACCAGCACGACCGTCTTGGCGGCGCGGCCACCGGCGGTGTTGAGGCGGACGAGATTGGCCAGCGCCGTGTTCGTCACCGTGCCGAAGCCCGGGGCGAAGCGGAAGGTGTTGCGCAGGCCACGCGTGGTGATCTGGTCGGAGACACCGACATCGACGATATAGGGCAGGTCGTAGCGCGCGGCGGCCTGGCTGGCGGCGAGGCAGATCGGGCTGGCGAAGCCACCGACGATGGCGACCACGCCTTCCGCCTGCAGCTTCTCGACCTCCTGCGCCGCCGCCTCGGGGTTGGAGCGGGCATCGGCCACGACGAGTTCCACCCTGGCGCCGCCGAGTTCCTTCAGGCCGCCGGCGGCGTTGATCGCCTCCGCAGCCAGGGTGGCGCCGAGGCGGCCGAGATCGCCATCCTGCGCCAGCGCGCCGGTCAGCGGCTGGAGGATGCCGATCTTCACCGCGGCAGGCTGCGCGCGCAGCAGGCGCGGGGCGGCCAGCACGGGGAGCATGGCACCGGCGCGCAGGGCGGCGCGGCGCGTGAGAGTGAGGCGGGGCGAGGTCATGACGACGACTTCCTCTTGCTGCGCGTGGTCCGTGACGTGGCAGTTTCTTCAGTTTTGGCCGCCAGCGGCGGCAATGGGCTCCAGCGCCGGGCGCCATCGGCCCCCGTGCGCTGCAGCTGCATCTGGAAGGCGAAGCGGTCCGGGCGATAGAGGGCGTGCAGGTGCTCGACCGCCCTGCCCTCCTCATCCTCGACCACGCGCGTGAGGGAGAGCAGCGGCGCGCCGATCTCCAGGCTGAGCGCCTGCGCCACGTCCGGACCCGCCAGCGTCGCGCCGATCGACTGGCGCGCGCGCGCGACGCCGACGCCGCTGCGCTCCAGCAGCGTCAGCAGCGGCTGGGACGCCATCTCGGCCTCCGAATAGGTCAGGCCGATGCGCTCCGGCACATGGGTGGTGAGGTGGGAGAAGGGCGCGCCATTCATCTGCCGCACGCGCACCGCGCGCTGCGCCCGCTCCCCGGCCGCGAGGCCGAGGGCCTCCGCCACCGCCGCCGGGGGCTGCACATAGCCGAAGGCGAGCAGGCGCACCTCGGTGCGGCGCCCCATTTCCTTCAGGTGGGAAAAGACATCGGCGAAATCGACCACCGTCGGCGCCATCATGCCACCGGCGCGGACGAAGGTGCCGACTCCGGGGCGGCGTTCCACCAGCCCCTCGGCCGCCAGCTGGTCCAGCGCGCGGCGGATGGTGACGCGGGAGACGCCATGCTCGGCCGCCAGATCCGGCTCGCCGGGCAGCCGCGACCCCGCCGCGACATCGCCGCCGGCGATGCGGTCGCGCAGCAGCAGATAGAGGCGGCGCGCCTTGAAGGGTTCGACGGCGGCGTCCAAGCGGAGTGATCTCCTGTATGGTTTTCCAGACCGGATGCTGTCTAGCCTACGAGACAGGAGGATTGCGTCAACGATTTTCCTGCGGCATCGTCGCGAACGGGACGGAAGGGAGGAGCGAGATGCCAGCCAGGTCCATGCCAGCAAGCCCGGCGCCACGCGCGCTGTTCGACAAGGTGTGGGACGCGCATGTGGTCCTGACGCGCGAGGACGGGCAGAGCCTGCTCTGGATCGACCGGCATTTCTTCCATGAAGGCTCGCACCACGCCTTTGCCCAGTTGCGCGCGCGCGGGGCGCGGGTGGCGCGGCCGGAGCTGAATATCGGCGTGGCGGATCATTACGTGCCCACCCGCACGCCGGGGCGGAGCATCCCGGATGCCGGGATCGCCGGCATGGTGGCCGGGCTCGAGTCGAATGCGGCGCAGCACGGCACGCGGCTTTTCGGGCTGCATGACCCGCGCCAGGGCATTGTCCATGTCGTCGGGCCGGAGCAGGGGCTGACCCTGCCGGGGCTGACCATCGTCTGTGGCGACAGCCACACCTCCACCCATGGCGCCTTCGGGGCGCTGGCTTTCGGCATCGGCGCCTCCGAGGTGGCGCATGTGCTGATGACGCAGACCCTGTGGCAGAAACGGCCGAAGCGGATGCGCATCCGCATCGAGGGGGCGCTGGCGCCGGGCGTCTCGGCCAAGGACATGGCGCTGTCCATCATCGCCCGCATCGGCGCCGATGGGGCGCAGGGGCATGCGGTGGAATATGCCGGCAGCGCGGTGCGCGGCCTGTCCATGGAAGGGCGGCTGACGCTGTGCAACCTCGCCATCGAGAGCGGCGCGCGCTGCGGCATGGTGGCGCCGGACGAGACCACGCTGGCCTTTCTGCGCGGCCGCCCCTTCGCGCCCCAGGGTAGCGCCTTCGACTCCGCCGCCGAGGCCTGGATGGCCCTGCCCAGCGATCCCGGCGCCAGCTTCGACCGCGAGGAGGTGCTGATGGGGGCGGAGATCGCGCCCACCGTCACCTGGGGCGTCAGCCCGGAGGATGCGCTGCCCGTCACCGGCCGCATCCCCGACCCCGCCGCCACGGCCGATGCCGCCCGCGCCGCGCAGATCCGCGACGCGCTGGACTATATGGGCCTCCGCCCCGGGCAGGCGCTGGCGGAGATCGCGGTGGACCGTGTCTTCATCGGCTCCTGCACCAATAGCCGCATCGAGGATCTGCGCGCCGCGGCGGCGGTGCTGGCGGGGCGGCGGGCGAAGGTGCCGGGGCTGGTCTCGCCCGGCTCCTCCCTGGTGAAGCAGCAGGCGGAGCAGGAGGGGCTGGACCGCATCTTCCGCGCCGCCGGGCTGGACTGGGTGGACGCCGGCTGCTCCATGTGCGTCGGCATGAATGGCGATCTGGTGCCGGCGGGGGAGCGCTGCGCCTCCACCACCAACCGCAATTTCAAGGGGCGGCAGGGCAAGGGGGCGCGGACGCATCTGATGTCCCCCGCCATGGCCGCCGCCGCCGCCGTGACGGGGCATATCACCGATGTGCGCCCGCTGCTGGAAGGACGCGGCTGATGCAGCCTTTCACCACCCTCGCCGCCACTGCCTGCCCGCTGCCGCTGGCCAATGTGGACACGGACCAATTGATCCCCGCCCGTTTCATGAAGCGCCCGCGCAGCGAGGGCTATGGCCGTTTCCTGCTGCACGACCTGCGCTTCGCCGAGGATGGCAGCCCCCTCGCCCACTCGCCGATCGACCGCCCGGAGCGCGCGGGGGCGCAGGTGCTGGTGGCGCGGCGCAATTTCGGCAGCGGCTCCTCGCGGGAGGCGGCGGTCTATGCGCTGGTGGATGCCGGCTTCCGCTGCGTGCTGGCGCCGAGCTTCGGCGATATTTTTTCCAGCAACGCCGTGAATAACGGCCTCCTCCCCGCCCGGCTGGAGGAGGATGGGGTGGAGATTCTGCTCTCCTGGCTCCAGGCCGGGGGGCAGCGGCTGGTGGTGGACCTGACGGAATGCCAGGTGCGGGCGGATGGCCTGACCCTGCCCTTCCGCATCGACCCGGTGTGGCGCGTGAAGCTGCTGAATGGCTGGAACGACCTGGACCTGACCCTGAGCCATGCCGAGGCCATCACGGCCTTCGCCGCGGCGGACGCGCTCCTCCGCCCCTGGGCGCAGCTGCCGGCCGCCAGCGGCGGCCGGCCCTGACAGAGAGGAAGGGGGTGCGGGGGAATACTTTTCCCCCGCGTCTTTTTTATTCCTGGCTCTCCCTGACCGCCATCGACAGCAGCAGGAAGGAGAGCGTCTTGCCGTGCCCGTCGAGGTTGAGGGCGCCATTGACCCCCCCCTGCAACACGTCCTCGACCACGAAGTTGAAGGCCCCGAGCCCCGGCAGATCGTAGCGCCGCACCGCCGTGGCGCCGCGATGGGCGAAGAGCGCCAGGACTTTTTCCTCCGTCACCTCCGCCGCCAGATGCCGCCAATGCGCGGGGTCATGCGCGATCAGGGCGAGGTTCAGCCGGTTGCCCTTGTCCCCGGCGCGGGCATGGGCGAGGCGGTGCAGGGGGATCATGCATCCTCCAGGGTCAGCAGCGAGACGGTGGGCGAGAGGCGCTCGCGCGGCACCAGGAAGGACAGGGTGCGGATGCGGTCCACCACGCGGCTGCGCACACCGCCACCGCCGGCCGGGCCGCAGCAGTAGAGCGAGAGCACCTCGCGCACCGCGCGTTCCGCCTCTTCCCGCGTGGCGGTGGCGAGGGCGAGGCGCAGGCGGATATCCGGCGGCGCGATGTCGTCCAGCCCGGCGGGCGGCCCCGCATCGCCGCCGAAGACGCTGACGACGCCGATGAGATCCAGCCGCGCCTGCGCCGCCAGCCCGAGCTTCTCCAGCCTCTGCCGCAGCACGCGCCCCGCCAGTTCGGCGCGGGCGCGGGCATTGGGGCCGGCATAGGAGATCTCGCCCTCCCCCAGCCAGCCGCCGGGCAGGCTGACGGTGGCCTTCAGCGCCGGCGGGCGCGGGCGGCCCCGCGCGCCGGAGAGGCGCACGCGGTCCGGCCCCTCCTCGGTGAGGGTCACGCCGGTGATGTCCAGCACCACATCCGGGGTGAGGTAGGCGGCAGGGTCGTGCAGTTCGTAGAGCATCTGCTCGGTGACGGTGCGGCGGTCCACCAGCCCGCCGGTGCCGGGCGGCTTGGTGATGAGGATGCCGCCCTCCGCGTCGATCTCGGCGATGGGGAAGCCGATCTCGGCGAGGCCCGGCACGTCCTTCACGCCCGGGTCGGCAAAGTATCCGCCGGTGACCTGGGCGCCGCATTCCAGCAGGTGCCCGGCCAGGGTGCCGGCGGCCAGGCGGTCCCACTCCGCCTCGCCCCAGCCGAAATGCGCCAGCATGGGGCCAAGGGCCAGGGCCGGGTCGGAACAGCGGCCGGTGATGACCAGTTGCGCGCCCTGGCGCAGCGCCGCCGCGATGGGCGCCGCGCCGAGATAGACATTGGCGGCGATGACGCGCTCCGGCTCCAGCACCGCGCCGGCATCGCCCTCCCAGGGGTCGAGCCCGGCCAGGGCGGGGGTGCCGCGGATATCATCGCCCTCCACCACGCCGACGCGCAGGCCCGGCAGGCCCAGTTCCCGCGCCAGGGCCAGGGCGGCCCGCGCCGCGCCGCGCGGGTTGGCGGCGCCGCCATTGGTGACGATGGGAATGCCATGCGCCACGCAGCGCGCCAGGATGGGCCGCAGCAGATCGACCAAAGCGGGTTCATAGCCGGCCTCGGGGCGGTGCAGGCGCTCGCGCTGGGCCAGGGCCAGGGTGCGCTCGCCCAGCACCTCCAGCATCAGCGCCGCCGGGCCGCCCGCGGCGATCAGCGCCTCCACCACGGGAAGGGGGGCGTCCAGGCGATCCCCGGAAAAGCCGGAGCCGCAGCCGATGCGGAGAAGATCCATGGTTTTTCTTTTCCGAATAAAAATCTTTCTTTCCGTCTGGTGCCCCGCCTCGGTCCTGAAGCGGAACGCCAACTGAAAGAAATTTTTGGTTCTTTTTTTTAAAAAGAACGCTTCTTCCTTTTTTAATCCGCCTTGGCTCCGGACACCCGGATGACCTCCCGCCACTTGGCGATATCGGCGGCGAGCCAGGGGCGGAACTCGGCGGGGGGCATGGCGACCGGCTCCAGCCCCTGGTCGAGCAGCTGCTGCTTCAGCTCCGGGGCGAAGAGCGCCTCGCGCAGGGCGGCGTAGATGCGGTCCCGCAGCGGCTCGGGCAGTTTCGCCGGGGCGAAGAGGCCGTGCCAGGCGGAGACGTCGAACTCGGCGATGCCCTGCTCGATGGCGGTGGGGATGTCGGGCGTCAGCGCCAGCCGGTGGGCGGAGGTGGCGGCCAGGGCGCGCAGCGTGCCCTCGCGCACGAAGGGCAGCACCGCCGTCACCTGATAGATGATCATCGGCACATTGCCGGCCACTACATCCGTGACAGCCTGGGAGCCGCTGCGATAGGGCACATGCTCCAGCGGCGCGCCGGTCTTCAGCTTGAGCAGTTCGCCGGCGAGGTGGCTGGAGGTGCCATTGCCGGCCGAGGCATAGCTGACGCCGCCGCTCTGCCGCTTCGCCCAGGCGATGAATTCGGGCAGTGTCCGCGCCGGCACCCTGGGCGAGATGACCAGCAGGTTGGGCGCGTTGGTCACCAGCGCGATCGGCGCGAAATCGCGCAGCACGTCATAGGGCATGTTCGGCATCAGCGAGGCATTCACCGAATGCGAGGCGATGCTGCCCATGCAGAGCGTGTAGCCATCGGCGGGGGATTTGGCGACGGCGTCGCTGCCCACCACGCCACCGGCCCCGGCGCGGTTCTCCACCACCAGCGGCTGGCCGAGGATCTGGCCCATGCGGGGCACCACCAGCCGCGTCATGATGTCCGTGCTGGTGCCGGCGCCGAAGGGCACGACCATGCGGATGGGCCGGGCGGGCCAGTTCTCCTGGGCGCGCGGGGCGCGCGGCAGCAGCGGGGCGGCCAGGGCGGCGCCCAGCAGGGCGCGGCGCGGCAGGGGGGGAAGGGTCATGCTGCGTCTCCTCGGCGGGGGCTCGGGCGGCCCCGTTGCCGGTATCAGGCGGCAGGGCGGGCCATCAGGCAATTGAGATTTTCCGGGGCCACCCATAGGAAAGGGTTATGACCCCTTCCCTGCGCCAGATCCGCGCCCTGGTGGCGGCGGTGGAAACCGGCAGCTTCGTCCAGGCCGCGGCGCGGCTGCATGTCTCGCAGCCGGCGCTGACGGTGCAGATCCGCGAGATGGAGCAGGCGCTGGGCGTCACCCTCTTCGACCGCACGGCGCGCGGGGCGCGGCCGACGCGGGCGGGGGCGGCGCTGGCGGCCTCCTTCCAGCGCATCCTGGCGGAGCTGGAGGCGGTGGTGGACAGCGCGCGGGAGCAGGCGGCGCGGCGGGCGGGGGTGGTGCATCTGGCCGTGCTGCCCTCGGTGGCGGCGACGCTGCTGCCCGGCGCCCTGGCGCGGCTGCGCGCCGCCCATCCCGGCATCCGGGTGATGCTGCGCGATGCGGTGGCGCGGCGCGTCGGCGCGCTGGTGAGGGCGGGGGAGGCCGATCTCGGCATTGGCCACGCCGCCGCGCAGCCGGAGCCGGAGCTGGAGGAAACGCCGCTCTTCGAGGATGCGCTGGTGGCGGTGCTGCCGCCGGGGCACCCGCTGGCGGCGCTGCCGAGCCTGCCGCTGGCGGCGCTGGCCAGCGTGCCGCTGGTGCTGACGGACCCGGAGAGCAGCCTGCGCGCCCTGGCCGAGGCTGCCTTCGCCGCCGCCGGGCTGGCGGTGCCGCGCCCGGCCTATGAGGCCACCTACATGTCCACCGCCGTGGCGCTGGTGCGGGCGGGGCTGGGGCTGGCGCTGCTGCCCGCCACCGCCATCGACCTGCGCGCCGCGCCGGAGCTGGAGACGCGCCCCGTGGAAACTCCTTCTGACGGTGCCTCTGGCAGCATGGCGCTGCGCCGGCGCATCGTGCTGCTGCGGCGGCGCGGCGCCAGCCTCTCGCCGGCGGCGGAGGCGCTGGCCGAGGTGCTCGGGCTCCTGGCGAATCCCCTGTAGTCTCAAGTTGACTTGAGCCCCCGCGCCGTGCCGAGAATGGGCACAGGGAGAAAACGTCGTGGCAGACAGGACAAGGCAATGGTCCGTCTCCGCGCTGGCGCGCGAGTTCGGGCTGACGGCACAGGCGCTGCGCTTCTATGAGGAGCGCGGGCTGCTCGCCCCGCGCCGCGTGGAGGGCGCGCGGGTCTATGGCTACCGCGACCATGCGCGGCTGCGGCTGATCCAGAAATTCCGCCGCCTTGGCTTCTCCCTCGACCAGATCGCCGAGTATCTGGCGCAGTATCGCGGCGGGCAGCCGCATGCGGCGCAGTTCCGCCTGGGCCTGCGCCGCATCGAGGACCGCCTGGCCGAGCTGCGCCAGATGCGGCGCGAGCTGGACGAGACCATCACCGAGCTTGAAGCGATGCGGGCCGATGCCGAGGCGCGGCTGCGCCTCTGCGCCACCGAGCCCGCCTGAGGAGAGACGCCCGATGCCCGACTACAAGCCCCCCGTGGAGGACATGATCTCCCTGCTGGAGGAGGTGCTGGAGGCGGGGCCGCTGCTGGCCTCGCTGCCCGGGGCGGAAGGCGACCCGCTGCCGCTGCTGCGCGATGTGCTGAGCGAGGCCGGGCGCTTCACCGCCGGGGTGCTGGCGCCGCTGAATGCCAGCGGCGATGCCGAGGGCTGCCGGCTGGAGAATGGCGTGGTGCGCGCGCCGAAGGGCTTCGCCGAGGCTTATGCCGCCTTCGCCGCCGATGGCTGGACCAGCCTGACGCATCCGCCGGAATGGGGCGGCCAGGGCCTGCCGCAGGTGGCGCAGATCGCGCTGGACGAAATGGTCTCCTCCGCCAATTTCGCCTTCGGCCTGCTGCCGGGGCTGACGCGCGGCGCGGTGGAGACCATCGCCCGCTACGCGCCGGACGCGCTCAAGCCCGTCTATCTGCCGAAGCTGGTCTCCGGCACCTGGACCGGGGCGATGGCGCTGACCGAAGCCCATGCCGGCACCGATCTCGGCCTGCTGCGCACGCGGGCGGAGCCGCAGCCCGATGGCACGCTGCGCGTCACCGGCAGCAAGATCTTCATCACCGTGGGCGACCACGAGATGGCGGAGAATATCGTTCATCTCGTGCTGGTGCGGCTGCCGGACGCACCGCCGGGGGTGCGCGGCATCAGCCTCGCCCTGGTGCCGAAATACCTGCCGGATGCGGAGGGGCGGCCGGGCCCGCGCAACGCCATGTCGGTGGGCGCGCTGGAGCACAAGATGGGCATCCATGGCTCGCCCACCTGCGTGATGAATTATGACGGCGCCACGGGCTGGCTGATCGGCGAGCCGCATCGCGGCCTCTCCGCCATGTTCACCATGATGAATGCGGAGCGGCTCTTCGTCGGGCTGCAGGGCCTCGGCGTGGCGGAGGCGGCCTATCAGGGCGCGGCGCGCTATGCGCGGGAGCGGCTGCAGGGCCGCGCGCCGCTCGCCGCCGGCACAGGCACCGCACCCGCCGGGCAAGGGCCGCAGCCCATCCTCGGCCACCCGGATGTGCGCAGGATGCTGCTGACCATCCGCGCCTTCACCGGCGCCGGCCGCGCCCTGGCGCTGTGGACGGCGCTGGAGATGGACAAGGCCGCGCATCTGCCCGAGGCCGCCGGGCGCGCGGCGGCGGAGGGGCTGCTGGCCCTGCTCACCCCGGTGATCAAGGCCTCCTTCACCGATCTCGGCTTCGAGGCGACGGTGCTGGCGCAGCAGGTCCTGGGCGGGCACGGCTATGTGCGCGAATGGGGGATGGAGCAGTTCGTCCGCGATGCCCGCATCGCGCAAATCTATGAGGGCACCAATGGCGTGCAGGCCATGGACCTCGTCACCCGCAAGCTGGTGATGGAGGAGGGGCTGCTGCCCTTCCGCTTCTTCGCCCTGGTGCGGCAGAGCATCGAGGCGGGCGCGGCCATTCCGGGCGCGGCGGACTACACCGCGCCGCTGGCCGCCGCGCTGAAGCGGCTGGAGGGCGCCACCACCCGGCTGCAGAAGCGCGCCGCGGCGGACCCGGTGGAGGCCGGCGCCGCCGCCACCGACTATCTGCGCTTCTTCGCGCTGGTGGCGCTGGGCTGGATGTGGCTGCGCATGGCGCTGCACGCCCTCGCCCTGGGGGCGGCGGCGGAGGAGCGCCACCGTGACCGGCTGGCGGTGGCGCAGTTCTTCCTGCGCCGCATCCTGCCGCAGACGGTGGCGCTGGACCTCGCCATCGCCGAGGGCGCGGCGCCGCTGCTCGCCCTGCGGGAGGAGGCCTACTGACCCCCCTTCCCGCCTGCCGGACCGCATTCGCCTGACCAAGAAAAACCAAAAGGGAGGAGACGAAGGATGCGTGGGCTGATGATGGATGTTCCGCTGCTGGTCAGCGCCGTGCTGCGCCATGCCGCGGAGACGCATGGGGAGACGGAGATCGTCTCCCGCACCGTCGAGGGGCCGATCCACCGCACCACCTATGCGGCGCTGCACGAACGCAGCCAGCGCCTGGCGAAGGCGCTGCTGGCGCTTGGCCTCGGCCAGGGCGGGCGGGTCGGCACCCTGGCCTGGAACGGCTATCGCCACCTGGAGATCTATTATGCCGCCGGCGGCGCCGGGCTGGTGTGCCACACCATCAACCCGCGCCTCTTCCCCGAGCAGATCGCCGGTATCATCCGCCATGCGGAGGATGAGATTCTCTGTGCCGATCTCACCTTCCTGCCGCTGCTGGCGGGGCTGGCGGGGAAGCTCGGCGCCGTGCGCGCCATCGTGGTGATGACGGACCGCGCCCATATGCCGCCCCCGCCGGAGGGGCTGCCGCCGCTGCTCTGCTACGAGGAGCTTCTGGCGGCCCAGCCGCCCGGCTTCGACTGGCCGGCGCTGGACGAGAACACCGCCTGCGGCCTGTGCTACACCTCCGGCACCACGGGGATGCCGAAGGGCGTGCTCTACAGCCACCGCTCCTGCGTGCTGCACGCCCTGGGCTGCTGCCTGCCGGATGTCTTCGAACTCAGCGCCCGCTCGGTGATCATGCCGGCGGTGCCGATGTTCCACGTCAATGCCTGGGGCACGCCCTATTCGGCGCCGATGGTGGGCGCCAAGCTGGTGCTGCCCGGCCCGAAGCTCGATGGCGCCAGCCTGCGCGAGCTCATCCTCAGCGAGGGCGTCACCTTCTCCGCCGGGGTGCCGACGGTGTGGATGGGACTGCTCGACTGGCTGGACGCCCAGGGTGAGATAGCAGGCGAGATAGCAGGGGCGCAGGGCGGCCTCGGCGCGCTGCGGCTGGTGGGCATTGGCGGTTCCGCCTGCCCGCCGGTGGTGATCGAGCGCCTGGCGGCGCGCGGTGTCACCGTCCGCCATGCCTGGGGCATGACGGAGACCAGCCCCGTCGCCCTGACCAGCGCGCCGCAGGCGAAGCATGAGGGCCTCCCCCCGCGTGAGCGGCTGGCGCTCTCCGCCCGGCAGGGCCGGCCGCTCTATGGCGTCGAGTTCCGCGTCCTTGGCGCCGACGGGCAGCCGGTGGCGCGCGATGGCGTGGCCTTCGGCCGGCTGCTGGTGCGCGGCCCCTGGGTGGCCGCGGCCTATCACGGGCTGGAGGACAGCCCCGCCCATGCGACGGAGCCGGGCTGGTTCGACACCGGCGATGTCGCGACCGTCGATGCCGATGGCTATGTCTGCATCGTCGACCGCACCAAGGACGTCATCAAATCCGGCGGCGAGTGGATCAGCTCGATCGAGCTGGAGAACATCGCCGTCAGCCACCCGGCGGTGCAGGAGGCGGCGGCCGTCGCCCGGCCGGACCCGAAATGGGGGGAGCGGCCGCTGCTCGTCCTCGTGCGGCGGCCGGGGGTGGCGGTGACGGCGGAGGAGATCCGCGCGCATTTCCACGGGCGCGTCGCGCGCTGGTGCATCCCCGAGGATATCCGCTTCGCCGAGGAGTTGCCCCACACCGCCACCGGCAAGCTGCTGAAGTCGCGCATCCGCGAACTCTATGCCGAGGCGATGCAGGCCGCCGGAAACTGAGGCCATGGGCTGATGAGGCCGGGGGGCTGGCGCCGCCCCGCTCTGAATACCGGGAACCGGCCGCCGCGAAGGGGGCCGGCATCCATATGCACCAAGGGCCCGCAGAGGCCCCCAGGGAGACAGACAGGAAATGAGCCTTACCCTTCCGCGCCGCGCGCTGCTCGCCGGCACCGGTGCCGCCGCCATGGGGGGTGCCCTGGCCGGGCGCTCCGCCCGGGCGCAGGCGCGCTCCACCATCCGCATCGGCGTGCTGACCGATATGTCCGGCCCCTATCGCGACCCCACGGGGCCGGGCAGCGTGGCCTGCGCGCAGCAGGCGGCGCGGGAATTCATGGCCAGCCACCCCGGCATCGCCGTGGAGATCGTCGCCGCCGACCACCAGAACCGCGCCGATACCGGCTCCACCATCGCCCGCCGCTGGTATGACCAGGACGGGGTGGACATGATCCTGGACGTGCCGACCTCCTCCGTCGCCCTCGCCGTCGCCGGCGTGACGCGGGACAAGGACAAGGTCTTCGTCAATTCCGGCGCCGCGACGCCCGACCTCTATGGCAGCCAGTGCACCCCCAACACCGTGCACTGGACCTATGACACGCAGATGATTTCCCGCACCGTCGGCACCGCGCTGACCAAGGCGGGCGGCGACACCTGGTACTTCATCACCGCCGACTACACCTTCGGCCACAACCTCCAGCGCGACACCACGCGTTTCGTGGAGGAGGCGGGCGGCAAGGTGGTGGGCGCCGCGCGCTACCCCTTCCCCAGCACCACCGATTTCTCCTCCTTCCTGGTTCAGGCGCAGGCCAGCCGGGCGAAGGTGGTGGGCCTCGCCAATGCCGGGGCGGATACGGTGAACGCGGTGAAGCAGGCGCGCGAATTCGGCCTGACGCGGCGGGCGAAGCTGGCGACGCTGCTGCTCGCCATCGCCGATGTGCACGGGCTGGGGCTGGAGAATGGCCAGGGCCTGCTGCTGACCGAGAGCTTCTATTGGGACATGAACGCGCGCACCCGTGCCTTCGCCGCGCGCATGATGCCGCATATGCCGGGGGGCCTGCCGGTCGGCATGATCCATGCCGGCTGCTATGCCGGCACGCTGCATTACCTGAAGGCGGTGGCGGATCTCGGCGTCGCGGAGGCGCGCCGCTCCGGCCGTGCCGTGGTGGAGCGCATGAAGGCCATGCCGACGGATGACGATGCCTTTGGCGCCGGCCGCATCCGCCCCGATGGCCGCAAGCTGCACCCGGCCTATCTCTTCGAGGTGAAATCCCCGCAGGAGAGCAAGGCGCCCTTCGACTACTACAAGCTGGTGCAGACGGTGGCGGCCGACGAGGTCTTCCGCCCCATGTCGGAGGGCGGCTGCCCCCTGATCCGGGGTTGAACCGGCGCTACATAGGAGGAGACAGCCGGCCGCCAGCGGCGGCCGGCCCTGACGGAAAGGAAGGGGGTGCGGGGGAATACTTTTCCCCCGCGTCTTTTTCCCTTCTGTTCTGTCTTTTCCCCTGGGAGCCTCCCCCGCATGAAAGCCGTGCCTGCCAGCCTGACCCTGCCGCTTCGCCAGTTGGACGACCCGGCTTTCCTCTCCCCCCTGCTGAAGGCCCTGGCCCTGGCGCTGCTCTGCTTTGGCGGCCTGGCCTGGCTGGCGGATTGGGGCGTGGCCACGCTGGCCGGCGGCACCGGCTGGCTGGCCACCCTGGCCGGGCTGCTGGGCGGCCTTCTTGTTCTCGTCTCCGCCCTCTGGCTCTTTGTCCCGGTGCTGCTGGCGCTGACCGGCCTCTTCCTGGATGCGGTGGCGGAGGCGGTCGAGCGCCGCTTCTACCCTGCCCTGCCCCCGGCGCTGGGCGCCTCCCTGGCGGCACAGGTGGCGGCGGGGCTGGCCCTGTCGGTGAAGCTGCTGCTGCTCAGCCTCATCACCCTGCCGCTGGCGCTGCTGCTGCCGCCGCTGGGGGTGGTGCTTTACTGGGCGGTGGCCTCGGTCTCGCTCGGCTATGGCCTGTTTGAGGCGGTGGCGCAGCGCCGCATGGGCGTGGCCGAATCCCGCGCCCTGCGCCGCCGCCGCCGGGTTGAGGTGCTGGCCATTGGGGGCGCACTGGCCGCCCTCGCCGCCGTGCCCTTCGCCAATCTGCTCGTGCCGGTGCTGGGCACGGCGGCGATGACGCATCTGCTGCACAGAAAGTAAGACTCTTCTTTTTCTGAAGAAAAAGAAGCAAAAAGACTTTTTCTGTCTGGCGTGGGCACGAGCGGCCGATATGGCGCCCGTGAAAAAAATCCGGCGGATCCGTTGCGCGTGCCGCACGGAATGTGCTGCGCTTCGGGCGCGCCGCGGGACTGACGCGCGGCGCGGGAGAGAACCCGCAGCACAGACGGGGGAAGGAACAAGTCCATGACACAGATGACCCGGCGCGGCCTGCTCGGCGGCGCCGCCGCCCTGGTGGCCGCCACGCAGATGCCCGGCCTCGCCACCGCCGCCGCGCCTTTCCGCAACGACCTGCCGCCAGCCTGGCACCGCTTCCGCCTCGGCGCGTTCGAGGCCACGGTGATCTCCGATGGCCGCCTGCCGCTCGGCAAGCCGGCCCCGGCCTTCCCCTCCTCCCCGCCGGAGGAAATCAGCCGCCTGATGAGCAGCAATTTCCTGCCCACCGACGAGGCGACGCTGGAACAGAATATTCTCGTCCTCAACACCGGCCGGCAGCTCATCCTGTTCGACACCGGCATGGGCGACAGCATGGGCCCGGCCAGCAAGATGTTCGGCCCCACCACGGGCAAGATGCTGGCCAATCTCCGCGCCGCCGGCATCAGCCCGGAGCAGATCGACCTCGTCGTCCTCACCCACGCCCATTGCGACCATTGCTGGGGCCTCGTGGACGCCAATGGCAACAAGGTCTTCCCCAATGCCCAGGTGGCGCTCTCCGAGGCCGATCTGCGCTTCTGGACGGATGACGCCAACAAGCGCGGGCCGGAATTCATGACGCCCTTCATCGACGGGGCGAAGAAGAACCTCTCCGCCTACCGCGACCGCATGATCATGGTGAAGGACGAGCAGGAGGTGGTGCCGGGCGTCGTCGCCCTTGCCTCACCGGGGCACACGGTCGGGCATCACTGCTACGCCATCAGCTCCGGCAACGAGGTGATGGTCAATACCGGCGATCTGGCGCACCACCACATCCTGCTGCTGCGCAAGCCGCTGTGGGAATTCTCCTTCGACACCGACCCGAAGCTCTCCGCCCAGAGCCGCAGCCGCATGCTCGACCGGCTGGCGACGGATCGCCACGCCGTGCTCTCCTACCACTTCCCCTGGCCCGGCCTCGGCCATGTCACCCGCGAGGGCGATGGCTATGGCTGGGTGCAGGAGCCGATGAACCTCTCCACCCTCGGCTGAGTGCGGCTTGCGGATGGGTTTCCAAAGGCCTCAGGCCTTTGGTGGGGAGAGTTTGAGAGGGGCGAAGCCCCTCTCAAGACCACGCGCGGCAGGATGACCGCTCTGTTGCAACGCACCGGAATGGTTGACCCTCCGCTCGTGCAGGAGGATACCGGACCAGCCCGGTGCGGTTTGACGCGTGCCGGGCTTGTCTCCTCAGGCCGGACCCTCTGCCCATGCTGCGGCGTTTCTTTGCCTATTACCGCCCCCACAAGGGGCTGTTCCTGCTGGATTTCTCCTGCGCCATCCTGTCCGGGCTGCTGGAGCTGGGCTTCCCCATCGCGGTCAAGGCCTTTGTCGACCACCTGCTGCCCGGGCAGAACTGGGGGCTGATCCTGGCCGCCGCGGCGGGGCTGATCGGCATCTACCTGGTCAATACCGGGCTGATGGCCATCGTCACCTACTGGGGCCACGCGCTCGGCATCAACATCGAGACGGAGATGCGCCGCAAGGCTTTCGACCATCTCCAGAAGCTTTCTTTCCGGTTCTATGACAACCAGAAGACCGGCCACCTCGTCGCCCGCGTCACCCGCGACCTGGAGGAGATCGGCGAGGTCGCCCATCACGGGCCGGAGGATCTCTTCATCGCGGTGATGACGCTGCTCGGCGCCTTCGCGCTGATGTTCAGCGTGCACTGGCCGCTGGCGCTGCTGACGGCGGTGGTCGTGCCGCTCATCACCTGGGCCTCGGCGCATTACGGCGCCGGCATGACGCGCACCTGGCGGGAGATCTATGGCCGCGTCGGCGCCTTCAACGCCCGCATCGAGGAGGCGGTGGGCGGCATCCGCGTGGTGAAGGCCTTCGCCAATGAGGAGCATGAGCGCCGCCTCTTCGCGCACGACAATGCGCGCTACCGCGAGACGAAGCTGCGTGCCTACAAGATCATGGCCGCCAGCATGTCGCTCAACTACCTCGGCATGCGGCTGACGCAGATGATCGTCATGATCGCCGGCAGCTATTTCGTCCTGCGCGGGGAGCTGAGCCAGGGCGCCTTCATCGGCTTCCTGCTGCTGGTCGGCGTTTTCTTCCGCCCGATCGAGAAGATCAGCGCGGTGCTGGAAACCTACCCCAAGGGCATCGCCGGCTTCCGCCGCTACACCGAACTGCTGGACACCGCGCCCGATATCACCGATGCGCCGGACGCCATCCCCGCCCCGCCGCTGAAGGGCGAGATCCGCTTCGAGCAGGTGCGCTTCGCCTATGGCCCGGGCCGCGCCGTGCTGGAGGGCGTGGACCTCGCCATCCATGCCGGGGAGACGGTGGCCTTTGTCGGCCCCTCCGGTGCCGGCAAGACGACGCTCTGCTCCCTGCTGCCGCGCTTCTACGAGGTCAGCGGCGGGCGCATCACCATCGACGGCATCGACATCCGCAGCATGAGCATGGCCTCCCTGCGCGCGCAGATCGGCATCGTGCAGCAGGATGTTTTTCTCTTTGCCGGCACGCTGCGCGAGAACATCGCCTATGGCCGCCTGGGCGCCAGCGAGGCGGAAATCCTGGAGGCCGCGCGCCGCGCCCGGCTGGATGGCGTCATCGCCGCCCTGCCGGAGGGGCTGGACACGGTGATCGGCGAGCGCGGCGTGAAGCTCTCCGGCGGGCAGAAGCAGCGCCTCGCCATCGCCCGCATCTTCCTCAAGAACCCGCCCATCCTCATCCTGGACGAGGCCACCTCGGCCCTCGATACCGAGACGGAGCGCGCCATCCAGCAGAGCCTGACGGAACTGGCGCAGGGGCGGACCACCCTGGTCATCGCCCACCGCCTCGCCACCATCCGCGATGCGGACAGCATCGTGGTGGTGGACCAGGGCGGCATCGCCGAGCGCGGGCGGCATGAGGAATTGCTGGCCCGGCCGGGGCCTTACCGGCGGCTGCACAGCGTGCAGCATGGGGCCGTCGCCTGATCGCCCGCGCGGAGAGGGCACCGCCCTCTCCGCACCTCTCCCGCTGGGGTGGCAGGGCCACCCCAGACCCCGCCTTCAGGCAGGTTGGGCCATTGCGGAGACAGGTTTGACCGGCGCCGCGACTTCGGCATAGCCACGGCCATAATGGCGCTCCAGCCGGACCTGCACGAGGTTCCACAGCGTCGTCAGCACGAGGTAATAGACGGCGGCGACGCAGTAGAGTTCCAGCACCTCGAACTTCTCCTGCATCAGCACCTGGCTGCGCCGCATCAGCTCCTCCAGCGAGATGACGGAGGCCAGCGAGGTCGCCTTCAGCAGGCCGTTCAGCGAATTGCCGAGCGGCGGGATGATCAGCCGCGCCACCTGCGGCAGCAGCACCAGCCGCAGCGTGTGCCAGGGCGAGAGGCCCAGCGCCTTCGCCGCCTCCCGCTGGCCCTTCGGCACGCCCTGGAAGCCGCCCCGGATGGTCTCGGAGAGATAGGCGGCCTCGTTCAGGCTGAGCGCCAGCAGCGCCGAGGCCAGCACGCCGAGCTTGAGCCCGATCTGCGGCAGGCCGGTGTAGATCAGCACCAGCTGCACCAGCAGCGGCGTGCCGCGGAAGATCCACACATAGAAGCCCGCCGCCGAGGATAGCGCCAGGTGGCGCGACATGCGCGCCAACGCCAGCAGCATGCCCAGGAACAGGCCGATGAGCATGGTGGCCACCGTCAGCCCGATCGTCACCAGCACGCCCTGCAGCAGATAGGCGTTGGTGAGGTAGGAGAGAAAGGCGTGGACGTCGAACACCGGCCTGTTCCCCCGCCTCAGTTCGCGGCGGGGCCGGGGCCGCGGATGGCGAAGCTCTCCGCCTGGAGGCGTGTCATGCCGAAGCGGTCGAACAGCCTGTCATAGGTGCCATCGGCCTTCAGCGCGGTCAGCGCCGCCGCCGCGCCCTCGGCCATCGCCCTGTCGCGGAAGGCCAGCGTGATGTCGGTGCCGAAGAGGCCCTGCAGATGCGCCTTCGCCACCTTCTTCTGCACGAGGTCGTTCACCGTCTCGTCGATGTTGATCGCCGCCTCCAGCTGCCCGGCACGCAGCGCCGCCACCGTCTCGCTGGCGGTGGAGAAGGTGCGGAAGTCGATCGGCTTCAGCCCGCGCGCCACCATCTCGGCATTCACCTCGCGCGATTTGCGCTCCTGGTAGGTCGCGCTCTCGATGCCGACGACGCGGCCCGAAAGATCGTCGAATTTGGTGATGGCGAGGCTGCTGTTGGGCAGGGTGTAGATGCTGATGGCCTGCTGCGCGTAGGGCACCATGTAGAAGAGCTTCGAGCGCTCCTCCGTCCAGAACAGGCCGGTGTTGATGGTGTCGAAGCGCCCGGCGCGCAGGCCCGGGATCATCGGCGGGAAATCCATGCGCAGGAAGACCGGCTCGACGCAGAGCTTCGCGGCAATGGCGCGCGCCAGCTCGACATTGAGCCCCTGCAACTCGCCCCTGCTGTCCACGAATTGCTGCGGCGGCAGGGTGGGGTTGATGGACATCTGCCACTTGCCCGCCTCGAGCAGGCTGGCGGCGGGCACCTTGGGCGCGCAGGACTGCGCCAGAGCCTGTCCGCCCAGCAGCAGGGCGCCGGCCAGGCCAAGGAGAAGGCGACGTGTGCTCATCCTGTATGTCTCCGTTCGCGGATTTGCCCGGCCGGTGTGCAGGCCCCGGCCGTCCTCTCAGACGCAAGCAACGGAAAAAGCAGAAGCAGCAAGAAGCGTGCCGCCCTCAGGCGGGACGCGCATCCCGCCCCAGCACCAGCGCGGCATGCTCGGCGGTGATCACCGCCTCGCCGTGCTGGTTGATGAGTTCGAGCGATTCCATCACGACGCCGCGCCCCGCCTCGCGGCTCGGCCGCGCGGAGAGGAAGCGGAAGCGCAGATGCACGCGGTCCCCGGCCAGGATGGCGCAGCGGAAGCGCACCTTGTCCCAGCCGAGCGAGGCGATGGAGGTGGTCTCGTAGAGACGCAGCTCCGTCTTCAATCCTTCCATCAGCGCGAGGCCGAACAGCCCGTGCGCGATGACGCCGCCAAAGCCGCGCGCGCGGGCATAAGCCTCCTCCGTGTGCAGCGGGTGGTGGTCGCGCGTCAGCGCGGCGAAGGCGGCGATCTCCTCCGCCGTGATGGCGTGCTCGTCCGTGCGCCATTCCTGGCCCGGCTGCACATCCTCCCAGCACAGGCTGCGCGGGGCGGGGCCGCTCAGCATGGCACCCGGCGCGCGCGCGGCGGCAGGCGGGCGAATTCCGCGCCGATGCCCATCGGCCCTTCATGGAACAGCCGCGCCTCCATCGGCTTCAGGTTGGGGCTGATGCGCGGGGCGAAGCCCATGCGGTCCAGCACATCCTCGCGCAGCCGCGCGCCGGGGGCGATCTCGGTCAGCAGCAGCCCCTCCGGCGTCAGTTCGAACACCGCGCGCTCGGTGACGAAGCTGACCTCCTGCCCCTTGGCCAGGGCCTGGGGGCCACTGAAGCTGATCTGCTCCACCGCAGGGATGAATTTTTTGAAGTTGCCATCGCGCAGGATACGGAGCGCGCCCTCCTCCACCGCGATGTCCAGCCGCCCGCCGGTGAGCGTGCCGCTGAAGACGAGGCGCCGCGTGTTCTGCGTGATGTCGATGAAGCCGCCCGAGCCGGCGAAGCGGTTGCCGAAGCGGGTGACATTGACATTCCCCGCCGGATCGACCTGGGCGAAGGAGAGAAAGGCGCAGGACAGCCCGCCACCATCGTAGAAATCGAACTGGTAGCCCTGGTCGATGATGGCGCGCGGATTGATGGCGGTGCCGAATTCGCGGGCATGGCCGGGCACGCCGCCGATCACCCCGGCCTCGACGGTCAGGGTGATCATCTCCTCGATCCCCTCTTCCGCCGCGACATTCGGGATCATGGCGGAGACACCGACGCCGAGATTGACGACATCGCCCGGCCGCAATTCCAGCGCGGCGCGGCGCGCCATCACGCGGCGCTCGCTCAGCGGGTCGGGGCGGATGGCGGAGACGGGCACGCGCGTCTCGCCGCAGCGGCTCGGGTCGTGGCGCGTGCCGAAGGTCTGCATCTGCTCCGGCTCCACCACCAGCACATCGATGAGGAAGCCCGGGATCTTCACCATCTGCGGGTGCAGGCTGCCGCGCCGCGCCAGCCGCTTCACCTGGCAGATGACGAGGCCGCCGGCATTGTGCACGGCCTGCGCCATCGAGAGATCCTCGCGCGTCGTCGCCTCATGCTCCATGGCGACATAGCCATCCTCATCCGCCGTGGTGCCGCGCAGCAGGGCGATGCGCGGGCGCTCCGGCGCGTGGTAGAACAGCATGTCGCGCCCGCGCAGATGCAGGCGCTCCACCATCGGCTCCGTGGTGCGCTCATTCATGCGGCCACCGCCCAGCGCCGGCTCCATATAGGTGCCGAGGCCGACATGGGTGAGCACGCCGGGCTGCCCCGCCGCCATGGCGCGGCACAGCCCCGTCATCACGCCCTGCGGGAAGTTGTAGGCCTCCACGCGGTTTTCGTCGATCAGGGCCATGAAGGGCACCTGGAGGCCGAAATGCCCGCCATAGACGCGGCGGACCAGCCCCTCATGCGCGAAATGGCACATTCCATGCTCCGTCACCGCACCGACGCCGGTGACATGGAACAGGGTGAGGTCGCGCGGCCCCTGGCCGGCGAGGAAGCGGCGCTCGATCGCCTCGATCACCGCCTCCGGCGTGCCGGTGCCGCCATTGCCGCCGATGATGACGAAATCGCCGTCCTGCACCAGCGCGGCGGCCTCCTCCGCCGGGAGGATGCGCGGCGCCATCAGGCCATTTCCTTCTCGACCTGGCGGGCGATGATCAGGCGCTGGATCTGGTTGGTGCCCTCATAGATCTGCGCCAGCCGCACATCGCGGAACAGGCGCTCGACGCGGTATTCGCGCGAATAGCCGTTGCCACCATGGATCTGCAGCGCGTTGGAGACGTTGCGCGTCGCCATGTCGGTGGTGAAGAGCTTGGCCTGCGCCGCCTCCTTGGCGATCGGCAGGCCGGCATCGCAAAGCCGCGCCGCGTGGTGCACCAGCAGGCGGGAGGCGGCGATCTCGGTGGACATGTCGGCCACCATGAACTGCACCGCCTGGAAGTTCAGGATCGGGCCGCCGAACTGCTTGCGGCTGCGCGCATAGGCGACGGCATCCTCAAACCCCGCCTGGGCGATGCCGAGCGCCATGGCCGACATCATCAGGCGGGAGAAGTTGAAATTGCCCATGGCCATCTTGAAGGCGCCATTCTCCGGCCCCACCAGCGCATCCAGCGGCGCCCGCACGCCATCGAGCGTGATCTGGCAATCCTCCAGCCCGTGCATGCCGAGCAGATCCTCGGTCTTGCCGCGGATCAGCCCGGGCGAGGCGCCATCGAGCAGGAAGCAGGACATGGCGCGGTGGCCCTGGCCCTCGGCCCCGGTGCGGGCGAAGACCATCAGCGCATCCACCACGCCGCCCAGCGTCACCCAGGCCTTGGTGCCGTTCAGCACCCAGCCCTCCCCCTCGCGCCGCGCCGTGGTGCGCAGCCCGGCGACATCGGAGCCGTGGTCCGGCTCCGTCACCGCCGTGGCGGGGATGATGTCGCCGGCCAGGATGCCGGGGATCAGCGCGCGCTGGCGCGCATTGCCGTGCTCGCTGAGAAAGAGCGCCGCCTCCACGGGGATGGCGAAGGCATTGCCGACGGCGGCGGAGCAGCGGGCGATTTCCTCCATCGCCACGCAGGCGCCGAGCGCGCCAAGCCCGGCACCCCCCGCCGCCTCCGGCAGCGCCACGGCGAAGAGGCCGAGTTCCGCCATGGCCTTGTAGAGATCGCGCGGGAAACGGTCCTCACGATCAATGGCGGCGGCACGCGGCAGGATCTCGCGCTCGGCGAAGCGGCGGACAGTGTCGCGCAGCGCGACCAGCGGCTCACTGAAAAAAACGTCCACCGGCTCAGCCCTCCGCGTCACAGGCCAGGGTGCCGCCATGCGCCACCTCGTCGCGCGCGCGCTCGATGAAATAGACGGCCAGCGTCGCCTCCGGCACGCCGTAGAGGGCGGCGAGCGGGCCGGTCAGCGCGCGGGCGGCGGCGCGGCGGGCGGCGGTGTCGCGGCGATAGGCATGCACCTTGGCCAGGATGCGCGGCGTGCCGGCCGCCTCGCCCATCACCCCGGCATGGGCGTAGTGGCTGGCGGGGATGTCGAGGAAATAGGTCGTCACCGTCTGCGGGCCGACGCCGAAGGCGGCGCACAGCCCCTCGGTGACGGCGCGCGCCACCCCGGCGCGGGTGGCCTCGGGCACAGGCGGGGCGAGGAGTTCGACATAGGGCATGGCTATCGGGCCTCGGCGGGCAGGCGGAGAGAGGGCGTGCGGGATGCGGGGGGGCGGCAGGACTGGCGCTCGATCAGGCGGGCGCCGATGCGGTATTCGCGCGCGGGGCTGGCGCTGGCCTCGCCGCGCAGGCGCAGCAGGAGGCGGTCCACCGCCAGTTCGGCCAGGGCGGCCGGGCCATTATCCACCACGCTGATGGCGGGGCGCTGCCAGGCGAGGCCCGGCATATCCTCGTAGCAGAGCAGCGAGAGATGCTCGGGCACCAGCAGGCCGCGCTCGGCCAGGCCGCGCAGCACGCCGAGCGTGCTCTCGTGGTTGGCGACGAAGAGGGCGGTGGGCCGCTCCCCGCCATCGAGCAGGGCGCGGCAGCCGGCCAGCCCGGTCTCCGGCTCGTAGCGCCCGGCATGGACCAGGCCCGCGTCGAAGGGCAGCCCGGCCTCTTCCAGCGCGCGGCGATAGCCCGAGAGGCGCTCCCGCCCCGAGGTGGTCTCGGCGCGGCCGACGATCAGGCCGATGCGGCGGTGGCCGAGCGCCAGCAGATGCCGCGTGCCGGCATAGGCCCCTTCCGGATCGCCGGCGAGGATGGTTTCCAGCTCCGCCGACTCGTCGCGGCGGATGACGCAGGTGACGGGCGTGCCGGCGCGCTCCAGCGCCGCCAGCCGGGGGCCGTTCTGGCCTGTGGGGCAGATGATCAGCCCTTCCGCCGCCTGGGCTGCCAGGGTGGCCAGGGCCTCCTCCTCCTGCGCCGGGTCATCGGCGGTGATGCAGAGGAGAAGCTGGTAGCCCGCGGCGCGCAGCCGGGCCTGGGCGACCTCGGCCAGCACGCGGAAGGAGGCATTGGCGAGGTTGTGCACCACCAGGCCGATGAGGCGGGAGGAGCGCGTCTTCAGCCCGCGCGCCAGGATATTGGGGCGATAGCCGAGTTCGGCGGCGATGCGCTGGATGCGCTGCTCGGTCTCACGGCTGGTCAGCCCGCCGGCCAGCGCGCGGGAGGCGGTGCTGACGGAGACTTTGGCAAGGCGCGCGACATCGCGCAGGGTGACGGGGCCGTCCATGCCGCCATGCTGGACCGCAAACGATTGCGACCGCAAGCCCCCTTTTTCAGCCCTTTCCTACGCGGTCTTGACGGGGGAGGCAGGGAGGTTCTTAGCTATTGCCCGCAATCGTTTGCGGCCCCAGCCCGAGGAGCGCGCATGGATCTGACCGGTATCGGCGGCGTCTGGCCCGCCACCCTCACCCCCTTCACGCCCGAGGGCGCGCTGGATGAGGGGGCGCTCTGCGCGCATTTCGCCCATCTGGCGGCGATTCCCGGCGTGCGCGCCCTGGTGGTGAATGGCCATGCCGGCGAGGCCACCGCGCTGGATCTGGCGGAGCGCCACCGCGTCGTCGCCCTGGCCCGCGCCACGCTGGGGGCGGAAACCGGCCTCGTGGCCGGCGTGGCGGCGGAGAATACCCGGCAGGCCTGCGCCCTGGCGCGCGATGCCGCCGAGGCGGGGGCGGATGCGCTGCTGCTCTTCCCGCCACCGGCCTTCGCCGGGGGCTCGGCGGCGCGGCCCGAGGCCATCCTGGCCTTTGCCCGGGCCGTGGCCGAGGCCGGGGGCAAGCCCCTGGTGCTGTTCCAGCTCTCCCGTGCCTCGGGGCTGGGCTACACGGCGGAGACGCTGCGCCGGCTCTGCACGGAGATCCCTTCCGTCATCGCCGTGAAGGAAGGCAGCGACCTGCCTGCCGGCTATGACGAAACCCGCGCCGTGCTGGCCGCGCTGGGGCGGCCCGTGACCCTGCTGACCAGCAACAACACCGCGCTGCTCGGCACCCTGGCCTGTGGGGGGGATGGCATCCTCTCCGGCCTGGGCAGCGTGGCGGCGCCCCTGCTGGTGGATCTGGACGCGGCGATCCGGCGCGGCGACCTCGCCGCTGCCCGCGCGGCGCATGAACGGATGCTGCCGCTGGTGCGCGCCTTCTACCGGGCGCCTGGCATGGACATCCACAACCGCATGAAGACGGCGCTGCACCTGATGGGGCTGCTGCCGCATCCTGAGCCGCGCCCGCCCTTGCAGCCCCTCATGGCGGAGGAGCGCGCCGCCATCGGCGCCGCTCTGCGGGAAGCCGGTCTGCTTCCCTCCCCCGCATCCCGCTGCGAGGCCGTTTGACAAGACAGCACGCGGTCCTGAGAGGGGCTTCGCCCCTCTCAGACCTGCAAGGCAGCGCCTTGCAGCCACCAAAGGCCTGAGGCCTTTGGAAACCCTTCTGTGAGTCTCCCCTGATGTTTGAGGGGGCAAAGCCCCCTCAAGCCACGCGCGCCCGCCTTCCCAAACAGCCTCCAAGGAGCTTTCGCATGCCCGCCTTCCGCGGCACCTATACCGTGATGATCACGCCCTTCGACGCGACGGGGGCGGTGGACCTGCCCGCGCTGCGCGACTTCGTGGAATGGCAGATCACCCAGGGCATCCACGGGCTGATCCCGCTCGGCTCCACCGGCGAATTCCTCTCCCTGTCGGATGAGGAGCATGAGGCGGTGGCCGAGACCGTCATCCGCCAGGCGGCGGGGCGGGTGCCGGTGCTGGTCGGCACCGGGGCGGAGGATACGCGGGAGGTGGTGCGCCTCAGCCGCCGTGCCGAGCGGCTGGGGGCGGATGGGGTGATGATCATCCCGCCCTTCTACTCCACGCCCACCGAGGATGAACTGTTCCACCACTACAGCACCGTCTCGGACGCCATCGGCATTCCGATCATGCTCTACAACAACCCGGCGACGGCCAATGTGGACATGAGGCCGGCGCTGGTGGCTCGGCTCTCCGCCATCCCGAATTGCCGCTATATCAAGGAGAGCACGCTGGAGGTGACGCGGGTGCGCGACATCCTGCGCCTCTGTGGCGAGCGGATGACGGTGTTTGGCGGTATCCTGGGCTTCGAGAGCTTCGTGGAAGGCGCTGAGGGCTGGGTGGCGGTGGCCTCGAACGTGGCGCCCGCGGCACTGGCGCGGCTTTTCACCCTGGTGGCGGATGAGGGCAAGATCGCCGAGGCCCGCGCGCTCTATCTGCGCTACCTGCCGTTGATCGAATTTGTTGGCGGTCAGGCTTATGTGGCAGGCACCAAGGCGCTGCTCGGCGAGATGGGCCGGCCCGTGGGCGTGCCGCGCCCGCCTCGCCTGCCGCTGCCGGTGGATCGGATGGCCCAGGCGGAGCGGATTGTCCGCGAGCTGTGTTGAAAGACACAGCGGGACATCTCCTTCTCCGTATCCATACGGCCAAGGCCACGGATGCCGAGGTCAGGTGGTGGGCGGCATTCGCCGCTGCCGGTCAGGGCTGAGCTCCCCGGGGGTGCCGATCCTGGGAAGGCCTTGATCAGCTTGCTAGCTTGCGCCTGGTGGCTGGCTTGCGCGACCACGCCTTGGCGAGGTCTTCGACGGCCTT
>NZ_JANFNY010000023.1 GCF_024437745.1 Roseomonas sp. GC11 | reverse complement strand
GGGGCGGTGCGCGCCGAGGCGGCGCTGCGCCTGGGCGAGCTCGCCACGCTCGATGCCAGCGCCAGCCTGCCGCAGGGGCCGGGCGCGGCCGCGCCGCTGGAGGCCACGCTGCGCGGGCAGGCCAATCTGCAACCGCTGCTGGCGCCCGTCCTGGGCGGCGGGGCCAACCGCGTCACCGGCCGCGTCACGCTGGAGGGCGGCGCCAGCGGCACCCTGGCCGCCCCGATGCTGCGCGGCAGCGCCAGCCTCACCGGGGGGGAGATCCGCAACCCCGTCCAGGGGCTGCGGCTGACCGGCATCGAGGGCCGGCTGCGCGCGGAGGGCGAGCGCCTCCTCCTGGAGGGGCTGACCGCCCGCGCCGGGCAGGGGCGCATCACCCTCGCGGGTGAGGCGCGGCCCCTGGCGCCGGGCCTGCCGGTGGACATCAGCATCACCGCGCGCGACGCCACCCCGGTGCAGAGCGAGCTGGTGACCGCGCTGCTGGATGCCGATCTGCGCTTCTCCGGCGCGCTGGAGCGCGACCCGGCGCTGGCCGGCACGGTGCGGCTGAAGCGGGTGGCGGTGAATATCCCGCAGGCCCTGCCCGGCGGCGGCGTGCCCAGCCTGGGCGCGGTGCAGGAGCGTGGCGCCGGCGCCCCCCCGCCCCCGGCGCCCGCCCCCCCGGCCCCGCCCGTGGCGCTGGATGTGCGGGTGGAGGCGCCGCAATCCATCCTGGTGCGCGGGCGCGGGCTGGATGCCGAGCTGGGCGGCACGCTGCACGTCACCGGCACGGCGGCCGAGCCGCAGCCGGAGGGGGCCTTCACCCTGCGGCGCGGCACCTTCCAGCTGCTCGACCGGCGGCTGACCTTCAGCAAGGGCGAGCTCGGCTTCAACGGCGCCATGACCCCCAGCCTGGATTTCGAGGCGAGCACGACGGCGCAGAGCGTGACCATCACCGTCACCGTCACCGGGCAGCCGGCCAGCCCCAGCATCGCCTTCACCTCCGACCCGGAACTGCCGCAGGACGAGGTGCTGGCGCGGCTGCTGTTCAACCGCGCGGCGGACAAGCTCTCGCCGCTGGAAATCGCCCAGCTGGCGGGGGGTGCGGCGAATCTGGCGGGGGTGGCGCCGGGCGGGGCGCGCGGCTTCCTCGGCCGCATCGCCGACCGGCTGGGGCTGGACCGGCTGGGCGTCGGCAACAGCAATGGCGGGCTGGACAATGCCGCCCTCCAGGCCGGCGGCTATCTCGGCCAGGGCGTCTATCTCAATGTCGAGCAGGGCGCCGATGGCGGGCCGCGCGTCGGCGTCGAGGTCGAGCTGACCCCGCGCCTGAAGCTGCAGAGCAGCACGGGCGGGGAGGATGGCGAGAAGGTCGGGCTTTCCTACGAGCTGGAATATTGAGCGGGAGCTCTGCCCCCCCCCCGCCGCCCCCCATCCTTCCCGTGGGGACCCGCCATCCGCTGGCGCTGACTGAACGCGGGGTCCCCAAGGGAAGATTTGGGGTGGCCGCGCCACCCCGGCGGAGGGGTCTGGGGAGGCAGAGCCTCCCCAGAGAACAAAAGCCAAGTCTGGGGAGGCGGAGCCTCCCCAGACAAAGCTGTGGATGGCTGGGCGGTTGGGCGTTCCGCCCCTCTGGAGGCTGCGCTATCCTGGGTGTCATGGACGCGGTGCGAAACAAACCGGATACGATCAAGCTGGGCCCCCTGCCGGAGCTGCTCGGGCATCTGCTGCGCCGTTCCCACACGCGCATGCTGCTGGATTTCACCGAGAGCACGGCCGAGTTCGGCATTACCTCCGGCGAATTCGCGCTGCTCTGCCTGATGGAGGCCAATCCCGGCATCACACTGGGGCAACTGGCCACGGCGGCGGCGCTGGACAAATCCACCCTCAGCCCCGCCGTGCAGCGCCTGACGGAGCGCGGCCTGGTGGAGCGGCAGGCGGTGAGCGGCGACCGCCGCGCCCAGGCGCTGCATCTCAGCGCCGAGGGGGCGGCCCTGCTGCCGCCCTTCAAGGAGCGCATCGCCGCGCATGAAAAGCGCCTCGCCGCCCCGCTGACGGCGGCGGAGCGCGCCACGCTGATGCGGCTGCTGCGCAAGCTCAACGGCCTCTGATCTCCTGCCCCTGCCCCCGTGCCAGCCGCCCTGGGCCCCGCACCCGGCGGGGCGGGGGCTGTTTCCTGCCGAAAGGATAGTTTCACCATGCGCGCCTTTGATGGCCAGATTTCCGGCAACCGCCCCATCTCCCGCACGCTGGAGGAAAAGAAGCGCCAGCTGCGCGAGCTGAAGGAGGCGCTGGCGGGCATGAAGTCCCACGCCTCCCCGGCGCTGCGGGAATCGCTGGTCGCCAAGATCAAGGCGCTGGAGACCGAGCTGGCCCCGCGCCGCTGATGCTCGCCTCGCGCGGGCCGGCCGCCGCCCTGGCCGGCATGACGCTCATGCTGCTGGCGGCGCTGTGCGGGGCGGGCGTGAATGCCTGCTACCGCGCCGCCCTGGCGGAGGGGCTGCCGGTGCCGCTGGTGCCCTTCGCGCGCGGGCTGATCACGCTGGGCTTCCTGGCGCCCTGGATCCTGCGCACGGGGCCGGTGGCGGCGCTGGCCACGCGCCGGCCGAAGCTGCACCTGGCGCGCGGCGCCGCCGGCATCGCCACCTTCCTCCTCCAGCTTCTCGCCATCATGCTGCTGCCGCTGGCCGATGCGGTGGCGATCATGAGCGCGCGGCCGCTCTGGGTGCTGCCGCTGGCGGCGCTGCTCCTGCATGAGAAGGTGCGGCGGGACCGCGCCCTGGCGGCGGGGCTGGGCTTCCTCGGCGTGCTGATCATCGCCCAGCCGGGCGGGGACCTCTCCTGGGGCACGCCGCTGGCCATGGCGGCGGGGCTGTGCAGCGGGCTGGTGCTGATCTGCTTCCGCGCGCTCTCCCCCACCGAGCCGCCGGCGCGGGTGGTGGCGTGGTATTCCGTGACCTCGGTGCTGTTCTGGGGGCCGGTCTCGGCCTTCGTCTGGCAGACGCCGACGCTCTTCGCCCTGCTGATGCTGGTGGGCGGCACGCTCTGCGCGCTGCTGGCCGACCTCGCGGCCTCGGCGGCGGCGCGGCGGGCGGAGGTGGGGCTGCTGGCGCCCTTCGAATACGCACAGATCCCCGCCAGCGCGGTGATCGGCTGGCTGGCCTATGGCGAGACGCCCGGCTGGCCGCTGCTGGCCGGCACCCTGGCGATGGTGGCGGCGACGCTCTACCTGGTGCGGCGCGGCCGGTAGGCGGGCCGCGCCGGGATCACGCGCCAGGACACGCGGAACAGGCCGGGCAGAGACACGGGAAGCACGCCGCTCAGGATGCCTTCTGACCCGCCGCGGCGCTGGCCTTCGGCTTGGGCTTGGCATCCTTCGCCTCGGCCACGGCCGCCGGAGCGGCCTCCACCGGCGGCGAGGCGGGAGCGGGCAGCTCCACCTCGATCGCCAGCGTGCTCATGTCCCCCCCGCGGTCGAGGGAGACATTCACCGCCTTCGGGTCGATGGCGACATAGCGCGCCACGACCTGGATCAGCTCGCGCTGGAGGCGGGGGAGGAAGTCATCCCCCGTCCGGCTGATCCGCTCATGGGCGAGGACGATCTGCAACCGCTCCTTGGCCGCGCCCGCCGGGGTCGGGGCTTGCTTGCGGTTGACGCGAAAGACGTCGAGCCAGCTCATGCGGCCCTCCCTCCGAACAGGCGGGACAGGAAGCCCTTCTTCTCGGGGTCGATGAAGCGGTGCGGCCGGTCCTCGCCGAGGAAACGGGCGACGGCGTCCTTATAGGCCTGGCCGGCATTGCTGGCCTCGTCCAGGATCACCGGGTTGCCGGTGTTGGACGCCTTCAGGACGCTCTCGCTCTCCGGAATCACGCCGAGCAGCGGGATGGCCAGGATCTCGCGGATATCCTCGAGCTTGAGCATCTCGCCCTTCTCCACGCGCTCGGGCGCGTAGCGGGTGACGAGGAGATGCTCCTTCACCGGCTCCATCTTCTCCTCCGCGCGGCGGGACTTGGACTGGAGCACGCCCAGGATGCGGTCCGAATCGCGCACCGAGGAGACCTCGGGGTTGGTCACGATCACCGCCTGGTCGGCGAAGTAGAGGGCGAGCAGCGCGCCCTTCTCGATGCCGGCCGGGCTGTCGCAGACGATGTAGTCGTAGTCCTGGCTCAGCTCCTCGATGATCTGCGCCACGCCTTCCTTGGTCAGCGCGTCCTTGTCGCGCGTCTGGGAGGCGGGGAGGATGGAGAGCGTGTCCACCCGCTTGTCGCGGATCAGCGCCTGGTTGAGCTTCGCCTCGCCGGAGATGACGTTGACGATGTCGAACACCACCCGCCGCTCGACCCCCATGATGAGGTCAAGGTTGCGCAGGCCGACGTCGAAGTCGATGACGACGGTCTTCTTGCCGGTCTGGGCGAGACCTGTGGCGAAGGCGGCAGAGCTTGTGGTCTTGCCGACCCCTCCCTTGCCGGACGTCACCACGATCACTTGCGCCATTGGTCTCTCCTCTCTGCCGGTGGGGAGGCTTGCTCAGCCCAGCCGGTCGAACCGCATGTTCTCGCCGATCAGCCGCACCTGCACGGCCTTGCCGATCGGGGCCTCCGTAAGCCCTTCCCGCACCGCGTAGTAGCCCGCGATGGAGACCAGCTCCGGGTCGAAATTCAGGGCGAAGACGCGCGCCTCCATATTGTCGGCGCCGCCCGCGATGGCCCGCCCGCGCAGCGCGCCATAGACGTGCAGGTTGCCATCCGCGATCACCTCGGCGCCCGGATTGACCGTGCCGTTGATGATCAGGTCCGCGCCCTGTGCCCAGACTCGCTGCCCCGCGCGCACCGCGTGGTCGACGACCATCGTCGGCCGCATCGAGCCCGGCGGCAAGGGGGGCGCGGCGGGGGGCTCGCTGCTCGGCGGCGGCGGCGCGGCCTGGACAGGCTCCTCCGCCCCGCCGGCGGCGCGCAGCGGCGGCAGCCCCGCCCCCTGCGCCGCCGCGCGCAGCTCCGGCGTGCCGCCGATCGTGCCGATCGGCGTGATCTCGATGGCGCGCAGCTCCGCCGCCAGGGTGGGGAAATCCACCTCCTGCGGGCCCGCCTGCAACTCGTCCAGCCCCAGCACCAGCGGCGCGAAGCGCAGGAAGCCCGGCGCGCGGCGGAACTGGTCGGCGATCGCGGGAACGATCACCTCCGGCCGCGGGTCCAGCAGGCGCAGCACCAGGAGATTGAAATTGGCCCCGCGCAGCCGGAAGGGCTCAAGGCGGGGATTCAGGGCGGGGGCTGACATCGGCGGGGGCGACGATCCTGGTTGGGGCTGGGCTGGGTTGGGGGTGTGGGGCTCGGGCGGCGGATCAGCGGGCGGATAAGCTTCTGGGCATCCGGCGGGGCAGGCGCCCGCCGGTTGGGCATTCTGCCACCGGATGGACCCGACTTCGCCAGGAATTCTTCATTTATACAGAAGCGCAACGCCTTGGCGAAGGCACACCCCACGCCCAACGCACGCTCGGGCCGTATTTTTGTCGCCAGGCGTGCGCCCGCGGCCACAAGCGCGCGGCACGAAGGTTGCAAAGCCTTCACCGCACCTGGGAGACCACGCCATGCCGCAGCCGCCGCAGCCCCCCCCGCCGTGCCGCCCGAGCGGGAGACGGCACGGCGGGGGCCGGCCATGATCGCCGTGCCGCCGGCCTCGCCGCGCGGTGTCAGCGGGCGCGTGCACCGGCTGGAGGACACGCCCGGCCCGGCCGAGATCCTCGCCCGCCGCCAGGCCGATTCCGCCGCCCTGCGCGCCGCCCGCCCCGGCAAGCTCGATCTCCCCTACGCCGCCGCGCCGGAATGCCGCTTCGATCTCTACCCGGCCCTCTCCCCCGGCGCGCCCTGCCTGCTGCTGCTGCATGGCGGCGGCTGGCGCGGCAGCCGCCAGGGCTTCGGCGCCGTGGCCCAGGGGCTGATGGCCCATGGCTGGAGCGCCGCCCTGCCCGGCCACGCCCCCGCCCCCGAGGCCAGCCTGACCCGCATCACCCGCCAGGTGCACAAGGCGGTGGACTGGCTGGCCGCCCAGGGGCCGCTGCACGGCATCGCCGGGCCGCTGCTGGTCTGCGGCTGGGGCTCGGGCGCCCATCTCGCCGCCATGCTGCTCGACCACCCGCGCGTCACCGCCGGCATGGGGCTCTCGGGCCTCTATGACCTGGGCGGGCAGGAAGAAAGCCTCGGCCTCAGCCCGCTGGAGGTCGAGGTCCTCTCGCCCCAGCGCCTGCCGGTGGTGCGCAAGCCCTTCGCCATCGCCTATGGCGAGGCCGAGACCCCGGCCCTGCGCCAGCAATCCCGCGCCTTCCACGCGCTGCGCCAGAGCGATGGCGGGGCGGGGCCACTCCTGCCCCTGCCCGGGCTGGAGCATGAGGCGGTGCCCGAAGCCCTGCGCGCCCCCGATGGCCTGCTCTGCCACACCGCGCGCGTGCTCATCGAAGAAGCCACGCGGGTGAGAGGCGAATAAAAACAAGGCCGATAAAAAAAGGCCGGGGGAAGGAATTCCCCCGGACCCCCATCTTTTTTCTGCAAGCTGCCGGTCAGGGCCGCGACGGGATCGCGGCACTCACAAACCGCCGCTCCGGCCCAGCGCCGTGTCCCGCTTCTCAACGGGGCGGCGGCAGCCTGAAAGAAAAGCGGCAGCCTGAAAGAAAATTAGCCTTTGGTGCCGGATTCGGCGGATTTGCGCTCGATCAGCTCGATCTTGTAGCCGTCCGGGTCCTCGACGAAGGCGATCACCGTGGTGCCGAACTTCACGGGGCCAGGCTCGCGGGTGATGCGGGCGCCCGCGGCGCGCAGCGCGTCACAGGTGGCGTAGATGTCAGGCACGCCAATGGCCAGATGGCCGAAGGCATTGCCCAGCTCGTACGTCTCGACGCCGTAGTTGTAGGTCAGCTCGATCACGCCGGCGCCGGTGCTCTCCGGGGCATAGCCGACGAAGACGAGGGTGTACTTGCCCTCCGGCACGTCGTTGCGGCGGAGTTCCTTCATGCCGAGCAGGCGGGTGTAGAAATCCACGCTGCGCTCCAGGTCGCCCACGCGGATCATGGTGTGCAGGAAGCTGCTCATGCGCTCGTCTCCTCGTTCTGAGTCCATTCGGGCGCGGCGGGGTCGATGGCCAGCAGGAACAGCCCCGCCGCATCCGCCGCCGCCACCGTCTCGTCCCGGTCCACGACGATGGTGCCCCTCGCCTCGATGGCAAGGCCACGCAGCCCCGCCGCCGCCACGGCGGCCACCGTCGCCGGCCCCACCGTCGGCAGGTCAACGCGGCGATCCTGGCCGGGCTTCAGGATCTTGATGAAGACACCCCCCGGCCCCTCGCGCCGCAGCGTGCCGGCACGCGCCAGCATGGCATCCGTGCCCTCGATGGCCTCCACCGCCAGCACCAGCCCCTGCTGCACCACGCAGCCCTGGCCGACATCGGCCGCCCCCATGGTGCGCAGCACGCCAACGCCGCGGGCGATATCGCGCCGCGCCTCGGCATCCGGGGCGACGCGGCCGAGCTGCCCCGGCACCTCCACCAGCAGAGTGGCGAGGATGGCCTGGGCCGGCAGCGGGTTGAAGCCCTCCTCCTGGAGGACGCGCAGCACGGCGGTGAGCAGGCTGTCATCCCCGCCAAAGGCGCGCATGCCGATGCGCGGCAGCAGCTTCGCCGCCCCCCCATCCGGGCGCAGGGAAAGAAAACTCGGCCGCTTCACCTGCCCGGCCAGCACCAGATCACGGCAGCCGGCGGCGCGCAGCCAGTCCAGCATGCGCCCGGCGGCACCCAGGCGGCAGAGGATGTGCGGATAGGCGGCATAGTCGCGCGGGTCGCCGAAGCCCTCCAGCACCACCACATGCGGGCGGCGCCCGGCGGCGGCGGCGGCGGCGGCGGCCCGCTGCGGCATCATGCCGCCACCCACGATCATGCCCAAAGGAGCGTTGCGGGGGGAGCTTCCCGAGAAGGGCGCGACGGACGGCCAGGCCATCGGATCAGCCCTCGGCCGCCTCGTCCTCCTCCAGCAGCTCGCGGCCGGCGCGGCACAGGCCACGGCGGCTGTCGGCGCGGATGAAGGCGAGGATCTCAGCCACGGCGGGAAGGCCGCCCAGTTCCGCCTCGGTCACGGCGATGCGGTCCTGGAAATTGCCGGCGGTGCGGAAGAGGCTGCGATAGGCGGCGCGCAGCGTGTGGATCTGCGGCCGCGTGAAGCCGCGCCGCTTCAGCCCCACCCAGTTCAGCCCGGTCAGCCGCGCGCGGTTGCCCAGCACGGCGCCATAGGGGATGATATCGGCCTCGACGCCGCTCATGCCGCCCACCACCACCTGCCGCCCGATGCGGACGAACTGGTGGATGGCCGCGCCACCGCCGACGAAGACGGTATCGGCGATCCGCACATGGCCGCCCAGCATGACGTTGTTGGCCAGGATCACGTGGTGGTCGAGGGTGCAGTCATGCCCGACATGGGCGTTGCACATGATCAGGCAGTCCGCGCCCACCGTGGTCACGCCATGGCCGCCCACGCTGCCGCGGTGGATGGTGGCGTGCTCGCGGATCATGGTGCGCGGGCCGACCACGGCGCGCGTCGGCTCGCCCTTGTACTTCAGGTCCTGCGGCGCGAGGCCGATCGAGGCGAAGGGGCTGACCTGCACCTGGTCGCCGATCTCGGTATGGCCATCGAGGACGGCATGCGCCTCGAGCACCACGCCCTCGCCCAGCACCACATCGGGGCCGATGACGCACCACGGGCCGATGCGGCAGCCGGCGCCGATGCTGGCGCCCGCGCTGATGATGGCGGTGGGGTGGATCTCGGCGCTGGGGTGGATCTGGCGGGTGGCGGCGGGCGGGGGGGTCTGCGTCACGCTCTCGGGCATCCGCTCAGCGGTCCATGATCATGGCGGCGTAGCTGGCTTCCGCCACGGCGACGCCATCCACCTTGGCCACCGCGTTGAACTTCCACACATTGCCGCGCTGGCGATCCTTGTTGATGTGGATGCGCAGCTGGTCGCCAGGGCCGACGGGGCGGCGGAACTTGGCGTTCTCGATGCTCATGAAATAGACGATCTTGCCATGGGCGCTGGGGCCCAGCGTCTCCACCACCAGCACGGCCGCCGTCTGCGCCATCGCCTCGATGATCAGCACGCCCGGCATCACCGGGTGCGCCGGGAAATGGCCCTGGAAGAAGTTCTCGTTGATGGTGACGTTCTTGACGCCCACCGCGCTCTCGCCCAGCACCATGTCCACCACGCGGTCGACCAGCAGGAAGGGGTAGCGGTGGGGGATCGCGCGCATCACGCGGGCGATGTCACAGGAATCGAGAGTCTGCTTCGGCGCCCCATCGCTCGGGGGCTGTTCGTGCTGGTCCATGCCGGTCAGTCCGTTTGTGAGGGGCGCCCGTCTTGCGCCCTGTCCTGTTCCGCGCCGCCCGCTGCCGCGGCGCCCAATTCCGCTGCCTCGCCCCTGGCCGTTCCAGCTGGGGCCGTTCCAGCCGGGGTCGTGCCCACGGACGCCTTGCGGGCCCCCACCTTGCGCAGATAGAGCGCGGCGCGCAACGCATCCTTCACCGGCATGGCCGGCGAGCCGGTGACATCCTGCCCCGGCGGAATATCGGCCTGGACACCGGCCTGGGCGCCGATGCGCGCCCGGCTGCCGATGTCGAGATGCCCCGTCAGCCCCGCCTGCCCGGCGATGGTCACATAGTCGCCAAGCCGCGTGGAGCCGGAGATGCCGACCTGCGCGACGATGACGCAGCCGCGCCCCGTCGTCACGTTGTGGCCGATCTGCACGAGGTTGTCGAGCCGCGTGCCACGGCCGAGCACCGTATCCCCCAGCGCGCCCCGGTCGACGCAGCTATTGGCGCCGATCTCCACCTCATCCTCCAGCACGACGCGGCCGAGCTGCGGGATGGTGAGGAAGCGCCCCTCGGGCGTCGGGACGAAGCCGAAGCCCTCCTGCCCCACCCGCGCCCCGTGGTGCAGGGTGACGCGGTGCCCGGCCAGGCAGCAGATGGCGCTGGCATGGGCATGGATGCGGGCATCATCGCCAAAGACGCAGCCGGGGCCGATGAAGGCATGCGGCCCGACATAGGCGCGCGCGCCCAGCACCGCCCCCGCGCCGATCACGGCATAGGGGCCGATCTCGCTGCCCGGGCCGATCACGGCGCCGGGCGCGACCTGGGCGGTGGGGTGGATGCCGGGCTGCGGCGCGGCGGCCGGGTGGAACAGCCCGGCCACCCGCGCGAAGGCGAGCTGCGGGGCCGCCACCACCAGCGCCACGCAGCCCCGCGGCACCTCGGCGGCGAATTCGGCGCGCAGCAGCACGGCGCCGGCGCGGCTCGCGCGCAGCGCCGGCAGGTGCCGGCGGCCTTCGAGGAAGGCCAGATGCGCCGGCCCCGCCTCGGCGAGCGAGGCGACGCCCTCGAACAGGCGCGCCCCCTCCTCCTCCAGCCGCGCCCCCGTTCTCTCCGCCCCCGCAACCTCGGCGACACGCGAAAGCGGGTGCGGGCCGGAGGCGGGGTGGAAGCGCGGATCCGCCATGGCGGTCAGTTCCGCCGCGGCGCCTGGCCCTGCTGGCCCGGCCGGGCCGGCGCGGCGGCCGGCGCGGGCGCCGGCTCCTCGGCCGGCAGGCTGACCGAGCGCAGCACCTTGTTGAGCTGGGTCGAGATCTCTTCCGTCAGGTCGAAGGCGGGGTCGTTATAGACCACCACCGGGCGCGGCAGCACGAGGTTCACCTTGCGGCTGGCCGAGACCTGGCGGATCACCGTGGCCAGGGCGCGCTCGATCTCCTGCAGGCTCTGCTGCGCCGCCTGCTCGATGTTGCGGCTGCGGTCGCGGAAGATGCGCTGGGCATCGGTCACGCGGTCCTGCAGGTCGCGCTCCTTGTTGCGCAGCTCCTCGGGGGAGAGGGCGTTGCGCTGGTTGGCCAGCTGCTGCTGCTCCTCGCGCCAGCGGTTCTGCTCGCGCTGGAGGTCGTCATTCAGCTTCTGGCGGCGCTTCTCGATCTCTTCCCGCACCTGGTTGAAGGCGGTGGAGTTGCGCTGCACCTCAGGCACATCGACGATGCCGATGATGGCGGCCGGCGGCTGCTCGCCGGGCGGCAGCGGCGCCGGGTTGGCCTGCACCGGGCGCTGGGCCGGCTGGGCCGGGCGCTGGGCCGGGGCTTGAGCCTGGGCAGGGCGCTGCTGCGCCCCCTGGCCCTGGTTGGGGACGAACCATTCCTGCTGCTGCGCCATCGCGGCGCCGGACAGCAGGGTGGACGCCATCAGGATCGCCGCAAGCGTTGCGGAAGCGCGACGCGCCATGATCGGGAACTCCGTGGAAAGGCTCAGAAGCGCGTGCCGAAACCGAAGCGGAAGACCTGCGTCTCGTCGTAGGACTTCTTCACCACGGCCTGGGCCAGATCGATGTTGATCAGGCCGAAGGGGCTGCGCCACGAGACGCCGACGCCGGCGCCCACGCGCGGGGCGGAGTCATCGGCGATGTTGGTGCCGCTATCCGACCCGCTGAGCGAGCCGACATCGATGAAAGCACGGCCGAGCAGGCCGAGTTCCGAGGGCACCGGGAGGGGGAAGCGCATTTCCGTGCTCTGCGTCCACATGGTGCGGCCGCCGAGCGCGTCATCCGTGCTGGTGTCGCGCGGGCCGACGCCGGCCGTGGCGAAGCCACGCAGATTCTCGCCACCCAGGAAGAAGCGGTCGATGATGCGCTCGTTGTTGCTGCCGACGCGGAGCATGTGGCCGACGCTGGCGGAAATGGCGAGCACATAGTCCGGGTCGCCCATCAGGCGCTCGAAGGGGATGTAGTAGGCGCCATCGACCTTGGTGCGGACATAGGAGACATCGCCGCCAAGGCCCGCGAAATCCGTGCCCAGCCGCAGCACATAGCCATCATGCGGGTCGAGGCGGGAATCGCGCGTGTCATAGGTCAGCGTCTGGCCGACCTGCGACAGCAGCGTGACGCCCTTCTGGTCCTTGATGTAGATCGAGGCGTCGTCGCTGACGTTGAAGACGTTGCGGCGGGACAGGGTATAGGCCCAGGACTGGCGCAGCCGCTCGTTGAACTCATAGCCGGCGCGCAGGCTGAAGCCGTAGCGGCGCTCCTCATAGCCCGAATAGTCGGTGAGGTCGCGCACGATGTAGAAGATGTCGGCGCCGACCGAGAGGTTGCGGTCCATGAAGGACGGGTCGGTGACCGAGAGGTCGATCTGGCTGCGGCGCTGCGCCACGGTGGTGTTGGCGCGGGCATCGATGCCGGTGCCGAGCATGTTGCGCTCACGCACGCCGATATCGGCCAGGGCGCCGGCATCGGTCGAGTAGCCGCCGCCGATGGACAGCTCGCCCGTCGCGCGCTCGGAAATATTGGTGGCCAGCACGGTGCGGTCCGGCGAGGAGCCGGGGGTCGGGTTGATCTGCACGTCGCTGAAATAGCCGAGGTCGCGGATGCGCTGGCGCGAGCGGCGCATCTGCGCGGCGTTGAAGGCATCGCCCTCCGCCAGGCGGAACTCGCGGCGGATCACGCGGTCCTGCGTGCGGGTATTGCCGACGATGTCGATGCGCTCGACATACTGGCGCGCACCCTCGCGCACATCAAAGGCGAGGTTGACCACCTTGCCCTCGCGGTCGCGGGTGGTCTTGGGCTCGACCTCGACGAAGGGGGCGCCGGCCAGATTGGCCTCGTCCATCAGCGCCTGGGTCATGCGCTCGACGGCATCGCCATCATACCAGTCGCCGGACTGGATCTCCATGACGCGGCGCAGCCGGTCGGCGGAGACGTTGCGCAGGCTGGAGGTGATGTCCACCTTGCCGACGCGGTAGCGGATGCCTTCCTTGACCGTGAAGGTCACGAAGAAGCCGCTGCGGTCCGGCGCCAGCTCGGCGGCGGCACCCGTCACCTCGATATCGGCATAGCCCTGGCGCTGGTAGTAGCGGCGCAGCAGCTCGCGGTCGAAGTTCAGGCGCTCCGGCTCATAGGTGTCGGAGGAGCTGAAGGGCCGGTACCACGCCGCCTCGCGCGAGGAGACGATCTCCTTCAACCGGCTGTCCGAGAAGGCCTCGTTGCCGACGAAGCTGATGCGGCTGATCAGCGCCACCTCGTTCTCGGTGATCTCGAAGACCACGTCGACGCGGTTCTGGTCCAGCTCGATGATCTTGGGCTCGACGCGCGCGGCGAAACGGCCGCGGCGGGCATAGAGGTCGAGGATGCGCTGGCGGTCCGCCTGGGCGGTGGCCGGGGTGAAGACCGCGCGCTGGCGCAGCTGCACCTCGGGCTTCAGCGTGTCGTCCGAGAGCTTGCTGTTCCCCTCGAAGGCCACCCGGTTGACGATCGGGTTCTCCTGCACCTGGACCACGATGCGGTCGCCCTGGCGGGTCACCTTCACGTCCCGGAACAGGCCGGTGGCGAAGAGGGTGCGCAGGCTGCGGTCCAGCCGGTCGCCATCGAAGGCATCGCCGGGCTGGAGCAGCATGTAGGAGCGGATGGTGTCCGCCTCGATGCGCTGGTTCCCCCGCACGTCGATCTGGCTGACATAGCCATTGGCGGCAGGCTGCGCCGCGGCGGCACCCCGCCGCGGCGGGGTGCGCGGCTGCTGCGCCTGCGCATCAGGCGGCAGCAGCACGGGCACGAGGCAGGTGGCGGCGAGCAGGAGGGCGCGGGTAGCGTGCAAAGGTCGGGTCCGGGGCCGGTTGATGGGGGCCAGTGGAAAACCGCCGGAAACGGGGCGTCTCGGGCCGCCGGAGACTAACCGTTAACGCATCGCCCCGCCACCCCCCTCCGGCCACGGCTTTTTTTCAGTTGATCCGAACCGCCCGGAGGAAAGCCGGCGCGCTCTTGAGAGGGGCTTCGCCCCTCTCAAACTCTCCCCACCAAAGGCCTGAGGCCTTTGGAAACCCAACAGAAGGCGGGTGCAGGGGGCCCTGCCCCCTGCTGGGGGAGTTTGAGGGGGCAAAGCCCCCTCAAGGGCCTCAGCCGATCAGCCCAACCACCCAGCGCACCACGCCGAGATTGGACAGGTCATTCCAGGTCGCGAAGAGGAACAGCATGGCCAGCACGGCGAAGCCGGCGCGGAAGCCATATTCGATGGCGCGCGGCGGCAGCGGGCGGCCGCGGATGGCCTCGGCGGCGTAGAAGAGCAGATGGCCGCCATCCAGCACGGGAATCGGGAAGAGGTTGATCAGCGCCAGATTGACCGACAGCACCGCCATGAAGGAGACGAGGCTGGCGATGCCCAGCTGCGCCACCTGCCCGGAGAGCTGGGCGATGCGCAGCGGCCCGCCGAGATCCTGCGTGCCGCGCTCCCCGGCGATCATCTGCCAGAGCCCGGCCAGGGTCTGCACCGTCACATCCCAGGTCTGGGCCGTGCCAGCGGCCAGGGCGCTCACCGGGTCCATGCGGATGAATTCCGGCGCGCCGCCGGCGATGCCGAGGACGCCAAGGGTCTTGCCGCCCTCCTCCCGCGCCGCCGGGATGGCGCGCAGGGTCATCTCCTGCCCGTCGCGGCGGAGGAGGATACTGACCTCCCGCCCGGCGCGGGGCTGGATATGGGCCTGCACCTGCTCGAAGCGCGTCACCGACGTGCCGTCGAGGGCGAGGATCCGGTCCCCGGGGCGCAGCCCGGCCTGCTCGGCGGCGCTGCCGGCCACCACATTGCCGACGCTGGCCGTCGGCTGCGGCTGGCCCATGGTCATGTAGAGCCCACCGAACAGCACCGCCGCCAGCAGGAAGTTGGCGATGGGCCCGGCGGCGACGACGATGGCGCGGTCGCGCACCGGCTTGTCGTGGAAGGTCTGCCCCTCCCGCCAGGCGGCGCGCTGCTCAGGGGTGGCGTCGGCCGGGCCTTCCTGCCCGTGCAGCTTCACGAAGCCGCCGAGCGGCAGCCAGGAGAGCCGCCATTCCGTGCCGCGCCGGTCCGTCCAGCTGTGGATCACCCGGCCGAAGCCGATGGAGAACACCTCCACATGCACCCCGCGCCAGCGGGCGGCGAGGTAGTGCCCCAGCTCATGGATGAAGACGAGCACGCCGAGCACCACGATGAAGGCGATGATCGAGCGGAAGGGCTCAGGCAGCAGGTCCAAGGTCGCGTCTCCTGCCCCGCGCGGCGGCGGGGCCTGGGTTCAGTCGCACGGCGCGCCGCGCAGGTCAGGCGGCGCCCCTCAGGCGGCACGGCGTGCCGCACACCCTCAGGCGGCGCGGCGTGCCGCAGGCCATCAGGCGGCGCGGCGTGCCGCGCGGGCCAGGGCATCCTGGCGGGCCGCCGCGTCCAGCGCCAGCACGGCGTCGAGGTCGGGCACCACCGGCGCGCCCAGCGCCGTGAGGCTCTCCTCCACCACCGCGGCGATGTCGAGGAAGCCGAGGCGCCGTTCCAGGAACAGCCCCACCGCCACCTCATTCGCGGCATTCAGAATGGTGGGGGCTCCGCTGCCCGCCCGCAAGGCTTCACGCGCCAGCCGCAGTGCCGGAAAGCGCGCGAGATCCGGCTCGGCGAAGTCCAGCCGCCCCAGCGCGGCGAGGTCGAGGCGCGGCAGCTCCACCGCCATGCGGCGCGGCCAGGCCAGGGCATGGGCGATGGGGGTGCGCATGTCCGGCGTGCCCATCTGCGCCAGCAGCGAGCCGTCGCGATACTGCACCAGCCCGTGCACCGCCGATTGCGGGTGGACCAGCACGCCGAGCCGCGCCTCCGGCACCGGGAAAAGGCGCGCCGCCTCGATCAGCTCCAGCCCCTTGTTCATCATGGTGGCGGAATCGATGCTGATCTTGGCGCCCATCGACCAGACGGGGTGGCGCACCGCCTGTTCCGGCGTGGCGCGCGCCATCTGCTCGCGGCTGGCCTCGCGGAAGGGCCCACCCGAGGCGGTGAGGATGATGCGCTCGATCGCCGCCGGGTCGGCGGCCTCCAGCACCTGGAAGATGGCGTTGTGCTCGGAATCCACCGGCAGCAGGGTGGCGCCGTGGCGGCGCGCCGCCTCCAGCACCAGATCCCCGGCGCAGACCAGCGCCTCCTTGTTGGCCAGCGCCAGCGTGCCGCCATGGCCGAGCGCGGCCAGCACCGGCCCCAGCCCGGCGGCGCCGACAATGGCGGCCATGGTCCAGTCCGCCGGGCGGGCGGCGGCTTCCAGCACGGCGGCGCGGCCGGCGGCGCAGGCGATGCCGCTGCCCGCCAGCCGGGCGCGCAGCTCCGGCAGGGCAGCCTCCTCGGCCAGCACGGCGAGGGCGGGGCGCAGGCGCAGCGCCTGCTCCGCCAGCCCGGCGGCGTCGCGCCCGGCCACCAGCGCCTCCACCAGGAATTCCCCCGGCGCGGCGGCGTCGAGCAGCGCCACGGTGCTGCGCCCGACCGAGCCGGTGCTGCCCAGGAGGGTGACGCGGCGGGGGCCCGTCACCGCCACAGCGGCACCCCGTAGCCCACGGCGAAGGCCAGCAGCGCCGCCACCGGGGCGGCGGCCAGCAGCCCGTCCAGCCGGTCCAGCACCCCGCCATGGCCGGGGATCAACTGAGAAGAATCCTTGACGCCGAAGCGGCGCTTCGCCCCGCTCTCCAGCAGGTCGCCGAGCTGCGTGGCGATGCCGAGCAGCGCCGCCACCAGCAGCACCTTCAGCGCCGGCGGGTTGCCGGGCACCAGGAAATCGGCCACCAGCCAGCCCACCAGCATGGTGGAGAGCAGCCCCCCCGCCGCGCCGGACCAGGTCTTGCCCGGGGAGATGGCGGGCGCCAGCTTCGGCCCGCCCAGCAGCCGGCCCACCATATAGGCGCCGATATCGCTGGCCCAGACCACGGAGATGAGGAAGAGGACGTTGTTGCGCCCCGCCTCATTGTCATGCCGCAGCTCGATCAGCGCGATGCCGGCAAGGCCGATATAGAGCACGCCGAGCGCCAGCCAGCCGGCGGGGGGCGGCGGCCCCTCGCCCCGGAAGAGGCGCGGCGCGGCCAGCCAGGTGGCGAGGAAGCCCAGCCCCAGCACCGCCAGCCCCGGCACCGGCAGCGAGAAGACGGAACAGGCGCAGGCCAGCCCCACCGAGGCCGGCACCGCCATGCCCGGCCAGGCCCGGCTGCGCAGCCCGCAGAGCCGCACCCACTCCCAGGAGAGCAGGGCGATGGCCAGCGTCATCAGCGCCGTCCAGGGAAAGGCGCCGAGCCAGATGCACAGCAGGGCGCCCGGCCCCAGCACGGCGGCGGAAAGGGCGCGCTTCTTCAGGTCACGCCAGCGCCTGGCGGAATCAGCCTGGGCCATGGTTCAGCCCGCGCCGGAGCCGAAGCGGCGATGGCGGCGGCGGAACTCGGCCACGGCCTGCGCCAGATGCTCCGCCTCGAAATCGGGCCACAGCACGTCCAGGAAGACGAACTCGGCATAGGCCGCCTGCCACAGCAGGAAGTTGGACAGGCGCTGCTCCCCCGAGGTGCGGATGATCAGGTCCGGGTCCGGCATGCCGGCGGTGGTCAGGCGGGCGGCCAGGGCGGCCTCGTCCACCGCCTCCGGCGCCAGCCGGCCGGCGGCGACCTCGGCCGCCAGGGCGCGCGCCGCGGCGGCGATCTCCGCCCGCGCGCCATAGGAGAGCGCGACCGTCAGGTTCAGCCGGGTGTTGTGGGCCGTGGCGGCCTCGGCCTCCTCGATGGCGGCCATGGTCTCGGGGCCGAAGCGCTCCCGCTCGCCGATGACGCGCAGCCGCACGCCATTCTTCGCCAGCGTCGCCACCTCCAGCCGGAGGTAGAGGCGCAGCAGGCCGGTGAGGTCGCGCACCTCATCGGCCGAGCGTTGCCAGTTCTCGGAGGAAAAGGCGAAGAGGGTCAGCCAGCCAATGCCGGAATCGGCGGCGGCCTGGACGGTGCGGCGCACCGCCTCCACCCCCGCCTTGTGGCCGAGGGCGCGCGGCAGGCCGCGCGCCTTCGCCCAGCGGCGGTTGCCGTCCATGATGAGGCCGACATGCACCGGGCCGGCCTGCGGCCCGGCGGGGGCGGGCATCGCCAGGGCGGCGCCGGCCTGCGGATGATTGAGGGGCGCCGCGCTCATGCTCCGGCTCAGACCGCCTTGATGTCCTTTTCCTTCTCGGCCAGCAGCTCGTCGACCTTCTTGATGATCTGGTCGGTCAGCTTCTGCACCTCGTCGGACCACTTGGCCGCGTCGTCCTTGCCGATCTCGGACTTCTTTTCCCAGGCCTTGATCTGCTCCATGCCGTCACGGCGCACGCCACGGGCGGCCACCTTGGCGGCCTCGGCATATTTGTGCGCCTGCTTGGCCAGCTCGTTGCGGCGCTCCTGCGTCAGCGGCGGCAGCGGCACGCGGATCACCTGCCCCTCGGCCTGCGGGTTCAGCCCGAGGCCGGAGTCACGGATGGCGATCTCCACCGCCTTGGCGGCCGAGCGGTCCCACACCTGCACGGAGAGCAGGCCGGGGCCGCCCACGGAGATATTGGCCACCTGGCTCAGCGGCTGGTTCGCGCCATAGACCTCGACGCGGATCGGCTCCAGCAGCGCGGGCGAGGCCCGGCCGGTGCGCAGGCCGGAGAATTCCTTCTTCAGCACCTCCAGCGCGCCGTCCATCCGGCGGGTGAGGTCCTGCTTGAGCGACTTCAGATCGGCAGGTGCGGCCATGGCGCGGCCCTCCTTCTTACTGGTCCACGACCGTGGTGAAGCGGCCCTCGCCCTGCATCACGGCGGTGAAGGCGCCCGGCTCATGGATGTTGAAGACGATGATCGGCAGCTTGTTCTCGCGCGCCAGGCTGATCGCGGCGGCATCCATCACCGCCAGATCGCGCGCCAGCATGTCGAGATAGGTCAGGGTCACGTAACGCTCGGCCTGCGGGTTCTTGCGCGGGTCGGCGGAATAGACGCCATCCACCTGCGTGCCCTTGAACAGGGCGTCGCAGCGCATCTCGGCGGCGCGCAGCGCGGCGGCGGTATCGGTGGTGAAGAAGGGGTTGCCCGAGCCGGCGGCGAAGATCACCACCCGCCCCTTCTCCATATGCCGCTCGGCGCGGCGGCGGATGAAGGGCTCGCAGACGCTGCTCATCGGAATGGCGGACTGCACGCGCGTCGGCACGTTCAGCCGCTCCAGCGCGCTCTGCATGGCCAGGGCGTTCATCACCGTGGCGAGCATGCCCATGCTGTCCGCCTGCGCCCGCTCCATGCCGGAGGAGGCGCCGGCGACGCCGCGGAAGATGTTGCCACCGCCCACCACGACGCAGACCTCGACACCCAGCTCCACCACGCCCTTGATGTCCTGCGCGATGGCGCGGACCGTGGCGTTGTCCAGGCCATATTCCCGGCTGCCCATCAGAGCCTCGCCCGAGAGCTTGAGCAGGACGCGCTTATAGATGGGGGCGGGCATGATGGCGGTTCCGGCGGCAAGAGGCGTGGGGGCGCAAAAACAAGGGGACGGGGCGCGGCACGATAGGCAGCCCCCCGGTGCGGGGCAAGGGCAGGCACGGGCCAAGGCAGGCATGGCCAGGGAGGACATGACAGGCCCGGAGCCCCCGCGCGGGCGGCACGCCTCCCGCCCCGGCCAGGGGTGGATGCGGCGGCGCCCGATGAGGCAACCCAGTCAGGCAACCCAGTCAGGCGATCCAGCCAGGCAACCCGGTCAGGCGAAAGGGGGCGCCGGCCCTGGGCCGGCACCCCCGATCGGGTCTTTCAGCGCGGTCTCAGACCGTGCCGGCGGCGGCGGCAACCTCGGCGGCGAAGTCGCTCGTCTGCTTCTCGATGCCCTCGCCCAGCTGGAAGCGGGCGAAGCCCGTCAGCTTGGCGCCGGCCTTCTGCACGACGGCCTTCACGCGGCTCTCGCCGTCATGCACCCACACCTGCTCCAGCAGCACCACTTCCTCGTAGTACTTGCGGACGCGGCCCTCGACCATCTTCTCGATGATCGCGGCCGGCTTGCCGGAAGCCGCGGCCTGCTCGCTCAGCACGGCCTTCTCCCGCTCCAGGGCGGAGGGGTCAACGGCCGAGATGTCCAGCGCCTCGGGGCGGGTGGCGGCGACATGCATGCCGATCTGGCGGCCGAGCGACTCCAGCGCCTCGATCTCCGAGGGCGCCTCGAGCGCGACCAGCACGCCGATCTTGCCCAGGCCCGGCTTGACCGCCGAGTGGACATAGGAGGCCACCGAGCCGGACGGCACGGTGAAGCGCCTGGCGCGGCGGATCGACATGTTCTCGCCGATCGTGGCGATCAGGCGCGTCAGCTCGTCCTGCACCGAGTGGGTGGTGCCCGGATAGGTCGCGGCCTTCAGCTTCTCCACATCCTCGCCGACGGAGAGGACCAGGCCGGCCACCTCGGCGACGAAGTTCTGGAACAGCTCGTTGCGGGCCACGAAGTCGGTCTCGGCATTCACCTCGACCATCGCGCCCACCTGCGGGCCGGTGGCGGTGCCGACCAGGCCCTCGGCGGCGACGCGGCCGGACTTCTTCGCCGCGGCGGCGAGGCCCTTCTTGCGCAGCCAGTCGATCGCCGCCTCGGCGTCGCCATTGTTCTCCACCAGGGCCTTCTTGCAGTCCATCATGCCCGCGCCGGTCTTCTCGCGCAGGTCGCGCACCATCGCGGCGGTGATCTCAGCCATGGGAATGCTCCTGTCTGGCAGTCTGGATTAGGCCTGGGCCTGGGCTTCGCCGGCCTCGGCCGCGCCCTCGGCTTCCTCGACAGCGGCCAGCTCTTCAGCCGGCAGCTCCTCGACCGCGCCCAGATCCACGCCGGAGGCCTGCAGCTCGGCGCTGATGCCATCGAACACGGCGGCGGCGACCATGTCGCAGTACAGGTTGATGGCGCGGATGGCGTCGTCATTGCCCGGGATCGGGAAAGCCACGCCCTCGGGGTCGGCGTTGGAGTCGACCACGGCGACCACCGGGATGCCCAGCTTGTTGGCTTCCTCGATCGCCAGCTTCTCCTTCACCACGTCGATGACGAAGATGATGTCCGGCAGGCCGCCCATCTCCCGGATGCCGCCCAGCGCGCGGTCGAGCTTCTCGCGCTCGCGCGTCAGCATCAGGACTTCCTTCTTGGTGAGGCCCTGGGTGTTGCCGGCCAGCTGCTCGTCCATCTGCTTCAGGCGCTTGATGGAGCCGGTGATGGTCTTCCAGTTGGTCAGCATGCCGCCGAGCCAACGGTGGTTCACATAATACTGGCCGCAGCGGGTGGCCGCCTCGGCCACATACTCGGCGGCGGACTTCTTGGTGCCGACGAACAGCACGCGGCCACCGCCGGCCACGACGTCACGGATGGCGCGCAGCGCGCGGTCCATCATCGGCACGGTCTGCTGCAGGTCCAGGATGTGGACCTGGTTGCGCACACCGAAGATGAACGGCGCCATGCGCGGGTTCCAGCGGCGGGTGTGGTGGCCAAAATGGACACCGGCCTCGAGCAGCTGACGCAGGGAAACTTCGGGCATCGCCATGGGAAGCGCCTTCCTTCAAAACACGTCCGGTTGAGCCTCCGCGGCGCTTACCCCCCTCTCGGGGGACCGGACCCAGGCATCCCAGGACAGGATGGAAGGGCGCACCGCGTGCGGATTTGCCGGCGCAGGGGACGTCCCGCGCCGGCGCGCCGGGGTATAGAGGGCAAGGCCCCGGCTGGCAAGGAATGGCTGCCCCACCGAGGCCACGCCACCCCCGCCCGGCGCTCCGGGCCAGCGATGCCGAGGCCCTGATCGCCGCCAGCCGCGGCAGAACCACCCCCTCCGCGTCAGCGACGCCCGGCGGGATCATGAGCGAGGGGCCATCGCCGATCGGCCAGAAGAAAAATTAAGAAATTTTCTTCTTTTTGAAAAAAAGAAGCAAAAACTTCTTTCAGATAAATTTGTATTTTAAATTAATTATTTTCATTTCTGGTAATATTTATATTAATATTTATGGTTTTTCAATTCACACAATGCGGCGCATTTTCACGACGCCACATCACGGTAAGACCCATCGGCTCACTCCCCCCCCCCAGGCTCTCCCTGCTCCTCTCCCTGCTCCTCTCCCCACGGCTCTCCCCCTGGCATAACGGGCCGCGCGCCTCTACCTTCCGCCCGTCCTAGCCGACCGGAGCTGATCCCTTGCGCCTCTCCCGCGCCTTCCTGCCGACCCTCAAAGAAGTTCCCGCAGAGGCCTCGATCGCCTCGCACAAGCTGATGCTGCGCGCCGGCATGATCCGCCAGACCTCGGCGGGCATCTATGCCTGGCTGCCGCTCGGCCTGCGCGTGCTGCAGAAGGTGAGCCAGATCGTGCGCGAGGAGCAGGACGCCGCAGGCGCCCAGGAAATCCTCATGCCGACCATCCAGAGCGCCGAGCTCTGGCGCCAGTCCGGCCGCTACGACGACTACGGCAAGGAGATGCTCCGCATCACCGACCGGCATGACCGGGAGATGCTCTTCGGCCCGACCAACGAGGAAATGGTCACCGACATCTTCAAGTCCTATGCCCGCTCCTACCGCGACCTGCCGCGCAACCTCTACCACATCCAGTGGAAGTTCCGCGACGAGATCCGCCCCCGCTTCGGCGTGATGCGCGGCCGCGAATTCCTGATGAAGGATGCCTACTCCTTCGACCTGGACGCCGAGGCCGCCCGCCTCTCCTACAAGAAGATGTTCGTGGCCTATCTGCGCACCTTCGCGCGGATGGGGCTGAAGGCCATCCCGATGCGCGCCGATACCGGCCCCATCGGCGGCGACCTCTCCCATGAATTCATCATCCTGGCGGAGACGGGCGAGAGCCAGGTCTACCTCCACAAGGACCTGCTGGATTTCGACGTGCTGGCCCAGAAGCCCGATTATGAGGGCGACCTGGACCCAACCGTGAATTTCTGGACCAGCCGCTACGCCGCCACCGACGAGATGCACGACGAGGCCGCCTGGAACGCCATCGGCGCGGAAAACCAGGTCTCCGCCCGCGGCATCGAGGTGGGCCACATCTTCTACTTCGGTGAGAAGTATTCGAAGTCGATGGGCCTCACCGTCGCCGGGCCGGATGGCAACCCGCTGGTCCCGCAGATGGGCAGCTACGGCATCGGCGTCTCCCGCCTGCTCGGCGCGCTGATCGAGGCCAACCACGACGAGGCCGGCATCAAGTGGCCGGACGCCGTGGCCCCCTTCCGCTGCGCCATCCTCAACCTCAAGCCGGGCGACGCGGCGGCGGATGCGCTGTGCGAGACGCTCTACGCCGCCCTCGGCACCGAGGCCGTCTATGACGACCGCGGCGAGCGCGCGGGCGTGAAGTTCGCCGATGCCGACCTCGCCGGCTATCCGTGGCAGGCCATCATCGGCCCGCGCGGCGCCGCCAAGGGCATCATCGAGCTGAAGCGCCGCGCCACCGGCGAGCGGCAGGAGGTCTCCCTCGAGGCCGCGCTGGCGCAGATCCTCGGGAAGTAACGGCACCATGTTCGGGGCCTTCGAGCGGAAGGTCGCGTTCCGCTACCTGCGGGCGCGCAAGGGCGAGCGCTTCGTCTCGGTCATCGCCACCTTCTCGCTGGTGGGCATCGCGCTGGGGGTCGCCACGCTCATCATCGTCATGAGCGTGATGAACGGCTTCCGGCAGGAATTGCTGGGCCGCATCCTCGGGCTGAACGGGCATCTCGGCGTCTATGCCGCCGCCTCCGGCCCGGGCGGCGGCCTGCGCGACTATGACGACATCGCCGCCCGCGTGCGGCAGATGGCGGGGGTGGCCAGCGCCACCCCCATCGTCGAGGGGCAGGTGCTGCTCACCAGCGATGCCGGCGGCGCCGCCGGCGGCCTGGCCCGCGGCATCCGCCCCGAGGACCTGCGCGCCCGCCCGCTGCTGGCCGGCAATATCCGCGCCGGCAGCCTCGACGCCTTCCAGGGCGAGGACACCATCCTGATCGGCACCCGCCTCGCCCAGAAGCTGGGCCTCGGAGTGGGCGGGCGGATCACCCTGGTGGCGCCGCAGGGGCGCACCACCGTCATCGGCACCGTGCCCCGGATGAAGACCTACACCGTGGCCGCGCTGTTCGAGGCGGGGATGAACGAATATGACAGCAGCTACGTCTTCCTGCCCCTGCCGGCGGCGCAGCTCTTCTTCCAGATGCGCGACTCCGTCTCGCAGATCGAGGTCTTCGCGCGGGACCCGGACAATGTCCGCGCCGTGACGCGCGAGATCCTGCGCGGCCTGACCCAGCCGGTGCGGGTGCTGGACTGGCAGGCGGCCAATTCCTCCTTCTTCGCCGCCGTGCAGGTGGAGCGGAACGTGATGTTCCTCATCCTCACCCTCATCATCGTGGTGGCGGCCTTCAACATCGTCTCCTCGCTGATCATGCTGGTGAAGGACAAGGGGCGGGACATCGCCATCCTGCGCACCATGGGCGCCACGCGCGGCGCCATCATGCGGGTCTTCCTGATCTGCGGCACCTCGATCGGCGTGCTGGGCACGGGCATCGGCTTCGCCCTCGGCCTCGTCTTCTGCCTCAATATCGAGAGCATCCGGCAGGCCCTCCAGGCGCTGACCGGCACGCAGCTCTTCAGCCCCGAGGTCTATTTCCTCACCCGCCTGCCCGCCGTGGTGAACCCGCAGGAGGTGGTGCAGGTGGTGCTGATGGGCCTCGGCCTCTCGCTGCTGGCCACGCTCTACCCCTCCTGGCGCGCCGCGAAGACCGACCCGGTGGAGGCCCTGCGCAATGAGTGAGACGCGCCTGCACCTCGCCGCCGTCGAGCGCCGCTTCCGCACCGAGGCCGGGGAACTCCCCGTGCTGCGCGGCGCCGAGCTGACCCTCTCCGCCGGGGAGATCGTCGCGCTGGTGGCGCCCTCCGGCACCGGCAAATCCACCCTGCTGCACCTCGCCGGGCTGCTGGAACGCCCCGATGCCGGGGAGGTGTTTGTCAGTGGCCAGCCCACCGGCACCCTGAAGGACGAGGCGCGCAGCGCCCTGCGCGGCCGCGCCATCGGCTTCGTCTACCAGTTCCACCACCTGCTGCCGGAATTCACCGCGCTGGAAAACGTGGTGCTGCCGCAGATGGCGGTGGGCACGGCGGAAAAGCCCGCCACCGCCCGCGCCACCGAACTCCTGGCCCGCTTCGGCCTGTCCGGCCGCGAGGGCCATCGCCCGGGCCGCCTCTCGGGCGGCGAGCAGCAGCGCGTGGCCATCGCCCGCGCCCTGGCCAACCGCCCCGGCCTGCTGCTGGCCGATGAGCCGACCGGCAACCTGGACGTCGCCACCTCCGACCGCGTCTTCGCCGAATTGCTGGAGGCCGTGCGCGGCGCCGGCGTCGCGGCGCTGATCGCCACCCATAATCCGGAACTGGCGGCGCGCATGGACCGTGTGGTGACGCTGCGCGACGGGAAGATTGTAGGTCTTTGAAAATTATAAAATAATCTTCTTTTTCTGAAGAAAAAGAAGCAAAAAGACTTTTTCAGGCTGCCGCCGTCTCCCGGCACGGCGGGACGCCAAACGGAGAAAAGTTTTTTGGTTCTTTTTTTCAAAAAAGAACGAAGACTCTCTCTGCCTCCAAGGCGTTCCCGCCTGTGCTAGACTGCCAGGCATGAGCACCGGCGCCTTTGTCCACCTGCATGTCCATTCCGCCTATTCCCTCGCCGAGGGGGCGATCAAGGCGGAGAAGCTGGCCGATCTGGCGAAGGCGCAGGGCATGCCCGCCGTGGCGCTGACGGACACGGCCAATATGTTCGGCGCGCTGGAATTCTCCAAGGCCTGCTCGGGCAAGGGGGTGCAGCCCATCATGGGCTGCCAGCTCTTCCTCACCCGCGGCGCCGCCGATGACCGGGCCGAGGTGCTGCGCCTGCCGCCGGACCCGGTGGTGGCCCTGGCCATGAATGCCGAGGGGCTGGAGAATGTGCAGCGCCTCTCCTCCAAGGGCTTCCTGCGTGACGACGCCTCGGGCCGCCCCACCGTCACGCTGGAACTGCTGAAGGAACACGCCGCCGGCGTCACCCTGCTGACGGGGCCGAGCACCACGGGCCCGCTCGGCCGGCTGTTGCTGGAAGGCCGCCGCGACGCCGCGCTGCGCCTGCTGGAAGAACTGAAAGAAAGCTTCGGCGGGGACCGGCTGGTGGTGGAGCTGACGCGCCACGGGCTGGAGATCGAGCGCGCGCTGGACCCGGCGCTGGTGGCGCTGGCCGATGCCGCCGGCCTGCCGCTGGCCGCCGCCAACGACATCTACTTCGCCAAGCCCGAGATGTACGAGGCGCATGACGCGCTGCTCTGCATCGCCGAGGGCCGCACCCTGGCCGAGCCGGACCGCCGCCGCGTCACGCCGGAGCATTTCTTCAAGTCGGCCGAGGCGATGCGGGCGCTGTTCAAGGACCTGCCCGAGGCCTGTGACAACACCCTGGCCATCGCCCGGCGCTGCGCCATCATGGCCGAGACGCGCAAGCCGGAACTGCCGATCTGCCCCAAGGTGCAGCCCGGCATGACCGAGGCCGAGACGGTGCGCGACATGGCCCGGCGCGGCCTGGAGGCGCGGCTGGACGCCCAGGCGACGCCGGAGGCGGAGCGCCCCACCTACCGCAGCCGGCTGGAATTCGAGCTCGACATCATCGAGAAGATGGGCTTCTCGGGCTACTTCCTGATCGTGGCCGACTTCATCCAGTGGGCGAAGGAGCACGGCATTCCGGTGGGGCCGGGGCGCGGCTCGGGCGCCGGCTCGGTGGCCGCCTGGGCGCTGACCATCACCGACCTCGACCCGCTGCGCTTCGGCCTGCTCTTCGAGCGCTTCCTGAACCCTGAGCGCGTCTCGATGCCGGATTTCGACATCGACTTCTGCCAGGAGCGGCGCGACGAGGTCATCCAGTATGTCCGCCGCGAATATGGCGAGGACCGGGTGGCGCAGATCATCACCTTCGGCCGCCTCCAGGCCAAGGCGGTGGTGCGCGATGTGGGGCGCGTCATGGGCATGCCCTATGGGCAGGTCAACAAGATCGCCGAGCTGATCCCCTTCAACCCGGCCAAGCCGGTGACGCTGCAACAGGCGCTGGATGGCGAGCCGCGCCTGCAGGAGATGCGCCAGGCGGATGAGATGGTGGACCGCCTGATGGAGACGGCGCTGGTGCTGGAGGGGCTCTACCGCAACGCCTCCACCCATGCCGCCGGCGTCGTCATCGGGCGCAAGCCGCTGATCGACACCGTGGCGCTCTACCGCGACCCGCGCTCCGACATGCTGGTGACGCAGTACTCCATGAAATACGTGGAGAATGCCTCGCTGGTGAAGTTCGACTTCCTCGGCCTGAAGACGCTGACGGTGCTGCAGCGCGCGGTGGAGATGCTGGCGGAGCAGGGCATCACCATCGACCTCGCCACCCTGCCGCTGGACGACAGGCGCACCTACGACATGCTGGCCAAGGGAGACTCGGCCGGGGTGTTCCAGTTCGAAGGCCAGGGCATGCGGGACTGCCTGCGCATGATGCGCCCGGACCGCTTCGAGGACCTGATCGCCGCCGTCTCGCTCTACCGCCCGGGGCCGATGGCCAATATCCCGGCCTACTGCGCCCGCAAGCATGGCGAGAAGTGGGAGCCGGTGCACCCGGCCATGCGCCACCTCGTCGAGGAGACCTATGGCATCCTGGTCTACCAGGAGCAGGTCATGCAGATCAGCCAGGACGTGGCGGGCTATTCGCTCGGCGGCGCCGACCTGCTGCGCCGCGCCATGGGCAAGAAGATCCGCTCCGAGATGGAGGCACAGAGAAAAATCTTCGTCGATGGCGCGGTGAAGAACGGCGTGCCGGAGGACAAGGCCGGCGAGATCTTCGACCTGATGGAGAAGTTCGCGGAATACGGCTTCAACAAGTCGCATGCCGCCGCCTATGCGCTGGTCGCCTACCACACCGCCTATCTGAAGGCGAACCACCCGGTGGCCTTCCTCGCCGCCTCCATGACCTTCGACATGGACAAGACGGAGAAGCTGGCCAACCACATGCAGGAGGCCTCGCGCCTTGGCATTCCGGTGCTGCCGCCGGATGTGAACCGCTCCGCCGCCGATTTCCGCATGGAGCGGCTGGAGGACGGGCGGGAGGCCATCCGCTTCGCCCTGGCCGCGGTCAAGCGCGTCGGCCTCCAGGCGATGAAGGACCTGGTGCGGGCGCGGGATGCGAAGGGGCCGTTCCGCTCCATCGCCGAATTCGCCGGGCGGGTGGACCCCAAGCTGCTGAACAAGATGCAGCTGGAGAACCTCGCCCGCGCCGGCGCCTTCGACAGCCTGGAGAAGAACCGGGCGAAGATGACGATGGGGGCCGAGGTCATCCTGCGCCGCGCCCAGGCGGCGGCGGAGGAGCGCAATTCCAGCCAGATCGGCCTGTTCGGCGGCGGCGATGCCCGGCCCGAGCCGCTGCGCCTGCCCAATGTGGCGGACTGGCCGGAGCTGGAACGGCTGACGCAGGAGGCGGAGGCGGTGGGCTTTCATCTGTCGGCCCATCCGCTCGACACCTATCGCGAGGTGCTGAAGAAGCTGCGGGTGACGCCGATCGCCCAGTTGCAGGTCAAGGCCGAGGCGGGGGCGGGCATCCTGAAGCTGGCCGGCACGGTGGTGAACAGCAAGGAGCGCACCACCCGCACCGGCAGCCGCATGGCCTGGCTGCGGCTCTCCGACGCCAGCGGCAGCACGGAGGTGACGCTGTTCTCCGAGGTGCTGCTGCGCGCCCGGCCGATCCTCACCGAGGGCCATGCCGTGCTCGTCACCTGCGAGGCGCGGATGGAGGGCGAGACGCTGCGCCTGACCGCCCAGGGCATCGAGGAACTGGACAAGGCGGCGAGCGGCATCGGCCAGCAGATCCGCCTCTGGATCGAGGATGCCGCCGCCGTGGAGCCGGTGCGCGAGATGCTGCTGCGCGAGGGCCAGGGGCGTGGCCGCGTCGTGCTCATCCCGCGGCTGGGCGAGGGGCAGGAGCTGGAAGTCATGCTGCCCGGCAGCTGGAATGTCTCCCCCCGGCTGGCGCAGGCGCTGAAGGTGGTGCCGGGCATCGCCCAGGTGGAGGCCGGCTGAGCCGGGCCAGGGGAAAAGAGGCCGGGGGAAAGCAAGCCAGGGGGAAAAAGGGGCGCTCCATCCTTCCTTTACGACCGGCCTGATATCCGAGAGGCGGATTTCCGGGGGGCAGGGCCGCCATGGTGATGTCACGCCATTCCATCGTCACCCTGCTGGGGTGCCTCTGCGCGGTGCCTTTAGCAGCGGTCCTCCTGCTCTCCGGCATGATGCTGCTGGACGGCTATGGCCGTTTCACCCGCGCCGAGCGCGCCGTGCAGACGGCGGAGCTGGACCGGCTGGCCTTCATGGCCATGCAGCAGACCCGCACCGTGGCCGGCGACCTGGTGACCCTGGCCCAGGGCATGGAGCAGCCGCGCGACGAGATGGAGCGCCGCTTCCGCCCGCTGGAGACCATGCTGCGCGAGACGATGGTGGCGCTGGAGGGGGCGCGGGGCCGGCCGGAGGAGGAGCGCGCGGCGCTCGGCCCGGTGCGCGCCAGCCTGGATGAGCTGGCGCGCGGCTATGCCGCGACGCTGCAACAGGCCGACCGCCCGATGGCCCAGCGGAGCGCGCAGGAGGTGAACAAGGTCCTCCTGGCCGGGCGCGTGGTGTCGGAGGCGCTGACCCGGCTGGGCGAAATCCTCTCCACCGAGATGCGGCTGACGGATGGCACCTTCGCCGAGCTGGTGGCGGTGCGGCAGGCGGCCTGGGAGGGGCGCTCCTCCTATGGCGCGCAATGTACCGCGACGCGCGCCACCATCCTGACCGGCCGCCCCCCCACCCCCGCGGTGCAGGCGGAGCTGGGGCGGCTGCGCGCGCGCTACGGGCTGGCGGCGGAGCAGCTGGAGGGGCTGCTGCGCCGCGCCGATGCCCCCGCCCGGCTGCGCACCGCCTATCAGGCGGCGAAGGCGGAGGTGGAGGCCACCCAGCAATGGATCACCCAGAACTTCGCCCGCCTGGAGAGCGCGGGCGGGCAGCCACTGATGTCGGCCATCGCCTGGACGGATCGCTGCGCCACCCCCTACCCGCTGCTCATCGCCATCGGCATCGGCGCGCTGGAGGAGGCGCAGGCCCATGCCCGCGACCTGCGCGAGAACGCGCTGTGGGACACGGCGGGCTTCGCCGTGCTGCTGGCGGGGGCGGGGGTGCTGGGCCTCGTCGTGCTGCTGATCCTGCACCGCCGGCTGGGCCAGCCGGTCGGGCAGCTGCGGCAGGCGCTGGAGCGGATCGCGGGGGGCGACCTCGCCACCCCCGTGCCCCTGCCGCGCGCCCGTGATGAGCTGCGCCAGCTGGGCGAGGCGCTGGAAGCCCAGCGCCGGGGCGCCGCCGAGGCCGAAGTGATGCGCGCGGCCGACCAGGCGCGCCAGCGCCAGGAGGCGGAGCGTGCCGCCACCCTGGCCCGGCTCTGCCAGGAGTTCGAGGGCAATGTGGCCGCCGCGCTGAAGGCGCTGGACCATGCCGGCGGCCAGATGGAGCAGACGGCGACGCAGCTCCAGCAGCAGGCGGCGCAGGCGGAGAGCGAGGCGGGCCGCGCCTCCGGCTCCGCCGGCTCCGCCATGGAGAATGTGAACACGGTGGCCGCCGCGACGGAGCAGCTCAGCGCCTCGGTGCGCGAGATCGCGGCGCGGGTGCAGGCCTCCGCCCAGGAATCGCGCGGGGTGCTGGAGCAGGCGGAGCGCAGCGGCGCCTCCGTCCAGGCGCTGAGCAGCGCCGCCGAGCGCATCGGCGAGGTGGTGGGGCTGATCCGCCGCATCGCCGAGCAGACCAACCTCCTGGCGCTGAACGCCACCATCGAGGCGGCCCGGGCCGGGGAAGCCGGCAAGGGCTTCGCCGTGGTGGCGAGCGAGGTGAAGAGCCTCGCCAGCGAGACGGCCCGCGCCACGGATGGCATCGCCGAGCTGGTGGCCGAGATCCAGTCCGCCACCGGCGGCACGGTGGGGGCGATGCAGGCCATCGCCGCCGGGATCGCCAGCATCGACAACGCCTCCGCCGCCATCGCCGCCGCGGTGGAGCAGCAGAGCGTGGCCACGCAGGAGATCGCCCGCAGCGTGCAGCTCGCGGCGTCGGGAACCCAGGCGGTCACCCACTCCATCTCTGGCGTCGCCGCCGGCAGTCGGGAGACGCGCTCCGCCGTCGGGGTGCTTCAGGAGGCGGTGCGGGAACTCTCCGGCACCGGCCGCAGCCTGCGCGAGCGGGTGGAGCGTTTCCTGGGCGGTGTGCGCTCCGCCTGAGGGCGCGGAAATCCCACGCCAGGGCGTCCTCCCTGCCCTTCTGGCCCTGCCCCAAAAAAAAGGGCCACACCAGGAGGTGCGGCCCGAGTTTAGGGAGGAAACGCCAGTCACACGGCAGGAAGAGAACCAGCTCTCTTCCTGGGGCTCATGGTGCCGCCACCCCCTCTTCGCTGCAATGCAAAAACACCCCGGCTCCGCCAAAAAAACAGGCGAAAAGGGGCGCTTTGCTAAAACCAGGGCAATGCCGCGCGCAGGACAGGCAAAACTGCCTAATCCCCAGGCATCGCCAGCCAGCCCTGGCGGAAGCTCAACATGTCACTCGTCACCAGTTCATAGATTCCCGCAAAGATCAGCGTGGCCGCCAGGGTCGTCCACAGCGCCTTGCGCCACAGCATCGGCGCCTGTGGCGCGCCGCGCCAGCCGCCCGGCGCCTTGCCCTCAGCATCCGGCTTCACGCCGATGGGCAGCATGGCGAAGAGCACGGTCCACCACACGAGGAAGTAAACCATTACGCCCGTGAACCAGTTCATCACAGCCTCTTGTGCTTGGCTAAAAGCCCCCCGCAGCCTCCAGCCAGCGCCCCTGATGGTGGGGTCCGGGGGGACCCTGTCCCCCCGGCGGGAGGGTCTGGGAGGGCAGCGCCCTCCCAGGGCTCACACCCGGATCAGATGCACCTCGACGCTCGGCCGCTTGCGCAGCCGGCGGGAGACGGCCTTGCGCAGCGCGGTGCGGGCGGCATCGCGCAGCATGTCATCCTCGCGCTTCAGCTCCGGCGGCAGCTCGGTCACCAGCCGCGCCAGTTCATCGGCGATCTGCCCCGGCTCCGCATCGGCCATGTCGAAGAGGCCCGGCGCCGAGACCTGCGGGCTGCCCATCACGCGGCCGGACTGGTCCACCGCCAGCGACGCCACCACGATGCCGTTGAACAGCATCCGCCGCCGCGCGCCCAGCACGCCGCCTTCCAGCGGCAGCAGGCGCTCCCCATCCAGCACGAGGCGCCCGGTGGGCACGCCCTCCACCACCTCCGGCGCGGCATTGCCGCCGGAGAGCGGGGCAAGGCGCAGCACATCGCCATCCTCCACCAGCACGGGGGTGGCCCCCATCTGGCGGGCCAGCGCCGCATGCTCCTGCAGGTGCCGCCACTCGCCATGCACCGGCACGGAGAAGCGCGGCTTCACCAGGCTATAGAGGCGGCGCAGCTCGTCCCGCGCCGGGTGGCCGGAGACATGGACCATATGGTCATCCGCCGTCATCACCTTGCAGCCGCCGCGGGCAAGATCGTCCTGCATCTGCAGGATGGCGCGCTCATTCCCCGGAATCATGCGCGAGGAGAAGATGACCGTATCCCCCTCCCCCAGCGAGATGCGCGGGTGGGTATCGGCGGCGATCTTCGCCATGGCCGAGCGCGGCTCACCCTGGCTGCCGGTGCAGATGATCAGCAGCTGGTCATCGGGCACGTCATCCGCGTCATCCTCGGTGAGGAAGGGCGGCACCGCCTGGAGATAGCCGCATTCGCGCGCCGCCGCCTCGGCATTGCGCAGGCTGCGGCCGAACAGCGCCACCTTGCGCCCCGCCGCCTGCGCCGCCAGCGCCACGGATTCGATGCGCGCGATATTGGTGGCGAAGCAGGTGACCGCCACCCGCCCCTTCAGCTGGCGGATCAGCGCCGTGAAATTGCGGCGCACCTCGCCCTCGCTGCCGGAATGGCCTTCCACCAGGGCATTGGTGCTGTCGCACACCATGGCCAGCACGCCCTCGCGGCCCAGTTCGGCGAAGGCGGCCTCATCGGCCGGCTCGCCCACCAGCGGGTCCGGGTCCAGCTTCCAGTCGCCGGTGTGCAGCACCGTGCCATAGCGCGTGCGGATGGCGAGCGACTGCGGCTCCGGCACCGAATGCGTCACGCGGATGAAGCGCAGCGTGAAGGGGCCAAGCTCCACCGTCCCGCCCAGCGGCACGGTGACGAGCTTCACCTGGTTGAGCAGCCCGGCCTCGGCCAGCTTGCGCCGCAGCACGGCGGCGGCGAAGGGGCTGGCATAGACAGGGCAGCGCAGATGCGGCCAGAGCGGCGCCACCGCGCCGATATGGTCCTCATGCGCATGGGTGATCACCAGCCCCAGCAGCTTGTCCTTGCGGTCCGCCAGCCAGGCCGGGTCGGGGACCATGACCTCGGCCTCCGGCTGCTCCGCGCCGCCGAAGCCGATGCCGCAATCCACCGCCAGAAGCTGCCCGTCGCAGCGATAGGCGTTCAGGTTGAGGCCGATCTCCCCCGTCCCGCCCAGCGGGATGAAGGCAAAGTCTCCATTGTCCAGATCCATTGATACTCGCCAGTTGAGTGTGTCGGTGCAGTGTGTGCCCCTCGGGGCAGGTTCCTTGGCCCTCGCATGCCCGTCAGTCCGCCTCGGACCGGAGCGCGTCAGGCAAACTCGTGCGCTGGAAGATGGGGACGGGGTTGCGCTCCGCCAACAGGCGCAGCCCCTCCAGCGTGATATCGGGGTCCGTGCGCTCCAGCACCGGCGTGCCCTCGGCGAAGAGCGGGGCCAGCCCGCCGGTGCCGATGACCTTGAGCGGTGCGCCATACTCGGCGGCGATGCGCGCGACGATACCTTCCACCAGACCCACATAGCCCCAGAAGATACCGGATTGCATCGCCGGAACCGTCGAGGTGCCGATCACGGATTGCGGACGGCCGATGCCGATGCGCGGTAGCCGCGCCGCCGCCTTGTGCAGCGCCTCGATGGACAGGTTGATGCCGGGGGCGATCACGCCGCCCAGATAGCCGCCATCGCGGTCCACCACATCGAAGGTGGTGGCGGTGCCGAAATCGATGACCACCAGCGGGCCGCGGTAATGGTGATGCGCGGCCAGGGCGTTCAGCAGGCGGTCGGCGCCCACCTCGTCCGGCCGGTCCACCCGGATGGGGAAGCCCCATTCCAGTGGCGCCCGCGCCACCAGCGGCTCGCAGGAGAACCATTCGCGGCAGAGGCGGCGGAGATTGTAGAGCGCCGCCGGCACCACCGTGCCGATCACGCAGCGCTCGATCTGCTCCGCCCGGATGCCGGCATGGCCGAGCAGCGCCAGCAGCCACACCGCGTATTCGTCGCTGGTGCGCGCGGCATCGGTGCGGATGCGCCAGCGCCCGCGCCACTCCGCGCCATCATGGATGGCGAAGACCACATTCGTATTGCCGGCATCGATGGCGAGCAGCATCGTTTTCCTCTCCCCGGCCAGCATGGCGGCCACCTTTCCGGCCCGCCCGCGGCCGGCCCTGGTCTAGCCCGCGACCTCGCCGGACGCCACGGCGACCAGCCCGGAATTGTTGCATAGCAGCAATCGACCCTCCTCGGTCAACCCGCGGTAGAGGCCGGACAGCTCGCCCTGGGGCTGGCGCAGGGAAAGCGGGGTGTCCAGCCGGGGGCCGCGCGCCATCCACGCCTCCCGGAGCGGGGGAAAACCTTCGGTCAGGAGGCGGTTGCGCCAATGCGCCAGCGACTCGAGCAGGGCCCAGGCGAAGACCACGGGCTCCGGCGGGGTGATGCCCTCCTGGGCCAGGGAGGCGGTCGGGCGGTCCGGCAGGGCGGGCGCCTCGGCCAGATTCACGCCGATGCCGGGAATGACCCAGGCAATGCCCCCCGCCATGTCGGGCTGGCCCTGCGTCAGGATGCCGGCGCATTTGGCGCCGCCCAGCAAAAGATCATTCGGCCATTTGACGGACAGGCGCGACGGGTCGGGCAGGAAAGGTGCCAGCGCATCGGCCAGCGCCACCACCGAAAGCAAAGACCAGAAGGGTAGGCTGCGCGCCGGGGCCTGCGGGCGGAGGAGAACAGACAGAAAAAGATTGCCGGTGGGGGAGTGCCAGGGGCGGCCCTGCGTGCCACGGCCCGCGCTCTGGCGGCGCGCCAGCACGGCCAGGCCCTCAGGCTCGCCCGCGGCAGCGGCGGCCAGGATCAGGTCCTGGGTGCTCGGCAGTTCGTCATGGACGGCGAGGCGCCAGGACAAGGGAGGGAGAGACGGTAAGGACATGAGCACCAGGATAAAAAAAGAGCCTGGGGGAATGAATTCCCCCAGACCCCCTTCTTTTTTCTGTCCGTTGGGACGGGTCAGCCGACCAGCGCGTTCACCGCCGCCTGCGCCGCGGCCAGGAACGGGGCCGGGAACAGGAAGAAGAAGATGGTGAAGAGGCCCGTGCCGGCCAGCACAACGGAAAGGCTGGTCGGGCGCGGATCCAGCGCATCGCCACTGTCGAAATACATGACCTTAATGACGCGCAGGTAATAATAGGCGGAGATGGCGGAGGTCAGCACGCCCACCACGGCCAACACCCAGTAGCCGCCCTGGACAGCCGCCAGGAAGACGTAAAGCTTGCCGAAGAAGCCGGCCAGCGGCGGAATGCCCGCCATGGAGAGCATGAAGAGGGTCATGGCCAGGGCCATGGCCGGGTCCGTCTTGCCCAGGCCGGCGAGGTCGTCCACCCCCTCCAGCGCGCGGCCCTTGCGCCGCATCGCCACCAGCACAGCAAAGGCGCCGACATTGGTGAAGAGGTAGATGGCGATGTAGAGCAGCAGGCCACGCAGGCCCAGCTCACTGCCCACCGCGAGGCCCATCAGCGCATAGCCGACATGGCCGATCGAGGAATAGGCCATCAGGCGCTTGATGTTCTTCTGCCCGATCGCCGCCAGCGCGCCCAGGATCATCGAGCCCAGCGAGGCCAGGATGATGACCTGCTGCCACTGCGCCACGAGGTCGCCGAATGGGCCGGCCGCCACGCGGGCCAGCAGCGCGATGGCCGCGACCTTGGGGGCGGAGGCGAAGAAGGCCGTCACCGGCGTCGGCGCGCCCTCATAGACGTCCGGCGTCCACATGTGGAAGGGCACCGCCGAGACCTTGAAGGCCAGCGCCGCCAGGACAAAGACGAGGCCGATGACGAGGCCGAAGGGCGCGCCGCTCGCCGCCCCGACCGCATCGGCGATGCGGTCGAAATTGGTCGAGCCGGAGAAGCCATAGATCAGGCTGGAGCCATAGAGCAGCAGGCCCGAGGCCAGCGAGCCGAGCACGAAATACTTCAGGCCGGATTCCGCCGAACGCTCGCTGTCGCGGTTGAAGGCGGCGATGACGTAGAGCGAGAGCGAGAGCAGTTCGAGGCCCATATAGAGGGCGATGAGGTCATTGGCGGAAATCATGACCATCATGCCCAGCGTGCTGAACAGCAGCAGCAGCGGGTATTCGAACTTCGCCAGCCCTTCCTTGGCGTTCCAGTCGAGGGCGACGAGCAGGCCGAGCCCGGCGCCGGCCACCACCAGCAGCTTCACGAAGCGGGTGAAGGCGTCCGAGACATATTGCCCGCCAAAGGCCACGCCTTCCGGCTGGGCCAGCACCAGCACGCCGGCGAGCAGCAGCCCGCCCAGCACCGCCATGTTGATGGCGAAGCTGGTGTCGCGCCTGGGCAGCACGCCGGCGACCAGGGCGGCAAGCCCCGACAGCGCCAGCGCGAGCTCGGGGAGGATGAGGGTCCAGTTCATGCCCGTCACATCCCGGCCAGACGCGGCAGCGCCATCGCGGCTTCATGCCGCGTGACGAGCGCCGCGACGCTGGCCTCGAAGAAGGAGAGGAAGGAGGAGGGATAGACCCCCATCCACAGCGTCAGCAGCACCAGCGGCGCGAAGGTCACGTATTCGCGCGGGCTGAGGTCCAGCAGGGCCTTCAGGTCCTCGCGGGTGATCTTGCTGAAGACGACGCGGCGATAGAGGTAGAGCATATAGGCCGCGCCCAGGATCATGCCGAGGCCCGCGCCCAGCGCCACCCAGGGGCTGGCATGCCAGGCCCCCACGATCACCAGGAACTCGCCGGGGAAGCCGGCGGTGCCGGGCAGCGCGACGGAGCCCATGGTGAACAGCATGAACACCATCGCATAGGCCGGCATGATCTTGGCCACGCCGCCATAGCGGGCGATCTCGCGCGAGTGCACCCGGTCATACAGCACGCCGACGCAGAGGAAGAGCGCGCCGGAGACGACGCCGTGGCTCAGCATCTGGAAGATGGCGCCGGAAATGCCCTGGTGGTTCAGGGTGAAGATGCCGATCGTCACGATGCCCATATGGGCGACCGAGGAATAGGCGATCAGCTTCTTCATGTCCTCCTGCGCCAGCGCCACCAGCGAGGTGTAGACGACGGCGATGACGGAGAGGGCGAAGATCAGCGGCGCGAACCACTCGGTGGCCTGCGGCAGCAGCGGCAGCGAGAAGCGCAGGAAGCCATAGGCCCCCATCTTCAGCAGCACGCCGGCCAGGATGACGGAACCGGCGGTCGGTGCCTCCACATGCGCGTCCGGCAGCCAGGTGTGGACGGGCCACATCGGCACCTTCACCGCGAAGGAGGCGAGGAAGGCCAGGAACAGCCAGACCTGCAGCGTGGGCGGCAGATGCAGCTCGAACAGCGCCGGGATGGAGGAGGTGCCGGCCTCATACCACAGCACCAGCATGGCCAGCAGCATGAGCAGCGAGCCGAGCAGGGTGTAGAGGAACAGCTTGTAGGCCGCATAGACCCGGCGCGCCCCGCCCCAGACGCCGATGATGAGGAACATCGGGATCAGGACGCCCTCGAAGAAGATGTAGAACATCACCATGTCCAGCGAGCTGAACATGCCGACCATCATCGTCTCGAGCACCAGGAAGGCGACCATGTATTCGCGCACCCGGTTCTGCACCGCCTCCCAGGAGGAGAGGATGCAGAGCGGCGTCAGCGCGGTGGAGAGCAGGACGAAGAGCACCGAGATGCCGTCCACGCCCATGTAGTAGCCGAGGCCGAATTCCGGCATCCAGTCCAGCTTCTCGACGAACTGGAAGGCCGCCGTCGTCTTGTCGAACTGGAACCACAGGATCAGCGAGAGCCCGAAGGTGATCAGGCTGGTCCACAGCGCCGTCCAGCGGGCGTTGGAGGCGATGGCCGCCTCCTCCCCCCGCACGAAGAGGATGATGGCCGCGCCCACCAGCGGCAGGAAGGTGAGCAGCGACAGCAGGGGAAATCCCGCGGTGTTCATCGGCCAACCCCGAAGAGGAAGATGGAGACGAAGAGGACCAGCCCGATGATCATGGCGAAGGCATAATTCGCCACCCGGCCGGACTGGAGCTTCACCACCCGCAGCGAGGCCAGGGCGGTCAGGCTGGCGGCGCCATTGGGCATGCCGTCGATGATCTTCACATCGCCCACCTTCCACAGCAGCTGCGCCAGGCAGCGCGCGGGCTGGACGAAGAGGCGGTCATACAGCTCGTCGAAGTACCACTTGTTCAGCAGGAAGCGGTAAAGGCCGGGCACGGCCGCCGCCACCTTCCCCGGAATGGCGGGGGCGAACATGTAGAGCACATAGGCGAGGGCGATGCCGGCCAGGCCCACCACCGTCGGCGCCAGCGGCACCCAGCCCGGGACCTCGTGGGCCTCGTGCATGATGTGGTTGTGCGGGGCGTTGACGATGGCGCCGTTCCAGAACTCGGCCCAGTGGTGGCCGACGAAGTCGTCATAGAAGACCGCGCCGGTGAAGAGCGCGCCGAGCGCCAGCACGAAGAGCGGGATCAGCATGACCGCCGGGCTCTCATGCACGTGCTCCATCGTGTGATGGTCGGCCCGCGGCGCGCCGTGGAAGGTCATGATGATGAGCCGCCAGGAGTAGAAGGCGGTCAGGAAGGCGGCGATGATGCCGCAGGTGAAGGCATAGGTGGCGGTCCAGCCATGGCCGGCGAAGGCCGCCTCCAGGATCATGTCCTTGGAGTAGTAGCCGGCGAAGAAGGGCGCGCCCGCCAGGGCCAGCGAGCCGATCCAGAACATGGCGTAGGTGATGGGGATCTTCTTCCAGATCCCGCCCATGCGGCGGATATCCTGCTCGTCCGACATGGCGTGGATGACGGAGCCCGCGCCCAGGAAGAGCAGCGCCTTGAAGAAGGCGTGGGTGAAGAGGTGGAACACCGCCGCCTGATAGGCGCCGACGCCGACGGCGAAGAACATGTAGCCGAGCTGCGAGCAGGTCGAATAGGCGATGACCCGCTTGATGTCGTTCTGCACCATGCCGACCGAGGCGGCGAAGAGCGCCGTCGTCGCGCCGATGACGGTGACGAAGCCCAGCACGTTCGGCGCGTATTCGATGATGGGCGACATGCGCGCCATCAGGAAGACGCCGGCGGTGACCATGGTGGCGGCATGGATGAGGGCGGAGACCGGGGTCGGGCCCTCCATCGCGTCCGGCAGCCAGGTGTGCAGGCCGATCTGCGCCGACTTGCCCATGGCGCCCAGGAAGAAGAGCAGTGCGATCACCTCAAGCACCGGGTAGCCGGCGAAGGTGAGCTTCTGCGCCGCCTCGACGCCCTGGAAGATGCTGTCGAACTCGATGCTGCCGAAGGTCCAGAAGGTCAGGCCCATGCCCAGCATGAAGAAGAGGTCGCCCACGCGGTTGACGATGAAGGCCTTCATCGCCGCGCGGTTGGCGCTTTCCTTCTCATACCAGTAGCCGATCAGCAGGTAGCTCGCGAGGCCCACGCCTTCCCAGCCGAAGAAGAGCTGGAGCAGGTTATCGGCCGTCACCAGCATGAGCATCATGAAGGTGAAGAGCGACAGATAGGCGAAGAAGCGCGGCTGCGTCGGGTCATGCGACATGTAGCCGACGCTGTAGAGGTGGATCATGGTCGAGATCAGCGTGACCATGCCCACCATCATGGCGGAGAGCGTGTCGAAGCGCAGCGCCCAGGAGAGCTGCAGCCCGCCGGCATCGAGCCAGGTCATGATCTCGACCGTGGCCGGGGCGTGGCCGAGCGCGACCTGCGCGAAGGCCGAGAGACCGCAGAAGGCGGCGAGCGCCATGCAGATCACGGTGGCCCACTGCGCGGGCTTGTCACCGATCCAGCGGCCCAGGAAGCCGGAGATCGAGGCGCCCAGCAGCGGGAAGAAGACGGCACCGACAAACATGCGCCTAGCCCTTCAGAGTGGAGATATCCTCCACCTCGATGCTGCCGCGGTTGCGGAAATAGATGACCACGATGGCGAGGCCGATCGCCGCCTCGGCCGCCGCGACGGTCAGCACGAAGAGGGTGAAGACCTGCCCGGTGAGATCCTGCAGCGCCGAGGAGAAGGCGACCAGGTTGAGGTTCACCGAGAGCAGGATCAGCTCGATCGCCATCAGGATGACGATGACGTTCTTCCGGTTCATGAAGATGCCGAAGACGCCGAGCACGAAGAGGATCGCGCTCACCGTCAGGTAGTGGCCAAGGCCGATGGTCAGCATCTCAGTGGTGCCCCCCGCCGTGATGGTCGTCATGCCCGTGGCCATGCGCATGGCCATGCGCGTCGTGGTGGACGGCCTTGGGCTTGGGCGCCTCCGGCAGGGCCGGGCGCAGGATGCCGAGCTGGCCGAGGCCGGTGCGCGCCGGCACCTGCTTCAGCGCCACCGCCTCGGCGCGCGCGACCTGCACGGCGATGTCCTGGCGGCGGCTCGTGGCCGGCTTGTCGCGCAGCGTCAGCACGATGGCGCCGATCATGGCGACCAGCAGGATCAGCCCCGCCACCTGGAAGAGGTAGACATAGTCCGTGTAGATCAGCTGGCCGAGCGCATGGGTGTTGCTGACCCCGCCCTCCGGCATGGCGTTGAGCCGCAGCGCCGCGGCATCGGGGGCGAATTCCCACGATCCGAAGACGAAGAGCAGCTCCAGGAAGAGGATCGCCCCGATCACCGCGCCGATCGGCGCGTAGCGCTGGAAGCCTTCCCGCAGGCGGCTGAAGTCGATGTCCAGCATCATGACGATGAACAGGAACAACACCGCCACCGCGCCGACATAGACGATGACCAGGATCATCGCCAGGAATTCGGCACCCGCGATCAGGAACAGCGCCGCGGCGTTGAAGAACGCCAGGATCAGGAACAGCACGCTGTGCACGGGATTGCGGCTGGTCACCACCATGACCGCGGACGCGATCAGGATGGCCGCGAAGACATAGAAGGCGAGTGCGGCAATCATTGCAGCCCGCCCGCGTGCAGATGCAGCATCATGGCACCGTTCCAAATGAGCCGTCCTGGCAGGAGGACGGGGCCGTGAAGGAAGGCCGTGGGGAGGGACACGACCGGACCCCTCCCCGCCGCGGGATCAGCGGTAAGGCGCGTCGAGTTCGAGGCGACGGGCGATCTCGGGTTCCCACCGGTCGCCATTCGAGAGCAGCCGATCCTTGTTGTAGATCAGCTCCGCCCGCGTCTCGGTCGCGAACTCGAAATTCGGCCCCTCGACGATGGCATCGACCGGGCAGGCTTCCTCGCACATGCCGCAATAGATGCACTTCGTCATGTCGATGTCGTAGCGCGTGGTGCGGCGGCTGCCATCCTCACGCGGCTCGGCCTCGATGGTGATGGCCAGCGCGGGGCAGACGGCCTCGCACAGCTTGCAGGCGATGCAGCGTTCTTCCCCATTGGGGTAGCGGCGCAGCGCGTGCTCCCCCTTGAAGCGCGGCGAGAGCGCCGTCTTCTCGAAGGGGTAGCTGATCGTGCTCTTGTTGGGCGCGAAGAAATACTTGAGCGTCAGCGCCATGCCCGAGGCCAGTTCGGCCAGCAGGAAGCTGCGCGCCATGCGGTCCAGCGTCGCCATCTCTCACCTCGCCGCGCGGGGGCAGCCCGCGCTTCCGGGTTGGACAGGGGAAATCATGCGGGGGATCAGGGGCAGGCTCATGCCGGCAGCCACCCCATGATCTTCAGCACGAAGGCCGTCAGCACCAGCCAGCCGAGGGTGAAGGGCAGGAAGACCTTCCAGCCCAGCCGCATCAGCTGGTCGTAGCGGTAGCGCGGGAAGGTCGCGCGCACCCAGACGAAGGCGAAGAGGCAGAGGCAGATCTTGAGGATGAACCAGATCGGGCCCGGCACCCAGTTGAAGGGCGCGATGTCGAAGGGCGGCAGCCAGCCCCCGAGGAAGAGGATGGCGGTCATCCCCGACATCAGGATCATGTTGGCGTATTCGCCCAGGAAGAACAGGGCGTAGGTCATGGAGGAGTATTCCACCATGAAGCCCGCCACCAGCTCGGACTCGCCCTCCGCCAGGTCGAAGGGCGGGCGGTTCGTCTCGGCCAGGATCGAGATGAAGAAGATGATGAACATCGGGAAGAGCGGGATGAAGAACCACACGGTCTTCTGCGCCCGCACCACGTCCGAGAGGTTCAGGCTGCCCACGCAGAGCAGCACCGTCACGATGATCAGGCCCATCGAGACTTCGTAGGACACCATCTGCGCCGCCGAGCGCAGCGCGCCCAGGAAGGCGTATTTGGAGTTCGAGGCCCAGCCGGCGATGACGATGCCATAGACGCCGAGCGAGGAGATGGCCAGCAGGTAGAGCACGCCCACATTGATGTCGGCGATGGCCCAGCCATCATTCACCGGGATCACCGCCCAGGCGATCAGCGCCAGGATCAGCGTCAGCATCGGGCCGAAGATGAACAGCCCGCGGCTGGCGCCGGAGGGGATGATCGTCTCCTTCAGCAGCATCTTCAGCGCGTCGGCGAAGGGCTGCAGCAGGCCGAAGGGGCCGACCACGTTCGGCCCTTTGCGCATCTGCATCGCCGCCATGATCTTGCGCTCGGCATAGGTCATGTAGGCGACGCCGATCAGCAGCGGCACCAGCAGCGCCAGGGTCTGCGCCACCGTGATGGCGAGGATCCCGATGGGGGAAGCGAGGAAAGCGTCCATGCCTCGTTACTCCGCCGCCAGCTTCGGCGTGGCGTCGTTGTAGATGCGGCTGCACTCGGCCATGGTGCCCGAGGCGCGGCTGATCGCATCCGCCTGCCAGTAATCGGTGATCGCCAGGGCGAAGGGCGCCGTGCCCAGCGCGCCGCCGGCGCCCGTACCCGTCGCGCCGCCGGCGCGGGGGCCGGTGGTGTCGGCGCAGCCGCCGGCCAGCCGCCCATCCACCGCGCCGAGCAGCGGGTTGGCCGCCACCATGCGGGCGCGCAGCGCCTCCAGCGTGTCGAAGGAGAGTTCGACGCCAAGGGCGGCGCCGGCGGCGCGCAGGATGCGCCAGTCCTCCCGCGCCTCGCCCGGCGGGTGCACCGCCAGGCGGCCGCGCTGCACGCGGCCCTCGGTGTTGACGTAGGTGCCTTCCTTCTCGGTATAGGCCGCGCCGGGCAGGATGACATCCGCCCGCGCCGCCGCCCGGTCACCATGATGGCCCTGGTAGACGACGAAGGTGTTCTCGCCGATCAGCGCCGGGTCGAAGCCATCAGCGCCGAGCAGCCACAGCGCATCGACACCGCCGCCCAGCATGCCGGCAAGGTCCAGCCCGCCCGGGCCGGGCACGAAGCCGGCCTCCAGCGCGCCGACCTGCCCGCCGAAGAGGTGCAGCAGGTTGAAGCCGTGCCATTCCGGCGTCAGCGCGCCGGAGCGCTGGGCCAGTTCCCAGGCGGCGGCCAGCACGGCCGCGCCATCGGGCCGGGCGGTGGCCGCGCGGCCCAGCAGGATCATCGGCTTCTGCGCGCCCTTCAGCACCTCGGCGAAGGCACCCTGGCCGGCCAGCAGCGCCGCCAGCGCCTCCGGCCCATCGCCCAGATGCTCGGCCTTGTAGGTGAGGTTCAGCCCCTTCGGGCCGATATAGGCCACCTTCAGCCCGCCGCCGACGAAGCGCTTGCGGATGCGCGCGTTCAGCACCGGCGCTTCCTGGCGCGGGTTGCTGCCGATGATCAGCAGCGCATCCGCCTCGTCCACCCCGGCGATGCCGCTGTTGAACAGGTAGAAATCGCGGCGCGAGACATCGAGCGCCGCGCCATCCTGCCGGCAGTCCAGATTGGCCGAGCCGAGGCCCGCCATCAGCGCGCGGAGCGCGAAGGCGCTCTCGGCATCGACCAGATCACCGGCCACGGCGCCCAGGCGATGGCCCGGCAGCCCCTTGAACTTCGCGGCGATGACGCCGAAGGCCTCTTCCCAGCCAGCCGGGCGCAGCTTTCCGTCCGTCCGGATCCAGGGGCGGTCGAGCCGCTTGCGCTTCAGCCCGTCGAAGGAGAAGCGGCCACGGTCGGCCATCCACTCCTCGTTCACATCCTCATTGGTGCGGGGCAGGATGCGCAGCACCTCGGGGCCGCGCGTGTCGATGCGGATATTCGCACCCACCGCGTCCAGCACGTCGATGCTGTCCGTCTTGCGCAGCTCCCAGGGGCGGGAGACGAAGGCATAGGGCCGGCTGGTCAGCGCGCCGACCGGGCAGATGTCGATCAGGTTGCCCGACAGCTCGGTGGTCAGCGCCTTCTCGACATAGGTGCCGATCTGCATGTCCTCGCCGCGGCCGGTCGCACCCAGCTCCGGCACGCCCGCCACCTCGGTGGCGAAGCGCACGCAGCGGGTGCACTGGATGCAGCGGGTCATGATCGTCTTGACCAGCGGACCCATGTACTTGTCCTTCACCGCGCGCTTCTGCTCGCGGTAGCGGCCGCCCTCGCCGCCATAGGCCGTCGCCTGGTCCTGCAGGTCGCACTCGCCGCCCTGGTCGCAGATCGGGCAGTCGAGCGGGTGGTTGATCAGCAGGAACTCCATGACGCCGCGGCGGGCCTTGCGGACCACCTCGCTATCCGTGAAGACCTTCATGCCGTCGGCCACCGGATAGGCGCAGGAGGCGACGGGCTTCGGCGCCTTCTCCACCTCGACGAGGCACATGCGGCAATTGCCGGCCACCGAGAGGCGCTCATGGTAGCAGAAGCGGGGAATTTCCTTCCCCGCCGCCTCGCAGGCCTGGAGCACGGTGGAGCCGTTGGGGACCTCCACCTCGATCCCGTCGATCGTAACCTTGGCCATGGCGCTTACTCCGCCGCCAGCGGCATGCCACCGCCGTGCTTCTGCTTGTACTGGCGGATGCGCTCTTCCATCAGCGGGCGGAAGTGGCGGATCAGCCCCTGCACCGGCCACACGCCGCCATCGGCCAGCGCGCAGATGGTGTGACCCTCGATCTGGCGGGTGACGCCCTCCAGCAGGTCGATCTCCTCGATCTCGGCGCGGCCCTCGACCATGCGGTCCATCAGGCGCTTCTGCCAGCCCATGCCCTCGCGGCAGGGGGTGCACTGGCCGCAGCTCTCATGCTTGTAGAAGGCCGCGAGGCGGGCGATCGCCTTGATGATGTCGGTGGACTTGTCCATCACGATCACGCTCGCCGTGCCGAGGCCCGTGCGGTGCTCGCGCAGCGCGTCGAAATCCATCAGCACGTCGTCGCAGATGTGCTTGGGCAGCAGCGGCGTGGAGGAGCCGCCGGGGATGACCGCCAGCAGATTGTCCCAGCCGCCGCGCACGCCACCGGCATAGCGCTCGATCAGCTCCCGCATGGGGATGCTCATCTCGGCTTCGATGTTGCAGGGCTTGTTCACATGGCCCTGGATGCAGAAGATCTTGGTCCCCGAATTCTTCGGCCGCCCGAAGGAGGAGAACCACGAGGCGCCACGGCGCAGGATCGTCGGCACCACCGCGATGGTCTCGACATTGTTGACCGTGGTCGGGCAGCCATAGAGGCCGACAGCCGCCGGGAAGGGCGGCTTCAGGCGCGGCATGCCCTTCTTGCCCTCCAGGCTCTCGATCAGCGCCGTCTCTTCGCCGCAGATATAGGCGCCGGCGCCGCGATGGACGTAGAGGTCGAAATCCCAGCCGCCGCCCGCCGCGTTCCTGCCGAGCAGCCCGGCCTCATAGGCCTCGTCGATCGCGGCCTGCAGCACCAGGTGCTCGTTGTAGTATTCGCCGCGGATGTAGATGTAGCCGGCATGCGCGCCCATGGCGACGCCGGCCAGCAGGCAGCCCTCGATCAGCGTGTGCGGATCGTTGCGGACGATGTCGCGGTCCTTGCAGGTGCCCGGCTCCGACTCGTCGCAGTTGACGACGAGGTAGGAAGGCCGGCCATCCGGGTTGGATTTCGGCATGAAGCTCCACTTCATGCCGGTCGGGAAGCCGGCGCCGCCACGGCCGCGCAGGCCGGACTGCTTCACTTCCTCGATGATCCAGTCCCGGCCCTTGGCGATCAGGCCGGCGGTGCCGTCCCAGTTGCCGCGGCGCCGCGCCTCTTTCAGCCCCCAGGGATGGATGCCGTAGAGGTTGGTGAAGATGCGGTCCTTGTCGCTCAGCGCCATGGCGTCACTTCCCCTCCGACAGCGGGATATCGAGCAGCACTTCCGGCCCGCCCTCGGGCGCGCTGCAGAGGCGGCCCTTGGCGCTGCCCGGCTTCGGCCGCTCGCCGCGCTTCAGCGACTCGATCAGCTTCACCGTGCTCTCGTAGTCGAGATCCTCGTAGTAGTCGTCATCCACCTGCAGGATGGGCGCGTTCACGCACCCGCCGAGGCATTCAACCTCAGTCAGGGTGAACATCCCGTCTGCGCTGGTGTCGCCATAGCCCTTGAGGTGGCCGGCCTCCTTGCAGGCGCGCAGCACCTCGTCCGAGCCGCGCAGCCAGCAGGGCGTCGTGCCGCAGACCTGCAGGTGGAAGCGCCCGATCGGCTTGGTATTGAACATGAAGTAGAAGGTCGCCACTTCATAGACGCGGATCGGCGCCATGCCGAGGCGCTCGGCGATGGTGTCCATCGCCACGCGCGGCACCCAGGCGCTGCCGGTGGCACGCCCCATCTGCTTCTGCGCGACATAGAGCAGCGGGATGACGCCGCTCGCCTGCTTGCCTTCCGGGTAGCGCTTCAGGATCTTCTCGATCTGCGCCTCGCTCTCCGCGTCGAAGGCGAAGCTCGCGGGTTCCTCGTGGTGCTCCACGTTGTGCTGGGCGCTCACCGGTCGATCTCTCCGAACACGATATCCAGGCTGCCGATGACGGACACGGCGTCGGCCAGCATGTGGCCCTTGGACAGCTTCTCCATCGCCTGCAGATGGGCGAAGCCGGGGGCGCGGATCTTGCAGCGATACGGGCGGTTGGTGCCGTCCGCCACCAGGAACACGCCGAACTCGCCCTTCGGCGCCTCGACCGCGGTGTAGGTCGAGCCCTCGGGCACGTGGTAGCCCTCGGAATAGAGCTTGAAGTGGTGGATGAGCGCCTCCATCGAGCGCTTCATCTCCGCCCGCTTCGGCGGCGCGATCTTGGTGTCCTGGACCTTGATCGGCCCGCCCGGCATCTGCGCCAGGCACTGCCTGATGATCTTCAGGCTCTCGCGCATCTCGGCGATGCGGACCAGGTAGCGCTCATAGCAATCCCCATGCGTGCCCACGGGAATCTCGAAATCGAGCTGCTCGTAGATGTCGTAGGGCTGGCTGCGGCGCAGATCCCAGGCGCAGCCGGAGGCGCGGATGCAGGGGCCGGTGAAGCCCCAGGCCATCGCCTCTTCCGCCGTCATCACGCCGATATCGACGGTGCGCTGCTTGAAGATGCGGTTGCCCGTCAGCAGGCGCTCGATATCGTCGACGAAGCGCGGGAACTGCTCCGCCCAGGTGGCGATGCGCTCGGTCAGCCCGGCCGGCAGGTCCTTGGCCACGCCGCCGGCGCGGAAATAATTCGCGTGGTAATGCGAGCCGGAGGCCGCCTCATAGAATTCCAGCAGCACCTCGCGCTGCTCGAAGCCCCAGAGGGAGGGCGTCGTCGCGCCCACATCCAGCGCATAGGTGGTGATGTTCAGGATGTGGTTCAGCACGCGGCTGATCTCGGCGAAGAGCACGCGGATATACTGCGCGCGGATCGGCGCCTGGATGCCGAGCAGCTTTTCCGTGGCCAGGGCGAAGGCATGCTCCTGCGCCATCGGGGCCACATAGTCCAGGCGGTCGAAATAGGGCAGCGCCTGGAGGTAGCTCTTGTGCTCGATCAGCTTCTCGGTGCCACGGTGCAGCAGGCCGATATGCGGGTCGGCGCGCTCCACCACCTCGCCCTGCATCTCCAGGATCAGGCGCAGCACGCCATGCGCCGCCGGATGCTGCGGGCCGAAATTGATGGTGTGGCTGTCGATCTCGACCGTGCGGGTGCCGCCGGCGGCCGGGGTGTCGTCGGTGCTGAGGCTCATTCGCGGGTGATCCGGTTGAGGTGCACCTTCTCGTCGCCGGGCAGCGTCGTCATGCCTTCCCAGGGCGAGAGGAAATCGAAATTGCGGAAATCCTGCTGCAGCGTCACGGGCTCGTAGACCACCTGCTGCCGCTCGGAATCGTAGCGGACCTCGACAAAGCCGGTCAGCGGGAAGTCCTTGCGGAGCGGATGCCCCTCGAAGCCGTAATCGGTCAGGATGCGGCGGAGATCGGGCTGGCCGTCGAAGATGACGCCATACATGTCCCAGGTCTCGCGCTCATACCAGGTGGCGGAGGGCCAGATGTCGCAGACGGTGGACACCGGCACCGACTCGTCCGTCTCGGTGATGACGCGGATGCGCTGGTTATGCGTCATCGACAGCAGGTTGTAGACGACATCGAAGCGCGCGGCGCGCCCCGGCCAGTCCACGCCGCAGATGTCGACGCACTGCTCGAAGGCCAGACGCGGATCCTCGCGCAGCAGGCGCATCACGCCATGCAGCGCCTCGCGGCGGATGCGGATCTCAACCTCTTCCCCGCGGGCGATGCGCGAGGCGGTCACGACGCCGTCCGGCACCGCGCCCAGCACGGTGGCCAGCAGGGCTTCCTGGGCGGTCGGCGCGCGCGGCGCCTCCGCCGTGTCGAGGGCGGTTTCGTCAGCCACGCAGGATGCTCCCCGTCCGGCGGATCTTCTTCTGCAGCTGCAGGATGCCGTAGACCAGCGCCTCGGCCGTCGGCGGGCAGCCGGGGACATAGACATCCACCGGCACGACGCGGTCGCAGCCGCGCACGACGCTGTAGCTGTAATGGTAATAGCCGCCGCCATTGGCGCAGCTGCCCATGGAGATGACCCAGCGCGGCTCGGCCATCTGGTCATAGACCTTGCGCAGCGCGGGGGCCATCTTGTTGGTCAGCGTGCCGGCCACGATCATCACGTCCGACTGGCGCGGCGAGCCGCGCGGAATCACGCCGAAGCGGTCCAGGTCGTAGCGCGGCATATAGGCGTGGATCATCGGCACGGCGCAGCAGGCCAGGCCGAAGGTCATCGGCCAGAGGCTGCCGGTGCGGGCCCAGTTCACCACCTTGTCCAGGTTGGCGACGATGAAGCCCTTGTCCTCGATCTCGTCCGTCACGCCCTTCAGGACGGCGTCCTGCTCGGCTCCAGGCGCCAGGGCCTGGCTGTTCCAGGCCAGCTGTTCGTTCGCGCTCATCCGCCGCTCACTCCCAGTCCAGGGCGCCCTTGCGCCACTCATAGATGAAACCCACCGTGAGCACGCCGAGGAACCCCATCATCGACAGGAAGCCGAACCAGCCGATCTGCCCGAGCGTCACCGCCCAGGGGAAGAGGAAGGCCACTTCGAGGTCGAAGATGATGAACAGGATGGCGACCAGGTAGAATCGCACATCGAAGCGCCGGCGCGTGTCATCGAAGGGCTCGAAGCCGCATTCATAGGCGGAGACTTTCTCCGCATAGGGCTTCTGGCGGGCCGCCAGCACGCTGCCGCCCACCATGGCCACCGCGATCGCGGCGGCAATGGCCAGGAAGACCAGGATCGGGAAATAGTTCGCCAGCAGGGGCTGGGTCATGTTTGCGTCCGTCCCTCGGGCCTGCGGCCCACTAAGCCAGCGCAGGGGAGCGCATGGCGAGCCACGCCGCAGGGAATACCGCAGCGCAGCGCTGGGCGGACATTACCCCCCCAACGCACGCTTCGCCATAGCCCGGAGAGGCTTGCGGAACATTCAAAGACGAAAACATGCCAAAGCAAAACGCCGCCCCGGATTTCTCCGGGGCGGCGTTTTTGCCTAGACGACTGGCGCGAGTGACGGGGCTCGAACCCGCGACCTCCGGCGTGACAGGCCGGCGCTCTAACCGACTGAGCTACACCCGCTTGCGTCGTGAGAGGGGAAATACGGCCAGGAGAGGCTCCTGTCAACACGCCCTCTGCGTTTTTTGTGCATTGATTTGATTGGGAAACCTTCTGGTGGGCGCTGACGGATTCGAACCATCGGCATCCTCGGTGTAAGCGAGGCGCTCTACCGCTGAGCTAAGCGCCCGCACCAGCAAGCCTGCGCTTAGCGCCGCCACCATGCCGGCGCCAAGCCCAAAATGACCCAGGCCTCAGAACGACCTGAGCCTCAGAACGACAAAGGGCCGGCAAAGCCGGCCCCCTCCCCTTCCCGCGCCAGGATGGCCGGGCCGGTCAGCCCAGCCCATCCTTCAGCGCCTTGCCCGCCTTGAAGCGCACCGTCGTCGTCGCCGCGATCTCGATCTCCTCCCCAGTCCGCGGGTTGCGGCCCTTGCCCGCCTTGCGGCGCGAGGTCGAGAAAGTCCCGAAGCCCACCAGACGGACTTCCTTCTTCTCCTTCAGCGCATGGCTGATCGCATCGAACACCGCATCGAGCACCTCTCCGGCCTTCGCCTTCGACAGCTCCCCGGTCTCCGCGACAACCGCGACGAGATCCTGCTTGTTCACGTGGTTCATCCCCCGCCTGTGGCTTGGCAGCATCAGCCCTGTGGCCGAACTGCGTCACCCCGACACTAGGCAGTGCGATTTTCCGCCGTCAACGTCACGTTGAACGAGAAGCGCGCCAATTTGTCGCGCTGATGCGGGCGGGCCACGGGGGGCGCAAAAAAAAGAGGCCGGGGGAAGGAATTCCCCCGGACCCCCTTCTTTTTTCTGTCAGTGCGGCAGGCTGGGCAGCTGCGCGGCCTTGCCATCGGCGGCGGGCGGCGCCTCCTCCGGCTCGGTCCAGGAAATCGCCTCCGGGGGGCGGACCAGAGCCTGGCTGATCACCTCGTCCACATGCGCGACGGGGTGGATCTTCAGGCCCTTCTTCACATTGTCCGGGATCTCGGCGAGATCCTTTTCATTGTCCTTAGGGATGAAGACCGTGGTGATGCCGGCACGCAGCGCCGCCAGCAGCTTCTCCTTCAGGCCGCCGATCGGCAGCACGCGGCCGCGCAGCGTGATCTCGCCCGTCATGGCGACATCCTTGCGCACCGGAATGCCCGTCAGCACCGAGACGATCGAGGTCGCCATGGCGATGCCGGCCGAAGGGCCATCCTTCGGAGTCGCGCCCTCGGGGACATGGACGTGGATGTCGCGGCGCTCGAACATCGTCGGCTTGATGCCGAAGCTGACCGAGCGGCTGCGCACATAGGAAATCGCCGCGGAGACGCTTTCCTGCATGACGTCACCGAGCTTGCCGGTGGTCTGCACCTTGCCCTTGCCGGGAACCATGACCGATTCGATGGTCAGGATCTCGCCGCCCACCTCGGTCCAGGCCAGGCCGGTGACGACGCCCACCATGTCCTCGGCCTCGGCCTCGCCATAGCGGAACTTCTTCACCCCGGCATATTTCTCGAGGTTCTTGCGGTTGATGGCGACCTTCTTGGCCTTCTTGGAGACGATCTCCTTGACGGCCTTGCGGGCCAGCCCGCCCACCTCGCGCTCCAGGTTCCGCACGCCGGCCTCGCGCGTGTAGTAGCGCACGAGGTCGAGCAGCGCCTCATCCGTCACGCTCCACTCGCCCTCCTTCAGCCCGTTGGCCTCGGTGACCTTGGGCAGCAGGTGGCGCCTGGCGATCTGCACCTTCTCATCCTCGGTGTAGCCGGGGATGCGGATGATCTCCATGCGGTCCAGCAGCGGCTGCGGCATGCGCAGGCTGTTGGCGGTGGTGACGAACATCACGTCCGAGAGGTCGTAATCCACCTCCAGGTAATGATCGCCGAAGGTGCCGTTCTGCTCCGGGTCCAGCACCTCCAGCAGGGCGCTCGACGGGTCGCCGCGCCAGTCGGCGCCAAGCTTGTCGATCTCGTCCAGCAGGAAGAGCGGGTTGGAGGTCTTGGCCTTCTTCATGCCCTGGATGACCTTGCCCGGCATGGAGCCGATATAGGTCCGCCGGTGGCCGCGCACCTCCGCCTCATCCCGCACGCCGCCCAGCGACATGCGCACGAAGTTGCGGTTGGTCGCCTTGGCGATGGACTTGCCGAGGCTGGTCTTGCCGACGCCCGGGGGGCCGACGAGGCAGAGGATCGGCCCGCGCACCTTGGGCGAGCGCGACTGCACCGCCAGGTATTCCAGGATGCGCTCCTTGACCTTCTCCAGCCCGTAATGGTCGGCGTCCAGCACTTCCTCGGCCTTGGCCAGGTCGTTGCGGACCTTCGACTTCTTCTTCCAGGGGATGGAGAGGATCCAGTCGAGGTAGTTGCGCACCACCGTCGCCTCGGCGCTCATCGGCGACATGGAGCGCAGCTTCTTCAGCTCGCCCAGCGCCTTGTCGCGCGCCTCGGGGGAGAGCTTGGTGGCCTTGATCTTGGCCTCCAGCTCGGCGGCCTCGTCCTTGCCGTCCTCGCCCTCGCCCAGTTCCTTCTGGATCGCCTTCAGCTGCTCATTCAGGTAGTACTCGCGCTGGGTCTTCTCCATCTGCCGCTTGACGCGGTTGCGGATGCGCTTTTCCACCTGGAGGACGCCGATCTCGCTCTCCATATGGGCGAAGACGCGCTCCAGCCGCGCCGGCACGCCGGAGATCTCGAGCAGCTCCTGCTTCTCGGCGATCTTCAGGTTCAGGTGGCTGGCGACCGTGTCGGCGAGCTTGGCCGAATCCTCGATCTGGTTGATCGAGACCAGCACCTCGGGCGCGATCTTCTTGTTGAGCTTGATATACTGCTCGAACTGCCCGACCACGGTGCGGGCCAGGGCCTCGACCTCCGAGCCTTCCGCGCCTTCCTCGTCCATCGCCGAGGTATAGGCCTCGAAATACTGGTCGGTCTCCTTGAAGCCGAGCACGCGGGCGCGCTTGCCGCCTTCCACCAGCACCTTGACGGTGCCGTCCGGCAGCTTCAGCAGCTGCAGCACGGTGGAGACGGTGCCGACATCATAGAGGTCGCCCGAGCCGGGGTCGTCCTGGGCGGCGTTGCGCTGGGCGACAAGCAGGATCTGCTTGTCCTCGCGCATCACGGCTTCCAGGGCGCGCACGCTCTTCTCCCGCCCCACGAAGAGCGGGACGATCATATGCGGGAAGACGACGATGTCCCGCAGCGGCAACACCGGTAGCAATTCGCCGCTCAGCACTTCGGGTTTATTATCCGCCATAGGGGACCTCACTCAGGACAGTCGGCGCAGGTCCGCCCGATCATCGGCGCGGCCCCGCACCACGGGGAATTCCCATGAGATGGGTCCGGCCGATGGGCGGGGCAAGCCATGCAGGCCTGCCCCGCTCACATCGCCGGGCCGGCCTCAAGCGGAAGTCTGCTCCGCTGCCCGTTCACCATAGATGAACAGTGGGGCGGCGCGGCCTTCGGCCACCTCCTTGTTCACCACGACTTCCTCGACATCCTCGAGCCCCGGCAGGTCGAACATGGTGCCGAGCAGGATGCCCTCCATGATCGAGCGCAGGCCACGCGCGCCGGTCTTGCGCTGGATGGCGCGGGTGGCGACGGAGCGCAGCGCGTCCTCGGTGAAGGTCAGCTTGGTGGCCTCCATCTCGAACAGGCGCTGGTACTGCTTGACCAGGGCGTTCTTCGGCTTGGTCAGGATTTCGATCAGCGCCTTCTCGTCCAGGTCGTCCAGCGTGGCGACGACGGGCAGGCGGCCGATGAATTCCGGGATCAGGCCGAATTTCAGCAGGTCCTCGGGCTCGACCTCGCGCAGGATCTGGCCGGTGCGGCGCTCATCGGGCCCGCGCACATCGGCGCCATAGCCGATGCCCGAGCCCTTGCCGCGGCCCGCAATGATCTTCTCCAGCCCGGCGAAAGCACCGCCGCAGATGAAGAGGATATTGGAGGTGTCAACTTGCAAAAATTCCTGCTGCGGGTGCTTGCGCCCGCCCTGCGGCGGCACCGAGGCCACGGTGCCTTCCATGATCTTCAGCAGGGCCTGCTGCACGCCCTCGCCCGAGACATCCCGCGTGATCGAGGGGTTGTCGGACTTGCGGCTGATCTTGTCGACCTCGTCGATATAGACGATGCCGCGCTGTGCCCGCTCCACATTGTAGTCGGCTGCCTGGAGCAGCTTGAGGATGATGTTCTCCACATCCTCGCCGACATAGCCGGCCTCGGTCAGCGTCGTGGCATCGGCCATGGTGAAGGGCACGTCGAGGATGCGCGCGAGCGTCTGCGCCAGCAACGTCTTGCCCGAGCCCGTCGGGCCCACGAGCATGATGTTGGACTTGGCGATCTCCACCTCGCCGGTCTTGCCGCCGTGCGCCAGGCGCTTGTAATGATTGTGCACCGCAACAGAGAGCACGCGCTTGGCGTGTTCCTGCCCGATCACGTAGTCATCCAGCACCTTGCAGATCTCGCGCGGGGTCGGCACCCCGTCGCGCGACTTCACCAGATGCGTCTTGTGCTCCTCACGGATGATATCCATGCAGAGTTCGACGCACTCGTCGCAGATGAAGACCGTCGGGCCGGCGATGAGTTTGCGGACCTCGTGCTGGGACTTGCCGCAGAACGAGCAGTAGAGGGTGTTCTTCGAGTCGCCGGACTTGCTCATGCGCGCTCCTGGACCCACCGGCATCGGGCCGGCGGATCTTGCGGGACTGTAGCCCCCCTGTCATCCGGGGGGAAGCGGAACGGGGGGCGGACGGTGCGCGCCGCCCCTCCCCCCGCGGTGCGGAGGGGGTGGAAGGGCGCGGCCAAGGCCGCTGCCCCCCTGCCCGTCACCCCTTCGGGGTCTCGGCCGGAGCGAGCGGGCGCTCCAGGACCACTTCGTCGATGAGGCCGAATTCCTTCGCCTCCTCGGCCGACATATAGCTGTCACGCTCCAGCTTGCGCTCGATCTCCTCGATCGGCTGGCCGGTGTGCTTGACATAGATCTGGTTCAGCCGCTTGCGCAGCGCCAGGATCTCGCGCGCCTGAATCTCGATATCCGTCGCCTGGCCCTGGGCGCCGCCGGAGGGCTGGTGGACCATGATCCGGCTGTTCGGCAGGGCGAATCGCTTGCCCTTGGCGCCGGCGGTCAGCAGCAGGCTGCCCATCGAGGCCGCCATGCCGAGGCACACCGTGCTGACGGGGCTGCGGATGTACTGCATCGTGTCGTACATCGCGAGGCCGGCCGAGACCACGCCGCCCGGGCTGTTGATGTAGAAGGCGATGTCCTTGTTCGGATTCTCGCTCTCCAGGAACAGCAGCTGGGCGCAGATCAGGGACGACATCTGGTCGTAGACCGGACCCGTCAGGAAGATGATCCGCTCCTTCAGCAGGCGCGAATAGATATCAAAGGCCCGTTCGCCCCGCGCGGTCTGCTCGACGACCATCGGGACGAGATTGTTGTAGAGTTCGACCGGATCGCGGTCCCGCATTTTGCATCCTCTCGCGGTGGCGGGGGGCACCGGCATCTGCCCGGGACTCCTGCCCCTGGCACTCCGGCACCGGCCCGCCGCCGTCACCCTAACGCTTCCAGGATTAACATGGGGCAGCCGAAGCGGACGCGAAAGAGGGGTCCCCTCATGCAAACGAGCCGGGGCGGAATTTCCGCCCCGGCCCGCCAGCCCATGCCCGAACCGGGCCATACCCAGGCCAACCCTGCCGGCCCCTGCCGCGCGGCGCGGGGCCGGGCGGGGGGCCGGATGGCGGCCGGAGGTCAGGCCGCGGCCGGCTCGGCCGTCAGCTCACCGGCGGGGACTTCCTTCTCGGAGACCTTGGCCAGCTCCAGCATGAAGTCCACCACCTTCTCCTCGAAGATGGGGGCGCGCAGGTTGTCGATCGCCTGCGGGTTCTTCTGGAAGAACTCCATCACGGCACGCTCCTGGCCCGGGTAGCGCTGGGCCTCGGTGCGCATCGCGCGGGACAGTTCCTCGTTCGTCACCTGGATGTTGTTGCTGCGGCCGATCTCGGAGAGCAGCAGGCCCAGGCGGATGCGGCGCTCGGCGATGGCCTTGTAGTCGGCCTTCAGCGTGTCCTCATCCTTGCCCTTGTCCTCCTCGTCGAGGTTGCCGGCCTTCAGGTCGGCCTCGACGCGCTGCCAGATCTGGCCGAACTCGGCCTCGACCATCGAGGGGGGCACCTCGAAGCTGGCCTGCGCCGCCAGGGCGTCCAGCAGCTTGCGCTTCACGTTCAGGCGGGAGAGCTGGTCATACTCGCCCTGCAGCGACTCGCCGATGCGCTTCTTCAGCTCGTCCAGGCTCTCCAGGCCGAGCTTCTTGGCGAACTCATCGTCCAGCGCCGGGGAGACGGGCTTCTTCAGCCCCTTGGCGGTCAGCTTGAAGCGCGCCGGCTTGCCGGCCAGCTCCGCCGCGCCGTACTCGGCCGGGAAGGTGACGTCCACCTCGCGCGTCTCGCCGATCTGGATACCCTCCAGGCCCTCGGCGAAACCGGGGATGAAGCCGCTGCCGCCGATCTCGACCGGCATGTCCGTGCCCGTGCCGCCCGGGAAGGGCTCGCTCACGGTGTCACCCTCGACCAGGCGGCCCTCGAAATCGGTCACCACGACGTCGCCGGTGGTGGCCGGGCGGGCCTCGGTCACGTCCTCAAGGTTGCGGTTGCGGGCGGCGATGCCCTCCAGCGCCTTGGTGATCTCCTCGTCGCTGATCTTGGCGACGGGCTTCTCCAGCGCGATGGCGGCGAAATCCGGCAGCGGGATCTCGGGCAGCAGCTCCAGCTCGATCTTGAACTCCAGCTCGGAGCCTTCCTCGAACTTCACCAGCTCGATCTTCGGCTGCACGGCCGGGCGCAGGCCGCGCTCGTCCACCACCGTCTTGGTCGCGCCCTGGACCTGCTCCTCGAGCACCTCGCCCATCACGGCGGAGGCATAGCGCTGCTTCACCACGGCCATCGGCACCTTGCCGGGGCGGAAGCCCGGGATGCGGATCTCCTTCGCCAGCGAGGCCAGGCGCTGATCACGCGCCGTGGCGATCTCCGCCGCCGGAACCACCACGGTAAAGGCCCGCTTCAGCCCCTCGGCTGCCAGCTCGGTCACCTGCATCGCCACACATGCTCCTGAAGGTCTAGTCTCGGCCGGCCTTGTCCAATGGTGCGGGCGGAGGGATTTGAACCCCCACGGCTTGCGCCACTGGAACCTAAATCCAGCGTGTCTGCCAATTCCACCACGCCCGCGAACGCAGTGCCGGCGTCTCCATGAGCCGGCGCGTTTAGCGCAGCCGGCCGCGCATTGAAAGAGCGGAGCGCATCTCCCCCCGCTTGCGCCGCCCCGCGACCCCCGGCACAACCTCCGGCGCTTCAACTGGTGCCCCAACGGGTGCCCCAGCTGGCGCCTCAGGAGGAACCGCATGAGCACCGCCCTCGCCCCCGCCCCGACCCCGCTGGACGACCTGCCGGAGCGCATCCGCGGCCTCGCCATCAACCAGATCGCCGAGATCGCCGACCTGGCGCGCGAGGACCCGGCGGTGATCAAGCTGTGGATCGGCGAGGGCGACCTGCCCACCCCGCCCTTCGTCGTCGAGGCCGCGGCGGAGGCGATGCGCGCCGGCCATACCCGCTACACCTACGCCCTCGGCCTGCCGCGCCTGCGCGAGGCCCTGGCCGCCTACCACCGCCGCCACTGGGGGGTGGAGGTGGCGGAAAGCCGCTTCACCATCACCACCGGCGGCATGAACGCCATCATGCAGGGGCTCCAGGCCATCCTCAGCCCGGGTGACGAGGTGATCTACCCCGCCCCGCACTGGCCCAACCTCGCCGCCACGGTGCAGGTGCTGGGCGGCACCGCCGTGCCCGTGCCGCTGCACCGCGACGAATCGGGCGCCTTCCGCCTGGAACTGGCCGATATCGAGGCCGCCATCACCCCGCGCACCCGCGTCATCGCCATCAACTCCCCCTCCAACCCCACCGGCTGGGTGATGCAGAAGGGGCAGATGGCGGCGCTGCGCGACCTCGCCCGCGCGCGCGGGCTGTGGCTGCTCTCGGATGAGGTCTACAACCACTTCACCTATGGCAACGCCATCGCGCCCTCCTTCCTCGAGGTCTGCGACGCCAGCGACAGGCTCCTGATCTCCAACACCTTCTCGAAGAACTGGGCGATGACCGGCTGGCGCGCCGGCTGGCTGATCTTCCCCGAGGGCATGGCCCCGGTCTTCGACAATCTCAGCCAGTACAACACCACCTCCATCCCCACCTTCATCCAGCACGCCTGCATCGCCGCGCTGGAACAGGGGGATGGCTTCATCCAGACCATGGTCGCCCGCTGCCGCGAGAGCCGCCGCATCTTCAGCGAGGGCCTCGCCGCCATCCCCAAGGTCCGAGTGCAGGCGCCGGAAGGCAGCTTCTACCTGATGTTCTCGGTGGAGGGGGAAACCGACAGCCGCGCCCTCGCCGTGCGCATCCTGCGCCAGGCCAAGGTCGGGCTGGCCCCCGGCGCGGCCTTCGGCGCCGACCCCGATGGCAAGCTCCGCCTCTGCTTCGCCGTCTCGCCCGAACTGGCGCGCGACGCCATGGCGCGGCTGGATGGCTATCTGCGAAACCTTTGATTTATTTTATAATTTTCAGAATCTTCTTTTTCTGAAGAAAAAGAAGCAAAAAGACTTTCTTTCCGTTTGGCGTCCCGCCTCAGGCCTGAAGCGAGACGCCAACTGAAAAAAGTTTTTTGGTTCTTTTTTTTCAAAAAAGAACGCTTTTAATTTTCTAAAATCGCCTGGGCACAGGCATCGAGGATGGCCTCCACATCCAGGCCATATTCCCGGTAGAGATCCGGGATATCCCCCGCCTGCCCGAAGCGGTCCACGCCGAGCGGCACCACACGGTGGCCCTTCACCGCGCCCATCCAGGCATGGGCGGCCGGGTGCCCATCCAGCACCGAGACAATGGCCGCCCCGGGCGCCAGCGGGGCCAGCAGCGCCTCGATGGTGGAAGGCGGCACCCCAGGCCCCCGCCGCGCCGCGCGGCGGCTGGCCAGCCACTCGGCATGCAGCCGGTCCGGGCTGGTGATGGCCAGCAGCCCCGCCCCCGGCTCCTCCTCCCTGAGCTGAAAAAAGGCTTCCCAGGCCTCGGGTGCCACCGGCCCCTGGTAGGCGATGGCCAGGCGCGCCCCCGGCGCCGGCGGCACCGCCCAATAGCCGCCGGCGATCACCGCCGCCGGGTCGAGTTCCCGCTCCGGCTGCGGGATGCCGCGGGTGGACAGGCGCAGCCACACCGCCGAGCCATCCGGCTTCTGCATATGGGCGAAGGCATGGCGCAGCAGGATGGCCAGCTCATCGGCATGGGCCGGCTCGTAGCTGGCCAGCCGGTCCTGCGCGATGCCGATCAGCGGCGTGTTGCTGCTCTGGTGCTGCCCGCCCTCCGGCGCCAGGGTCAGGCCCGAGGGGGTAGAGACCAGCAGGAAGCGCGCATCCTGGTAACAGGCATAGATCAGCGCATCGAGGCCCCGGTTGACGAAGGGGTCATACACCGTGCCCACCGGCAGCAGCCGCGCCCCGTGCAGCCGGTCCGCCAGCCCCAGCGCGCCCAGCACCAGGAAGAGGTTCTGCTCGGCGATGCCAAGCTCGACATGCTGCCCCTGCGGCGACATGCCCCAGCGCTGCGCGCTGGCCAGCCGGGCATCGCGGAAGACATCATTCTTGCGGTGGCGGTCGAAAATGCCGCGCCGGTTCACCCAGGGGCCGAGGCTGGTGGAGACGGTCACATCCGGGCTGGTGGTGACGATGCGCCCGGCCAGCCCGGCCATCTCCCGGTTGCCGCGGCCGATCTCGGCCATCAGCTCGCCAAAACCGGCCTGGGTGGAGAAAATCCGGTTGGGCGGCAGGCGCGGCGGCGGGAAATGCTCCGGCACCGGTACGGCGGGGGCGGAGAGGCAGCGCCCCGCCGGCGTCAGCGGCCGGGCGAAGGGCAGTTCCGCCAGGAAGGCGCGCAGCTCCGCCTCCGGAATGTCCAGTCCCTCGAAGGGGTCCCACTCATGGCCGGGGCGGATGCCCATCCCGGCGCGGAAGGCCTCCATCTGCTCCTTCGTCATCAGCCCGGCATGGTTGTCCTTATGCCCGGCGAAGGGCAGACCCATGCCCTTCACCGTATAGGCGATGAAGCAGGTGGGCTGGTCCCCCGCCGCCTCCTGGGCGCGGAAGGCCTCGGTCAGCGTCTCGATGTCATGGCCGCCGAGATTGGTCATCAGCGCGGCCAGCTCGTCATCCGTCAGCGGGTCGATGATGGCGCGCAGCCCCGGCAGCCGCCCGAGATCGGCCAGCAGCGCCGCCCGCCACGCCGCCCCGCCCTGGAAAGTGAGCGCGGCATAGAGGCTGTTCGGGCAGTCATCGATCCAGCGGCGCAGATGCTCGCCCTCCGGCCGGGCGAAGGCCGCCTCCAGCCGGCGGCCATATTTGAGGGTGACGACATTCCACCCCATGTCGCGGAACAGCCCCTCGATCCGGCCGAAGAGCCGGTCCGGCACCACGGAATCGAGGCTCTGGCGGTTGTAGTCGATCACCCACCAGACATCGCGGACATCATGCTTCCAGCCCTCCAGCAGGGCCTCGTAGATATTGCCCTCGTCCAGTTCGGCATCGCCCACGATGGCGACATGCCGGCCGCGCTTCTGCCCCGGCGGGGCGAAGCCCTGGAGGTGGACATAATCCTGCACCAGCGCGGAAAAGCTGGTCATGGCGACGCCGAGCCCGACCGAGCCGGTGGAGAAATCCACCTCCCCCCCATCCTTCACCCGGCTGGGATAGGGCTGGATGCCGCCGAACTGGCGCAGCGTGGCGAGCCTCTCCCGCCCCTGGCGGCCCAGCAGGTAGTTCACCGCATGGAAGACGGGGCCGGCATGCGGCTTCACCGCCACCCGGTCCTCCGGGCGGAGGATGTCGAAATAGAGCGCCGTCATGATGGCGGCGACCGAGGCGGAGGAAGCCTGGTGCCCGCCCACCTTCAGCCCGTCGCGGTTGGGGCGCAGGTGGTTGGCGTGGTGGATCATCCAGGCCGAGAGCCAGAGCAGCTTGCGCTCCAGCGCGCGCAGCAGGCGCAGGCGGCGGGCGGGGTCCTCGGCGGCGCGCAGGGCGCGCGGGTCGGGTGTCGCGTTCATCGTTCCCCCTCGGCCGGATGCCCAGGCCCGGCGGGGCGCAGGGTGGCGCGATCCATCTTTTATCCACCAACGTGCCGCAGAATGCGTCATTGCCCAACCGGAAAAGTGCGCCCGCATGGACTCCGCCGCCCCGCCCCGCCAGCCCTGCGCCGCCTGCCAGGCCAGAGTCGCCGTCCCGCCCCTCTCCATGGCCTTCCAGCCGATCCTGCGCTGGGGGGCGGACGGCACGCACGGCCTCTATGGCTATGAGGCCCTGGTGCGCGGCCCGGCGGGGGAAAGCGCCGCCAGCGTGCTCGCCCAGGTGACGGAGGAAAACCGCTACGCCTTCGACCAGACCTGCCGCGTGCGCGCCATCGAGCTGGCCACCCGCCTCGGCCTCACGGCCCAGGCGGCGCTGCTCTCGGTCAATTTCATGGCCAATGCCGTCTATGAGCCGCGCGCCTGCATCCGCACCACGCTGGACGCCGCCCGCCGCACCGGCCTGCCGCATGAGCGCCTCGTCTTCGAATTCACCGAGCAGGAGCTGATGCGCGACCCCGCCCATCTGCGCCGCATCCTCGCCAGCTACCGCGAGATCGGCTTCCGCACCGCCATCGACGATTTCGGCGCCGGGCATTCCGGGCTGGGGCTGCTGGCCGATTTCCAGCCGGATGTCGTGAAGCTCGATATGGCCCTGGTGCACGGCGTCGACCACGACCGCGCCCGCCGCACCATCCTGCGCCACGTCGTCGCCATGTGCCGCGACCTCGGCTGCGCCGTCCTCGCCGAAGGCGTGGAGACGGAAGCCGAGTTCGAGGCGCTGCGCGAACTCGGCCTCACCCTGTTCCAGGGCTACCTGCTCGGGCGGCCGGGATTCGAGGCACTGCCCGCCCTCACGCTGCCGGGGCAGTGAAAATTCAAAATAAAATAAATCGAGGAAGAAACTTCTTTTTCTGAAGAAAAAGAAGCAAAAAGACTTTTACAGCTTCTGGCGCCGCGCCACAGCCTGGCGGGAGCGCTCAGCCTCGCGCGCATAGATCTCCACCGAGGGGTGGTCGCGCAGCAGAACGTCATAAAGGCGCAAAGCCTCCTCATGCCGGCGCTGCCGCGCATAGGCGCGGGCCAGCAGCAGGTTGCGCTCCTTGGCCAGGGGGGGCTTCAGCTCTTCGGGGCGCCAGGGCTCCAGCAGGCGCTGCGCCACCAGCGGGCGCCGCCGCACCAGCGCCGCCCGCGCCAGATACACCGCATATTGCGGGTGCCGCCGCCGCGCCTGCCGCGCCGCCAGGGCCACCGGGGCCAGGGGGCTCCCCTCCAGAATGGCGGTGAACAGCGGCAGCAGCACGGTGGAAGGGCTGAGCGCCACCACGGTGCGGTGGTTCAGATGCGACAGATGCAGCGGCTCCACCGCCGGGGACAGCGCCCGGATCGCCTCGGCATGCTCGACATCCGGCGGATAGGCGGGGTCATAGACCAGCACCAGCCGCCCCGCGAGATCCTCCGCCACGATGCGCATGCCCTGGTGCAGGGCGGGGTCGAAATGGTGGGTGAAGCGCCGGTCCGCCAGACCCTCGGCCGGGTCGATGCTGACCTGCGGCCCGCTGGCTACCGCCCCGGCGAGGCCAAGCAGGCGGGAATATTTCAGCGCCGCATAGCCGCCCTGGCTGTGGCCATAGCCGATCAGCGGCGCCCGGCGCAGCGGGGCGATGGCCGCGGCGGCCGCTGCCATCGAGGGGTGCGGATACCAGTTGGCGGCGCGGGAGACGAAGCCGAAGCACTCCACCCCGTATTTCTGGTGCAGCGGCTGGGCGAAGAAGACCCTGCCATTGGCCCGGGTGTCGCGCGTGTTGAAGGTGGCCAGGGCATAGCCGCTCTCCCCGGGCGCGTGGATGACCTGGAGATGCGCGTCCTCGAAGACAACCGGCACGGCGTGGCCCCTCCTGCTGGGTGGCCCACCCGCCATGGACGGGTGGGCACGGCGGGTCAACCGTTCAGGCTGGCCACATTCTGCTCCGCCTGGCCGCGCATGGCCCAGCCGGTGGTGCGCTCCTCGATGGCGACGGCCACGGCATACATGGCCACGCCCATCACCGCCGTCACCATCAGCCCGGCGAAGACCAGCGGCACGTCGAAGCGGCTGCTGGCCGACATCATGAGCTGGCCGATGCCTTTGTTGGCCGCCACCGTCTCCGCCAGGATGGAGCCGACAAAGGCCACGGTGATGGCGATCTTCAGCGAGGCGAAGAAATAGGGCATGGCGCGCGGCAGCCCGACCTTGCGGATGATGTCCGAGGGGCGGGCACCGAGGGCGCGCAGCACGTCGCGCAGTTCCGGCTCCACCGTGGCGATGCCGGTGGCGACATTCACCACGATGGGGAAGAAGCTGATCAGGAAGGCGGTGATGATGGCCGGCACGGTGCCGATGCCGAACCAGATGACCAGCACCGGCACCACCGCCACCTTGGGCACCGAGTTGAAGCCGATCAGCAGCGGGTAGAGCCCGTGATAGAGCAGCGTCGAGCTGCCGATCAGCACGCCGAGCAGCAGGCCGAAGACAATGGCCAGGGCGAAGCCGGCCAGGGTGGTGAGCAGGGTCTGCCAGGCATTGTCCAGCAATGGCTGCCACCACTGCACCATGCTGGCGGCCACGGCGGAGGGCGCGGGCAGGATGAAGGGGTCCACCTGGAAGCCGCGCACCACCGCTTCCCACAGCAGGAAGGCGGCCAGGATGATCAGCCAGGGCAGCAGCTTCTGCAGCCGGCGGCGGCGGCGGGCGGCGGCGGCCATGGCCTCCACCCGGCGGGCATTGGCGCTGCCGCGGGCCTGGGCCGGAGCGGGCGGCGGGGTGGGCGCGTCATGCGGCATCGGCGGTCTCCTGGCCTTCCCCTTGCCGGGCGGCATTGATGCGGTCGCGCAGCTCATGCACCAGGGCCTGGAACTCGGCGCTGTAGGTGTCGTCCAGCCGGCGCGGGCGGGGGAAGGGGATGCTGCGCTCGGCCAGGATGCGGCCCGGGCGGGAGGACATGACCAGCACGCGGTCCGCCAGATAGACCGCCTCCTTCAGGTCATGCGTCACCAGGATGACGGTGGGCTTCAGCGTCAGGCAGACCTCCTGCAGCTGCGCCCAGAGATCCTCCCGCGTGAAGACGTCGAGCGCGCCGAAGGGCTCGTCCAGCATCAGCAATTGCGGGTCATGCACCAGGGCGCGGCAGAGGCTGGCGCGCTGCTGCATGCCGCCGGAGAGCTGGTAGGGAAATTTCTTCTCGAACCCGGCGAGGCCGACCATGGCGAGCAGGCGGCGCGCCTTCTCCTCATAGGCGGCGCGCTCGGCGCGCAGGCGGCGGCGGTGGGGCTCCACCACCTCCAGCGGCAGCATCACATTGTCCAGGATGCTGCGCCAGGGCAGCAAAGTGGGGTTCTGGAAGGCCATGCCGACGACGGAGAGCGGGCGGTCCACCTCCTGCCCGGCGACGATGACGCTGCCGGCGCTGGAGGGCCACAGCCCGCTGACCAGCTTCATCAGCGTGGACTTGCCGCAGCCCGAAGGCCCGACAACCGCCACGAACTCGCCGCGCCGGATATGCAGCGTGGCATCCTTCAGGGCGAGGGTGCCTTCCACCCCGCCATAGCGCATGGAGACCTGGTCGATCTCCACGAATGGCCGTTCCTGCGCTGCCATGACCCTTTGTGCCCCCGCCACTGTCTCACGCTCAAGCCTGGCGGCAATGCCAGCCCTGCCCCCACCAAAGCAAGCGCCGCGCCAATCCCTTCCCCCCTGAAGGCGGGGTCTGGGGGGACCCTGTCCCCCCAGCGGGGGGCCTGGGGGCGGAGCCCCCATCTCGTCACCTTTCCGGAACCCCCCTACCCTTCCCGCATGACCCCGCATGAACTCCTCACCCCGGCCGAGATGGCGCGGGCTGACTGGCTGGCGATGGCCTCCGGCATCCCCGGCCCCGTGCTGATGGACGCCGCCGGCGCCGCCCTGGCGCGGGCGATTCGCGCGCGGTTCCGCCCCTGCCGCGTGCTGGTGCTGGCCGGCCCCGGTCATAATGGCGGCGATGGCTATGTGGCCGCGCGGCTGCTGGAGCGCGCCGGCTGGCCGGTGGCGGTGGCGGCGCTGGCCCCGCCGCGCCCGGGCAGCGATGCCG